>CANRAU010000005.1 GCA_947628665.1 uncultured Clostridia bacterium
GTTTGTGTGGTAACTTCAATTATACCACGTCTGCTATGACTTTTTCTATATGTCCTATTTCATTTTACAATCAACCCGGTTTTCAAAAGGAATGACGAAACTGCATATCCTGTGTTATCTTGTCCGTGACGAATCGCTGAACCTTTTATAGGTTGGATCGTGCAATTTATATTGTATAATAGGTTCTTCGATTCGTCACTTCTTTTTTCAATTACCGGAACATATCAATCCATACATATATAAACCTACACAAACAGTTTCGTTTTTTCTGCATTCTCTGTCTTGACTTCGGTACGCGAATATGGTAGAATCTAAAAAATTTGCACAGGCATATGCCAAAAGCGGTACGGAAAGGAGAGACTGTCATGGTCGGTGTAACGCGTAAAATCGATATATCCGTTTCCTGCGCTCCCCGTATTGCTTTTTTCGCCAAATTTTGCAAAGCATTTTCATTTGTTTTTATAAATTCCGAAAGCGACGGTATTTGCCGCCGCTTTTCTTTTCAATCTCGGTGATTTTCACGGGGGTTTCGGTTGAAATGCAAAGGATAATATGCTACAATATTTCGTTAGAGTGAACAGAATCACGGAAAGGTCGGTGTAGTGCGTTGAAAGCCTATTTGATGCTGGAGGACGGTTCTTGTTATGCGGGAACTGCGCGCGGGGAATTTCGAGAAACGCCCTGTGAGGTGGTGTTCAATACCTCCATGACGGGCTATGTGGAGATTTTGACCGATCCTTCTTATGCGGGACAGGGCGTTGTCATGACCTATCCGATGATCGGCAATTACGGCGTCAGCACGGAGGACTTCGAGAGTGATAAGCTCCAGCCCTGCGCCTTTTTGGTGCATGAGCTGTGCGACACGCCCTCGAACTTCCGCAATACCGAGACGATAGACAGCCTGCTTTCGAGAGAGCATATCCCCTGCGTGACGGGGATCGATACGCGCGCGGTCGTCAAAAAGCTTCGCGAGAGCGGCACGATGCGCGGCGTCATTACGGCGGATATTTCCGACAGAGACAGACTCATGCAGGTGATCCGCGATTTTCGGCAGGACAAGCTCGTAGAGAGCGTGAGCGTTCCGGAAAAGCGTGTGATCGGCGCGGGAAACAGCGGCGCAAAGATCGCGCTGATGGATTTCGGCACGAAGCGCAACATTGCAAACAGCTTGGCGGCGCGCGGCTGTGAGGTCACGCAGTACCCCGCGTGGACGACGGCGGAGGAGATCATCCGCTCAAAGCCCGACGGCATTATGCTTTCCAACGGCCCGGGTGACCCGTCCGCCTGCATCGGTATCATCCGTGAGATCAAAAAGCTGTATGATTACGGCTTGCCGACCTTCGCCATCTGCCTTGGCCATCAGCTTATGGCGCTGGCGTGCGGCGGGCGAACCGAACGCATGAAATACGGCCATCGCGGCGCAAACCACCCCGTGAAATTCCTGCGGGAGGGCAGGACGTACCTCTCCTCGCAGAACCACGGCTACATGGTCAGCGGCAAGGATTTGCCGAGCTGTGCCGAGGTCAACTGCGTCAATGTCAACGACGGCACTGTGGAGGGCATCGTGTATCACGGCAAGCCCGTTTTTACCGTGCAGTTCCATCCGGAAGCCAACGCAGGACCGCGGGATACGGCGTTTTTGTTTGACAGATTCTTGAAAATGGCGGCGGAGGGCAGATACGATGATTGATAAAAGCATCCGAAAGGTTATGGTGATCGGCTCAGGCCCGATCATCATCGGGCAGGCCGCCGAATTCGACTATGCGGGTACGCAGGCGTGCCGTTCCTTAAAGGAAGAGGGCATTGAGGTCGTGCTGGTCAACTCAAACCCCGCGACCATTATGACCGACGGCGACATTGCCGACAAGGTCTATATCGAACCCCTGACGATCCCGACGCTTACCAAAATCATTGAAAAAGAAAAGCCCGACTCGGTACTGCCCACTTTGGGCGGCCAGACGGGTCTGAACCTTGCCATGGAGCTGGAGGAAAAGGGCGTCCTGCGCGAAAACGGCGTGCGCTTGATCGGCATCAACGCAAGCGCCATCAAAAAAGCGGAGGATCGGCAGGAATTCAAGGACACCATGGAAAAGATCGGCGAGCCCTGTATCGAATCGCTCGTCGTGCACGATGTGGAATCCGCCGTGGCTTTCTCCGAGAAGATCGGCTACCCCGTGATCGTTCGCCCCGCCTATACGTTGGGCGGTACGGGCGGCGGTATCGCCGACGACGAAGCGTCGCTTCGCGAAATCTGCGCCAACGGCCTGCGTCTTTCGCGTGTGACCGAGGTGCTGATCGAAAAGTGCATTGCGGGCTGGAAAGAAATCGAGTATGAAGTCATGCGCGATTCCAAGGGCAACTGCATCACGGTCTGCAACATGGAAAACCTCGACCCCGTCGGCGTACATACGGGCGACTCTATCGTCGTTGCGCCCAGCCAGACGCTCATGGATAAGGAATATCAAATGCTGCGTTCCTCGGCGCTCAACATCATTACGGAATTGGGCATCGAGGGCGGCTGCAACGTGCAGTTTGCGCTGCATCCCGATTCGTTCCGCTACGCGGTCATAGAGGTGAACCCCCGCGTTTCGCGTTCCTCGGCGCTGGCATCCAAAGCGACGGGCTATCCGATCGCGCGCGTGGCGGCGAAGATCGCGCTGGGGCTGGGACTTGACGAGATCCCGAACGCCGTTACGGGCAAAACCTTTGCTTCGTTTGAACCGGCGCTCGACTACTGCGTTGTAAAATTCCCAAAATGGCCGTTTGACAAATTTGTGACCGCCAAGCGCACGCTCGGCACGCAAATGAAAGCCACGGGCGAGGTCATGGCGGTGGCGCGCTCGTTTGAAGCGGCGCTGCAAAAGGCCATGCACTCCTTAGAGGAAAACCGCAAAAGCCTGCTGTATAAAGATTTGATCGAAAAATCCGATGCGGAATTGGAAGAACTGCTTAAAAATATAGACAACACCCGCATTTATGTGATCGCGGCCGCGATTTACAACAATATGCCGCTCGAACGCATCCACGACATCACCAAAATCGACCTTTGGTTCTTACAGAAAATCAAAGGCATTGTGGATATGGAAAAGCATTTGCAAAACGGCAACTGTGACCGCGATACGCTCCTCGAAGCCAAGCGGCTCGGCTTTACCGACGACGTGATCGCGCAGGACGTCGGTGTGACGGAAGCCGCGATCAAGAATCTGCGCCGCCTTTGGAAAATTCAGCCGAGCTTTTCCATCGTCGATACCTGTGCGGCGGAATTTGCCGCGCAAACGCCGTACTACTATTCCGATTACTGCGTAGCCAACGAGGTCAATACCGAGAAAACGAAAAAGAAGATCATGGTCTTAGGCTCAGGCCCTATCCGCATCGGGCAGGGCATCGAATTCGACTATTGCTCGGTGCATTCGGTATGGGCGCTCAAGCAGGCGGGCTGCGAAGCCATCATCGTCAACAACAACCCCGAAACCGTTTCCACGGACTTCGATATTTCGGACAAGCTGTATTTTGAACCGCTCACCCCCGAATATGTCACCAACATCGTGGAAATGGAGCAGCCCGACGGCGCGATCGTGCAGTTCGGCGGGCAGACGGCGATCAAGCTGACCAAAACGCTCAACGATCTGGGCGTGACCATTCTCGGGACGGACGCCGACCATGTGGATGCGGCGGAGGACAGAGAGCGGTTTGACGAGATCCTCGAATACTGCGACATTGCGCGTCCCAAAGGGCAGACGGTCTTTACGACCAAGGAAGCGCTTGCCGCCGCGCATACGCTTGGGTATCCGGTGCTGGTGCGCCCGAGCTATGTTTTGGGCGGGCAGGGTATGCAGATTGCTGCCAACGACGCGGACATCAACGAATTTATGGACATCATCACGCGCACCATTCCCGATTTGTCCGAACACCCCGTTTTGGTCGATAAATACCTCATGGGGCAGGAGGTCGAGGTCGATGCGATCTGTGACGGCAGGGATATTCTGATCCCCGGCATCATGGAACACGTAGACCGCGCGGGCATCCACTCGGGCGACTCCATTTCGGTGTACCCTGCGGTGACGCTGTCCGAACGCGTGCAGAAAACCATCGTCGATTACACGAAACGCCTTGCTTCCGCGCTGCACGTCATCGGTATGATGAACATTCAGTTTATCGTGCTGCACGAGGAAGTCTATATCATCGAGGTCAACCCCCGTTCCTCGCGCACCGTGCCGTATATCAGCAAGGTCACGGGCGTACCCGCCATCGCGCTGGCGACGCGCACCATGCTCGGCGAAAAGCTCGCGGATATGGGCTATGGCACGGGGCTTTACAAAAGCAGCGGTTACTACGCCATTAAGCTGCCCGTGTTCTCGTTTGAAAAAATTATTGGCGCGGACACGTCCTTAGGTCCGGAAATGAAATCCACGGGCGAAGTGCTGGGCATTTCCAAAGATTACAACGAAGCGCTGCTCAAAGCGTTCGACGGCGGTGGCGTGCATTTGCCCAAGGACGGCAAGATCATTGTGACCGTGCGCGATCAGGATAAGGCGGAAATTTGCGAAATGCTTCGGGAATTCAAGGATTCAGATTTCCGTTTCTACGCAACGCCCGGTACGCGCAAAGCGCTTTTGGAGGCGGGCGTCGACGCAAAGCCCGTCAACAAACTCTCGGGAGAAAGCCCGAATATTATGGATATGCTGGGCACGGGCGACGTTTCCCTGATCATCAACACGCCCACGCACGGCAGACTGCCTAACCGCGACGGCTTTAAGCTGCGGCGCATCGCCGTGGAAAGCGGCACTTCGTGCCTGACTTCGCTGGATGCGGCAAAAGCGCTGATGCAAAGCGCCTTTATCGTGCCGAGCGATCAAATGTCTTTGACAGACATCGCAAAGCTCCAAATCAAACGGTAAAAGAGAACAGGATCGTGGTAAGCACCGACTGCCGCGATCCTGTTTTTTGTGTGCGCGCATATCGGTTGCTTTTTTGCGCCGTTTCCTGTATAATCTATGTGCAGATGTCCCCCGCCGCTAAGGCGGCGGGGTTCAATCGCGATTTCAGTAGGGGAAATAATCCCCTACTGAAACCTCGAGGAGCTTACGCTCCACGCACCTGCTTGCAATCTGTCGCAAGCCCTGCCCCTTGCAAGCAAGGCAGAGCGTTGCTCCGATTTAAATAAAAAGAAAAAAGGGGAGGGTAAAGCGGTGCTTCGTATCTACATGGGCGAAGGCGTCGGCAAAACCACCGCAGCGGCGGGGCTTGCCCTGCGCGCGGCGGCGCACGGCAGGCACGTGCGCGTTTTGCAACTGCTCAAACCCCAAATCTCGCCCGAATTCGCGTGGCTTTGCGACGCGGGGCAGGTCTCCGTGACGCTCGCGAATCCCGATATACCGTTTTTCCATACGCTCCAAGAAAGCGAGAAAGCACGGCGGCGAGCGGAGACCGAGCGGGCGGCCGCCGCGTTTTTCACCGTACAGGCGGGGGATTTTCTACTGGTTGCCGACGAAATGGGCGGCGCGCTTGAAAATGAAATGCTTGCCGAAAAACGCCTGCTCTCGCTTTTGGAGACTTTGCCCGATACGGTACACGTTGTGCTGACGGGTCGGTATTTTCCAAAAACGCTTTTGGACGCGGCGGACTGCGTTTCCGAAATTCGCTGCGTGCGCCACCCGTACCAAAACGGCGTGCCGGCCATAGAAGGGTTGGAATATTGATCGAAGCCGCCATGTGCGGCTGCAGAAAGGAAAGAGAGTGGATAACGAATGTCTGTTTATACCGACCGCGCGGTCGCTTTGTTTCGGGAAGGGTATAACTGCGCACAGGCGGTTTTCGCAGCCTTTCATGATCGGGTAGGTCTGTCGGAAGAGACGGCGCTGCGCGTGGCCTTGGGCTTAGGCGGCGGCGTCGGGCGTATGCGCGAGGTCTGCGGCGCGATCTGCGGGGCGGCAATGCTTGCGGGCATGGTCTGCGGCGCGAATGACCCGAAGGATCGCGCGGCCAAGGCGCTTGCCTATCAAAAGGTGCAGGAGATCGCAGAGCAGTTCCGAAAAACCAATCCGTCGATCGTCTGCCGCGAGCTTTTGGGACTGTCCAAAGCGACGCCGCAAACCTCCGTTCCGCAGCCGCGCACCGAGGCGTATTACCAAAAACGCCCCTGCGTGCAGATCGTGGAGGACGCCGCAAGAGCCGCCGAACAAGTCTTGTTTACCGAACAGGAGGATGACCATGTGCTACCCGAATCATGCCTTTATTGAAGTGGACGATGGGCGCATCACCATCGGAAACGCCTATATTTTGCGCGAATTTTCGCTGTCGCAGGATATGGAATTCCGCACGCGGCGTATTTGCAACCGCCGCACAGCAGAACCCCTGGATCTGTTTTTTCAGCTGTGTTCCGAGGAATTTGTGCTGCGCGTTTTGGTCAAGCGCAAAAAAACGGCCGTTTTGAAGTCCTCCATGCTCAAGGTGGCGGATATTCTCACAGAAAGCAAGGACGGCCGAAAAACTCTGTGCATTCATTTTGCGCCCTTCCGTGCGCTGGACGTTGCCTACCTGATTTCCGAGTATATCGAAGTACGCGACGACACGCCCTTCCTCTATAAAACCTTACAGATTTCGGCTTCCGACCCCGATATTGTGATCGATTCGATCGACACCGAGTATATTTCTCTGCCGCGCAATCTGCGGCAAAAATGGAGCAGACCCTTAGAAAAAGGGGCGCATCTTACCGCGTTTCAAACGATGCTCGGGCAGCCTGTTTATTTAAACGGGATGTACACGGGCAGCGAATTCCCCGCCAACGACAACAACATCGAGGACGGCATCGCCCATGTGCGTTATTATGCGGGCAAAACGCTTTCGGAGCTTTCCGGCGGCAAGGGAACGTATACGACGTGGAAAACCGTGTTCGGCGCGGCGAGAAGCACGGATATGGAGGACGTTCGCGCGGACTTCCTTTCGTATATCCGCTCCATTTCGCAGCCGCTGTATTTGCGCACGCAGTATAATTCGTGGTTCGACCATATGCTCGACATCGACGAAAAAAATATTAACGATTCGTTTTTAAAAATCGAAAAGGGCTTAACGCAAAACGGCGTGCCGCCCCTGCACGCGTATGTGGTGGACGACGGCTGGAATAACTACGACAGGGATTTTTGGGGCTTTAACGACAAATTCCCGAACGGATTTTCCGAAAGCACCGTGCTTACGCGGCGGCTTTCGTCGAATTTCGGGATGTGGCTCGGCCCGCGCGGCGGCTACAACGCGAAAACGCGCCCGTTTGCCAAGCGTATGGAGCGGGCAAACAAGGGCGGCTATAACCGTCGCGGCTTCGACGTGTGTACTGCCGACCACCGCTATCAAAAGAATTTGGCGGCGCTGTTTGCGGACTATATGGATCGTTTTGACATCGATTATTGGAAATTAGACGGCTTTATGGTCAAGTCCTGTCCGTCGAAAAGGCACGGGCATCCCACGGGCGGCCATGCGGATATGTACTGCTTTACCGACCATTGGGAAAACTGGATCAAAATACTTCGCGGTATGCGCGCCCATCGCGCCGAGGCAGGCAAAGCGCTTTGGCTAAATCTGACGTGCTACTGCAATTTAAGCCCGTGGTTTTTACAGTTCTGCGAAAGCATGTGGATCCAAAACAGCGACGACGTCGGCTTTATCGATGAGACGTCTGACGGCGAAAACATGCACGGCGACGACGCAGACCGCATGCTGACCTATCGCGACGCGCGGTACTTCGATTTCTGCCGCAAGTATCAATACCAGTTTCCGCTGTCGGGGCTTTACAACCACGAGCCGATTTATGGCAATTCCGCCAAGGTGCAAATGACCGACGACGCGTTTCGCAAGTATATGTATATGCTTGCGACGCGCGGTACGGCGTTTTGGGAGCTGTATTACAGCTTTGCGCTGTTCGACGATGCGAAATGGCGTATCTGTGCGGATGTGCTGCGTTTTATAGCGGAGAATTTCCACATTTTGCGCAATGCGCGGCTCATCGGCGGCTCTCCCGAAGCGGGCGCGGTATACGGGTACGCCGCCTGGGAGGGACACGAGGGGATAATTTCGGTACGCAATCCGCTGAACCGACCGCAATCCTTTTCTTTCACGCTCGACCGCCGTATAGGCGTAAGCGCCGGGGAAGAACCTTTCTGCTGTGCAGTGCTTTTGCCGTATACGGCTGCGTCTGATCCGAAACCCTATTCCTTCGGCGATACGATTTCGCTGGATCTGCAGCCGCATGAGGTACGGATTTTCAAATTCGGCGCGCCCGAGGTGAAAGCGCCGCGTCTTGTGCGCGCCAAAATGACGGATGCGCGCACCGCGTTGCTGACCTTTGACAAGCATATTTCCGTAAAGGAAGAAAGCTTTACGGAAAATGGTATGCCCCTTCCCGCCGAACTTTTGGAAAACTACAGCGAAGTGCGCGTTACCCTGCCGAATCCGCTTGCGGACGGCGCGCAGACCGAAATAACGGTGGACATTTGCGACCTGTACGGCAATGCGCTGCAAAGCGCCGTCGCGCTGACCTATTATCCTGACGGCAGATTGCCGGGCGTTTACACGGGCGACAGCGATTTTACGCTGCGCTTACGGCTTGATCACGCGCCGAAGGACGGCGTATTGCTTACGCAGGGAACGGATTTTGTAGTTTCCGTGTCGGGCGGCAGGCTGATCGCGGATTGCAAAGGGCTGAAAGCGCGTGCCGAAATTCCCGTGCGTGAAAAGGGTAAGGTACGCGTAGATGTGGTGCGTGAACGAAGCGGGCTTTTAAAAATTTATGTGGACGGGACTTTGGCAGGCTCTGCGTATGACCCGAACCGCGTGTGCAAGCGCTTAGACGCCGAAACCTTACAGACCCACTCCGCCGTACTTGCCTGCGCCTATTACGATAAGGCGTTGGCCTTTGACGAATTGTAAGCACGGACAGACCAAAAACGCGTGTTTTGGGAGGAATCACCATGCAAGCCTTACATGCACATTTGCTGATGGACGACACGAAAGCCGGCTCCCCAAAGGAGAACTGCATCACCGTGGGCGCAACGCGCGTCAGCGTGCTGATGCCGCAGGTGTTGCGCATCGAGCACGACAAGTCTATGACCTTTACAGACGAACCCACCCAAAGCATATGGTATCGGGATCAGGGAAAGGTGGATTTCACCCATGCCCAAAGCGGCGCGCATCTGACGATCCAAACCCAAAAGGCGGCTTTTACAGTCGATACGGCGCGCGGGAAGCTTCTGTATGTGGAAATCGACGGAAAGGTCATCCATCCGAACGCGCGGAACAATTTGAAAGGTACGGCGCGCACGCTTGATATGACCTTTGGAGCAATTCCGTTGAAAGACGGCGTGCTTTCAAGGGACGGCGTGGCGCTGCTCGATGACAGCCGTTCCCTGATTTTGGAAAACGGTATGACCGCCGAACGCAAAGCGACGGGAACAGATCTCTATGTTTTCGCCTTCGGCACGGATTATATCGCCGCCGTGCAGGCGCTGTATGCACTTTCGGGAAACGCGCCGCTCGTACCGCGTTTTGCGCTGGGCAACTGGTGGAGCCGCTATCACGCGTACACGCAGGAGGAGTATCAGGAGCTGATGCTGACCTTTGCGCGCAAAAATATTCCCCTGACGGTCGCCACGATCGATATGGATTGGCATTGGGTGGACGTGACAAAGCATTTTCCCGACGCGTTTGACAAAAAAACACACGGCCTCACTTTGATCGGAAGCCATCAGCCGGGCTGGACGGGGTATAGCTGGAACACCGAGCTGTTCCCCGACCCGAAGGGCTTTTTGGCGTTTCTGCATGAGCAGGGCTTGAAAACGACCGTTAATCTGCATCCCGCGTTGGGCTTTCGGTGCTTTGAGGATTGCTATGCCGACATGGCAAAGGCAATGGGGATAGACCCCGCCGAAAAGAAAACGGTCGAATTCGATATTGCCGACACGCGGTTTATCAACAATTATCTTGATATCGGTCACCATACGCACGAGCAAAACGGCGTGGATTTCTGGTGGATCGACTGGCAGCAGGGAACAAAAAGCGCGCTTGCGGGCTTAGACCCACTTTGGTCGCTCAACCATTATCATTATCTCGACAGCGGCCGCAGTGAGAAACGCCCGCTGATCTTGTCGCGCTACGCAGGAATAGGCTCGCACCGTTATCCGCTGGGCTTTTCGGGCGATACGGCTATGACCTGGCGCGTGCTGCGCTTCCAGCCCTATTTTACCGCCACGGCGGCCAACTGCGGCTATACATGGTGGAGTCATGACATCGGCGGGCATCATTCCGGCGTCCATGACGACGAGCTGTATACCCGCTGGGTGCAGTTCGGCGTGTTTTCCCCGATTTTGCGCCTGCATTCCACGGCAAACGCCCTGTTCGGCAAAGAACCCTGGAATTACACACGGCCGACGGAGCGTTTGGTCACCGACGCGCTTCGTCTGCGCCACAGCCTGATCCCGTATATCTATTCCATGAATTACCGCAATTACGCCGAGGGTCGCGCGCTCTGCGAGCCGCTTTATTATACCGACCCGCAGGCGCAGGATGCGTATCGCTGCAAAAACGGCTATATGTTCGGCTCGGAGCTGCTCGTATGCCCCGTGACCTCCCGCTGCGACAAGCGCACGCGCCACGCAAAAACCAAGGTGTACCTGCCGAAAGGCCGCTGGACGAACTTCTTTACGGGAGAAATTTACATAGGTGGCAGAACCGTTACGGTACACAGCGATATGGATTCCATCCCCGTGTTTGCCAAAAGCGGCGCGGTGATCCCCATGTCGCTGGACGCGGGCAACCGCACGGCGAATCCCGAACAGATGCTGCTGCGCCTGTATCGCGGGAACGGCGATTTTACCCTGTATGAGGACGACGGCGAGACCAAAGCGTTCGAGACGGGGGACTGCAGCAAAACCTCGATTCGCCTTCAAGAACAGGACGATACGCTGACCTTTACGCTGAACGGCGCGACGGCAAAGCCCTATAGCCCTGAAAGCCGTGCATTTACGCTGCATTTTGCCGACGTCGTTTCGGTGCGGGAGGTGCAGGCGACGGCAAACGGCGCGCCTGTAAAGGCGGATACAACGAGCAGTCCCGAAGCGGGCGTGACCGTTACGCTCGCGCCCCTCCCCATAGAGACGGCGCTTGAAATACGCCTTGTCGGGATCACCGCGCGGCAAAACCCGCCGTATTCCGAGCGCATCCGCCGCATTTTGACGCAATACAACGCCGGCAATATACGCAAGAGTGTGACCTATATGGGGCTCGCACACAAAAAGAGCCGCGAAGAAGCGATCGCGGCGGCCAAACGCGTGACAAACCGGCAACTGCGCGCGTGGCTTTTGGAAGCGCTTTGCGATATGGAATAATCGTATTGTCCATTCGGATTTGTCGGAGGTGTTTTTGGTTGAGCGGATTTTGCTGTCCCGTGTGCGGAGAGGCGCTGACCTCAACGCCCAAAACACTGGTCTGCGCGAATCGGCACAGCTTTGACGTCGCCAAAAGCGGCTATGTGTCGCTGCTGCAAACGTCGAGCCGCGGCAACCACGGCGACAATCCGCAAATGGTCGCGGCGCGCCGCGCCTTTTTGGAAACGGGTGCGTATGCGCATTTGCGGGATGCCATAGGGGACTTGGCGGAGAGATACGCGACCGACGGCGGGACGTTGCTGGACAGCGGCTGCGGCGAGGGCTATTATACGGCCGCTGTTTTGGAACGCTTGGGAGCGCGCATGGAGGTCTTGGGTCTGGATATTTCCAAATCCGCCGTGCGTTTGGCGGCAAAACGCTGTAAACAGGGACATTTCGCCGTGGCAAGCGCGTTCCATATGCCCGTCAAAGACGGCAGCATCGATCTGCTGCTGCAAATTTTCTCCCCCGACAGCGCATCGGAATTCGCCCGCGTTTTAAGGCGCGGCGGGGCTTTGCTCGAATGCATCCCGGGCAGGCGGCACTTGTACGGGCTGAAAGCCGCCGTGTACGATACGCCCTATGAAAATGAAGTGTCTCCGTTTGAAAAGTCGGGCTATCGCTTCCTCGAGCAACGGCATTTGATGCGGGAGATCACATTGGAAACCCCCGAGGACATCCGAAACCTGTTTTGGATGACGCCGTATTATTATAAAACGGGCGCGCGGGAGCAGAAGCGTTTGGAAGAACGCACCGCCCTCACGACCGAAACGGAATTCTATGTAACCGTATACCAAAAGCTGTAAAACGATTTCCTTTACACAGGGAAGCAGACGTCTTTACGCAATTATGGGTTGCAGTTTTTGGGATTTTCCAGTATAATAGGAACGTGAACATACAGGATGCTTGGATTTGAGGTGTTTGGAATATGGAAAAGAACAAAGTCAGAGTCACCATCGCGGGCGTCAGTTATTCGCTCATCACCGATGAAACGGCGGAATACACCAACGAGATCGCGACCGAGATCGACGAAAAAATGCGCGAGCTGCAAGGTGCGAATCCGTTTATGTCCACCAATCAGGCGGCGGTGCTCGTAGCGATCGAATTTGCCGATAAGGCCAAAAAAGCCGAGCAATTCGCCGAGGGCTATCGTTCCCAAATCAAGGACTATTTGAAGGACGCTTCCGAAGCGCAGACCGAGCGCGATTTTTACAAGCGCGAGCTGGATCGTGTGCGCACCGAGGCGAAATCGAAAGCCGATCAAATCAATTTGTTTGCACCGCAGAACCATGGCTGAACCTGAAATTTTGGCGCCCTGCGGCAGTATGGAAGCCCTGACGGCAGCCGTGCGCTGCGGGGCGGACGCCGTCTATTTCGGCATGGGCGATTTTAACGCGCGCAGGCACGCGGGCGTTTTGGACGCGCAGGAAGCGGTGGGGATTTGCCGCTTGCACGGCGTGAAAAGCTATGTGACGCTCAACACGCTCGTGACCGATGCAGAACTCGAAAATTTTATCGAAACACTCAAGCGTACCTGTCGTCTGTCGGCAGATGCGCTTATTTTGCAGGATCTGGGCGCACTGCGCCTCATGCGTACGCTGTGTCCCGATATGCGGCTGCACGCGTCTACGCAAATGTCGGTCGGCACGCCCCTGGGGCTTGCACTCTTAAAAGAAAGGGGCTTTCGCCGCGCGGTACTCCCGCGGGAGCTTTCCCGCGCGGAAATCGAAACTGTCTTACAGGACGCGCCCTTGGAAACGGAGCTGTTCGTACACGGCGCGCTTTGTATGTGCGTTTCGGGGCAGTGCCTGCTGAGCGCCATGCTTGGCTCGCGAAGCGGCAATCGGGGGCTTTGCGCACAGCCCTGCCGTCTGGCGTTCGCAGCTTCGGGCGGGACGGGGCATGATCTGAGCTTAAAGGATCTATCCCTGTTCCCCCATATTTCCAAACTGCAGGCGTGCGGCGTGACATCGCTCAAAATCGAGGGCAGGATGAAACGCCCCGAATATGTCGCGGCGGCGGTAACGGCCTGTCGGGAAGCGCGGGACAGTGTCTACAGCGAAAGCCGACAGCAGGATTTGGCGGCTTTGTTTTCGCGTTCGGGCTTTACCGACGGATATTACCAAAACCACCGAGGCCGCGAGATGTTCGGCACGCGGCAAAAAGAGGACGTTGTTTCGGCTACGGATGCGCTTTTGAAAACTTATCAAAAGCTGTACGAAAAGGAACGCGCGGTGCGACCCGTGGCGTTTCGGTTTACCGCCAGGATCGGCGAAATACCGACCCTGACGGCCGTTTGCGCGGGGCATACCGTCACAGCAAAAGGGCTTGTTCCCTGTGCGGCGGCGAAAACGCGCCCGCTAAGCCGTGATACGGTTTGCGCGCAACTGCAAAAGTGCGGCGGCACGGTGTTTTTTGCGGAAAGTATCGCTTGTACCATCGATGCAAATTGCAGTCTCCCGCTGTCCGCGCTCAACCAAATGCGGCGCGAAGCCCTGGATGCGCTCCGGTCGGCGCTCGAACAAAAAAAGCCGATACCCATTGCGGATATCCGCTTACAATACAAACCCCACACGGCAGGGCGGCCGAAACGGTATCTGCGTTTTCGGGATGTGCGCATGATCCCGCAAAACGTCCGATATGACCGTATGTTTTTGCCGCTCGATACGCCCAAAGCGACGCTGGAGGCGCTCGGCGCGGGGGTGTATCTGCCGCGCGGCCTTTTCGGCGCACAGCAGGCTGTCTTCGAGAAGATACGCGAGAGCGGCGCGCCCTATGCGCTGTGCGATACGCTCGACGCGGTGGCGATTGCAAAACGCGCGGGCGTGGAAGTCATCGGCGGCGCGTTTTTGAATCTGACGAATACCCCCGCGCTCGAGGAAGCGGCGGAGATCGGCGTTTCGGAAGCGACCGTTTCCCATGAGCTTACCCTGCGGCAGATCGGCTTACTCGGCGGCGACTTGCCGCGCGGCGTTTGCGTGTACGGCAGAACGCCGCTCATGCTCTTTCGCAACTGCCCGATCCGAAACGGGATGTCCTGTGTGGTGTGCGGGCGAAATCAGGTGTTGACCGACCGCAAGGGCATTTGCTTTCCCGTCCGCTGTGAAAACGGCTTTTCCGAGCTTTTCAATTCCCGCCCCGTGTATCTGGCGGACAGGCTCTCGGAAGTGCGAAACGTCGATTTTTATTTGTTTGACTTTACGACGGAGAGCGCGGCGGAATGCGCCCGCATTTTACGCGCCTACGATACGGGGGAAAGCCCGTCGGGCGCATACACAAGAGGATTATTTTACAGAGGTGTTGAATAATGGAAGTATTGAAAATCAGGAAAGTCAGAGAAAATGCAATCATCCCCAAGCGCGCGACAGTCGGCAGCGCGGGCTTGGATCTGTGCGCCTGCATAGATGCACCTTTAACGCTTGCGGGCGGAGAGACCGCGCGCATTCCCACGGGGCTTGCCATTGCATTGCCGAGTAAAGATTACGGCGCGTTCGTGTTTGCCCGCAGCGGCCTTTCCATTAAGCACGGCATCGGGCTTTTAAACGCCGTCGGCGTGATCGACAGTGACTACCGCGGCGAAATCCAGGTAGGCGTCATCAACCAGATCCGGGAGAGCTATACCATAGAACCCGGCGAACGCATTGCGCAGCTTGTGGTCATGCCCGTGTGCGCTTTGCCCGTGGAAGAAACGGATTCGCTCGGCGAGACCGAACGCGGTGCGGGCGGATTCGGCTCTACGGGGACGAAATAACCGTATTAAGACATGATATACAAAAGCGCCATCAGCAGCGCTTCATCCGCACCCTCCGCTTTCAAAAGCAGCAGCAGTGAAAAAAGCATGGCTTCGTCGGGTTCCTGCAAAACCGTGTCGAGCAGATTGGCCTTGTCTTTTTGCGCCGTCTGCTGCTTTGCTTTTTGCGTTTCCGGCTCAAAATAGGTTTTAAAGGTCGGGTATGTTAAGTCCCGATCTTCAGGCAGATTGAGCGGCATTTTAATGCGTCCGCCGTTTCGCTTCTGCGGCTGTGAAGATGTCGCGGGCGGGGACGACGCAACGGGACGCGCTTCCTGTTCGCGATTGGTGTTGTTCACCGCCTCCCGCGAGTACATTTGCATATTGCGCACGCGTTCGAGCGCCTTTTCCTGCATTTCCTGCAGTTCGTCATAAGAATACTCACGCATATCAGAACAACCCCTTCAGCAGCGGCAACGCATCCATCAAGCGCAAAAACCGCAGCGCCTCATCGGCTTTTTGACGGCGATCCTCCGACAAAAGCGGCCGAAGCGCCTGTATGAATTTGGTGCGGTCGTCCTCGTGCCGCATCTGTCCCGCAACGGCGGCGAGCGCTTTTGTCAAATCGTCGCCGAACAGGGAGGAAAGATTGCTGCCCGCATCGGATTTTTCAGGTGCGGGCGAAGATTTTTGCGCGGATGCGCCGCCCGAATTGGCGTTGCCGATCAGGTTTTGCGCGACGGATTTCAGCCTTTCCAATTCCTCGGGGCTGACCGACGAGAGAAGATCACTGATGTTGTCCATTTTGATCCCCCATTAACTTTTGCAGCAGACTTTGCGCCTGCGGCGTGCTCAACAATTCGCGTGCGGCGGCTTCATTCTCCAAAACCTCTTGCAGCTTTTTGGACTGCGTAGGGGAGAGCTGCCGCATCAAATAGTCCTCCGCTTCCTTTTTTGTACCCTTGTGCTTGAGATCGTCGATCATTTTGTCCATGAAGCCCTGTTCCTGCATTGCAAACACCTCGCCGATTTGTTATAATTCTATTATCATCGTATGAAGGAAGAGAAAATTTTATGATTCGCCTGTTGGTTCTGTCGGATTCGCACCGCGACGCGATAACGCTCGGGCAGGTACTGCGTCTGCACCCCGAAGCAAACGCGGTATTTTTCCTCGGCGACGGCGAGCAGGAATTTTTAAGTCCCGCCATAGCCGCGCTTTACGAGGGAAAAATCGTGACCGCGCTTGCGGGAAACTGCGATTTTTCCTCGCAATTGCCGACCGAGCAGCTCGTCCCCATCGGCGGCAAGCGCATTTTCGCTTTGCATGGGCATACGCGCTATGTCAAATACGGTATGCAGGATCTCATAGAAGCGGCGCGCGAGCATCAGGCCGACGTCGTGCTGTACGGGCATACGCACGTCCCGAAATCCGAGCGGATCGACGGCGTTTTCTATTTATGCCCGGGCAGCGTGCGCGATGGGGCATACGGCATGGTGGATATCACCGACAAGGGCGAGATCATTTGCATTACGGCGACGGTGTGACGCGGAGGGGCATGGCGGAGAAATGATGTTGTATTTTAAAAATGTACAACTGGTTTTGGAACAGGAAATCAAACAGGGTGAACTGCTCGCGGAAAACGGCAAGATCCTCTCGGTAGGAGAGCGGCTTTCCGCGCCGCAGGATGCGAAGGTCATAGACGGCGCGGGGCAGTATTTGTCCCCCGGATTTATCGACCTGCACGTTCACGGCGGCGGGGGATATTCCGCCATGGGCGGCGCAGAAGCGGTCAAAGCTATGTGCGAAGCGCACGCGCGCCACGGCGTAACGTCGATTTTGCCGACGATGCTCGCCGCACCCGTGGCGCAATTAAAAACCGCGATAGACGGCGTCCGCGCAGCGCAGCGCGCGACCGAGCATGTGCATATTTTAGGCGTGCATTTGGAAGGGCCGTTCCTGTCGCCCGATATGTGCGGCGCGCAAAGCCCCGACAACCTGCTCGTACCCGAAACGTGCGATTACGAGGACTTGCTCTCGTACTGGGACGGCATCAAAATGGTGGGCGCAGCGCCCGAGCTTCCAGGCGGTATGGCGCTGGGAAAGGCGATTGCACGGCACGGCGCGGTCGCGTCCGTCGCGCATTCGGCGGGCGACTACGATACGGCGTGCGAAGCGTTTCAAAACGGCTACAGCGACGTGACGCATCTTTACAACGCCTGCACCGCCTGCAAAAAGGACGGGCTGTTCCGCCGCGCGGGAACGGTCGAAGCGGCGCTTACCACCCCCTCTGTCACGGTACAGGTGATCGCCGATCTGCGGCATTTGCCCGTCGGCGTGCTTCGATTGATTTATCGATGCAAGGGCGCGGACAAAATGTATGTCATCAGCGACGGGCTGGAATATGCCGCGATGGATTTGCGCGAAGGCGAGGTCTTTACGCAGGAAAACGGCATGGCTGTGCGCTATGCGGACGGCGTGATGCTGTTGGCGGATCGCTCCTGCCTTGCGGGTTCGGTCGCGTCCGGCGATAAGCTCGTGCGCAATCTGTATCACGAAGTGGGGATTCCCTTGCCCGATTGCGTCAAAATGGCGTCCCTGACCCCCGCGCGCGTGTTGGGACTGGACAATCAAAAAGGCAAGCTGCAAGCGGGCTTTGACGCGGATTTGATTTTATTTGACGAGCAGATCGCGGTTTCGCGCGTGTTCGTCAGCGGAAAAGAGATCAACTGACAAAAGGAGATGGGCGCAGTGACCAAATTTCGATGGGGTTACATAGGTTCGGGCAATATCGCGGCTTCCACCGCGCGCAGTATTTTGCGCGGCGCGCACGAGATCACCGCTGTGTACAGCCGCAATGCCAAAAAGGCAGAGGCGTTTGCCAAAAAGTACGGCGCAATTTGTTACCGTTCTGCCGAGGATTTGCTTGCAAGCGGCAAAATCGACGCGCTGTATATTGCGACACCGCACACCGCGCACGTTTCGTATGCGGTCGCCGCGCTCGAGCATAAAATCCCCGTGCTGTGTGAAAAGCCGGTGGGCGTGTGCCTTGCAGATGTGGAAACGCTGATCGACTGTGCCAAGAAAAACGATGCGTATTTTGCCGAAGCCATGTGGACGTGGTTTTCGGACGTTGCGCGCACGGTGCGCGATTGGGTGCATGTGGGCAAAATCGGCCGCGTGCAGTCGGTGGAGATACACTATGCGTTTCCCGGGCTGCAAATGCCCAAAGATTCCCGCGTGCGCACACCCGAAACGGCGGGCGGCGCGCTTTTGGATATTGGGATCTATCCCATCACCTATTGCTGCAATCTGTTCGGCGCACCCGATGAAATTTGTTGCACGGGCGAACTGAAGGATGGCATAGACGTCCGCGAAACGGTGGAGCTTCGGTATCTAAACACCCCGTTCGGCGATTTTGCCTGTACGCTGCATATGGGGCTGACGGGGCTGCGGGAAAGCTGTGTCATCAAAGGCAGCAGAGGCGAGATCACGCTCCCGGGCTTTTTCCATATGGCGTCGAAAGCCGTTTTAAAGTGCGATACGGTCAGACAGACGTTCCGCGGCAAAACGGACTATTTGACGGAGTTTACGCGCGTCGCCGAGGAAATTCGCGCGGGCAAAACGCAGTCGGATTTCGTGCCGCTTCAAAAGACGTGGGAATGTATGCGTGTGATGGATGTCTGCCGCCGTCAAATGGGGCTTTATTATCCGTTTGAAGCCGAAAAGGGCTTGCCGCAAACCGATTGGGAAAAGCTGAACGGGTATATAGAGGGGCTGCAAGACACCACGGCGGGGGATATGCCGCAGGACGAAAAGGTCGCCGCGCTCTATCGGCAGCTCAAAGACGGCGCGGCGCAGGCGTCCGATATGGAAAGCTATTGGAACAGCTTCCCGCAATTAAGCGACAAAAGTAAGGCATCGCTGCGGCGGTGATCGGATTTTCCCCGATCCATGTAAGGAAAATACCGATAATGTCAGAAAGTGTGGAGAAGATTCGTATGGTGCGTTTAGCGACTGTGCATGATGCGGAACCATTAGACATTTTAAATCAGGCGTTTAACGGCAGCGGCGAGACAAGCCTCGAAAGCATAAAAGATTCTCTTTTACACAATAGGCAAGAGATTGTCATCGTAGATGAGGAAAACGGCTTTCTGGTCGGTTTTGTTTGTGTGCAGGTAAAGAAATCATTTTGTTATGATGAATATATGCCGGAGATCACAGAAGTATATGTCGACCCTGAATACAGAAAACGGGGCATCGCAAGGAGCATGATTTCTTTTGCAGAGAACTATTGCAGCGTACATTATCCGCTCCATAAATTTGAGCTTTTGACCGGAAAAGACAACTTTACCGCTCGGCGGGTATATAAAAAACTCGGGTATGGCGATGATAGAGAAATACATTTGTCAAAGCGAATCAGGAAATAAACAACTTCCGTCCGTCGGGACGCACCGAGCGACAAGACAGGATTTGAAACCGCCAAAATCTTAGACTGTTACCACCCGTTATAGGGTGATAACAAAATCCGTAGAAAGCATTGAAAATAAAGGATTTGTCGTAGCTTGCTCTCCTTATCTATTTATAAAACGTTACTTGGAGTTGTCCTTGTCGTTACATTTTATAAAGGCAAAAACAAGGGGAGAACGGCGGAAAAGAGTAGGAGAAGAAAAGTATGAAGTTATTATTTTTAATTGGCAACGCTGCCGTGGGCAAAATGACGGTCGGGCAAGAGTTGATGAAAATTACCGGCTTGCGGTTGTTCCACAACCATATGACCATTGAGCCAGTCATTGAAATTTTCGGGCAGTTTAACGGCGCAGCAATAAACAGACTTCGTCAGGTTGTGTTTGAGGAGTTTGCAAAGACTGATAACTATGGCATGATTTATACATATATGTGGGCGTTTGACCAGCGGACAGATTGGGATTATGTTGAGCAAGTTAAGAGGATTTTTGAGCCGTATGATACCGAATTTTATTATGTGGAACTTGTTGCCTCCCAAGCGGTACGACTAGAGCGAAATGCAAGCGACAATCGTCTTCAAAACAAGGCATCAAAAAGAAATGTTTCTTGGTCCAATCAAAGGCTGATAGACGATGATAAACACTATCGTCTTGAGAGTATGGACGGTGAAATTCCATTTGGCAATTACATAAAAATAGACAACACAAACCTTGCGCCGGATGTTGTGGCACAGATGATAAAAAAGCAATTTAATCTTTGATAAAAGTCATATTGTGTCGAGGACAAACCACCGGTTTGTGCGAGGGATATATTTCGCTCTCACGCGCCGAGGGCTTAAGACCAGCCGAGAAAACAGATTGGTGTTTAGATAAATTTTTTCTCTGTTTAGGCTCGTAAGGGCAAAAACAAGGAAAAATACATAAGGCTTAAGAATTGTACAAGCGAAATACCTTAAAAGTATGGGGCTTTTAAATGGCAACTAAGATAAAACAGGATTTTGCAGAGGTTTGGTATGGTTAGAGAAATTGCCGAAAATGAATTGCATGCATTGTTGGAACTGTATTTATATTTGCATGAGCAGTCTGTGCCGGAAATGACAGAGCATTTGCAAAAGACCTGGGAGACGATCCTGCAAGATGAAAATCATCACATTATTGTGAATGAGATCAACAACAAAATCGTGTCCTCCTGCGTTTGCGTGATCATTCCGAATTTAACAAGAAACAGCAGACCGTATGCATTTATCGAAAATGTTGTCACCCATGCCGATTATCGAGGCAAGGGATACGCAACACAATGCTTGCATTATGCAAAAGAAATTGCGGAGAAGGCAAATTGTTATAAAATGATGCTGCTTACAGGTTCTAAGGAAGAAGCAACCCTGAAATTCTATCGCAGCGCAGGGTATAACAGCAGCGATAAAACCGCTTTTATTCAATGGCTTGCATAGAGACAATAGAATCAGCATGAAATGTGCCATAGGCGTGCGCTTTTTCACCGACCGCTTTATCGGCTGTTCAATCGCATACAAAAAATCGGTCATAGAAAATCTATGGCCGATTCAGCGTGTAGAAAAAGTATGTGCCACTCGGCAATATGCACAAAAGGAATAAGATTATGGGGAACCCCCGGCGAGGGTTCCCCCACCGAAAAACAGTCCACTGGACTGTTTTTCGCCCCTCCTGCGCTTTTTTGGGACAAAAATTTCGCAGCCTGCGGGCTGCGATGAGGGCGCTGCCCCTCAACCCTGCCGCCTTTTGAAAAAGGCGGGCGAAAACTTGAATTTGGGTCTTGGAAAACGAGAGAAAAAAGGCGGGCGAAAACTTTTGGCTGTTTTGCTATCGCAAAACAGTTTATCGACAGACTAAATCGGTCATAGAAAACCTATGGCCGATTTTGCTTTATTCTTTGGCACACGGGCAAATGCCGTGCGTTTTTTGCAGGACGTTCTCTTCCCCTTACGCGCTCGGCAGCATAGCCTTGCGCTCGCGAAGCGCCAAACCGATCTCCAGCGCGGAAAACACGAAAATACCGATGCTTAGCGTCGTCCGAAGCAAATACAGAACCTTGATGAGCTTCGTCCCCGTGCGCAAAATGCGCATATCCCGAAACAGCGTTTCCATAGCCGCTCTCTCCTTTACAAAACATTCTGCGGCTTGGAGACCAAAACCGCGTGCGCGATGGACGGGATCGTCTCCCCCTGCAAAGACGAGGTTTGGGACATGAGCGCGCCCGTTGCGACCAGCAGCACCTTTTTGAGTTCCCCGGCCGAAATGCGCCGCAGGATATAGGAATTGAACACCGAACCCGCGCAGCCGCAGCCCGAACCGCCCGCGTGGACGTCCTGTGCCTTTATATCGTAAAGCAGCAGCCCGCAGTCCGTATGATTGCGGCTGACGTCAAACCCGTAATCCTTTTTGAGCAGCTCTTTGAGCAGGGATGATCCGACTAACCCCAAATCGCCCGTCAAAATCAGGTCTATTGAATCGGGTGCAAGTCCCGTGTCGTTTAAGAAGCTCGCGATCGTCTCTGCCGCGGCGGGCGCCATGGCCGCGCCCATATTGTTGGCGTCTTTGACGCCGAGGTCGGCCATTTTCCCGAATGTTACCGCCTCTACACAGGGCTTGTTCGGGTCGCTGGGCGCTATCACGCTCGCACCCGCCGCCGTTGCGGTACGCTGTGCTGTGGGCGGCCGCTGCCCGCCGTATTCCAACGGCTGGCGAAACTGCCGCTCCGCCGAACAGAAGTGGGAGGAGGTCGCCGCCACCGCGAGATTTGCCGCTTTGGTATCCACCAAAAGAGAGGCAAGTCCCAAGGCAAGCGACATCGTGGAACACGCGCCGTATAGCCCTAAAAAGGGAATGCCCAAATCCCGCAGCCCGAAGGATGAGCCGGTGCATTGGTTCAAAAGGTCGCCCGCGAGAATATAGTCCACATCCGAGGGGACTTTGCCCGCTTTATCGAGCGCGCGGATGACCGCTTCGCGCTGTAATGTGCTTTCCGCCTTTTCAAAAGAGGCTTCACCGAGCGAATCGTCGGTGTAAATGTGATCGAATTCCGCCTTTAAAGGGCCTTCGCCCTCGGTTTTGCCGACCACCGCCGCGTTGCCGATGATGGACGGCCGCGTGGTGAGATTGAGTGTATATCTGCCTTGTCTGATAGCCATAGCCTGCTCCTTTTAATACAATTTGAAAAGATAGGCGATCAGACCGTAAACGACCGCCGCCGAACAGCCATAGGCGATCACAGGACCTGAAATTGAGAACAGCTTTGCGCCCGTACCCAAAATCCGGCCTTCCGCCTGAAATTCCATGGCGGGCGAGACGATGGAGTTGGCAAATCCCGTGATCGGTACGATCGTTCCCGCGCCCGCGTGCTTGGCGATTTTGTCAAATACGCCTATCCCTGTAAGAATGGCCGTCAGCACGATCAGCGTAACGGTCGTGGCGGCCTTTACGCCGTCCTCACTGAAGTTTGCGCGGGTATAGAGGTACATAAAGACCTGCCCGATCATGCAGATCAAGCCCCCGATGAGAAAGGCTTTGATGATATCCATGATTTTTGGCGAAGGCGGCGAGGCCTTTTTTGTCATATCGTCATATTCTTTTCCTGTCGTAGCCATATTTTTGCTCCTTTGCAATCTTTTCTACTCTATCATGACCGTTTTTTGCATGAAAATTCACAATTTGTACATTGAAATGGCCGCGCAAATACGGTATGATTTGACAATAAGGCGGTGTTTCTATGGCTTTGATCGAAGTGCGGAATCTCTACAAAATCTACAACCCCGGCGAAAACGAGGTGCGCGCGCTCGACGGTGTGACGCTCTCCATTGAACGCGGGGAGTTTGTCGCGATCATCGGGCAGTCGGGCTCGGGCAAATCGACGCTGATGAATATGCTCGGGCTTTTGGATGTGCCTTCCAGCGGCGAATATATCCTTGACGGCGAAAACGTGTCGCACATGACCGACGACCAGCTTTCCGAAATCCGCAATAAGCAAATCGGCTTTATTTTTCAGGGCTTCAACCTGATCCCAAGCCTGACCGCGCAGGGGAATGTGGAATTGCCGCTTGCCTACCGCGGTATGCCGAAAGAACAGCGGCACAAGCTCTCTTTGGATGCGCTCGAACGTGTGGGACTCGGCCACAGACTGAACCATTTGCCCAAGCAAATGTCGGGCGGCCAGCAGCAGCGTGTGGCGATCGCACGCGCGGTGGCGGCGCGTCCGCCGATCATTTTGGCGGATGAACCGACCGGCAATTTGGACAGCCGCTCGGGGCGCGACGTCATGAAAATTCTGCACGAGCTCAACGAAGAGGGCAGAACGGTGGTGCTCATTACGCACGACAACGGCATTGCCGAAGAGAGCAGGCGCGTGGTGCGCATTCAGGACGGTCAGGTGGTCGACGACTATACCAACGCGGCGTTGTAACCGCATTTACACGGCAAATCTTAAAAATTTCATAAACGTATTGTTTTTTGAAATCGCTTCGTATATAATATAGGTGTATTTTGGTCAGCGGGAGGTGGCTGTTATGTTAGATCCGAATAAAACCATCCAATTTTCCATTAAGGATGAACATGAAGCAGAAATGCGTCAGACCATTCTCGCCGTATATACGGCTTTGCAGGAAAAGGGCTATAACCCGGTCAGTCAGATCGTCGGTTATATTTTGTCCGAAGACCCGACGTATATCACGACGCACAACAATGCACGCAGCCTGATCCGCCGTTTGGACAGAGACGAGCTGTTGCAGGTGCTGGTGGAAAACTACCTGCATCTCGGCACGGACGAACAATGAGGAGAACGTATACACGATGGCAGAAAAAGCAAAAAACGAGTTTTTGACCTACAAGGGTAAACCCCTTGTGCGCAACGGCGATACCATTTATTACGGCAATATGTCGGATGATTACGTCATTATGATGCGCATTATGGCCAAAAAAGAATTTGAGGGTTTGGATTTGGCGTCTAAGGTGACGGTGCAGTTGTTGAGTACCGATCCGGACGCCGGCGCAAAGGAGCGCGTGATCAAGACCAGCGAAAAAAAAGGCCTGTATGCCGCGATGGACATTGCCGAGATTTGGCTGGAGCGTGCGCTGCGCGGATAAGTTGAAGCGCAATCCAAAAAGGCCGGCGCTTGGCGCAGTACATAAGCCGGGGTGCATGGATGTCCATTCCCCGCATCAAAAAAAGGAAAAAACAAAAGGCAGTTGCCGCGTGCAGCTGCCTTTTGCTTTTGTTATATGGATGTTTGTTCCCTTTTTTTCTGTATCTTGCACTCACGGCTGCACCGTTTCAAAGTACAGCGTTTGCCGCAGAAACGTGTCGCGCGGCATTTCGGATTGGTTGCAGGCGAGCTTGAGCTTTGCGAGCGCGCTTTCCGCCGTCATGCCGTATAGCGGCAAAATATTTTCCCGAAGCAGCGCGTCGGCGCTGGCATATTGTGTGTCGGACGGGGAAGCGGGCGACAGATACACAGGGATTTCCGCTTTCTCCATACGCCGCGCAAAGCGGGTAAGCTCTGCCTCGGGCGCTGTACCCGAGTGATAGCCGAACAGCAGTACCGCGCCGCAGACGTCGGGGTCGGGTGAGATCGCGTCCAATGCGAGATTCGGGAACAGCTTAAGAGGGAAAACCGATTTTGGAAACGATACGCGCTTGACAGGCAGAGAACGCATTTCGCGAAGCTGCGTCTGCGTCGGCAGAGCGGGAGAGGAAAGCGGTTCTATGCACCCGTCTCGAAAAATCGCCAAGGGCTTCGCCATCGCCGAATGGAAATCCGCCAAAAAGGGGTCGGCTTCCAAAATGCGCGTGGCTAAGTGGATTTGCGTTTCGCCGTTTCGATTGCGGTAGGGGACGACAAAACCGGAAAGCCCGCTTTCGATATACCGCACGGCGGCGTGGAAATTCGCAACGCCGTTTTGCCGCGCGTCGGAAAGCACGTATGCCGAGGACACAAAGCAAACGGGCAGGGGAAAGCTGCGGCACGCCATGGCGCACAACGCCGCCGTATACGAGAGCGTGTCCGTTCCGTGCAGGACGATCACACCGGCATACGCGTTCGGATCGACATCCTGCAGCGCCGTGATGAGCGTTTCATAAAAACGGTCATCCGCGTTTTCCGAGAGAATGGAGCAAATCTTTTGGATATCAAAATGCGCCTTTTCCGCGTACTGCGCGCGGTAAGCCTGCAAAAGCCGCAATTCGCTGTCGGCGTTCGGGGCGATTACGCCGTTTTCCGCCGCACTGCCGATCGTGCCGCCCGTGGCCAAAACCAAAATGTTCATGTGTCCTCTCCGATCCTTTGTACCGCGTCCTTGTATTCCGAATACGTCATAAATGAGTTGATGATTTTGAGCATGGCGTTTGCACTCAGGTGCGCGGGCAAGTCCAAAGCGCACAGCAGCTTTTTGCGCCGTTCGCTGCTGCCCGGCGCGCCGTTCAATCCGTCCTCAAACAGGTCTGTTTTGGTGACCTCCCGACGCGGCGAATCGGGATCGCTTTGTGAACAGACAATGCCCGCCTTGCGAAACGCCTCCAAAATCACCTGCGTTTCCATGCCCTCCACGCCGAGCTTGCCCTCCTTGGAGGGCGCGGATTTGCGGCGTTCTTTGCCGAAAATATCGGGAATATAGACGTTCGTGATGTTCTTGGGGTCGGTTATGCCGCTTAGAAACGAACGGATCACAAAGCCCGCCGAGTCGCTGTCCGTCAGCACGATAATGCCGCGCTGTGCGGCGAGACGCCGGATGA
The DNA here is from genome assembly GCA_947628665.1 of uncultured Clostridia bacterium. Taxonomy (GTDB): domain Bacteria; phylum Bacillota; class Clostridia; order Oscillospirales; family Acutalibacteraceae; genus Fimenecus. The sequence goes on from CANRAU010000005.1 coordinate 26,366, forward strand.
GCCGCTGTTTTTCCTTATCCTTGAAAATGCCGAAGCCATCGGTTTCGAGGATGACTGCGTCTAAAAGCGACGACAGCCTGATTTTATCGTATTTGCCCTCGACGATCACCGCCTGTTCGATATGCAGCACGATTTACCGCCCCGCTTTCACTTGGGAAAGCTGCACGAGCAGCCGTTCCAAAACGGTTTTTGGATCCTGCACGCCCCATTTGAGCGCGGTGTCCGCCTCATGCAGCAGATCCAGGCAGGTGCGCAGCTCCTGAACGCCCATTTTTCCCGCATCACGCGCCGCGTTGCGCAGCCGAAATTCCTTGCCCTTATAATTGAAAAGCTCTGCGGGGTACTGTGCGCTCTCACCCGATTCCATGGCGAGCTTCACGCGATACATATCCACATAAGCGCCTATGAGCGTGCCGAGCAGCATTTCGGGGCGTTCCTTGTCGGACAGCAGCTTGCCTAAAAGGGCGAGGGCGCGCGCGCAGTTTCCCGCAGCGAGGCTTTTGGAAAGGTCAAATACATTCGCCTCTAAGGATTTGGTCGCGACGGCTTCAATGTCCGCCCGCGTGATCTCGCCGCCCTGCTTATAATTGCAGAGCTTTTCGAGCTCCCCGAGCAGCAGGGACAGATCGTCCCCCACGGTCTCCGTCAAAAACTCCGCCTCGGCTTTTCCCAATGTACAGCCGCGCTTTTGCGCACCCGTCGTCAAAAGCCGCAAAAGCGTTTGGCGATTCGGCGTATCCAGCGAAACTGTTGCTCCCGCTTTGCCGATCTGCGCGATCACGCTGCGCCATTTGGCGCTTTTGCGCGGCTCTACCACGGTGGTATCCTGCCAAAACACCACAACGGCGCTTTCCGGCGGGTCTTTTAAGAAAGCCTCCAACCGCGATTGATCATCCGCGCCGAGCGTGTCTAACGGGAAATCCCGCGCGACGATGCACATTTTGCCGCCGAACGCGGGCAGGACCTCCGCCGCGTCCAGTACCGCCGCAAGCGTCGCGCCGTCGCTGTATTCCATTTTTTTGAAATTGAAGCCCTCCATCCCCGGGGTGACGCACTTTTTCGGGATCAATGCCGCGTAATGCTGCTTGAGATACCCCTGCGAGCCATACAACAGATATACCCGGGCGAAGTCCTCGGATTTTAATTGCGCTTTCAACGCTTCTTCCTGCAGTTCGGGCATGGTTACGATCTCCTTGTATATTGAAATGACCCGTCGCGGTGAATCCAAAGGGATATGCTCCCGTTTTCGGCCGTGGTGCAGACGCTTCCCGATTGAACGGCAGCAAAATCGGCCGATGCGGCGTCCTCGGTGTTCATGATCAGCAAAGAAAAGTCTGCGGGACGGATATTTTGGGGCAGCGCATCGGTGCAGATGAGCGCGTCGCCGCCGCTGCCGTGAAAGTCGTTGCAATCTATAAAAGAAATGAGCGCCGAAAAATCGCCGAACCGAATCTGTGCATAGCTGTATGCGCCCGCGCTTTGCACCGCAAGGTGACCGTCACCGCCCGCAAGCGGCAAGACCGTGCGGTCGATGGGGAATTTGCGCGCGCCTACCGACAGCGTTTCGGATTTCAGCCCTTTCGCGTAATACACGGTATCTACAGGAAGCTGTGCGCCGACCGAAAGGGCGACGGAAAGGCTGTCCTCCTGAGCCGTTGGCAAAATCAGCACGTCGATATGCGTTGCACCGTATGCGGACAGTATAGCACAAATTTCGGAATCTGCATAGTAGTTGCCGCCGCTGCACAGCAAAACCGTTTCGCCGTTTGTGCGCAGCACCACGGCCGTGCCGCTTCCCACGTCGCAGACCGTCATTTGCAGGGCTTGCTCGCTTAGGAAGAACAGCGAAACATTGCAAACCAGAAAAACGCCCGACAAGACGCATGCCGTGATGCGCAGCCGCCGAACGCGCGGTGCGCGCGCAAGCAGGAAACCCGCCGCCGTCAAAAACACGACTGCGAGCAGCAGCTTCGCGTAATTAGAACCCATGGGCAAAAGCGTGTACTTCTGCGCGGTAAACCATGCGGTCACCCGCAAAAGGTAATTGGCAAGCGCCGCCGCGATCAGCAAAAGCCCCTTGCCCGCCGCGTTTATCTGCAAAAGGGTAAGAACGCCGCCGAGCGTGCCGCTGACCATACAAAGGCTGCCCGCCGTCAAAGAGAGCAGATTGGCGGGAAGCGCGGCGAGCGACAGCGTGCCGAACGCCCACAACTGTATGGGCAGGGTGAACACCGTTACCGCCACCGTGACCGATACGGCGGAGGCGACCGCTTTGTACAGGCGCGTCCATTTCTTATCCCCGTCGACGACGGGGCGGCACAGCAGCGTTTCGATGGGCTTTGCAAGCAGCAGAATGCCGACAGTCGAAAAAACGGAAAGCAGCAGGGAAAGGGAGCGCGCCGCATACGGATTGACCGCCAGCATACCCGCAAGCGCAATTCCGACGGAATTGAGCGGCTCGGCTTCGCGCCGAAACAACTGCGCGGCATACACCGTGCCGGACATCACCGCCGCGCGCACCACGGAGGGCGCGCCGCCCGTCAGTACGACGAAAAACGCCACGAACGCAATGCCTATGCCCGCGCAGGTTCGCCGCCGCAGTCCCGTTCTTTGCAGCGCGGCAAACAAATACATCGTCCAGGTCGATAAATGCAGACCCGAAACGACCAGCAAATGCGAAATGCCCGATGCGCGAAAGGCGTTTTTCACATTTTCGGGTACAAGGGTGTTCGCGCCAAGCGAAAGCCCTGCGATCACCGCGCCTGCGTCACTTGGCACGGCGGTGCAGATCGTTTCCAAAAGCGCGCTTCGGAATTGCAGGATATGCGCCGAAATTCCCGCGTTCGGATTTTCCCACACCGTAACGTCTCCCGTCGGATATGCCCCTAAAGTCAGCTTTTGCGAACGGTAATACGCCGTAATATCGGGGTCGTTCGCACTCGTGCCGAGCGTAAACAACCGCACCTGCGCCGTGACACGGTCTAAGGGATCTGCATCGAGCGGCGCGGTCGTCACAAGCCGCACCTTGCAGTTTACCTGTTCGCCGTTGAGACGGTCTACACACAAAACCGTATAGTGCCGTCCGTTTTCGGTGTAGGGGAGGGAGGCGTATACGCCCGATACGGTAACGTCAGTCTGCGGCGGGGCTTCGCTTTGCCGAAAGCCGACGTTTGCCGCAAGCAGCAGGATAAGGGACAACGCTGCGCTGCAAAACACCGTCGGCAGCGTCCGATCCCGCCTTGTTTTGCGCACGCCTACAGAAACCGCAAAAGCGATGAGCGCCGCCAAAAGAACGACACCCACCGCTTTTTCATTTTGTGCGCTCATCACAAACAGCGTGAAAAGCATGGTGAATCCAACGACACAAAACGGACGCGTCATCGCCTTTTATACCAATCGCGCGCCGAGATTGCCGCCGGAAAGGACGTGGAAATGCAGATGCATGACCGTTTGCCCCGCGCCTTCGCCGCAGTTGTTGATGATGCGAAAGCTGTCTAAGCCCAGGGTTTTGCAAATCTGCGGAATGACTTCAAAAATATGCGCGACCACGGACGAATTTTCCGCTGCGATCTCCTTCGCACAGCAAATATGCTGTTTGGGAACGACCAGAAAATGTGTATCGGCCTGCGGCGCAATGTCATAAAACGCGTAGCAGATTTCGTCCTCGTAGACCTTGTTTGAGGGGATCTCTCCCGCAATGATCTTACAAAACAAACAATTTTCCATCCGTCTGTCTCCTTATTTCAGCATTGCACGGACGACGTCGGCCGCGCTTTTCAGGGCTTCATCAATTTTAGACGCGTCCTTCGCGCCCGCCATGGCGCTGTCGGGTCTGCCGCCGCCGTTGCCGCCCGCGACCTGCGCGACTGCCCGCACGATGTTGCCCGCGTGCGCGCCGTGCGCAAGGGCGGTTTTGCCCGCCGCACAGGCGAAGGTGACCGTGCCTTTTTCTTGATTGCGCCCCGCGAATACCGCGACAATGTCCGCGCCGCTTTCTTTGGCTGTGTCGCACATGGAACGAAGCGTGTCGGGGGTCGCCTCCCCGAGATCGGCCGTGACTAAGCGAATGTCGCCAAGCTGTTCGGCGTTCGCAAGCAAATTCGCCGTCCGGTCGGCCGCCTGCTGCGCCTGCAAGCGTTCTAACTCCCGCGCGAGCGCCTTGTTTTCGGCGACCACGGCCGTCGCTTTGGAGACAAGCTCCGCAGGATTGCCCGCCTTGAGCGCGGCCGCCGCCAGGGAGATGGTCTCCAAATGATTTTCGATATACGTCAGAACATTCAAGCCCGTGACGGCCTCGATACGGCGCACGCCCGACGCCACGGAGGATTCAGAAACGATTTTAAACAGACCGATGTTGCCCGTGTTGGCAACGTGCGTGCCGCCGCAAAGCTCGGTCGAAAAATCACCCGCCTGTACGACGCGCACAATATCGCCGTATTTTTCGCCGAACAGCGCCATTGCGCCGAGCTTTTTCGCTTCGTCGATGGGCATTTCGCGCGTGGTCACGGGAACGGCGGACAAAATCACACGGTTGACCTTTTCCTCCACGGTGTGCAGCTCTTCCGCGCTTAAAGCGGAGAAGTGCGTAAAGTCAAAACGGACGTGCCGGTCGTTGACCAACTGCCCCGCCTGCTCGACATGGCTGCCGAGCGTTTCGCGCAATGCCGCCTGCAAAAGGTGGGCGGCGGTGTGGTTGCGCATGGTCGCGCGGCGGGTGCTTTCCGACACTTGCGCGCGCACGTTTGCGCCGACCTCGAGCGTTTCCCCGCGCGTGAGCTTGCCGTGGTGCAAAATCACGCCCACATGGGTTTTGGTCGTGTCCGTTACGGTAAAGGTGAAGTTTGCGCCCGTGATTTCGCCCACGTCGCCGACCTGCCCGCCGCTTTGCGCGTAAAACGGCGTTTTTTGGAGGATGAGTGCAGCCGGTGTATCCGCCGAAAGGCTTTCCGCCTGTTCGCCGTGGGCTATGATTGCAATGACTTCGGTTTCTTCGCAAAGGGAAGTGTAGCCCGTAAATTCGGTGGAGGGCATGCTTTGCAACGCTTCGTTAGAACCGCTCCACGCTTCCGCTCCCGCGTCCTTGTGCGCCGCACGCGCGCGTTCCCGCTGTTCGAGCACCAGCTCTTTCCAGCGCGCCTCGTCTACCGTAAGCCCTCTTTCCGCAAGCAGCTCTTTGGTCAGATCGATCGGGAATCCGTAGGTGTCGGACAGCAAAAACGCGTCCTCGCCCGAAAGGCAGCCGTCCTTGACGTTTGCGAGCATACCTTCCAAAAGCGAAAGCCCCGTATCGATGGTTTTCGCGAAGTTTTCCTCTTCAGCTTTAATGACGCTGCAAATAAAATCCCGCTTCTCCGCAAGGTTCGGATATGCGTTCTGGTTTTCGTGGATGACGGTTTTTGCGACCTCGGACAGGAATGTGTGCGTAATGCCGAGCAGCCTGCCGTGGCGCGCGGCGCGGCGCAAAAGCCTGCGCAGCACATAGCCGCGTCCTTCGTTGGAGGGCATGACGCCGTCGCCAATCATCATGGTGGTGCTGCGGATATGGTCGGTGATAACGCGCAGCGAAACGTCCACGGACGCATCCTTGTGGTATTCCACCCCCGCGATGCGCATAATGTGCTTCATGATGTTCTGCACGGTATCGACTTCAAAGAGGTTGTCCACGTCCTGCGCGATACAGGCAAGGCGCTCCAGCCCCATGCCCGTGTCGATATTCGGATGATCGAGACGCGTATAGTTGTTGTTGCCGTCGTTGTCGAATTGGGTAAAGACCAGATTCCAAAATTCGATGTAACGGTCGCATTCGCAACCGACCTTGCAGTCGGGCTTGCCGCAACCGTATTTTTCGCCGCGGTCATAGTAGATTTCCGAGCAGGGGCCGCAAGGGCCTGCGCCATGCTCCCAAAAATTGTCCGCCTTGCCGAAGCGCACCATGTGCGACGGGTCTACGCCGATCTTCTGCGCCCAAATGTCGTAGGCTTCGTCGTCCTCCTCATAGACGCTGATATACAGCTTTTCGGGATCCATTTTCATGACTTCGGTGCAGAATTCCCACGCCCACGGGATCACTTCGTTCTTGAAGTAATCGCCGAACGAGAAATTGCCGAGCATCTCGAAGTATGTGCCGTGGCGCGCGGTTTTGCCGACGTTTTCAATATCGGGCGTGCGAATGCACTTCTGGCAGGTGGTTACGCGCTTTCTCGGCGGCGTGATCTCCCCGGTGAAGTATTTTTTCATCGGCGCCATGCCGGAATTGATGAGCAAAAGACTTTTGTCGTTCTGCGGCACCAGCGAAAAGCTGGGCAGACGCAAATGCCCCTTGCTCTCAAAAAACTGCAAATATTTTTCTCTGAGTTCGTTCAAACCCGTCCATTCCATAAGCGAATCGCTCCTTTAAAAGGGAATCGGCATATGCCGACGATACCCCTTATACTAATAAAGAATTATACATTTCCGCTTTTGGCTTGTCAACTTAAAATCCGTATAAAATACTTGTTTTATCGTATGCTTTGGGCTATAATGAAAACCAACAGAAAACGGCTGAAAAATTAGGGGGCAAGGCGAATGCTTACGGACATTGAAATTGCACAGGCGGCCAAAATGCTGCCGATCACGGAGATCGCAAAGGGACTTTCGATCGATCCCGACGCGTTGGAGCTTTACGGCAGGTACAAGGCAAAGCTGCCGCTGTCTTTGCGCGACGAACTGAAAGACAAACCCGACGGCAAGCTGATTTTGGTGACGGCGATCAATCCCACACCCGCAGGCGAGGGAAAAACCACCGTCACGGTGGGCTTAGGCGAAGCCATGCAAAAAATCGGCAAGAACGCGATCATTGCGCTGCGCGAGCCGTCCATGGGACCCGTGTTCGGTGTGAAAGGCGGCGCTGCGGGCGGCGGTTACGCGCAGGTCGTGCCTATGGAGGACATCAACCTGCATTTCACGGGCGATATGCACGCGCTTACGGCGGCCAACAACCTGCTTTGCGCGATGCTCGACAACCATTTGCAGCAGGGCAACGCCCTTGGGATCGACCCGCGCCGCATCCTCTTTAAACGTTGCCTCGATATGAATGACCGCGCCCTGCGCAACGTGGTCGTCGGCTTGGGCGGCAAGGTCAACGGCGTGCCGCGTGAGGACGGCTTTATGATCACGGTGGCAAGCGAGGTCATGGCGATCCTGTGTCTCGCTTCGGATATGGACGACCTCAAACAGCGTTTGGGCAATATTTTGGTCGCCTATACTTATGACGGGCAACCCGTATATGCCCGCGACTTGCAGGCGGTCGGCGCAATGGCCGCGCTTTTGAAGGATGCAATCAAGCCGAATTTGGTGCAGACGCTCGAAAACACGCCCGCGCTCATGCACGGCGGGCCCTTTGCAAATATCGCGCACGGCTGCAATTCCGTAACGGCGACGAAGCTGGGGCTGAAGCTCGCGGATTACTGCATCACCGAAGCGGGCTTCGGCGCAGATCTCGGCGCGGAGAAATTCTTGGACATCAAGTGCCGTTTTGCGGATCTTCACCCCGCGTGCATCGTGCTTGTCGCGACCATTCGCGCGCTGAAATACAACGGCGGCGTCGCAAAGGCGGATTTGTCAAAAGAGAACGTCGAAGCGCTCCAAAAGGGCTTGGTGAACCTGCAAACGCATATGGAGAATATGCACAAATACGGCGTGCCTGTCGTGGTGGCCATCAACCGTTTCGGGACGGATACCGACGCGGAGATCGCCGTGATCGAGAAATTCTGCCGTGAAATGGACGCCCAGGTCTCCCTGACCGAGGTGTTCGCAAAAGGCGGCGAGGGCGGCATGGATTTGGCGCAAAAGGTCTGCAAAACCATCGAAGAAAAGCCGAGTCAGTATCATCCGCTCTATGATACCGCGCTTTCCATTCCCGAAAAATTGGAGATCATCGCCAAAGAGATCTACCGCGCCGACGGTGTGCAGCTGACGGCGGCGGCGAAAAAGGCCGTTGCGGGCATCGAAGCGCTCGGACTTGACAAAGTTCCCGTCTGCGTTGCCAAAACGCAGTATTCCCTGTCGGACGATCCTACACTGCTGGGGCGTCCCGAGGGCTTCACCCTCACCGTGCGGGATGTTCGTCTTTCGGCGGGCGCGGGTTTTGCCGTGGCGTTGACGGGCGATATTATGACGATGCCGGGGCTTCCGAAAGCGCCTGCGGCACATAAAATCGATGTGGACAGCGACGGCAATGTTTCCGGTCTGTTTTAAAATATACGCATAAAAAACCGCCTTTTGAAAGGGTTACCTTCCAAAAGGCGGTTTGTGTTTGATAGGGATTTTTGCTTATTTTACAAGCTCGATGAGCGCGAGCACCGCACCCGGATCGCCCTCCACCTGCACCTTGCCTACGGTGAAGGCGAGTACGGGGTCGAGCTTTCCGTCCAAAATCTTCAAAAGATTGGACGGGGCGACTGTGACGACCGCTTTGTTGTCATGATAGTCGTACGGTTCGACGTTCACATGACCGTCCTTGGCTTCGATATAAAAAATACCCTCCATGCTTTTGCCGACCAAATTGACCTGAATGGCGAGCGTACCTTCTATATTCGCGGCGCTTACATCGCGGTATTTTGCCTGTACCTTTGCAACGACTTGCTCGTATGTCATGGGAAAAACCTCCTTTGTGTGTAGATTTCCCATATTTTAACACAATTATCGGTATCCTGCAACGGCTTTTTGTCGCAAAAAAGGCATATTTTTTGCGATTTCCGAGCCTTTTCGTCCGCATTCCCGCCGCAGTTTTCCGCAGGCTGTCAAATTCCGTGCAAACGCAAGAAAATGGGTGACAAATCCATAAATTTATGCTAAAATATAATCCGTATGTATATATTTCGGAGGTGTACTATGGCAATCGTAAGAACAGAGGCATATTTCAACTCCTCTACAGGCCGCAATCGGATTCGCACCCTGCTTTGGCAGGACGACACGCTGACGCCTGTCGGCGTATTTCAAATCGCGCACGGCATGGCGGAGCATATCGAACGCTATGACGCGTTTGCACGTTTTTTGGCGTCCAACGGCTTTGTGGTTTGCGGCAACGACCATCTCGGCCACGGCAAATCCGTGCGCAGTGACAAGGATTACGGCTATTTTGACGAATACAATGGCGACAAACGTCTGGTGGACGATATGCATATCCTCACCAAAATCATGAAAAAGAAATACCCCGATCTGCCGTATTTCCTGTTCGGCCACAGCATGGGGTCTTTATGTGCGCGTGTGTATACGACGCATTTCGGCGATGAACTCAACGGCGTGATCTACTGCGGCACGGCGGAAGTTCCCGCCGCATCGGTGGCCTTGCTGCCCGCCGTGAACGCGGCCTGCAAGAAATTCGGCGCGCACGCGGACGCGCATGTACTCGGCAATCTGTTTAATACCGTGGCGAATTTTTCCGCGCACGAAAAGGACGGCTCTCCCGCCGCATGGATCAGTGCCAACAAGCAGAATCAGGAGAACTATATGAACGATCCGCTCTGCGGCTTCCCGCTGACGCTCGGCGGCTATCGGGATATGTTTGCGCTGGCGGTGGAATGCGGCAGTCGGGAATGGGCGTCGAGCGTACCCGCAGGGCTTCCCATTATGATCATTTCGGGCGCGAAAGACCCGGTCGGCTTTAACGGCAAGGGGACGCTTTCCGTTGCGGACAATCTCGTGCTGGCGGGGCATGAGCCGACGGTGATCCTGTATCCGGGCGACCGCCACGAGCTGCTGTTTGAGGACGATCACGAAACGGTCTGCAACGACATCCTTTCATGGCTGCATTCGATTTATTTGAGATAGGGTGAGATAGCTTCTTGGCCAAAGCAACAGCATATATTTCCGAGGAAGAGACCGCACGGCAAAGGGATTATGTCCGGCGCGTGCAGGCGATTTTGCAGGCGAAATACCATGCGCGCATGCCCAGAGCGTTTGTGCATACCTACGGCTGCCAGGGCAACGTGGCGGATGGCGAGCGCATCAAAGGACAGCTTGCGGCAATGGGCTATGCCTTTACCGACGACCTTGCCGAAGCGGATCTGATCCTTTATAACACCTGCGCCGTGCGCGAACACGCGGAGGATCGTGTGTTCGGCAACGTCGGCGCGATCAAAAAATACAAGCGCGCAAAGCCTGACCTGATCATTGCGCTTTGCGGGTGCATGATGCAGCAGACGCATATTCGCGATAAAATTTATCAAAGCTATCCGTTCGTCGATCTCGTATTCGGCACGCACGCACTGCACCGCTTGCCGGAATTGCTTTTCGGGACGCTGCAAGGCGGCAAACGCGTGGTCTGCGCGCCCGAATCCGACGGCGCGATCATCGAGGGTCTGCCCGTATGCCGTGATCGGGGCGCAAAGGCGTGGTTGCCGATCATGTACGGCTGTGACAATTTCTGCTCGTACTGCATCGTTCCGTATGTGCGCGGGCGCGAACGCAGCCGCGAACCCGAAGAGGTGCTTGTCGAAGCGCGCGAGATCATCGCGGCGGGCTATAAAGAGATCACCCTGCTTGGGCAGAATGTCAATTCCTACGGCAAGAACAATCGAAACCCGATGAATTTTGCCGCGCTCCTGCGGGAACTCAACACCTTGGAGGGCGACTTCAAGATCCGCTTTATGACTTCGCACCCCAAGGACTGCACGCATGAATTGATCGACACCATCGCCGCGTGCGACAAGGTCTCGAAGCATTTGCATTTGCCCTTTCAGTCGGGCAACGATGCGATTTTAAAGGCGATGCATCGGCACTATACCCGCGCCGATTATTTGGAATTGATCCGCTATGCGAAAGCCACGATCCCCGATTTGTCGCTGACAAGCGACGTGATTGTCGGCTTCCCGGGGGAGACGTATGCGCAGTTCCAGGACACGATCTCCCTCATCCGCGAGGTGGAATTCACTTCGCTGTTCACGTTCATTTTTTCGCCGCGCAAAGGCACAAAGGCCGCAGAACTGCCCGACCCCGTGCCGCACGAAGAAAAGGCGAAATGGTTTCGCGAGCTTTGCGATGTGCAGGAAACCATCGCCGCCAAGCGCACCAGGGCGATGCGCGGGCGCGTTTACCGCGTGCTGGTCGAGGGCGCGAGCGATAGAGATCCCGCGTTGCTCTCGGGGCGCACGGACGGCAACGTGACCGTGGAATTTCCGGGCTCGCCGTCGCTGATTGGTACATATTGCGACGTGACCGTGACCGATACCCGCTCGTGGATCGTTTACGGGGAGCAAACCCATTCATCCAAATAAAAACCACCCACAAGGGTAAAAATAAGAAAAAAGAAAAAATAGGAGTTTATTATGGAAATCGAACAATTGGCAAGAGAACTCGGCGCGGCGATTCAGAAGGACGAAGTCTATTTGAATTACGAAGCGGCAAGAAAAGCAAACGACGCGGATGAAGAACTCAACGCGCTCATGGGCAAGCTGCGGCTTATTCAACTGTCCTATCAGCAGGAGGCCGCCAAAGATGCGCCCGACGAGCAGAAAATGGAGCAGTACAATCAGGAATTCGGCGGCGTTTACAATCAGATCATGGCCAACGAGCATATGAAAGTGTTTGAAGAAGCGCGGCAGGCGGTGGACGCCATGATGAACCGCATCACGGGCATTCTCGCAATGAGTGTCAACGGCGAAGACCCCGCGACCTGCGATCCGGCCGCGCACAACTGCGGCGGCGAATGCGCTTCCTGCGGCGGCTGCCACTAAACGGCATTTTAATTCGTATCCTTAGAGGCGAGGCGGAACATGGCGGAAATATCACCGATGATGCAGCAATATTTGGAGATCAAACAGGCGTATCCCGATACGCTCCTGTTTTTTCGTCTTGGCGATTTTTATGAAATGTTTTACGAGGACGCAAAAATCGCCTCGCGTGAATTGGAACTGGTTTTAACAGGCCGCGACTGCGGGCAGGAGGAGCGCGCGCCCATGTGCGGCGTGCCGTTCCACAGCGCCGACGGCTATATCGCGAAACTCGTATCCCGCGGCTACAAGGTCGCCATCTGTGAACAGCTGGAAGACCCCAAGGCCGCAAAGGGGATCGTGAAACGCGACGTCATCCGCGTGGTCACCGCCGGAACGGTCATCGAGAGCAATATGCTCGATGAAACCAAAAACAATTATCTCGCGTGCTGCTGCCTTTCTTTTAACAGCATGGGAATTTGCTTTGCCGACGTTTCCACGGGCGAACTGCATTTGACTGCCTTTTCGGAAAATTTGGCGGAAAAGACCGTCGATGAGTTGGCGCGCTTTAGCCCCAGTGAGATTTTGCTGAATCGGGAGGTCGCCGCGCTCGACGGCGTGAACCGTTTTCTATCCCAAAAATCGGGCGCGACCGTAGAAACGCTTCCGCAAAAGGCGCTGGACTATTCCGTCGCATTGGAGCGCGTTAAGGCGCATTTCGGCGCGGACATGCCCCCTGTCCTTTTGGACGAGGACAAAAAAAGCGCGGTATGCGCGCTTTGGGGCGCGCTTTCGTATCTGTACGATGTGCAGAAAAACGATCTCAGCAATCTGCGCACCGTGCAGTACGATTCCGACCTGAAATATATGCAGATCGGCGTCGCCACGCGCCGCAATCTGGAATTGACCGAAACGATGCGTGACCGTGAAAAGCGCGGTTCGCTTTTGTGGGTACTGGATAAAACCAAAACCGCCATGGGCAAACGGATGCTGCGCAGCTGGGTGGAATGTCCGCTGTGCGACTGCGCGGGCATTTCGCGGCGGCTCAACGCGGTGGACGAGCTTTGCCGTGACCCCGTAAAATGCGGGGATATTGCGGAAAAGCTGCAAAGCGTTTACGATATGGAACGCTTAATGACGCGCGTGCTGTACAATACCGCGAACGCAAAGGAACTCCTTTCTTTCAAAACCACGCTCGCCGTGTTGCCGGACGTCAAAGAAAAGCTTCGCGACAGCCGTTCCGCGCTGCTTCGGGAAGCTTATGCGGATTTGGACTTGTTGGAGGACGTATATAAGCTCGTATGCGACGCGATCTCCGAGGAAGCGCCCTTCTCCGTGCGGGAAGGCGGCATGATCAACGATCACTTCAACGCCGAACTCGACGAGCTGCGCGAGATCGTGCGGGGCGGCAAAGGATATTTGACGCAGTTGGAGCAAAAGGAGCAGGCCGAGACGGGCATCAAAAAGCTCAAGATCGGCTACAATCGCGTGTTTGGTTACTATTACGAAGTGCCGAATGCCTTTAAGGAGCTTGTACCCGACAGCTACATCCGCAAACAGACGCTGTCGAATTGCGAGCGGTACATAACCGAGGAACTCAAAACCTTGGAATCGAAAGTGCTTGGCGCTCAGGAGCGCATCGTGGCGCTGGAGTACGAGGTGTTTTGCGCCGTGCGCAAAAAAATTGCCGAGCAATACGAACGAACCCGCAAAACGTCGAAGGCGATCGCGCTGATCGATACGCTCTGCTCTTTGGCGAACGTCGCGGCGGCGAACCGCTATACGCGTCCCGAGATCAACGATTCGGGCGCGATCACGATTACAGAGGGCAGACACCCCGTCATTGAAAAAATGCTCGGCAACGCGCCGTTCGTGCCGAACGATACCGTACTCGACTGCGGCGAGAACCGCACCGCCATCATCACAGGGCCCAATATGGCGGGCAAGTCCACGTATATGCGGCAGGTCGCGCTCATCGTGCTTATGGCGCAGATCGGTTCGTTTGTACCCGCGAAATCCGCGTCCATAGGCCTTTGCGACAGTATTTTCACCCGCGTCGGCGCATCCGACGACCTTTCGAGCGGGCAGTCTACCTTTATGGTGGAAATGCGCGAGGTCGCCGAAATTTTAGAGAACGCGACGCAAAAAAGCCTGATCATTTTAGACGAGATTGGCCGTGGCACTTCGACTTACGACGGTATGAGCATTGCGCGCGCGGTACTGGAATATGTGACTGACCGAAAACGCCTGGGCGCAAAAACACTGTTCGCCACACATTATCACGAGCTTACGGAGCTGGAAAACAGCATAGAGGGCGTGAAGAATTACAACATTGCGGTGAAAAAACGCGGGGAAGAAATCATTTTCCTGCGGCGGATCGTTCGCGGCGGCGCGGACGGCAGCTACGGCATTGACGTTGCCCGCCTTGCGGGCGTACCCGATCCGGTGGTGCGCCGCGCACGCGTCATTTTAAAGGCGCTCGAAGCGGGTACGGCCACACAGCCCGCGCCCAAAGCCGAAGCCTCGGCAAGTAAAGCCGACGAAGAACCCGAAACGCTGCAATACAGCTTTTCGAGTGCGCGCGGGCAGGAGATTTTGGAGGAATTGCAGACGATAGACGTCAATACGCTAACGCCTATTGAAGCGATGTCCAAGCTCTATGCGCTTGTAAACAAAGCCAAATCGTAAAGGGATTCGACTTTACATATAAAAAAGAGATGTTTTGGAGACGGAGGTGGTCGGAAATGGCAAAAATTCAAAAATTACCCCGGGAGATCGCCCGCCTGATCGCCGCAGGCGAAGTGGTGGAGCGTCCGGCCTCCGTTGCCAAGGAGCTTTTGGAAAATGCCATTGACGCGGGCGCGTCGGAGATCACGCTGGAAATTCAGAACGGCGGGGTGCGCTTTTTGCGCATTACCGATAACGGCTGCGGCATCGCGCGCGAGGACGTGCCAAACGCCTTTGTGCGGCACGCGACCAGCAAGATCAGCAGTGCGGACGATTTGGACGCGATCTGCACCCTCGGCTTTCGCGGCGAAGCGTTGGCGAGCGTCGCGGCGGTGGCGCACGTCGAAATGATGACCAAAACCGCCGAGGAATTCGCGGGGACGCGCATCGTTATAGAGGGCGGCGAGCAGGTCTCCCTCTCGGACGCGGGATGCCCGAACGGCACGACGCTGATCGTCCGCGACCTGTTTTACAATACGCCCGCACGGATGAAATTCTTAAAAACCGACCGCGCCGAAGGCTCGGCGGTCGCAGCGGTGGCGGATCATATCGCGCTGTCCCATCCCGAAATTGCGCTGCGCTTTATCAAAGACGGCAAGCAAACGCTTTGTACGCCCGGAAACGGCGACGTGCTGTCGTGCATTCACGCCGTATACGGCAGGGAATTCGCGCAGACGCTCATCCCCGTTTCGTATACCCTGCACGGCATTTCGGTGCGCGGCTATGTGTCCAAACCCCACCATGCGCGCGGCTCGGCGTCCATGCAGCATTTCTTTGTCAATGACCGGTATATCAAGACCCGCTCGGGCGCGGCGGCCTTGCATGAGGCCTATAAAAACGCCATGATGGTGGGCAAATACCCCGCGTGCGTGCTGTTTTTGCAGATCCCGCCCGAAACGGTGGACGTCAACGTGCATCCCGCCAAAACCGAGGTGCGCTTCTCCGAGGAGAAAAGCGTATTTGACGCGATCTATTACGCGGTGAAAAATGCGCTTTCGGGGGATGCTTCACGACCGCAGGCGCGGCTGCCGCAGCAAAAACGCGCCCAAGGGTCGCTCCTCCGTCCCACGCAGCCTACGGCACAGCAAATTTCCATTCGGGAAACACGCGATCTGCTCCGTGTTTCCCAAGAACCCGAAAAGACGGCGGCAACGCCTGACAAGTCAAAGGACTTTACATATATTTCTAATGACAAGCCCACAGATTCCCGAAAACCGCAGGCACGCGAGATCAAGGCGTATACTGCTTTCCTGCACGATACGAAAGAGGCTTACGCCGAAACGGACGCGCTCGATCTGTCCGTGCGCACGGCAAAAGCTCCTGCGCCCGCAGATGCACCGTCCGCACCCGTGAACGGGGAAACGGTCTCGCCGCCGGAGCAGTCCGCCGCCCCCGAATTCGCGGCGGAATCCACGCCGACAGCGCCCGTTTCGGCAGCAGAACCCCAAGCAGTCCCGCGCCGAAATGCGGATGCGCCGCAAATGGATACACCGCCGTTTCGCCTGATCGGCGAAGCCTTCAAAACCTATATTTTCGCGGAATGCGAGGGCAAGCTGCTGCTCATAGACAAGCACGCCGCACACGAGCGGATGCTGTTTAACGCGCTGAAAAAAGAAAACGGCAATGCGGGCAGCCAAATGCTGCTTGCGCCCGTGACCGTGACGTTGAGCAAAGAGGAATACGCCGCTGTGATCGCCCATACGGACGTTTTTACACAGGCGGGCTTTGAATTGGAGGATTTCGGCGAGGGGAGCGTGCGCGTGCGCGCCTGCCCGTTGAACCTCGAAACCGAGGACGTCACCGCGCTCGTCACCGAGATCGCGGGCTATTTGCTCAAAAACAAGCGGGAAGTGCTGTCACAGAAGCTCGATTGGATCTACCATTCCATGGCGTGCCGCGCGGCGATCAAGGCGGGCGACGATACGCAGGACGCAGAATTGTACGCGTTCGTGCAAAAACTGCTTGCGGATGCCGAGGTGCGGTACTGTCCCCACGGCAGACCCGTACTCGTGGAGCTGACGCGCCGCGATTTGGATCGCTGGTTCGGGAGGCTTCCGTAATGCAGAGCATTCCCGTACTGGTTATCGTCGGGCCGACCGCGTCGGGCAAAACCGCGCTGTCCATTGAACTTGCCAAGCGCTTGGACGGCGAGATCATTTCCGCCGATTCCATGCAGATCTACAAAGGCATGGATATTGCCACGGCGAAGCCAACCAAAGAAGAAATGCAGGGCATTCCCCATCATATGCTGGGAATACTTGCCCCCGAAACGCCTTACAGCGTCGCGCAATACTGTGCGGACGCGGGCGCGTGCATTCGGCAGGTGGCTTCGCGCGGAAAACTGCCGATCCTCGTCGGCGGCACGGGGCTTTACATCGACCATTTGCTCCAAAACACCCAATTCATAGAAACGCCTGCCGATTTCGCGCTGCGCGAACAGCTCGACGCCCGTTATGAAACCGAGGGCGGGGAGGCTATGCATCACGCTCTTGCGGCGTTCGACCCCGAAACCGCCGCGCGTCTGCACCCGAACAACAAAAAACGCATCCTGCGCGCGTTTGAGGTGTACGCCTTAACGGGGCAGACGATGTCCGAGGCGGTCAAGGCGTCAAAAAGCGAGCCGTCGCCCTATCGGCCTTTGTATATCGGCATCCGCTTTCGCGACCGCGCCGTTTTGTATGACCGCATCGACCGCCGCGTGGACGCCATGCTCGAAGCGGGACTGCTTACGGAGGCAAAAGCCTTTTTCCGCGTATATGGAGCGGATGCGGCGTCGGCGGCGCAGGCCATTGGGTATAAAGAGCTTCGCCCCTATTTGCAGGGGGAAATGTCCCTCTCGGACGCGACGGAGCATTTGAAACGCGCGACGCGCAACTACGCAAAACGCCAGATCACCTGGTTCAAACGCAATACACAAATCCATTGGCTTGATTTTGACGCCTGTACGCAGGAAGAATTCCTGAACAGCGCGCTTGAAATCGCAAAAACGGTGAACGAACATGGCTGAACAAAAACAAACCGAAACAAACGTCATCGATCTGCACCCCAAACGCCGATCCGCGACCCCCTTGTATGTGCTGCTGGCGGTGGCGTTGATCGCCGTGTGCATTTATCAAATCTTTAAAATCAACTATACGCCCGTCAAGACCGAGATCGCGCTCCAAAAGACGATCTCCCGCTCTGCGACCACGGAAGCCTTCGTGGCGCGGGATGAGACGTATATCACCGCCAACGTCAGCGGGACGCTCGTTCCTTTGGTAGCCGACGGCAAACGCGTGGCGCGCGGCGACAACGTCGCGGTGGTGTTCACCTCCGAGGATTCCGCGCGCACCTATTCCCAAATGCAGGAACTCCAGACGCAGATCGCCTATTATGAATCGCTCAAAAATAAGATCGGCATTCAGACAAGCGACGTGGAGGCTTTGGATGACCGCATTTATTCCGCGTGTGAAAGCTATGTGCGGGCGGCCGCCTCGGTAACCGTAGACGGCCTCGACGTCTATTCGGACGCGGTCTGCGAGGCGATCACCTCCCGCCAGCTGTCGACGGGAACGGTCATTGACCCGACCGAGAAGCTCGCGGCGCTGCACACGCAGCTGGCCGCGCTGCAAGAGAACGCGGGCGGCTACACCACCGTGCAGGCGAACAATCCCGGATACTACATCGCGCATGTGGACGGTTACGAAAATGCCATCCCATATGCGGACGCAAAAACGGCGGACGGCGAAACGATCGAGCGGCTTTTAGAGATGTCGCCCGTACCGTCTGCCCAGCTGCAAAACTGCATGGGAAAGCTGGTCGATAGCTTCAACTGGTATTTCCTGTGCATTTTGGATACCGAATCCGCCGCAGGGCTGCAAACCGGCAAAAGCGTCACCGTGGAATTCCCCCTGACCGCCGCCGAAAGCATTTCGGCGCAGGTCGTATCCATGCAGAATTTCGGCACGGACAAAGTCGCTGTGGTGCTTTGCTCCAATTTGATGAACACGCAGTACGCGGGGCTTCGCAAAGAGCAGATCCGTTTGGTGCTTGAAAGCTTTACGGGGCTTCAGGTCAGCAATCGGGCGATTCGCGAGGTGAACGGCGAAAAGGGCGTCTACATCGTCAGCGGCAATATCATAAAATTCAAAAAAATCCATATTGCGTATTCGGATGCACAGTATTCCGTCTGCGTCACACCGAAGAATGAAAACGGCGCGGATGAAAGCGGCTATGTCTCCCTGTACGACGAAGTGATTGTGGAAGGGACGGATCTGTATGACGGAAAAATCTTGGATTGACGAGAAATTCCAAGACATCGAATACAATTTGAAAGCGATTCGGGAAGAAATTGCCAGGGCCGCGGCGCTCTCCGGGCGCAGCGAACAGGACATCGACTTCATGGCCGTGACCAAAACCGTCGATGAAATGTTTATCAACCACGCCATTGCCTGCGGCATCACGCTCATAGGCGAAAACAAGGTGCAGGAAATGCTGCGCAAAAAGCCGAATCTGCACCTTTCGGGCGTCCGCAAAAATCTGATCGGTCATTTGCAGTCCAACAAGGCCGCGCAGATCGTCGGCGAGGTCGATATGATCGAATCGGTCGATTCCGTAAAAATCGCGCGCGAGATCGGCAAGCAGTCCTGTAAAAAGGGACTGGTCACCGATGTGCTTATAGAAGTCAACATCGGCCGCGAGGAGAGCAAAACCGGATTTCTGCCCGAAGCGACGCCCGAAGCCGTCGCCGAGATCGCCGAAATCGCGGGCGTACATGTCTGCGGACTTATGACGATCCCGCCGATTTGCGAAAAAAACACAGAACTTTGTAAATTTTTTACAAATATATACAATATGTATGTTGACATCGGCTCAAAAAAATTAGATAATGTATCTATGAATGTTCTGTCCATGGGCATGTCCGGTGATTACGCCGAGGCCATTCGGATGGGATCCAATCACATACGAGTAGGCTCGAAAATTTTCGGGCCGAGGATATATTAAGCAGGAGGATGTTGCATGAGTTTCTTAGACAAGGTCAAGAACATGGTCAATGTTTCTGAGGACGATTATTACGACGAGCTGGAATCCGACGATTTCCAGGCGGAAGCGCAGCAGGACGATTACGAAGAACCCCGCCGCCAATCGCACCGCGCGCGCGAATCCAAGGGTACGCCCGACAATGTGGTGAATATCCATACGACCGCGCAGTTGCAGGTGGTGCTTGCCAAGCCCGAGAGCTTTGAAGAAGCCAGAGCGGTCGCCGATAATCTGAATGAGAAACGCACCGTGGTACTCAATTTGGAATCCGCCAACCGCGACGTTGCACGCCGTCTTGTCGATTTCCTTTCGGGCGTCGCTTATGCAAACGGCGGCCAGTTCAAGCGCGTTGCAAACAGCACGTTCATCATTACGCCCTATAACGTCAATGTGATGGGCGACCTGTTAGACGAGTTGGAAAACAACGGCGTGTTCTTTTAATCAATAAAACAAAGTAGATTGGTGGAATCGGAATTATGCTTACTCCCGATGTTGTAAAGTCCAAAATATTTCAGGTGTCCGGGCGCGGCGCTTACCGCGCCGACGACGTAGACGCGTTCTTTGCTGAAGTGTCCGCCTCCTATGAGCAGATGTTCCGGGAAAACGGAGAGCTGATCAAGAAAATCAGTATTTTGGCGAATAAGGTAGAACAGTACAAAGAAGAAGAGGATTCCCTGCGCAAGGCGTTGATCTCCGCGCAGACGCTGGCGGATAAGATCGTGAAGGACGCGCGCGACAGCGTCGAGGGAACGGTCGAAAAAGCGCAGGCGGACGCCGACGAGATGCGCGCCAAGGCCGAGGGCGAGGCGAAAGAGATCGTAGACAAGGCCAAAGCCGAAGCCGAAACCGTGATTTTGCAGAGCAAAAAGGACGCGGACGAAATTCTCGGCGCGGTCAACCGCAAGGTCATGAAAGAAAGTCTCGAATTTGAGATGCTGCAGAAGAAAGCATCGGACTTCCGCGCGAGCCTTTTGGGACTTTACAAAGAGCATCTGCGTTCCATCAACGCCATTCCGGAATATGCGGAGAAGGAAACCCCCGCACAGGAGCAGGAAACGCCCGAACAGGATAAAGAAGCCGCTGCGGCGAATGACGTTCCCGTGAACGACGACGCCGAAGAAGCTCCCGCTCCTTCAACCGCAGAACCGGCCGAGTCGGAAGAGACGCAGGCGACGGCTGAAAGCGAAGAACCCGCAGAACCCGAAGAGCCTGCCAAAGCCGAAGCGCCGGAACAGGCTGCGCCCGACAGCGCAGACAGTGAAACCGCCGCTGCCGTCACAGAGGAAGTCCTGGAGGATGTCTCCTCCGATGCGCACGAGGCGCAATCGCTGTTCGATGCGGATGAGGACGGATTTTCTTTGGATTTGAGCGCTTTGGACGACGAAGAACCTGCGCCCGCCGTGTCTGACAGCGCACCCGCCGCGCCGGTACTCGGCTATGCGAAGATCGAGGATGCCGAGGAGCCGTCCGCAGACGACAACGACGCAGACGACGATGAAGATGACGATCTCGGTCTGTTCAAGAGCTTTTTCAGGAAAAAATAAGCGACGATCCGAAACGGCGCTTTTTTGGCGCACCTATGCAATATGACCTTTTGAGGTGGATCCATGCTTTTCCTTGCTGCTTTGGCGATTGTTTTCCTGATCGCCGTTGATCAGCTTTTGAAATATTTTGCCGTTGTTTATTTGGAGCCGATAGGTAGTTTTCCGCTTTTCGACCGTATTTTGCAATTGTCCTATGTCGAGAACACCGGAGCCGCTTTCGGCTCCTTCAGTGCGTATACGACGCTGTTGTCCGTTTTCACGGGCATTGTGCTGCTGGCGGGCTTTGCGGTGCTGTTTTCGGGTAAGCTGAAAAGCTATTGGACGCAGGCCGCGGCGGTTTTGATCCTTTCGGGCGGCACAAGCAATCTCATAGACCGCGTATTTCGCGGCTATGTGATCGATTATATCGAACCGCTGTTTGTTCGCTTTGCGGTATTCAACTTTGCCGATATGCTCGTCTGCGTCGGCGCGGCGATTTGGATCATTTATCTGATCTATGAAATGATCGCGGACGCCCGCAGACCGCTGCTTACGGAAACGGAGCGCGAAAATGCAGGCGATTGATATTTTGGTCGATCCCGAATTTGCGGG
Source organism: uncultured Clostridia bacterium (assembly GCA_947628665.1). GTDB lineage: Bacteria > Bacillota > Clostridia > Oscillospirales > Acutalibacteraceae > Fimenecus. Next base: position 47,937 of record CANRAU010000005.1, read on the forward strand.
CGAGCGGCTGGATAAATATCTGCTGCGGATCTTCCCCGACAGTTCCCGTACCGCGCTGCAAAAGGCCATTGACGCGGGCAACGCCTTGGTTTTCGGCAAGCCGGTCTCCAAGAGCTACCGCCTGCGCGCGGACGATATGCTGTCCTTTTTCCCTTTGCAGGTCAAAGATATGCAGGTCGAGCCGCAGAATATCCCGCTCGACGTCGTTTACGAGGACGACGATCTGCTGGTCGTCAACAAGCCCAAGGGCATGGTGGTGCATCCCGCACCGGGTAACCCCGACAAAACGCTTGTCAACGCGCTCTTGTACCACTGCGGCAGCAGCCTGTCCGGAATCGGCGGCGTGCTGCGACCCGGCATTGTCCATCGAATCGATAAGGACACAAGCGGGCTGTTGATCGTCGCCAAAAATGATTTTGCACACCGTGCGCTTGCCGAGCAGATCGCGGCGCACACCTTTACGCGCGAATACCGCGCCATCGTCACGGGGCATTTGAAGGAAGCGAACGGTACGGTGATCGCGCCCATCGGGCGGCATCCGAAGGATCGCAAGAAAATGGCCGTGACAGACCAAAACGCCAAAAACGCCGTAACGCATTACGAAACGCTGGAAACCTACGTCGGCTACTCGTATTTGCGTCTGCGGCTGGAAACGGGCAGAACGCACCAAATTCGCGTGCATATGGCGTATCTCGGGCATCCGCTCGCGGGGGATGCTGTGTACGGACACCCGACCAAAGCAGAGCTTGCACTTTGCGGGCAATGCCTGCATGCGGGCAAAATCGGCTTTGTACACCCGCGTTCGGGGGCGTACATGGAGTGGACGACTCCGCTGCCCGATTATTTTATACAGTTCCAAAGGAGATTGTCTTTTGAAGACTGAATTGCAGACAAAAACCGATTTTTCCGATTGGCTCGTCGCTTCGGACATCGACGGTACGCTGAACAATAAGCTACGCCGCCTCCCGAAGCGCAATTATGAGCGTATTTGTGAATTTGTACAGGAGAAAAAAGGGCATTTTACCTTAGCCTCCGGCAGAAACATCAGCTCCATGCGCGGTCCGTTTCAGAACCTGCCGATCGCATCAACGCCGGCCGTGCTTTTGAACGGTGCGGGCATTTATGACTATGCGCATGAGCGCATGCTGCGCTTTCACCCGATCAACGAAGCGGGCTATGAGATCGTCAAGGCCGCGATGAAAAAATTCCCCACGCTTGAGGTCGAAATTTTGACCAGCGACAGCGCATATACCATCAATGCAAAAGTATTTGCCAACATCATGCTGCAGGCGGATAAGCTGCCGCACCGCCGTTTCAAAAAGGCGGAGGAAGTCCCGCCCGACGATTGGGGCAAGGTGATCTTTCTCGGTATGCCGCCGCTGATTTCTGCGGTCAAGAAGTATCTGCTGTCCATTACCGACCCGAACGTCAATTTCATGTCCTCGTCCATTTCTTCCTTTGAAATGCTCGAAAAGGGGATACACAAGGGCGTCGGCGTTATGGACATTGCCGAAATGTACGGTATCGAGAAAGCGCATACGGCCGCGATCGGCGACTATTTCAACGATTACGAAATGCTCAAAACCGTGGGTCTTCCCGCCTGCTGCGGGCAAGCGCCCAAGGAAATGCACGCGATCGCCAAATTCCACGCCTGCCACTGCAACAAAGGCGCGGTGGCGGATTTGCTCGAATATATCATGTATGATTATAAGGAGGGTGTCTAATGGACGGCACGCTGAAAAAGGATTTGCAGATTTTTGCCTGTAAAACGAGAATGGGTGTGGTCGAGGGCGTCTATCGCGCGAAAGCGGGTCACCCCGGCGGTTCGCTTTCGATTTGCGACGTGCTCAGCTACCTGTACAACGTGGAAATGCACGTTGACCCGCATGATCCGAAAGCGCCCGACCGCGACCGTTTGGTGCTTTCCAAAGGGCATGCCGCGCCCGCGCTGTACGCGGCGCTTGCGCTCAAGGGCTTTTTCCCGAAGGAGGATTTAAAGACTTTGCGCAAGACGGACAGCTATTTGCAGGGGCATCCCAATATGCACAAAATCCCCGGGGTGGATATGAGCACGGGGTCTTTGGGGCAGGGCATTTCCGCCGCCGTCGGTATGGCGCTTGCCGCCAAGCTGGACGGCGCGAATTACCGCGTGTACGCGATCCTCGGCGACGGGGAATTGGAGGAAGGTCAGGTCTGGGAAGCCGCCATGTTTGCCGGCAATCGGGGACTGGACAATTTGGTCGCCTTTATCGACAACAACAATCTGCAAATCGACGGTTCTGTGGACGAGGTGAATTCCCCGAATCCCATTCCGGAAAAATTTGCCGCTTTCGGTTGGAACACCGTGGAAATCGACGGGCATGATTTGGACGCCATCGAGCGCGCCTTGACGCTTGCCAAAGCGTGTAAAGGCAAGCCCACCGCCGTCGTGATGAAAACGGTGAAGGGCAAGGGCGTTTCATATATGGAAAACGCCGTCAACTGGCACGGCGTCGCGCCGAATGACGAGCAATATGCGCTTGCTATGGACGAATTACAGGCCGCGTTGGCAAAATTGGAGGCGTAAATCATGGCGGAGGTTATCAAATGCGCAACGCGTGAGGCTTACGGCAAAACGCTTGTGGAATTGGGCGAAAAAGACGACCGGGTTTTGGTGCTGGACGCGGACTTGGCGGCGGCGACCAAAACGGGTATGTTCAAAAAGGCGTTCCCCGAACGGTTTATCGACGTTGGCATTGCCGAGGGGAATTTGATGGGCATTGCTGCGGGGCTTGCCTCGACGGGGCATATCGTGTTCGCGAGCTCGTTTGCGATGTTCGCGGCGGGCAGAGCCTTTGAACAGGTGCGCAACTCCATCGGCTATACGCATCTCAATGTCAAGATCGGTGCGACGCACGCGGGCATTTCCGTCGGCGAGGACGGTGCGAGCCACCAGTGCTGCGAGGACATTGCGCTGATGCGCACCATTCCCGGCATGGTCATCTTAAATCCGGCGGACGATATCGAAGCGCGCGCCTGTGTGCTGGCGGCCGCCGCGCATGAAGGGCCTGTATATATGCGTTTCGGCAGACTTGCCGTGCCGCGCATTTTTGATGAAAGCTATCGTTTCGAGATCGGCAAGGGCAATGTGCTGCGCGACGGCAAGGATGTGACGATCATCGCCACGGGTCTTATGGTCGGCGAAGCGCTTGCGGCAGCCGAGACCTTGCATTCCGAGGGCATTTGCGCCCGCGTGGTCAATATGCCGTCGATCAAGCCCATTGACCGTGATCTGATCGTGGATTGCGCCAAAGCTACAGGCGCGATCGTCACGGCGGAGGAACACACGGTACTCGGAGGACTTGGCGGTGCGGTCGCGGAGGTCGTCTGCGAAACCGTTCCCGTTCCCGTGCTTCGCGTCGGCGTGGAGGACGTGTTCGGAAGATCCGGCCCCGCAGTAGAATTGCTGCACGTCTACGGGCTGGACGCGGCGCATATCGCCGAAAAGGCCAAACAGGCTGTCGCTTTCAAAAAGAACGGAATTTAAACGAAAAGCGCAAAGAAAAGTCCCTTTCCCCGACGTATGAAAAGCTCGGGCGAAAGGGAAGCGATCTCGGTCTGCCTTGGGAAAACCGCAGCCGGTTTGCAGGGGGCGAACGTAAAATGTGGGCTGTTTTTGCCGTGCTGTCGGCCGTTTTTGCGGCGCTTACCTCCATACTTGCCAAAATCGGCATAGAAGGGGTGGATTCGACCCTTGCGACAGCCATCCGCACGGTCGTCGTGGTGCTGATGTCCTGGGGCATGGTCTTTTTGACGCATACGCAGGGCGGGCTGTCCGCGATCGATAAAAAAAGCTGGCTGTTTTTGATTTTATCGGGTCTGGCGACGGGCGCGTCATGGCTGTGCTATTACAAAGCCCTGCAAATGGGCGATGCGTCCAAGGTCGTGCCGATCGATAAACTCAGCGTGGTCATCACGCTAATTTTGGCGTTTGTATTTTTGCATGAGGAATTCACGGCAAAATCCCTCATCGGCTGTATTTTGATCGGCGCAGGGACGCTGTGCATGGTGCTGTAGGCACAAAAATATAGTTCTATAAACAAAACCTCCTATGGCAGTCTTTCGCTGTCATAGGAGGTCTTTTCATAGGATTCCGTTTTCCTTGCGTAATGGGAAAATTTTTGCCCGCACCCCGACGAAGTCCTTTATTCTTTGATAAATTCCGCAATATCTTCTATTTTGCAATCCAACGCCGTACAGAGCTTATCCAGCGTTTTGGTTTCCACATTCTCGTTTGCTTTTAAGCGGCGCACGGTTTTGCTGTCGATACCGCATTCTTCCCGCAATGTATACGTGGAAATCCCTTTCTTTTGCATGGTTGCCCAAAGTCTGTCAAAAACGATCATAGGTAGCCCCTCTTCGGGTATAGGAGATAAATTACTCGCAAAAGCAATTTCCGAACGCCTTACAACTCAAAATCCTCCGCCGAGTAGCCCGAAAGCGCAGGGGCTTTGCGCGGCTTTCGCTTCAAAATATCGTATTGAAACCGTCTGCACTTGTCCTCGCGCGACACAACGCCCTTCTTGGGGCAGAGTACAGTCTCCCCGTCGGGGGCAAGCCGCCCGTGCGCACAGTATTCGCATTTCGGCGAAATGGCATTTTCCGTTTTATCCCGTTTCACGTTCCGCACCCCCGACTTTTAGGCTGTCTTTAGTTTACCATACTTTTTTGGGGGGTTCAACCTCTAAAATCAAAAGAATGCTCATGAGCATCAGCGCCGCAAAGGAGGGGATCGAAACCGAATAGGTCATGCCGACAAGACCGCCGCTGCTTGCAAACGCCGTGACCTCGCAGGGGAAAATGCGCAGAAGCATTGCGCAGACAGCGCAAGAGAGCGCCGCGCAGACCCCGCGGCAGGCCCAGAAATGGGCAAGCTTTACACCGCACACTTGCAGGTACTGCATAATTTGGCAGTGAACCGACAGCCCCGAAAAGGAGAGAATCGCCGCAATGGCGGGCAGGGGCAGACGGTATGCCGCCGCGCTTACGCCGTCGGTGACCTCCAAAACGCAGTGCAGCAGGAGCTTTACGTTCTCGGGTAAGGGGGCGTGATCGACGCACGCGCCGATGCAGGTGAACAAAATGATCCACGCACAGATGTTCAGCATGGCGTCCGTCGCACCGTGTACCGCGCGGACGAGCGACGCGGCCGTACCGTCGTGCGAGGGTGCGCGCGTTTTTTCTATGGGGATCGGCGTGCCGTCGTCAAAAAACGAGCAGAGCATCCCGCACAGCAGTGCGGCAAGACACATGGAACTGTATAAGATCACGCCCGCGCGCACGCTTTTGAACAGCGAATACCCAACCGCCGAAATGACGAAGGCAGGCCCTGCGTTTATGCAAAACAGACACATACGCATCGCCTGATTTTGCGTGATGCGGCGGCTTTCCAAAAGCTGCGCGGTCATTTTCGCACCGATGGGAAAACCGCCGATCATGGCCATCAAAATCACGCTTGCGCTCTCGCCCGGCAGGCGAAACAGGCGTTTCGTGATGCGCGTGACCCATTTGCCGCGAAGCAGTCCCGAACCCGTTTCAAGCAGAAATCCCGAGATCGCCATAAACGGGAACAACGACGGTAAAATGGTCGTGCCGCACAGCAAAATGCCCTCCTTTACCCCTGCGGTGCATACGTGCGGCATGGTAAATAAGCATACGCACAAAAGCCCCGCAAGCGTTAAGGGCAGGATTTTTCTGAACCGAATCATTTGCATACGATCACCTTGCTCGTTTTGCCTTTTGAAAGCGGAAAGACAGCGCGTTCGTGTAATCAATTTATATGCCGCCGCATAAATTTCTATGAGCGGAGGGATTCGGATGAGACGAAAAGATAAAGCGGCGAAGCGGCAAATGACGAGCGCGCAGCGCGTGTTGGATTTGCCTGAGATCGTACACGCCGACGTACCGCATATTGAAATGCAGGGCAACCGGGAAGCGGTGGTAGACGGCTGTCGGGGCGTTTTGGAATATGAGGAGGACAAAATCAAGCTCAATGCGGGTATGTGCGTTTTGCTGTTTCGCGGCAGCGACCTGACCATTAAGACGTATTCCGACAGCCTTACCGAGATCACGGGCGAGATCATCGCCGTGGAATTTGAGAATTAGGGGGGAGTCTCTTGCTGATCGTGCAACTCATCCGAAGCCTGCTCGGCTATGTCGAGTTTACGGGAACGGGCGGCTTCCCCGAACGCTTTCTCAATTTGTGCGTCAAATACCGCATCCCGTTGTGGGATTTAAAAAATCACGGCGACAGCTTCACGGGCAAAACCACCATTCACGGATATAAGAGCATCCGCCCTGCGGCGCACCGTTCCGGCGTGCGCCTGCGCATCGACACGCGGCGGGGACTTCCGTTCCTGACGGCGAAAAATAAAAAACGCGTCGGGCTTTTGATCGGCCTGCTGGTTGCCGTGCTGCTGGTCGGCGTGCTTTCGTCCAGAATCTGGACGGTCAGCGTGGAGGGCAACGACCGTATCCCCGAGGAGCAGATTTTGGCGGCCGCCGAAACTCTGGGCGTTCAAATGGGCGCGCGCAGAAAGACCTTAGACACCGAGAACTTTTCCGAGGCGCTGCTGCAAAAAATCGACGGCCTTTCCTGGGCGGCGCTCAACATCGACTCGTCCAAAGCCATTATCGAAGTGCGCGAGAGCATTCCGAAGCCCGAAATGGCCGATACGCAAACGCCCGCCAACATCATTGCCGCCGAGGATGGCGTCCTCACCAAAGTCGAGGTGTATTCGGGAACGGCGGCGCTGCCTGTGGATTCTGCGGTACTCAAAGGCGACCTGCTGATTTCGGGCGTGGTCAAAAATCTGGACAATTCCGAAACCTTAAAAGGCGCGCAGGGCAATGTATACGCCAAGGTCAAGCGCGATATGGTATTCGCCTGTCCCGAAACACCCTTTGTGGCCTGCTCGGCGGTGCGCGAACGGACGCTCCTCTATATTTTCGGCCTGCAAATTCCGTTCGGCAGGCGCACGGGCGACGCCGCCTACACCGTGCGATCCTACCTTTCCAGCGGCGAAACGTCGCTGCCCGTCGGTGTGTTTTGGGAACGCAGCGCGATTTACGACAGCGCGTACACTTTGGAAACACCTGCGGACAAGGCGCGCTATGCGGTCAAAAAATATGCAGCCGCCTATAAGGATCTGTGGGCGGAAAGCGTGATTTTGGAAACGAATATCACCTTCGATTTGAAAAGCGAACAGCCGTCCGTATCGGGAACGATCCTATGTGAAAAAGAAATCGGCGTGAATCAGGAGATTTTTGTTGAAAAAATTAGTGACTAATCACAAAATCCGTGTTATAATATATTCAAAATCTACAGAATTTTTGGAGGGGTTCTTTGACAGAACAGGTAATCAATGTTGACCGCATGGAGCATGCCGTCAGCTTGTTTGGAAGTTTCGATGAAAATATCCGTCAAATCGAGCAGGAATACGACGTCAAGGTCATCAGCCGCGGTTCGGATTTGAAAATCAGCGGCGATGCGGAAAATGTGGCGAAGGCGACGCGCGCGATCGACGGACTTTTGACGTTGATCAATAAGGGGGAGGCGCTCTCCGAGCAGAACGTGCGTTATGTGCTTTCTCTCGTGAACGAGGGCGCGGAGGACAAGCTCTCCGATATGGTCGGCGACTGTATTTGCATCACCGCCAAGGGCAAGCCCCTGAAGCCGAAAACCCTTGGACAGAAAAAATATGTCGAGGCCATTCGCAAAAACACCATCACTTTGGGCGCGGGGCCTGCGGGTACGGGCAAAACCTATCTCGCGGTCGCCATGGCGGTCACGGCGTTCCGCGCGAAGGAAGTCAACCGTATCATTTTAACGCGTCCCGCAGTCGAGGCGGGGGAAAAGTTAGGCTTTTTGCCCGGCGATTTGCAGCAAAAGGTCGACCCGTATCTGCGTCCGCTGTACGACGCGCTGTTCGATATGCTCGGCGCGGAGGCGTTTGCCCGCTATCAGGAGCGCGGCAGCATTGAGGTCGCACCTCTGGCGTATATGCGCGGGCGCACGCTGGACGACAGCTTTATCATTTTGGACGAGGCGCAGAATACCACCCGCGAGCAAATGAAAATGTTCTTGACGCGTCTCGGCTTCAATTCCAAAATGGTGGTGACGGGGGATATTACGCAAATCGATCTGCCCGGAGGGAAAAAATCGGGACTGGTGCAGGCTATGCGGATCCTCAAAAATATACCCGATATTTCCATTTGCCGTTTCACCGAAAAGGACGTGGTACGGCACAAACTCGTACAGGACATTATCAAAGCCTATGAGAAAAGCGAGGAGGCGTCGCACAAATGACCAATAAAATCAAAGTGATTATTTCCAATGCGCAAAAGGTGGTAAAAATCCCGACGGGGGTGCGTATGCTCGTGCGCCGTTGCTGCCACGCCGTACTCGTGCAGGAGAATTTTGAGGACTCCGCCGAGATCAGCGTGACCTTTGTGGACGATGCGCAAATTCAGGAACTCAATAAGACCCATCGCAGCATCGATAAACCGACCGACGTTTTGTCGTTCCCGCTCGGGGAAAACGGCGTGTACGACGAAAATCCCGATACGGGCGCAAAAATGCTCGGCGATATTGTGATTTCCATGGAGCGCGCCGTCGCGCAGGCGCAGCTTTACGGGCATCCCTTACAGCGCGAGGTCGCATTTTTGACCGTACATTCCATGTTGCACCTGCTCGGTTACGACCATGTGAACGGCGGGCTTGAGGCCGTGCATATGCGCGAAAAGGAAGAAGCGGTTTTGACCCAGCTGGGCTTAAAACGCAACGGCAGCTATTATTACGACGGTGAATAAGAGAAAGGAGCGTGCCGCCGCGCCCTTTGTTCGGGCGAACGGCACGCGCAAAGGGACATGAAAGGCCTCATCGGTTTAGCAAAGAGCTTCGGCTATGCGTTTCGCGGTATTTTCTATGCGCTACGCTATGAGCGCAATTTCCGCATCCATGTAGTCTGCATGGCGTATATGTACAGCTTTTTGGGTATATACGATTTCTTTTCGGTCACCCGCACGCAATGGGCGGTTCTGTTTTTGGCAAATGCCATGGTCATAGCGGCGGAGCTCGTCAATACCGCCGTGGAACGCACGGTCGATCTTGCGAGCAGCGAACATACCGAAAAAGGCAAAATCGCCAAGGACGCTGCCGCAGGCGCAGTGCTTTGCTGTGCGATCTTCGCGGTATGTACGGGGATCGCCATACTCGGGCAAAAGGCGGCGTTTATCGAGATGTACGCCTATTATACGCAAAAACCGTGGATGTTCGCCGTATTTGTGCTGTCCGTCGTTTTGGCGACCCTCTTTATTTTTAAGGGCTTCGGCAAACGCAGCACAGAGGGCAACAGTACGGACGGCTGAAAGGATATTTTTCATTTATGCAGGAAGAAAAAACCGCTTTTATCTCCATTGTCGGCAAAGCCAATGTCGGAAAATCTTCGATTTTAAATCGGCTTTTGGGCAGCAAGATCGCCATTGTGTCCTCCAAGCCCCAAACCACGCGCACCCGCATTATGGGCGTGCTGACGACGCAGGACGGGGTGCAGTTGGTGTTTACCGATACGCCCGGCTTTCACCGCCCGCACAACAAGCTCGGCGAAAAAATGGTCAAGGCCGTGTCGGACAGCATTTCCGGCGTGGATGCCTGTCTGTTTGTCACCGAAGCGCAGGGCGGGGAATGCAATGCGGCGGAGCTTGCGCTGCTGGACAAAATCAAACAGGCGAAGATCCCCGCACTGCTGGCGATCAACAAAATCGACCTTTTAAAAGATAAAGAGGAACTCATGACGCGCATTGCCTACCTTTCCTCACTGCACGATTTTGAAGCGGTGATCCCCGTGTCTGCGGCGGACGGGAACGGGATGGAGATACTGCTTACGGAGCTTAAAAAACAGGCGTTCGCGTGCGAACACTTTTTCCCCGACGACACGCTGACCGATCAGCCCGAGCGCGTGCTGGCAGCGGAAATGATCCGCGAAAAAATGCTGCGCTTACTCTCGGAAGAAGTCCCGCACGGCACGGCGGTCTCCATTGAAAAAATGCGCACGCGGGACGACGGCTCTGCGGTGGACGTCGAGGCGTTGATCTATTGCGAGCGCGAGTCGCACAAGGGCATCATCATCGGCAAGGGCGGCGCGATGCTCAAAAAAATTTCGACTTACGCACGGCAGGATATGGAACGCTTTTTTGACTGCAAGATCCATTTGAAATGCTGGGTCAAGGTAAAAGAGGACTGGCGCAACCGCGAGGGTCTGATTCACAATTTTGGGTTAGATTAACAGTTATATTTGCCCGCTTAGAGGTCATGTTAAAAATACAAGGCTTTGAAAGCGGTGTTTATTTATGGCGGAAACCTATTGGGATGTTTTTATCAAAAGCGGCAAAATCCAGGATTACTTAGCCTTTTGTGCGCATCGTCCCGAATTGCAGAATCTCAGACAGGAGGAAGCGAATGCACCTGCAGACCAGGGGGTTGATCCTCAAGGAACAGAGTATCGGTGAACGCGACAAGTTGATCACCGTGCTTACGGAGGATCGCGGCGTACTGCGCGCCTTTGTGCGCGGCGCTAAGGCAGTGAAAAGCAAAAAGCAGGCGGCGACCACCAAATTCTGCTATGCGCATCTCCGCCTTGCGACAACGCGGGACAGCTACATAGTCGAGGAAGCGCAGTGCATCGAGCAGTTTTTTGCGCTTCGGGACAATATCGAAAAATTGGCGCTCGCCGAGTATTTTTTGGAGCTCGGCTTTGTGTTCGCCCCGCCCGAAGAGGATGCGCACGAGCTTTTGCGCGTGCTGCTCAATTCGATGTATATGCTTGCCAACGGCAAGCGCCCGCCCTTGTTTTTGAAAGCCGTTACGGAGCTTCGCGTGCTGACGATTTCGGGCTATGCGCCGAATTTGGTGGCCTGCGAACGCTGCGGGACGTTTGAAACGCCCACCATGTATTTTGATATGGAACAGGGGCTTTTATACTGTGAAAACTGCGCGCCCGCAACCGCGCCGTTTGCATTGCCGCTCGGCGTCGTCAGCGCCATGCGGCATATCGTGTTTTCGCCGCTTCGCGCGCTGTACAATTTTGCGCTGGACGCCGATCTGCTCGAGGAGTTATCCTATATCACCGAAACCTGCCTGCTGCGGCAGGCACAGCATACATTCAAAACGCTGGAATTTTACCGTGCCGTTTGTATGCCGCAGAATAAGGAAAATACAACATGAACAAGCACTTTGAAGCCTTGGAGCTTCCCAAAATCTTAAAACGGCTTGCAGAGCTTACCGCCTGCGAGGAGGCCTATGACGCGGCATTGCAGCTGCTCCCAGAGACGGACTTCTTTGCCGCACAGCAGTTGCTTTCGCAAACGGAAGCGGCGCATATTTTGATTGCCAAATTCGGCGCGCCGTCGTTCGGCGGGCTTCGCAACGTCAACAACGCCCTGCACCGCGCGCAGGCGGGTTCTACGCTCTCCATGCGGGAACTGCTCGATATTGCGGGAACGCTGCGGGTGCTTCGCGGCATCCTTGTATGGCGCGAAAAAAGCGCGGGTATGCAAACGGCGATCGACGATCTGTTCGGGGACATTTGCGCCAACAAATATCTGGAGGATAAAATCAACGCGGCGATTCTGTCGGAGGACGAAATGTCCGACAACGCCTCGGCGGAGCTGAAAACCATTCGGCGCAAAATTCGTGCGCAGGATGCGCATATCCGCGCGCAGTTGGAAAAGCTCATCCATTCGCCGACGTATAAAAACAGCCTGCAGGAAGCCATCGTGACCCAACGCAACGGGCGGTTCGTCGTCCCCGTCAAAAGTGAGCGGCGCACCGAGATCGCGGGCATGGTACACGACACCTCCGCCAGCGGTTCTACCGTGTTCATCGAGCCTGCGTCCGTTGTGGAGGCAAACAACGAGATCAAGGTGTTGGAAAGCAGGGAGCGCGACGAGATCGAGCGCATTTTGACCGAGCTTTCCGCCGAAGCGGGTACGTTTTACGACAGCATCCGCATCGGATTTGAAAGCGCCGTGGCGCTGAATCTGATCTTTTCCAAGGCGAATCTTGCCTATCAAATGAAAGCGAGCAAGCCGATTTTGAATGCGGCGGGGGAGATCGAGCTGAAAAAAGCCCGCCATCCACTTTTGGACGGCAAAACCGCTGTGCCAATCGACGTGCGTTTGGGCAGCGATTTTGACGCTTTGGTCATTACAGGGCCGAATACGGGCGGCAAAACGGTCTCCATTAAAACGCTGGGACTTTTAACGCTCATGGCCGCCTGCGGGCTGTATATCCCGGCGGCGGACAATTCCCGCGTGGCGGTGTTCCAAAACGTGTTGGCGGACATCGGCGACGAACAGAGCATCGAGCAGTCGCTCTCGACCTTCTCGGCGCATATGACCAATTTGGTCGCCATCGACCGCGAGACCAACGACAGCACGCTGGTGCTCATCGACGAACTCGGCGCGGGTACAGACCCTGCCGAGGGCGCAGCGCTTGCCGTCGCCATTTTGGAAGCGCTGCGGCAAAAGGGGGCGAAGATCGCCGCGACCACGCACTATTCCGAATTAAAGGAATACGCCCTGAGTACCCCGCGCGTGGAAAACGCCTCCTGCGAATTTTCTGTGGAGACCCTGCGTCCGACGTACAAATTGCTCATCGGCGTACCCGGACGTTCCAATGCGTTCGCCATTTCCGCGCGGTTGGGACTGCGGCAGGAGATCATTGCCCAGGCGCAGGGCTTGATGACCTCCGAAGAAAAGCGGTTCGAGGACGTTGTGGATACGCTCGAGCAGACGCGCGCCGAAATGGAACGGGAAAAGCAGAGGACTTTGGAACTGCAAACCGAAATCAACCGCGTGCGGGAAAGCGCGCAGAAAAAATATGAGGAAGCCGCCGCAAAAAGCGAAAAGGAATTGGAACGCGCGCGCAAGGAAGCCGCCCGCTTGGTGGAAAACGCCCGCCGCGCGGCAAATTCCCTGTTGATGGAGGTCGACCGCCTGAAAAAAGAGCAGGCGAAAGAGAAAAACGCCGCCGAAATGGCGCGCAAGGCCAAGGCAGCGATGAAATCGCATTTGAATGCGATCGACGACCTTACCGCAGAGCGTTTCGACGATGCCGCGGACGACGATTACGTGCTTCCGCGCGCGCTACAAATCGGTGACGCGGTGTTCGTGACCACGCTCGGCACGAACGGTACGGTCGTATCGCTCCCCGACGGCAAGGGGAATTTGGAGATTCAGGCGGGCGCGATGAAAATGAAGGTCGCACAGGAAAATCTGCGCCTGCGCTCGGGAAAGGCCAAGCCAAGCGGTTTGCCGAGACGAACGGGCGTTTCGCACGACCGCGCGCCCGTAAGCGGCGCGATGCGCGTGGATCTGCGCGGCAAAAACGCCGAGGAAGCCATTCTTGATTTGGATCAGTTCTTGGACAGCGCTGTGCGTGCGGGCTTAAATGAGGTGACCATCGTACACGGCAAGGGTACGGGCGTGTTGCGCAAAGCTGTGCAGACGCATTTGCGCACGCACCCCAATATCCGCACCTTCCGTTTGGGCGTATACGGCGAGGGCGAGGACGGCGTCACCATTGCGGAGCTGCAGTAACGCGGTGAAATGCATAAAACGGTGACCGCCGAAAAATGTCAGTTGCAAAATACCGAGGGCTATGATAGAATATTTATAACCGAAGGGAGGTAAAAACCGTACGCCGCAGGAAACCGTGTGGCGTTCAGCTTTTTTCGGTTATGTTGACCTTACGAAGCCGTACACTCCGCAGCCGGAGCGTATCCCATCGTAATGCATCTGTTACGTTCACGGCGTTATGTATGTCAACCGCCATGCGGTAAAAAAATTTGGAGGTCATGTTATGCAAAAAAGAATTTTTTGGGCTGCACTTGTTTTGATGGTGTTCGTTTTGGTCGCAGTCGCCTGCGGTAAGAAAGACGGCGGTGCAAATAGCAATGAGCCGTTTTCCTATACGACGGAAGCGGACGGTACGATGTACGTGACCAATGTTTACGGCGATTTGATCCCCGTGACCACCGGCGCGGACGGCAGCATGGAAATGCTGGAGGATCTGTATACCAAAACGCTTGCGCAGGTCGAAGAAGAGAAGAAGGCTTTGGAAACCGCAAGCAAAAACGCGAGCGCCACGAAGTCCCCGGACGAGAGTCAGGCAAACGCTTCCCAGGGCGGCACGACCGAAAGCCAAAGCAAAGGCAGCGGCATTCAGGTCGGCTCGGAGAATGCACAGGGTGACGGCAAAGAGGCCGTTATCGTTTGGTAAGCGTTTTCTCAAAAATTGCGCTTGACAAGGACGGAAATATTTAGTATAATATCACCCTGTAAAGTGAAAAACTTTACAGGGCTTTTTATACGAAAGGGGAGGTTTAAAGTGGCAGACAACGTTCAGATAGCGATTCTGCTGGACTTTTACGGCGAAATGCTGACGGAAAAGCAGCGGGATTTTCTTGGCTATTATTATAACGACGACCTTTCCCTTTCGGAGATCGCCGCAAACGAGGGGATCACCCGTCAGGGCGTGCGCGACGCCATTAAACGCGCCGAAACGCTGCTTTATGAAATGGAGAGCAAGCTCGGCTTTGTGGCGCAGCTCGGCGAGATCAAAAAGAATCTCCGCCAAATTATCACCTGTGCGGAGGAGATCAACGCTTACAACTTGGAGCATGGGCTTTCCCGCGAGATCAATGAAACCACCGTTCGCATCAAGTCGCTGGCGCTGGACGTCATTGAATGAGGATAAGAGCATATGGCATTTGAAGGATTATCCGACAGACTGGAATCTGCTTTTAAACGTCTGCGCAGCAAAGGTAGCCTCAATGAAAATGACGTGAAGGAGGCCATGCGCGAGGTGCGTTTGGCGCTCTTGGAAGCGGACGTCAACTATAAGGTCGCCAAGGATTTCACCAATAAGGTCACCGAACGTGCCATCGGCGCGCAGGTCATGGAAAGCCTGACGCCCGCGCAAATGGTTGTGAAGATCGTCAACGAGGAATTGACCGCGTTGATGGGCGGCACGGGCTCTCGCTTGGCGAGCGCGGCGCACGGACCCACCATCGTGATGATGTGCGGGCTGCAGGGTTCGGGTAAAACCACGCACTGCGCCAAGATCGCGCGCAAGCTCAAGGGCGAAGGACACCGTCCGCTTTTGGTCGCGTGCGACGTGTACCGTCCCGCAGCGATCAAGCAGCTGCAGGTCGTCGGGGAGCAGGTGGACGTCCCCGTATTCGAAATGGGGCAGATCGACCCCGTCGAAATTGCCGAAAACGCCGTGCGCCATGCGAAAGATCACGGCTATGACTATGTGTTTATCGACACGGCGGGTCGTTTGCATATCGACGAAGCGCTCATGCAGGAGCTGCAGAACATCAAGTCCAAAATCCACCCGCATGAAATTCTGCTGGTGGTTGACGCGATGACCGGCCAGGACGCCGTGACCGTGGCGACGGGCTTTAACGACGCTTTGGGCATCGACGGTTTGGTGCTGACCAAGCTCGACGGCGATACCCGCGGCGGCGCGGCGCTCTCCGCAAGAGCCGTGACCGGAAAGCCGATCAAATTTGTCGGTACGGGCGAAAAGCTGGACGCGCTCGATTATTTTTACCCCGACCGTATGGCCTCCCGCATTTTGGGCATGGGCGACGTGCTTTCGCTGATCGAAAAAGCGGAAATGACGCTGGATGAAAAAAAGGCGGAGGAACTGGAAAAGAAGCTGCGTAAAAGCAAATTCGATTTGAACGATCTGCTTGACCAGCTCCAGCAGGTGCGCAAGCTCGGCTCTATGAAGGATATTCTGTCCATGCTTCCGGGCGTGGGCAATAAGTTGCGGGATGTGGATATCGACGAACGGCAGTTCGACCGCGTGCAGGCGATCATCCGTTCCATGACCCCGCAGGAGCGCGCAAAGCCCGAGATCATCAATCCCTCGCGGAAGCGGCGCATTGCAGCGGGCTGCGGGATGCAGGTGGAGGACGTCAATAAGCTGCTCGCCCAGCATCGGCAAATGCTTAAAATGTTCAAGCAACTCAATTCCAAGGGCGCGCGCCGTCGTATGGGTCGCATGGGCGGCTTTAACGCTTTCGGCTCGTAAAATCATTTCGTATTCCGGCACTTTTTCGTGTTTGGCATAAATATAATCTGATTATTTGGAGGCAAATCAAATGGCAGTAAAAATCAGACTGCGCCGTATGGGCGCAAAGCGTTCGCCGTTCTACCGTGTGGTCGTTGCGGATTCCAAGTCCCCGCGTGACGGTAAGTTTATTGAGGAGATTGGCACATATGATCCGATGAAAGATCCGGCTGAGTTGCACATTGATGTGGAAAAGGCACAGCAGTGGATCAAAAACGGTGCGCAGCCGACAGATACCGCAAAAGCGCTTTTAAAGAAGTGCGGCGCGATTCAGTAATATCAAAGCAAAGGAGGGTTTGCTGTGGAAGATCTTTTGAAAGCGATGGCTATGGGGCTTGTGGATAGTCCATCCGAAGTCTCTGTGAAGGTTGACGAACCGGCCGAAGACAATACGATCGTTTATCATCTTCACGTTGCGGACAAAGATATGGGACGCGTCATCGGCAAGCAGGGCAGGATCGCCAAAGCGATTCGCACTGTGATGAAGGCACGTGCAACCAAGGATGGTATTCGCGTTCAGGTCGAGATCGACTAAAGCATTGCGCGCAGGAAGCTGTCCCTTCCCGCGCGCATATTTTATTTTTTTGGGCAAATTTAGGGAGCGGCAGGGCGATCCATATGCAGAAACCATATTTGGAAGTCGGGCAGGTCGTCGGCACGCACGGCGTGCGCGGCGAGGTCAAAATCCGGCCGTGGTGTGATTCCGCACAGTTCCTGTGCGGCTTTTCCGTCGTATATTTGGATGCGCAGGGTGAGAAGCCTTTGCGCGTGCAAAGCCTGCGCCCGCATAAAAATGTCGTACTCGGTGTGTTCGAAGGGATAGACAGTATGGATAAGGCGGAGGCTCTGCGCGGCAAAACGGTGTATATCGACCGCAAAGACGCCGTGCTTCCCGACGGGACGTGGTTCGTGCAGGATCTGCTTGGCTGTAAAGTCGTAGATATGGACACGGGCAAGCTGTACGGCACATTGACCGAGGTGATCCCGGGCGTGCACGCCAACGACGTCTGGGCGGTTAGGGACACATCGGGACGCGAAACGCTGATGCCCGCTATCCCGAGCGTTGTGCTCGAAACCGACGTAGAATCGGCCGTGATCCGCATACGCCCCCTACAGGGTCTGTTCGATGGGAAAGAGAGCGTGATACGGGATGCGGATTGATTTGATGACCCTGTTTCCCGATATGTGCGAAGCCGTGCTTTCCGAAAGCATCATCGGGCGCGCGCGGGAAAGAGGCTGTGTGGATATCCGATGTGTAAATATCCGCGACTTTACATGCGATAAGCATAACCGCGTGGACGACGCGCCCTACGGCGGGGGCATGGGTATGCTCATGCAGACCCAGCCGATCTACGATTGCTACCGTTCGCTGTATACGCAGGAGTCGGATAGACCCTATCTTGTCTATCTTTCCCCGCAGGGGCAAACCTTGACGCAGGAAAAGGTCAAATCGCTTGCAAGGCTGCCTCGCTTGGCGCTGCTCTGCGGGCATTATGAGGGCGTGGACGAGCGCGTTTTGGAAGAGATCGTGGATGAAGAAATTTCCATCGGGGATTATGTGCTGACGGGCGGGGAGCTGCCCGCCATGGTGCTGACAGATGCGATCTGCCGTATGCTCGACGGCGTTTTGCCGAACGACGAAGCCAAAATGCTTGAAAGCCATTTTGACGGCCTTTTGGAGTATCCGCAGTATACCCGCCCGCCGATTTGGCACGGCCGCAGCGTCCCCGAGGTGCTGCTGTCGGGGCATCACGAGCATATTGCGGCTTGGCGGCGCGCGCAATCTCTTTTGCGTACAAAAGAACGCCGACCCGATCTGCTAAAAACTGCACCGCTCACCGAAAAAGACCGAAATTTTTTAAAGACATATGCGGAAAACAAGCCGGATGACAGCCTCAAGACGGATGCTTCCGAATAAAAATATTTTGCCCGCTCTTTTCAGGCGGGCAAAAATTATATGGCTTGATTTACAGCGTCCAATCCGAAAAATTCCGAAACGTCCGTTCGCCGATAAATTCGGAAATATCGCGGTAATCCACGGTTTGCGGGCTGTTTCCTGTGCGCATATGCTCGGAGTTTTCCTGTGCGCGGATGATGCAGAACACCATGGCAAAGACGACGCACAGGATGCACAGGCACAGCATATACCGCAGAAAAACAGGATTACGCCTCATGGTTTCACTTCCTCATTTTGCATATTGCAGGATGAAATCCCCAAGCGCCGTGCCGATCAGCCGTCCGGCATACACGGCCTCCTCCAAGGTATTGGAATCGCTGCCCACTTCCAAAAGCAGGGAGCAGGGGGTAACGTCCATGTTGTATTTCCGCGCCGAAAACAGAATGGGACGCATAAGCCCCGGATATTTGCTTTCGGCGGTTTGCTGGAATTTTAAGGCAAAGACCAAATTTTGTTCCCAGGACGGAAAAGAAGTGACCTTGCCGTCCTCGCACCCCGCGATGATCATGACCTGCGCGGTCTTTTTACCGCCCACGGTAGCCGTCGGCTTGACGCGCGTGCCGTCGCTCTGCTTGATCGCATCGCGGTGAATATCCAGCACGATTTGAATGCTCGGATGCTCTTTCATAATGCGTTCGATGCTTTCCCGCGAACGGTCGTATGCACCCGTGTATTTCGCATCGTGGATCTCGGTATCATGGATCACGCCGACGCCCATTTTTTCCAGTTCCTCGCAAATGGCCGTACCCACACGCACCATGTTGACGGCGGGGTCATTGCTGCGCGTGACGTAGTCGGACTTGTACCAGCCGAGATTCAGCGTTTCGTAGCATTCTGTGGTGTGCGTGTGAAAAATCAGCACGGTCGGCTCGGCCTTGTCCTTGACGGACAGCGATACATTTTTTTTCAATTCGCCCTGAATATCAATGGAATGGGACGGCGTGGTGTTGCGCACGGTAATGTTCCCGAATACGGCGTTTGCGTTTTGCGCGTCATACTGCTTTTCAACAATATTTCCGGCGTGCTGCGCGTTTTGATATGCGCTCTCGGCCGCCTGCATGCGCGCCAAAATATCCTGCGGGGTATCGGTGATGGCTGCGGACGCGGCGGGCGCAGCGGGTTCTTCCTCGGTATGAACAGGTGCTTCTTCAACCGCGACGGGCGCAGACTGTGCCTTTGTGTCGTTGTGCAGATCGCTTCTGATCATCTGCACCGTCCCCTGCGACAGGGTAAGCGACGCGCTGAGCAGGGAGATTTTGGCAATGGGCGCGGCAAAATGCGCGCCTAAAATAAAGCTCAGGACAATAAGCATTGGCGGGACGCACAGGGCGCTTCGCGTGCGCGCGGGCGCATTTTTTTGCTCCCGCCTCTTTTTTGGGGTTCTCATACGGTATGGCACTTCCTTTCCGTACAATATATGCGAAAAGGGAGGGCTTTATTTGCCGCACATTAAACTATATTCAGCAGGATCTCCGGCTCGATGTCCGGATGCAGCGCACAGTTGAGCGCGAGGGAAAGAAAGCGAGAGGCGCGGCGGATAAGGGTGTCGATCTCACGCGGGGTAACCATCATTTGCCGCGCGGCACTTTCCGTTTGCGGTTCGATGTTTTCGACTTGTCCCGTGAAATCGTGGATGAGCGTGACCGCATCGACCACGGTCGGCACGCCGACCGCGATCACGGGAATGCCGAGGGTCTCTTTGTCCAGCCGCGCACGGCTGTTGCCGACGCCCGACCCCGGCGTGATGCCCGTGTCGGTCAGTTGAACGGTGCTGCCGAGCCTTTGGAGACTGCGCGCCGCAAGCGCGTCCACGGTGACCACCGCGCTCGGCTTTACGGTGTTGACGATCCCGCGGACGGTCTCCGCCGTCTCAATGCCCGTTTGCCCGAGTACGCCGCAGGTGACTGCGGAAACCTCCCGCAGATTGTCGAACCCCAGCTGCTTGGCAAGAGGTTTTCCGATATGCCGCGTGGCAAAAACACCGCGCGCCGTTTTCGGCCCCAGCGCATCGGGCGTGATGTTTTCGTTGCCGAGTCCCGCCACCAAAATCCCGCCGTCCTTCGGCAGCAGCTTTTGCAGCTCGCCCGAAAGCGCCGTCAGCCGACCGTCCAAAAGCTCGCTGTCGTGCGAGAATTCGGGGATCTCCACCGTGACGTATTTGCCCTGCGGCTTGCCGAGTTCCTCCGCGCCCGCGCGATTGAGGATCTCGATTTCCGTAATTTTGGAATTTTCCTGCACATGGGTCTCGACCCGCACGTTTTCGGAATTCGGATTTTTACATATTTCCTGCCGTTCCAAAGCAAGATCTGTACGAAAATGCATAGAAATCACACTTATCTGTTTTTTCTTTCTTTTAGTATGGGCAAAACTCTAAAAACTATCGCCTTTTTTCAAAAAAAACTTGCTTTTTTTTGAAAACAATGGTAATATAAATACCGCTATCGTAAGGGAGGTGTGACCATGCCGAATATTAAGTCCGCGAAAAAGCGCGTTATTGTGAACAATAAGCGTGCGCAGCGCAACAAATCCATGCATTCCGCGCTGAAAACCGCGATTAAGAAGGCAAACGCCGCTATTGAGGCGAACGCTGCGGATAAGGATGCGCTTGTTAGCGCAGCCGTGAAAAAGATCGATCAGGCGGCTGCGAAAGGGCTTCTGCACAAAAATAACGCAGCCCGTAAAAAGGCCGCCCTCGCCACGAAATTGAATCAGGCGTAAAATCGACTCTAAAAAATGCCGCCGGCAGCAAGTGCCTGCGGCGTTTCGTTTTTTTACGGAAAAAATCGCCCCCGCCGAAGGCTTTGACGCTTTCGGCGGGGGTGCGGTCATCTAAGGGTTTGCAGGAAGGACAGATTATGCCTTGAAGCCTTTTCTGCGCAGGAGCGATTCAATGCGGTCGGCGGGATTGAGGAGCTTGCTGACCGACATATCGTGGTTGAGGGTGTCAATGATGTACGATACATATTTGGACATATCCACCTCGCAGTACCATTCCCGCGCGAGCAGTTCGGGCGTTCTGTAAACGAGATTGGTGGTGAATACCTTGTCAAATACACCGTCGGCGTACTGCTTGTCGAAGCTCTCTAAGCCTTCGCAGAACAGGCCGAACGAGGAGAAAATGAAGATGCGCGCCGCGCCGAGTTCCTTGAGCTTCGTGGCGACCTCCAGCATGGATTCGCCCGATGAGATCATATCGTCCACGATCATAACGTCCTTGCCCTCGACGTTGGAGCCGAGGAACTCATGCTGCAAAATGGGATTTCTGCCGTTGACGATGCGGGAATAATCGCGTCTCTTATAGAACATACCCAGCTCTACACCCAGCACGGTGGAGTAGTAAATGCAGCGCGACATACCGCCTTCGTCCGGAGAGATGACCATCATGTGGTCATTGTCGATATGCAGATCGTCCACATGGTTGACAAGCGCCTTGATCATCTGATAAACCGGCTGCACGTTCTCAAAGCCCTTGAGCGGAATGGCGTTTTGCACGCGCGGGTCATGCGCGTCAAAGGTGATGATATTGTCCACGCCCATGTTGTTGCAAAGCTCCTGCAAAGCGATCGCGCAGTCGAGCGATTCACGGGAAGAACGCTTGTGCTGGCGGCCTTCATAGAGCATCGGCATAATGACCGTAATGCGGTGCGCTTTGCCGCCGATAGCGGAGATCGCGCGCTTTAAGTTGGCGTAATGCTCGTCCGGACTCATGGGAACGGTCTGCCCGTACATTTTGTAGGTTAGCCCGCAGTTGAACATATCCGCGACAATAAAAATATCATAGCCGCGAACGGATTCCGAAAGCGTGCCTTTGCCCTCGCCCGTACCGAACCGGGGAAACCCCGCGTGAATAATATAGGTATCCCGCTCGTAGCCTGCAAATGCGATGCTGTTTTTGTGTTCGCTTTGCTTTTGCGCGCGCCATTTCACAAGGTAGCGGTCGATTTTCTGCGCCAGCTCCTCACAGCCGGGCAACGCGATGATACCGAGCGGTCCGTAGGGGATGGTGGTGAACTCTTGGGTGTAATCAGGCATGTTTTTTCCTCCGTGCAGCTTGAAAATTATTCCTACAGAGTATTCTACTCTGTTTTTCGGCATTTGCAAGGGATTTTCGACAGAAAGACCGGCCTCTTTTCAAAATTAGTTAAAAGCGTGGTCAACATTCACGACGGCAAAATATCTTTCGTCTATTTTGCGCAATTGCTCCGAAATCGCGCGACAAAGCTCCTCGTCGCTAAGCGGCAGATCGTCCACCTCCGCCACGTCAAAAATCAGCATGGTCTGCAAAACGCCCTCCACCACCCGAAAGTCGTGAAAGGTAAGGGACGGATCGATGGAATCGAGCACCTCGCGGCACAGAGCGCGCAAGTTGTCTATAGACTTGTCATCCGTGATGACAGGATCCATATGAATGGAAATGTGCATACCGTATTTGTGCAGCAGGTCGCGCTCGATCAGATCCACGGTTTCGTGGCTTTTCAGAATATCCACATGGGCGGGAACCTCCGCGTGCGCCGAGGCATATGTCCTGCCCGGGCCGTAGTCATGGATCATCAGATCGTGTACGCCCACAATGCCGTCATAAGAAAGGATTTCCGCCTCGATGCGCTCAAAGAATGCGCGTTCGGGCGGCTTTCCAAGCAGCAGCGTCACAGTATCGCGCAGAATGCCGAACCCCGAGCAGAATATGAACAGCGAAACCACAATTCCCAGCGGAGCGTCCACAGGCGCGTCCGTCCATTTGGACGCCAGAAGTGCGGCGAGCGCAACGCCCGTTGCCGCCATGTCCGCGAGACTGTCCCTTGCGACGGCTTTGGCCGCCGAAGAATGAATTCGGGCGGCGATGCAGCCGTTGAAAACCGCAAGAAAGAGCTTTGCGGCGATCGAACACAGCAAAATCACCAACGCCGCCGTGCTGTAGATGACGGCCTCGGGACGCCGAATTTTATCGACAGAGGTTTTGAAAAGCTCCACGCTCATGAGAAGGATCAAAAACGAAACGGCCAGCGCGATGATATACTCCATGCGCCCGTGGCCATAGGGGTGATCCTTATCGGCGGGCTTGTCGGACAGCTTGAAGCCGACCAGCGTCAGAATGGAAGAAGCCGCGTCCGACAGGTTATTGGTCGCGTCCGCCGCGACGGCAACGCTGCCCGTCAAAACCCCTGCGGCGTATTTCGCCACCGCGAGGATCAGGTTGACCGCAATGCCGACCGCGCCGCTCAGCTTTCCGTATTTTGCGCGCACGGCGGGATCGTCTATGCTTTTGTCCGCTTTGCAAAAAGGCCAAAGCCGCAGCATATGTTCCCCCCCGATTGTAAATCAGTTTGCCAGCAGAGCGCTTGCGCCGTGTGAAAAAAGCGAATCGATCAACGCGGCGATCTCGTCGGGTGTTTTGCCATCCTCGGGATGCTCCAGCCAGTAGCGGATGATGCCGACAGTACCCGACTCGAAATAGGAATACACGTAATTGTACCCCTCAAGATCGCTTAAATGGTAGCATTCGATAATATCCTGCATACATTTCTGCTGCAGGAATTTGCGCAGGTTTAATATAAAATGCATATCGCCGTTGTCGCTGAGCAACACGGCGCAAATTTCACGGTTGGCATACAAAAAACTGCATATGTCGGAAAATACCTTGTACGGGTGCGTGCGCAGGTCGGATAAAGTATATGGGGACACGACCTCCTCAAATCCGTCAAGCAGCTCCTGCTCGATCTGTTCGGCGAGATCATAGACGTCCTTGTAATGCAGATAGAATGTGCCGCGATTGATATGCACATACTCTGTAAGCTCGCGCACGGTGATTTTACCGAGATTCTTTTGCTGCAATAGGGAAGTAAGACCCTGCCGCAGCAGCCGCTTGGTGCGTATGACGCGGCTGTCAACATGAACGTCTTGCATAGGAAAGCCCCCTGTTTTTAGAAGAAAGGCCGTGTGCGGGAAGCTGCCAAAAAGCCCTGCGCCGACGATTCTGTTTGTATTATACTATATGACGGCGTAAGATTCAAGAATTCTGTGTGGGGAACAGCATAAAAAATGCATGGAAAAATTTTCGTGCTTTCACAGAAATTTTCTGTATAATATAGAGGAAAATGGATTGACATTTCCCATTTTTTATTGTAAATTATAGGAGTAAAGTTTTGAATGAGCCATTGTGCTTATGAATTGAAAGGGGATTCGCAGATGTCTAAGAAAGAAAAGGCACCCTCTACGCCGGAGTCTCGTGCGGAGAAGCTTGCCAATAAGCAAATGCTCCGAAAGGTGTTTTCGGATACTTTCCTCAAAGCCTTTAGTGTATGCTTGGCAATTTTGCTCCTCTGCTCCGTTGTATATATTGCTTTCATCAACCCGAGCCAGCGGACATTGGTGAACTCTCAAGAACCCGGCGGTGCTTCCGCCGTGCAGAGCAATGTTGTGCAAAATAACAGTACAGGCGACAGCCAAAGCGGTACGCCGAGCGGCGATCAGAGCAGCGCGGGGGACAGCGGCGCAGGCGATGCGGCTCTGCCCAATGTTTCCGAGTTGACTGCGTCGAGCAGCCAGGCGGAGGTCCTCGCCTATTTTAACACCGCAATCAATAAGGTCAAGCCCAACGCAAAGTCCATCACCGTTACGCATAAGGAAAACTATCAAGCCGGCGATATTCAAGCGGACGGTATCCCGGGGCCGATTATGAGTCTTATAAACTCTGCGGTCAAGAGTAACATGAAAGCGGATGACGTCTCCAAGATCGCGCCCGCGACCGATTTGAAGTCGAAAAATACCATGTTCCCCGTGGAAAACGAGGACTGGGCGAGCAAGCTGACCGAGGCGGATATCGACAGCGCGACCGTGCAGGTGACCGATTCGCAGTATACCATCACCGTTAAGGTTAAGGAAGACCCGATGAGCGCAGATACCGCACACGGCGTCGGCCACCACGGTAAGGCATTTTCGGTCATTATGCCGTCTATCGTGAATGATAATGCGGGGCCTTTAGCGAGCGCGATTAAGAATGTCCAGACAGGCAGCAAAAACGGTACGATCGTGATTACGGTCGATAAAGCCACGGGCAATGTATTGACCGCCGATTATGATTTTACCTGGACGCTTACGGCACAGGTGGCCGGGTTAAACCCCTCTGCGCCGTTCGGTATCAAAACGAGCTATACGATCGCTTGGTAAGCAAAACACATTCTCTATATGCGACCCTCCGAAACAAACGCGGAGGGTCGATTTTTTTGCGGAATTTCGCCAAAAACACCTGCCCCTTTCTTGACTTTATTGTCCAAAAATAATATACTATACTTACTAAGAATTTAGAGGTGGTAAAAATGGCCGAAAAGAAAACCGTCATGCTTACCGGCGCGTCCGGCAACATGGGCTTTGCAGGCTTTCAAGAGCTGTATGCAAAGAAAGACAAGTTCAATATGGTTCTTCTCCTGCGCAAAAGCGAAAAGAACGAAAAGAAATTCGCGCCTTACATGAATGACCCTGCGGTTAAAATCGTTTGGGGCGACCTTACGCGTTATGACGATGTTCTTACGGCCGTTACCGGTGCGGATTATGTGCTGCACGTCGGCGGTATGGTTTCGCCCGCCGCGGACTGGAAGCCTTACCGCACGCAGAAAACCAACATCGGCGCGGCGCAGAATATCTGCAATGCCGTACTCGCGCAGCCCGATCCCGATGCGGTCAAGGTCTGCTACATAGGTACGGTCGCCGAGACTGGCGGGCGCAACTACCCGATCCATTGGGGGCGCTGCGGCGACCCGCTGAAGGTTTCGGTTTATGACCACTATGCCGTTTCCAAGTGCGTTGCAGAGCGCGTCTTTGTCGAAAGCGGTCTGAAAAACTGGGTTGTCATGCGTCAGTCCGGCATTCTGTATCCCAACATTCTTAAAAATATGGATCCCATCATGTTCCATGTGCCGATCAACGGCGTTTTGGAGTGGTGCACGGTCGAGGACTCCGGCCGTCTGCTTTGCAATTTGGTGGACGAGGACGCCAAGGGCAATTTGGGTAGCGATTTCTGGAATCATTTCTTCAACATCGGTTCGGGCAAGGAATACAGAATTTCCAATTATGAGTTTGAGCAATATTTGCTCGGCACGCTCGGTCTTGCAGGTCCTGAGAAGCTGTTTGACCCCAACTGGTTTATCACCAAAAACTTCCACGGCCAGTTCTATGCCGACGGCGACAAGCTCGAGAATTTCCTCCATTTCCGCGAGAATTTGCCCATTCAGGACTACTTTGACCGCTTGGCCAATCAAGTCGAGTTCTATTTTAAAATCCCGCGCTATCTGCCCAAGAATTTGGTCGCTGCCTGTGCGAAGCCCTTTATGAAGAAAATCGCTTCCACACCCGACTTTGGCACGCTGGATTGGGTCGCGAAGAACAACAAGGTGCGCTTGAGCGCCTATTACGGCTCGAAAGAGGAATGGGAGAAGATCCCGAGCAAATGGGAAGACTTCGAGATCATCAAGTTCGACAAGGACAACAGCGCCGCCGAGCAGTTCAAGCTCGACCACGGCTATGACGAATCCAAGCCCGAGAGCGAGCTGGATATCGAGGATATGAAGCAGGCTGCCCAATTCCGCGGCGGCGAGTGCCTGTCCGAGACCATGGTCAAAGGCGATATGGCCACAAAGCTCAAATGGAAATGCGGCTATTGCGGCGCCGAATTTGAGGCAAGCCCCGCGCTGATCTTGCTGGGCGGCCACTGGTGTCCCGAATGCTACATCCCGCAGAAAGCTTGGGATTATGACGCCATCGCCAAGACCAATCCGTTCTTTGCGCAGGTTTGGTATCCGAGCCACAAAGAGGATGAGCACAACCGCTACGAATTCGACGAGCTGTTCCATATCGACGGCGTGAAGTGGGACGACATCAAGCGGTAATTCTGCATAGCACCAAACGAATTCCACCTATGGAAAATTAGACGGGGACGTTTCCGAACGAAACGTCCCCGTTTTTGTGTAAACATATAAAAATCATTGACCGCGAAGGTTTCTTCGCGGTCATAAGCCGTTGATATAATCGATAATGCCCTGCGGTGTGCAGGCGGATAATTCCAATGCTTCGGCGGGTTCTACCATATTTTCGAGGTAATGCGCGTCGGAATTGCGCACGATGCGCATATCTCGAAGCAAAGGGTGCTTTTCCAAATATTGCGGCAAAAACGCCTTGTGTGTGAATTCCGCCGCTGTGAATTGCAGTTCGGGGTACAAAAAGCCCAATACCGAAAGCAGACTGTAGGATGCGCGATCCAAATGCGCGGGAAAGCACGCGCCGCCGTAGCTTTTCACCAACGGCACAAGATCGTCTACCGAGATCGTCGAAGCGGCCGTCAACAGAAGCGGTTCTGTATCTACAATGTTGTCCGTCGCGTCCATGACGGACTGTTCGCCGAAAATCTCGGGACGGTTGGGCGCGGACATGGTATTGTGTACATAGTCGGAAAATGCATCCGCCGCCTTTAAATCGGGCAGCAGGCACACACAGTGGATTTCCTCTGCGGTGCAAAGCTCCATGCCCGGCACGACGGTCAGCCCGATTGCGCGCCCGACCTCCACGGCGCTTTTGCAGTTGCGGCAGGAGTTGTGATCGGTCAGCGCGATCATATCAAAGCCCAGCAGCTTTGCCATGTTGACAAGGTTATAGGGGGTCATATCCGTGTCGCCGCAGGGGGAAAGGCACGAATGCAAATGCAGGTCGGCATAAACCTTCATAACGCTTTACCCAGCGACACGGCAAGCGTGTAGGCGTTTTCTTCGGAGGTCAATACATTCACGCCCTGCTCGCGGGCTTTTGTTTTGGCGTCTTCATCCAGCGCCGCGTTTTCGCACAGCACGATGCACGCGCAATCCGCCAATACGCTGACGGCCACCGCGTTTACATTGCCCATGACGGTGAACCAGCAGTCGTCGCTTTGGGCGCGCGACATGACCCAGCTCAGCAAATCACCGCAATACCCGCCGCCGATCTCGCGCGACAAATCTCCCTCGACCAAAACCTGCAGATTTTGAAGCGCCGCAAATTCCCGAACGGTCATTTTCATATCCTCCCGATTTTCGCTATACATCGACTGAAAAATCCAGACTTTCGAGATCAATGGAATCCAACAGCTTTTCCATATCTTCCATCTTTTCCTGTTGGGGATGCTCCAGCAAACGCCCGTTTGCCATGACATACAAAGGCTCGCGCAGTGCGCGCAAGTCCTCCAACGGATTTTCCCCAACGACCAACAGATCCGCCGCCTTTCCGGCGGTTACAGAACCCGTGACCGCGTCAATGCCCGCGATTTGCGCATTGCGGAGCGTCGCCGTGCAGATCGCGTCGGCAGGGGACATCCCGCAAAGCGCCGACAGATAGGCAAGCTCGCGCCAGGTGTTGTATTGGGTACACAGCGGGCAGGCGGCGTCCGTGCCAAGCCCCAGCGGGATTTGCTCGCGCATGGCGCGTTTGGCGCCGTCCACCATGCCCTTGCCGACGATTTTGGTGTTCACGTTGGCTTTATCGTCTAACTTGGTGACCTGCGGGGGCAAAAACGATAGGGGGACGCACGGCGAAAGGGTGATGATCATCGCCGAGCCGTTTTGACGGTACAGTTCGAGCATTTCATCGTTTATGGCTGCCCCGTGTTCGATGGTGTCCACGCCGCCGCGCAGCGCGACTTCCAAGCCTTCCTCGCTTTCGGTGTGGGAGGCAACTCGCATCCCCAGCGCGTGCGCGCGGTCGCAAACGGCTTTGGTCTGCTCCAGGTTCATTTTCAGTTCGCCGGGATGCCCGATCTCCTTCGCGTCCATCACGCCGCCCGTTACGCAGATTTTGATCCAATCCACGCCCGCCTGTACGTTTTGCTCCACAAAAGCGGTCAGTTCCTCGACCGTTTCGCCGGTGCGCGCGAAATTGCCGTCGCCGTGTCCGCCGGGGACGGTAATAGCAGGGCCTGAAACGAGCATACGCGGGCCTAAGAGCTTTCCCGCCTTGATTTTATCGCGAATTCGCACATCGCTGTAGCAGAAATCGCCGACGGCGCGAATGGTGGTCGTGCCGCTTTTCAGTTGTGCCGATACATTTTTCGTGATGATCCCGTCCATGATTTTTGCGCCGAGGGGCGTTTTGAGTACGGCCATCAGGAATTTCTGCAAGCTTCCGCCCGAAAGCGCCTTACTGGGCGCGCCCGTGCCGAACAGATGCACATGCAAATTGATCAGCCCCGGCAGTAAGTAAGCGCCTTGCAGGTCGATCACGCGATCCGCAGATTTTGTATCGCCGCTCACGGAAACGATTTTGTCGCCGTCGACCAAAACGCTCGTGTTCGGCAGAATTTGGCATTGATGCTCCACATCCAAAAGGTTGGCGTTACAAAATAAAGTCGTCATACGTTCTCCTCCGTATCGGGATTTCCCGCCGTGGGTTCGCTTGCCTGCGATTTGCGGAACGGCGCGGGGATGGGTATGTAGTTATTGGAATCGGATTTATCGCGCGTGAAGAATACGCAGTCCTCAATGCTGCCCTTGCCGCGCACAATGTCCTCCGCAAGGTCGCGGCAGGAGGGCGCGCCGCACGTACCGCAGTCAAGCCCGGGCAGGGCGCTTTCGATCTCGTTCATTTGACGCATTTTTTCCATCGCTTTGCGGAGATCCTCGTCCAACTTCATAATGTTGACAGGCTCAAGCGGCTTTCCCCACCGCATTTTCGCGGGAATTTCGTCCGTCGGCAAATGGTTGCAGGAAACAGGTAGGTATTTGCGCAAATGCTGCAATCTCGCTTTCGCTACATAGGGGTTTTCCACCGTCAAAGGGCCGCCGACGCAGCCGCCCGAACAGGCGTTCAGCTCTATAAAATCCAAATCGTTGAGCTTTTCGTCCTCCAGCTCCTCCAAAACCTGAATGACGTTCTCAATGCCGTCCGCCGCGAGATACCGCTCCTTTAAAAGCGCCGTTGCCTCTCCGCCGGAGGATGCCCAGCTTACGCCCATAAGCCCCGAACTGCGAAGCGGACGAGTCTCGGGCAGCTTATCCATTTGCCCGACCAAAACGGGGTAAATGTCCTTAATGGCAAATACGCCGCTGACGTTCGAGCGGTTGTTGCAGATGGGCTGTTTGATAGCGGTGATTTTCGCCGTGCAGGGGGTGATGAAGAACACCCCGATCTTTTCGGGGGTCAGCCCTGTTTTCCGGACGGCCTGCTCGCGCGCCAAATACGCGGCCACCTCCATGGGCGCGTTGAATGGCAGCACATTGTCAATGAGGTTCGGGAATCGAACGCGGATGAGCCGCACGATGGCGGGGCAGGCGGAGGAAATGACGGGGCGCACGATGTCCGAACGCCGCATATATAACCGCGTGGCCTCGGAAACCAGCTCCGCGCCCGCCGAGACCTCAAATACATCGTCAAAGCCAAGCTGCAAAAGCGCGGTCAGTACATAATCCACGTCGTCCAAATTGTTGAACTGCCCGTAAAGCGAAGGGGCGGGCAGAGCGATGCGGTAATCATAATCGAGAATTTCGTTAAGAGAATATTTTTCCGCGTATTTCGCATGATGCGGGCAGATGCGGATGCATTCGCCGCAATCGATGCAGCGTTCGGAGAGGATATACGCTTTTCCGCGGCGCACACGGATCGCGCCCGTGGGACAGCGTTTGATGCAGTTGATGCAGCCTCTGCATTTTTCCTCATCCAAACGCACGGAATGGAAAAAATTATCAGAAATCATAGTGCAATACACTCCGAATCATTCGTGTGTCAATTCTTTACGTCAACGCGCAGATACATCGTCGTACCGACGCCGATCTCGGTATCGATACGCATTTCGTCGGTATACTTTTTGATATTCGGCAGTCCCATGCCCGCGCCGAATCCTAAGGCGCGTACATTGTCGGGGGCGGTGGAGTAACCCTCCTGCATGGCAAGCGCCACGTCGGGAATGCCGGGGCCGTGGTCGCGCAGAACCATGCGGATCTGGTCGGGGTCGATGGAAACGTCGATCTCGCCGCCGCCCGCGTGGATGACCATGTTGATCTCACCCTCGTACAGCGCGATCACGACATTGCGGATCACGCCCGGGTCAAAGCCCAACTTTTTCAGCTGTGCCTTGACGCTGCCCGAAGCCTCCCCCGCGCGGGTGAAATCATCTCCGGGGACGTCGTAATGCAGTTCGATCAGGCTCATCGAATCGCGCCTCCCCGCAGACCCTTTTCATACAGCATCCCGCAGGAAGCGAACATCGGGAGATCGGTCGTCATCAGAACAATGTCCCGTTCGCGCGCCAACGAAACAATGCTGTCGTCGGGCTGCTTGCCGCGCACAAAGACGATGCACTGCATATCCATCATTTCGGCTGTGCGCACCACCTGGGGATTTACAAGCCCCGAAAGCAGCACCGCCTGCTCTTTGACATACGCGAGTACATCGCTCATCATATCGCTGCCGCAGGCGCTGAACACCTCGCGATCCGAGAATTCCTCGCCGCAAATGATCCTTGCCGAGAGAACATCCTGAATTTCACGAACTTTCATCGTTAAAACCTCCATAGCCGCACAAAGCGTGTTTTTGGCGCATCGAAAGACGCGCCGACCGACGCCGCAACGACGTAATACTTCTATACCATTATATATAAAAGCGGAGAATTATACAAGCGTTTTTCGGAAAACTTAGGGTGTATTTGCCTGGCAAGTGTTTCTAAGCGGCATTTTGGCGCGTAAAATGAAAACAGGGGGCGCGATACGTTTTCTGTCGAAAATAGAACGCTTTCCCTATTGCAAGTGGTGTCGGAGAATGCTATAATACTTGCTGATTTTAAAGAAAGACCATACCTTTTCAAGTCAGGGAAACAGGAGACGACGAAATATGAACATTGTCATAGTCGGCGGCGGAAAGGTCGGCACGGCGTTGACCGAGCATTTGTCCAATGAAGGGCATGATGTGGTTGTCATCGACAAAGACCCCAAGGTGATCGAAGAATCGGTCAACCAATTCGATGTGATGGGAATTTGCGGCAACGGCGTGAGCCATCAGGTGCAGACGGAAGCGGGCGTAGCGAAAGCCCACCTGCTGATCGCGGTCACCTCATCGGATGAACTGAACATCCTCTGCTGCCTGATGGCGAAAAAAATCGGTGTACAGCATACCATTGCCCGTGTGCGCAACCCCGAGTATGCCCAGCAAATGCATTTTTTGCGGGAAGAATTGGGGCTTAGTCTTGTGGTCAATCCCGAATTCGCGGCGGCGAATGAAATTGCGCGCGTGCTGCGTTTCCCGACTGCCATCAATATGGAGAGTTTTGCGGGAGATCGCGTGGACTTGGCCGAGATCAAGCTGCCCAAAGACAATGTGCTGGCGGGTATGTGTGTGCATGAGATCGCAAGCCGCTTAAAATCCCGTGTGCTGATTTGCGCGGTGCAGCGCGGCGACGCGATCTATATCCCCAACGGCAGCTTCCGTTTGGAAGCGGGGGACAGGCTGCATATCACCTCCAAGCGCAGCGACATGATCGCCTTTATGAAGGAATTGGGCATTTACCGCCACCGCACCAAAAACGTGCTGATCTCGGGCGGCGGCAAAATGGGATATTATCTGGCGCGCCAGCTTTCCGAGACGGGGCATAAGGTCAAAGTGATCGAAAAGGACGAGGAACGGGCAAGGACGCTGGCACAGCTGCTGCCGCACGCCACGGTGATCGTAGGCGACGGCTCGGATCGTTCGCTGCTTTTGGAACAGGGGCTCGACAATCAGGACGCTTTCGTTGCGCTGGCGACCATGGATGAAGAAAATATCATCACCACGATGTATGCCGCTTCTCTGGGTGTGGGCAAAACGGTGGCGAAGGTCAACCGCGTGTCGCACGATCTGCTGCGCAGCATCGGCATAGAGACGGCGGTTTCCTCCAAAACGATCGCCGCCAACCAAATCGTGGGGTACGTTCGCGCGCTGGAAAATTCCGGCAGCAGCAGCGTGCAGACGCTGTACAAGCTGGTGGAAGGCCGTGTAGAGGCGCTGGAATTCCGCATCACTGCCGAGGACGCATTCTATATCGGCAGGATGCTCAAAGAATTGCGCATCCAGGACGATGTGATGATCGGGTGCATTTTGCGCAAAGGGAAGATTATCTATCCCTGCGGCGACGACAGCATTGAAACCGGCGACGGCGTGGTCGTCATTTCTTCGCATCACGGCTTTAAGACCTTTGAGGAAATCTTCTGCTGAAGCGGAACGGGAGCGGATAACGGATGAATTACAGAATGGTCAGTACGACCGTCGGCAAAATTCTGATCGCAGAGGCGCTTTTGCTTCTTTTGCCGTTGAGCGTTGCCTTTTACTTTCATGAGTCGGATACGCTGTGGGCGTTTTTGGCAACCGGCTTGCTGCTTTTGCTCGTGGGTGGGCTTTTGGAAATCAAAAAGCCGCGCCACCGCCGTATTTATGCGCGCGAGGGCTTTATGATCGTTGCCATTTCCTGGATGCTCATTTCCTGCTTCGGCGCGTTGCCGTTTCTCCTTTCGGGGGCGATCCGCAATCCGATAGACGCGGTGTTTGAAACGGTATCGGGCTTCACCACCACGGGTTCGTCGATCCTTACGAATATCGAAGCGATGCCGAAAAGCCTTTTGTTCTGGCGCAGCTTTACGCACTGGATCGGCGGCATGGGCATCCTCATGTTCGTGCTGGCGTTTTTGCCGCAGCGCGAGAACCAATCCACCTACATTATGCGCGCGGAGGTGCCGGGTCCCTCCAAGGGCAAGCTGGTTTCCAAAACCATGGTGACCGCGCGAATTTTATACGCCATTTATTTTTGCATGACGGTCGTGGAGATCATCCTTTTGTGGGCGGGGGGTATCCCGCTGTTTGACAGCGTGACCACGGCGTTCGGCACGGCGGGTACGGGCGGCTTTTCCGTCCGCAATGCGAGCATTGCCGCTTACGACAGCGTTTACGCAGAGATCGTAATCAGCCTGTTTATGCTGGCGTTCGGCGTGAATTTCAATTTGTATTATCTGCTTTTGGTGCGGCAGTTCAAACGCGTGTTCAAAAGCGACGAGCTGCGCTGGTACTTGGGGATCGTGGCGACCTCCACGGTGTTGATCACACTCAACATTTTGCCGCTCTATGACAATTTGGCCGAGGCGCTTCGCTATGCGGGCTTCCAGGTCGCTTCGATCATCACCACCACGGGCTTTTCCACGGCGGATTATACCGGATGGCCTGTCCTTTCGCAAATGCTGCTGCTTACGCTGTTCTGCATCGGCGCGTGCGCGGGGTCTACGGGCGGCGGCTTTAAGGTCGAGCGTTTGGTCGTTATCTGCAAAGCGGCGCTCAGCCGTATCCGCAAATCGATCAATTCACGCGAAGTGGTCAGCATCAAATTGGACGGCAATGCGGTCGATATGCAATACGCTTACAATGTGCTGGCGTATTTGGCCGCATATGTCATCCTCGTGTTTCTTGGCATTTTCTTTATCTGTCTGGACAATGTGGATATGCCCGAAGCGATCAGCGCGGTGCTGACTTGTTTTAACAACATCGGTCCGGCTTTCGGAAAGCTCGGACCTGCGGGGAATTTCAGTTCGCTTTCCAACTTTTCTAAAGTCGTACTCAGCTTTTTGATGCTTGCGGGCAGGCTGGAGATTTATCCCATGATCATTGTGTTCTACTATAGAGCATGGAAGCGGAAAAACTGACCGCCAAAAAACAGAACGAAAACACCCGAACATGAAAGTCGATACATTGGTATCGGCTTTCTTTTTTTATACGCATTTTGTTTCGTCGGTAAAACAAAAGGATATATTTTAGAAATTTATGAAAAAAAGCCTTGCATTTCCCTGCACAGTACATTATAATAAGAGCAAATAGGAGCGCAATTTCATAAAAAAGGTGTAAAAAGGGGAATGAATTCCTCAAAAAATCAGTAAGGAGAAAGGTGGCAGGTCGGCGTGTCTTTTTGGGGCAATTACCCGCATACATTAGACTCGAAAAACCGACTTTTTATCCCCGCTAAGTTCCGTGACGGACTTGGCGACAGCTTTGTGCTGTATTCTCCGAAGAATGACAACTGCCTGTATGCCTACAATGTACAGGAGTGGGAGCAGATCTGTGCCGAGGTCATTGAAAGCGGCAACCTGAATATGCAGCGGTACATTTTTGACGACGCGGTAAGCGTGGAGCCGGACAAGCAGGGCAGAGTCACGATCAAAGCGGAATTCTGCAAGCGCGCGGGTCTCAAAAAAGAAATCATCGTGGCGGGCGTCGGTAAGCGTATCGAGATTTGGGACGCAAAAAAACGTGCCGAGGCGCTCGAGCACGCCGAAGCGCTTTCCGATACGTACCCGAACATCCATTTTTAACGGGGAGCGGGTACAATGGCGTTTTCTCATGTTCCCGTACTGCTTCATGAAACCGTGGATGCGCTGCACATAAACCCCGACGGCCTTTACGTCGATTGCACGGCGGGCGGCGGCGGGCATTCCGCAGAGATTTTAAAGCATTTGGCAAACGGCATATTGCTTGCCATTGACCGCGATCCCGAGGCGATCACCGCTTTGGAAGCACGCTTTCGGGGCGATCAGCGGGTAGAGATCGTACATGATACCTTCGATCATATCCAAGAAATTTTGGGCGACCGACGCGCCGATGGGATCCTTGCCGACTTGGGCGTCAGCTCGCATCAGCTGGATACCGCTGAACGCGGTTTTTCGTTTCATAAGGATGCGCGTTTGGATATGCGCATGAGCAAAAGCGGCGTTTGCGCAGCGGACGTCGTCAATACGTATACCGAAGCGGCGCTTTTCCGCGTGATCCGTGATTACGGCGAGGAACGGTATGCGCGCTCCATTGCCGCAAACATCGTCCGTGCGCGGGCGCAAAAGCCAATCGAGACAACGTTTGAGCTGGTCGAGATCATTAAGGCTTCCATGCCGCAAAAGGCCATGCGCGACGCCCACCCGGCGCGGCGCACCTTTCAGGCGCTTCGCATGGAAGTCAATGGAGAGCTGACCCAACTGGATACGGCGCTCGACGCGATGTTCGACTGCTTGACGCTTGGCGGCGTGCTGGCGGTCATTACATTTCATTCTCTTGAGGACAGAATGGTGAAGCAGCGGTTTGCGGACTTCTCGCAGGGGTGTACCTGCCCGAAGGACTTTCCCGTCTGCGTCTGCGGCAAAACGCCGCGCGGCAAGGTACTCCTAAAAGGGCAGACTGCCTCGCAAACGGAACTGGAAGAAAATCCCCGTGCGCACAGCGCAAGACTGCGCGCCGTACAAAAGATCGACTTGTAACGCTTGGTTATGTGAATCGTAAAGGAAGGGAAAGGAGAAGGCATGGCGAACTATCCGAAATACAGAGATACGGATTTTGCGCGTTTTGAACCGCCCGCATCGGCTTATGAGCGGGGCGCGGCACGCAAAATCGTAGAAATGCCGCCGTTTGAGGAACAGAAAAAGCCTCAAATGCAGCTGGTCGAAAAGAAGAAAAAAACAGTCGCGCAGGCGCGCCGCGAAATGCGTTTGGGCGCAAGGCAGGCGGCCAAGGTTTTGGTGATCGCGATTTGCCTGCTCTCCATGTTCGCTGCGTTGCTTTACGGGCGGTTGCGCGTGGACGAACTGACACGCCAGGTGAATTCCGTTTCGGCCAAGCTCGAGGAAGCGCAGGGCGAGAATGTGCGGCTGAATATGCAGCTTGATTCGATGATCTCCCTCGAAAAGGTGGAAAACTTCGCCAAAAACGATTTGGGCATGACCAAAGTCGAGGGCTATCAAATCGAATACATCGATCTAACAGGCACGGACAGCATCACCGTCTCCGGCGGCAAATCGGCAGAACCCAAAGGGGAAACGTCGATCACGGAAAAACTGCTGGAATATCTGAAAGCGGAATAAAATACGTATAGAACGAGGGTTAAGACGAAAACGCTCTTAACTCTCGTTTGGTATGTTTGAAAGCCTTGTTTTGCGGGGCTTCCAAGGGGAGGAGCAGCGCAGCTATGAAAACGCGACCGTCCAAAAGAACGGCGACCCGCGCAAAGTGGGCGTTGATTTTAATTTCTGTGGCATTTTTATACGGCATCGGCGGTCTGTTTTTCGCTTCCATCGTACACGGGGAAGAAAACCGCCTCAAGGCGGAGCGCAACCAGCTTTCCGATACGCAGATCGCCGCGCAGCGCGGTACGATTTACGATTCCAATATGAAGGTGCTTGCCAAAAGCGCGTCAGCATGGCTTGTGTATATCAATCCTTCCAAAATCAAGGACGACGCGCAAAAGGAATTGGTCGTTTCGGGTCTTTGCAGCATTTTGGGCGTGGACGAGGATTCGGTGCGCACAAAGGCGGCCAAAACCAAAACCGGCTATCAAAAAATCGCGGGCGAAGTCGAAACCGACGTGAAAGAGAAGCTCCAGGCCTATATCACCGAGCATAAGAAAGAGAAGCTCTCGACCGTGATCGGCATTGACCCCGATACCAAGCGGTATTATCCGTATTCCTCTTTTGCATCGACCATCATCGGATTCACGAATGCCGACGATCAGGGCGTAGGCGGTATAGAAATGCAGTATGACGAAACGCTGACGGGCGTTTCGGGACGCATCATCACCGCGAAAAACGCGCGGCAGGGTTCTATGTCGAGCGATTACGAAACCACCTATGACGCCAAGCCCGGCGAAAGTCTTGTGCTGACGATCGACGAGGTCATTCAGTATTATTTGGAGCAGAGCTTGAGTCAGGCGCTGGTCGATACGGGCGCAAAATACGCCTACGGCATTGTCATGGACGTGGATACGGGCGCGGTGCTCGGTATGACCAGCAAGCCCGATTTTGACCTCAACAATCCGCGCCGTATTTCCAATCAGACGCTTTCCGACACCATCGCCGCCATAACGGACGAGAAGCAGCGCGCGCAGGAGACGACCAACGCGCTCTATGCCCAGTGGCGCAACCGCGTCATCAGCGATACCTATGAACCGGGCTCGGTTTTCAAAACCGTTGTT
Organism: uncultured Clostridia bacterium; assembly: GCA_947628665.1. GTDB lineage: Bacteria > Bacillota > Clostridia > Oscillospirales > Acutalibacteraceae > Fimenecus. Next base: position 86,046 of record CANRAU010000005.1, read on the forward strand.
GTAGCGGGCGCGCTGGAAGAGGGCGTGGTCGATTTGAATACGAGCTATACCTGCGTCGGCCATATTAAAGTCGGCGACCGCGTTCGACACTGCTGGAAAACCGGCGGCCATGGGCATGAAACGCTGACCCAGGGACTGATGAATTCCTGCAACCCATTTTTCATCACCATCGGGCAAAAGCTCGGGAAAGAGAAATTTTACAAATACTTTGACGCGTTCGGTCTGACCGAAAAGACGGGCATCGACCTGCCCGCCGAATATGCGCCCATTGCAGGCAAGACCTTTCATTCCCTCGAAGATATGACCATCTCCGATCTCGCCGCCAGTTCCTTCGGGCAGTCCTTTACCGTCAGCCCCATTCAGATGATCACAGCGGTCAACACCATTGCAAACGGCGGCAAGCTGATGCAGCCGTATGTGGTGGATTCGTATTTGGACAGCGACGGCAACGTGGTCAAAAAGACTGTTCCCACGGTAAAGCGGCAGGTCGTTTCGGAAAAGACCGCCTCTACCGTGGCGAATATGATGGAGCAGGTCGTCTCGATCGGCACAGGTAAAAACGCTTATGTTGCGGGCTACCACGTTGCGGGGAAAACGGGTACGAGTGAAAAGCTCGGCGTAGAGGACGTATATATCGCTTCCTTCGCGGGCTTTGCGCCTGCGGACGATCCGCAGATCTCGATTTTGATCGCCATTGATGAGCCGGTCGGCGCACATGGCGGCGGCGCGGTTGCCGCGCCCATAGCAGGACGGCTGCTGGAACAGATTTTGACCTATTTGAACGTCGAACCGCAGTATGAGGACAGCGAGATCAGCAACATTTCCTCGGTTGCGCCGTCTCTGGTGAGCTTGTCGGTTTCCGAAGCGAAAAATACGGCTTCCAAGTTTACGGTTCGCGTGGTCGGCAACGGCGACAAGGTTATTTCCCAAACGCCTGCCGCAGGGCAGCAAATGCGCAAGGGCGGCGTGATCGTTGTGTATACCGAAGAAAATACGCCGAAGGAGACCGCCGTAGTGCCGGATCTGAACAACCTTTCCATTTCCGACGCCAATCGCAGGGCAATCGACGCGGGCTTCAACATCCGAATTTCCGGCACGACCAATTCGGGCGAGGTGCTTTCCTATAAGCAAAGCCTTGCAGCGGGAACAGAGGCGGAAAAGGGCAGCGTCATTACGGTATACTTTAAATCCAATGTGAATGTGCAGGACGCTTAAGGGGCAGTTTCCCAAAGCGTTCAGGGTGTAAAAGCGAAGGCGCTTTTAGGAGGATGCATTTTGCAAATAACAGAGCTTTTGAAACGGGTTCACTACACAGGCACTTTTGCCGATGCAAATGTGCTGGATATTACCGACGATTCCCGTGCTGTCAAGGTAGGCTCGGTGTTCGTCTGCATCCGCGGCGCGCATTTTGACGGCCACACCGCCGCGTTGCAGGCGCAGAAAGACGGCGCGGTACTGATCGTCGCCGAACACGATACCGGAGCGGACAATCAGATCTTGGTCGAAAATACCCGCAGCGCGTATGCGCTTTTGTGCGCGGCGTTTTACGGGTATCCCGCCGAACGGCTGACGCTCATCGGCGTAACGGGCACGAACGGCAAAACCACAACCACCATGCTTTTAAAATCCGTATTCGACAAAGCGGGTATGCAAGCGGGGCTTGTGGGGACGGTGCGCAATATGATCGGGCAAACGGTCATTCCCGCGTCTCTGACCACGCCCGACAGCAAGGCACTGCAAAAGCTGTTTGCCGATATGGTTGCGGCGGGCTGCACGCACTGCGTTATGGAGGTTTCTTCGCAGGCGCTCGAACAGCGCCGCGTGGACGGCTGCCGCTTTGCAATCGCCCTGTTTACCAATTTGACGCAGGATCATTTGGACTATCACGGGACGTTTGAAAATTATCTGCTTGCCAAACGCAAGCTGTTTACCATGGCGGATTTGGCCATACTCAACGCCGACGACCCCTATGCCGAAAAAATGGTCGAGGGGCTTTCGGTGCGGACGCTGCGTTTTTCCGTGCATCGGGATGACGTCGATTATGTTGCGAAAAATGTGCAGTGCTTCGCGGACGGCGTGCAGTATGAAATGCTCGGCCGCGGGACGATCGGGCGCGTCAACATACGCATTCCGGGGCATTTCACCGTGTATAATTCCATGGGGGCGGCCGTTTGCGCGCTGGCGGCGGGTCTGGACTTTGAAACCGTGCTGACCCTGCTTTCCGAAGCGCCGGGCGTACCCGGGCGCGTCGAAGTCGTTCCGACCGATACGCCGTATACGGTGGTAATCGACTATGCGCATTCGCCCGACGGGCTGCAAAACGTGCTTTCCTCCCTTCGCGAAATCGCCAAAAGGCGGATCATCACCGTATTCGGCTGCGGCGGCGACCGTGACCGCACCAAACGGCCGAAAATGGGGAAGATCGTGGGGGAACTTGCAGATGTGGCAGTCGTCACTTCGGATAATCCCCGAACGGAAGAACCCGAAGCGATCATTCGGGACATTTTGGAGGGCATGAACGGTTCGCGGGCGCGCATCAAGGTCATCACCAACCGCACCGAAGCGATCCGTTATGCGCTTTCCATCGCGAAAGCGGACGATTTGGTACTGCTTGCGGGGAAAGGGCATGAGACTTATCAAATTTTAGGTACGCAGAAAGTCCACTATGACGAACGCGAGATCGTTGCACAGATCCTTGCAGAGAAGCAATAAGGGAGAAAGGGCGGTACGGGGATTCGAGCCGCAAAAAGGATATGCATTTCACATTACGCGAAATTGAACAGGCGACAAGCGGAAAGCTTTACGGCGCGGACGCGGTCGTGACGGATGTGACCATCGACAGCCGAGAGGCAAAGGCGGGGTCGCTGTATATCGCCATTCGGGGAGACCGCTTTGACGGGCATGATTTTTGCGCTGCAGCGGTCGAAAACGGCGCGGCGGCAGTGGTTTGCGAACGCGCCCCGCAAGTACAAATACCTTACATTTTGGTCGAAAGTACGCGGCAGGCGCTTTTGGACATCGCCGGCGCATATCGGCAAAGTCTCTCCAATGTAAAGGTAGTCGGCTTAACAGGCAGCGTGGGCAAAACGACCACTAAAGAAATGACCTACGCGGTTTTGTGTGCGCAATATAAGACGCTCAAAACCGAGGGAAACCTCAATAATGAGATCGGGATGCCCAAAACGCTGTTGCGTTTGACGCCGGACACGCAGGCCGCCGTAATAGAAATGGGCATGAACCATTTCGGCGAGATTGAGCGCATGACCCGCTCGTGCAGACCCGACGTCGGCATCATCACGAATATCGGCGTGTCGCATATCGAATTTTTAGGCTCGCGCGACGGCATTTTGCAGGCCAAAACCGAGATATTAAAGGGAATGCGTCCGCAGTCCGTGTTGATTTTAAACGGCGACGACGATAAGCTGTGGACATTTCAAAATCCTGATTACAAATTGCTGTATTTCGCCATCGACAACGAACGCGCCGACGTGCGCGCAACTGATATTGTCGAAGAAAACGGCACGACGGCGTTTACCGTGCATTTTAACGGGCAAACGCAGCGCGTGACCGTTCCCGCCATAGGGCGGCATCATGTGTATGACGCGCTGGCGGCGTTTTGCGCGGGACTGACGCTTTCGATTGCTCCCGATTTGATTGCAAAGGGGCTTTTAAATTACGCGCCTGCGGGTATGCGGCAGCGCATGCGCACCGTAGCGGGCATTACCGTGATCGAGGACTGTTACAATGCGAGTCCCGATTCGCAAAAAGCGGCTTTGGAGGTGCTGGCGTCCTTGCCCGCCAAACGGAAGATCGCCGTGCTGGGCGATATGCTGGAGCTTGGCGACTACACCGAAACAGCGCACCGCACGGTAGGGGAATACGCGGCGAAAACAAAGCCCGATCAGCTCTTTTGCTTCGGGGAGGCCTCCCAATATATCGCGGATGCGGCGAAGGATACCGTTTTAACGCGGCATTTTACCGATAAATCCGAGTTGTATCAAGCGCTTTTCGGCACGCTGCGTGCGGGAGACGCCGTTTTGTTCAAAGCGAGCCGCGGTATGGCGCTTGAAGAAGTGATAGAAAAACTCTATAAGGAGTGGACGGATCAATGAATACGGTAGCTGCCATATTGCTCGCGGTTGCTTTGAGCTTCGTGCTGGCGTTTGCGCTCGGCTTTGTGCTGATTCCATGGCTTAGAAAGCTGCATTTCGGGCAAACTATTTTGGATATAGGCCCTGCGTGGCACAAGTCCAAGCAAGGCACACCCATGATGGGCGGCGTCATGTTCATGATAAGCACCGTAACGGCTTTTGCGGCGGTGCTGTTGACCGATTATTTCTGCGGCGGCAATTTGTTCGCAAGCGGCGCATTCGTGGAGCGGAATATCAAAATTAAGCTCATCGGCGGCCTGCTTATGGCGTTGGGATTTGGTCTGATCGGCTTCGCGGACGACTATATCAAGCACGTCAAAAAGCGCAATATGGGGCTGACCATTCTGCAAAAGAGCATTGCGCAGATCATTTTGATGCTCGCCTATCTTGCCACGATCTACATGGCGGGCGGCACGTATATGTCCATTCCCTTTGTGGGCAACGTCGAGCTGGGGTTTTTCTATTGGATTTTCGGCATGGCGGTCATGTATGCGACCGTCAACGCGGTGAATTTCACGGACGGCGTGGACGGCCTTTGCGCTTCGGTCACCTCGATCACGGCGCTTGCCTTCCTCATCGCCGCGTGTTTAAAGGGGCTTTTCGGCGTCAGTCTCTTGGCGGGCGCGCTCATGGGCGGATTGCTGGGCTACCTGATTTGGAATCATCACCCCGCCAAAATCATGATGGGCGACACAGGCTCCATGTTTTTGGGCGGCATGGTCGTCGCGTTGGCCTATGCCATTGACTGCCCGCTGATGATTTTGTTTTTCGGCATTATCTATGTCATCGAAATGCTGTCGGACGTCATCCAGATCGGCTATTTCAAAATGACGCACGGCAAACGCATTTTCAAAATGGCGCCCATCCACCATCACTTTGAAATGTGCGGCTGGAAAGAGAATAAAATCGTTGCGATATTTTCTTTGATCGATTTGCTGGGCAGCGCGGTCGGCCTTGCACTGTTTTACTACGGCGTGATCGCCCGCTGAAGCCCATATACGATACAGTACAGTTTCTAAAAAGGAGGAGAGCAGTATGGCGAATTCCGCTGCGCGCAGCCGCAGAACGGCGGCAAAGCCTGCCCCTAAAAAGCGGTCGGACTTTTGGGCGGTCGGCAAAATCGACATCCCGTTTTTGCTGCTGGTAATCACCATTTTGACCATTGGGCTTGTGATGCTGTTCTCCGCAAGCTATACGTATGCGTATTACAATGAGGACGGCGACAGCGCCTATTTCTTTAAGCGGCAGTTTATTTTTGCGGTCGCGGGCATTATCGCCATGCTCATTATTTCCAAGGTGCGCTATGATTATTTTAAGCTGTTCGTCATTCCGGGGCTTTTGGTATCGTGGTTGCTTTTGGTGATCGTGCTGATTTTGCCGCCGACCGTCGGCGAATTTCACCGCTGGATCAACTTGGGGCTGTTCACGTTCCAACCGTCCGAGATCGCAAAGCTCGCGATCATTATGTTCTGCGCGTGGAGCATGGATCGAAACCACCAAAAAATCGTCGGTAAGCAGATCAACCAATCCAAATTCGCCAACCGCGTGCGCGCTCTTTCGGGCGGCAGGATCGTCGTTTACGAATCCTTTGTGATGCTTTGCGTATACGGGATCGTCATTGTGTTGACGGCGGGGCTTGTCTATCTTGAAAATCACCTTTCGGGTACGCTGCTGATCCTTGCCATCGGCGTGGTCATGCTGTTTTTGGGTGAAGTGAAAAAGCATTGGTTCTATCTGTTGGGAGCAATCGCGATCATCGCCGTGATCTTCTTCGTCCTCAAACCCGAAGTTCTCGCCAAATACGCCGGTGAACGCATCACGGCGTGGCTGGATAAATCCTATGACCCGCGCGGCGCGCGCTGGCAGACCAACAATTCTCTGTACGCCATCGGGTCGGGCGGCCTGTTCGGCACGGGACTCGGCAATTCCAAGCAAAAGCATTTGTACGTTTCCGAGCCGCAGAACGACTTCATTTTTGCCATTGTTTGCGAAGAACTCGGCTTTATCCGAGCGGTCGGCATTCTGCTTCTGTATCTGTTGCTGGTCGTGCGCGGGGTTTCCATAGGCTTACACGCCAAAGACCGATTCGGTGCGCTGCTCGCCATGGGTATCGTGTTTCAGGTCGGCCTGCAAACGGCGCTCAATATCGGCGTGGTCACCGACGCTTTGCCGAATACGGGCATCAGCCTGCCGTTTTTCAGCTACGGGGGTACTTCTTTGATGATGCTGTTGTTTGAAATGGGCATGGTGCTTTCCGTTTCGCGATACGCGCGATTGGAAAAGAAGTAGGGCTTTGAAAAGAGGTAGTTTATGCGAATCGTTTTTGCAACCGGCGGTACAGGCGGCCATATAAACCCCGCGCTTGCCGTGGCGGGGGAACTGCGCAGGCGGCGTCCCGACGCGCAAATTCTGTTCATCGGCACGCCCGATCACATGGAATCGCGGCTGGTACCGCAGGCGGGGTTCGATTTTAAGACCATCGAGATCGAGGGCTTTCAACGCAAGCCCACGATTCAAAATTTGGTCAAGAACATCAAGGACGTGGAACTCTTATTGAAATCCACAGGCGCCGCCAAAGCCATTCTGCGCGAATTTGCACCCGACGTGGCGGTGGGCTTCGGCGGGTACGTCAGCGGCCCTGTTATTCGCACGGCGGGGAAAATGGGTATCAAGACAGCCATCCATGAGCAAAACGCCTATCCCGGCGTTACCAACAAGGCGCTTGCCAAAACAGCGGACAAGGTCATGCTGACCGTGGAGGCGGCCAAGGCGCATTTGAACTGCAAAAACGAACCCGTCGTAACGGGACTCCCCGTGCGGCACGAGATCATTGAAGCCGACCGCGCGTTTGCCCGCGCGGAATTGGGCGTACCAGAAGGCGCGTGCATGATCCTTTCCATGGGTGGCAGTCTCGGCGCGAAAGCGGTCAATGAGGCGGTTTGTGCGCTCATTTTGAATCGATATACGAATCGAAACCTTTTCTTTATGCACGCCACGGGCAAATACGGCAAATGGGTACCCGATACTTTGCGGGAAAACGGCGTAGACATAGATACCTGCAAAAACGTGGTCATCCGTGAATACATAGACAATATGGACGTCTGCCTTGCGGCGGCGGATCTAGTGATCGGGCGCGCGGGCGCGTCGTCGCTGTCGGAAATCGAAGCAACGGGCAAAGCCTCCATTTTGATCCCTTCGCCCAACGTCGCGGAGAATCATCAGTATTATAACGCCATGGCATTGGTCGAGCGGGATGCGGCAAAAATCCTGGAAGAAAAGGATCTCACCCCCGAGGCGCTGACGGCTATGGTCGATGAACTGGTCGCCGATCCCGCGAGCCTTACGAGGATCGGCCAAAACGCCAAAAAAATGGCGATCACGGATTCCGCCGAACGCATTTGCGATATTTTGGAGAGCTTAGCCTCCTAAGACTTTTGCGCAATGAACCGAACACAGCACGCTTGCATAGTATGGAGCGCAGAGGAAAATTCCTCCTTCTATGTTAAGGGGTGCTGAAAATTGGATAAAATTGTGATTCGCGGGCAAAAACGCCTGAACGGTGAAATAGAAGTACACGGCTCCAAAAACAGCGCATTGCCCATTTTGGCGGCGAGCGCACTGGTGAACGGCGTATCGGAAATACATAATTGCCCGAGGCTGTCCGATGTGGACGCGGCGATCCGAATTCTTGAGCATCTCGGATGTAAGGTCGCGCGCGACGGGCATACGGTCACAGTGGATTCCACCTCCATGCACGCCTTTGACATACCCGACGATCTCATGCGTGAAATGCGTTCCTCCGTCGTGTTTTTGGGCGCGATTTTGGGCAGAACGGGGCAGGCGAGGTTATCGACACCCGGCGGGTGCGAGATTGGCCTTCGCCCGATCGATCTGCATATTTCGGCGATGGAACAGCTCGGCGCGGTTTTGACCGAGGGCGCAAGCAGGCTTACGTTTACCGCACCGCAGGGACTTACAGGCGCGCGCATCACGCTGACCTTTCCGAGCGTCGGTGCGACGGAGAATATCATAATCGCGGCTGCGACGGCCAAAGGCAGAACGGTTTTGACCAATGCGGCGCGCGAACCCGAGATCAGCGATCTTGCCGATTTCTTAAACGGCTGCGGCGCGCATATTCACGGCGCGGGCGACAGTACCGTCACCATCGACGGCACGCCGCACTTGACGGGAACGACGCATACGGTCATTCCCGACCGCATTGCCGCATCGACGTACTTGTTGGCGGCTGCCATGACGCAGGGGCGCATCTGCGTGCGGGAGATCGTACCTGCACACCTCGGCGCGCTGCTGCCCGTTTTGACAGAGAGCGGCTGTGACATCACCGTCAGCGGCCGTTGGATCTGCTTGAGTGCGCCGCCGAGACTGCGGCGGGTCAAAATGACGCGCACCATGCCTTACCCGGGCTTTCCAACCGATGTGCAGGCGCCGCTGTCGGCAATGCTGACCATTGCGGACGGCACTTCGGTCATTGTGGAGAATATTTTTGAAAGCCGCTACAAGCACGCGGCGGAACTCCTTCGCTTCGGTGCGAAAATCAGCGTAGAGGGACGCATGGAAGTGATCGAAGGCGTGCCGTATTTGACGGGAACGCAGACTGTCGCGCCCGATTTGCGGGGCGGATTTGCATTGATTTTGGCAGGACTTGCGGCGCGCGGTGAAACGACGGTGCGCGGCGTGGAGCATATAGACAGAGGATATGAAGCGCCCGAACTGATTTTGCAGTCTTTGGGTGCGGATGTGAAAAGGATCATGGAAAATGGCACAGCAGAGCAAAGGAACTCCGAATCCGCAGCAGCGCCGCAGGGCAGCGCCCCAACCGACGAATCGCACGCGGTCGCAGTCACCCCAGTCGACGAATCGCACGCGGACGCAGTCGCCGCAGCCGACGAATCGCACGCGGACACAAGCGCCGACACACCCGCCCACGACGCGTGAGCCGCTGTCCAACGACGAGCGCCGCCGCCAAAGAGCGCTGCGCGCACGGAAAAAACGCCGTCGGCAGCGTCTGGTGCTTGCCGCTGTCGTGACGGTTTTGCTTTTGATCGTCGGCGTCGTTTTAAGCCTGACGGTGTTTTTTCACGTTGAAAATATTGCCGTTACGGGGGATGAAATTTATAATCCCGAGCAAATTGCGGAGGCTTCGGGCATCACGATAGGGGAGGATCTCTTTCTCTTTTCCAAAAAGGATGCGGCTGCGGCCATCGAACAGGCGCTCCCGTATGTGGAAAAAGCGGAGATCAAGCGCAGCCTTTCCTGCACCGTGACGATCCAAATCACGGCGGCCAAGGCCGTGGGCGCGCTCGATAACGGCGAATATTACACGCTGTTAAGCAGTGCCGGCAAGGTGCTGGAGGACGGCGTTGTATCGCTTCCCGATGGTGTGCCCGTGGTCAGGGCGGGCGAGGTCAAGAGCGCAAATCCCGGGGAATATGTAGCCTTTGCGCAGGAAAACGCGTTTCAGGATATGGTCAATACCTTCGGCGCGTTCGCGGCGGCGAATATCTCCGACATTACGGAGATCGACGTGCGCGACCATGCCAACATAAAAGCCCGCTACAAGGACAGAATAAATTTAGAGCTTGGCGAAGTTTCGACGCTTCCCGACAAAATGTCTTTTGTCGCGGCGACCTTGGAACGCTGTGAAACGAATACGCCCGAGTTTAAGGGTACGATTGACTTTACGATTGACAAAAAAGCCTATCAGAATGCGGAAACCTCCACAAAAGCGCCGCAGGAAAGCGGAACAGCTTCACAAGAACCCGCCAAAACGGACGCTGCAACCCCCAATACCGCGCCTGCGGCATGAAAAATCAGTCTGTAAAGCCGAATTCCTTGCATCGACAGGTAAATAGCTTTTCACTTTGAAAAAACCTGTTGAAATTCTAAAAGAACTGTGCTACAATAACCAAAATAGGAATTTTATGTGAAAGAATATACATAGGAGGATGTTCAAATCATGGCATACGAATTGGACAATGAATATCAGGACGTAACCAATATTAAGGTCATCGGTGTCGGCGGCGGCGGTGGCAACGCAGTCAACCGCATGGTGCAGGCGGGGCTTACCGGCATTGAACTGATCGCCATAAACACCGATAAACAGACTCTGACCTTTTCCAAAGCGACGCAGAAAATTCAGATCGGCGAAAAGCTGACCGGCGGCCGCGGCGCGGGTGCGAAGCCCGAAATCGGCCAAAAGGCGGCGGAGGAAAGCCGCGACGCGATCATTGACGCGCTCAACGATACCCAAATGGTGTTCATCACCGCCGGTATGGGCGGCGGCACGGGCACGGGCGCAGCGCCTGTGATTGCGGAGATCGCGAAAGAAAAGGGCATTTTGACTGTCGGCATCGTGACCAAGCCCTTTGCGTTTGAGGGCAAACGCCGTATGGAGCAGGCCGAGGCGGGTATTGCGGAGCTTGCCGGACACGTCGATTCCCTCGTGGTCATCCCCAATGAGCGTCTCAAACAGGTCTCCGACCAGAAGATCACGCTTGCAAACGCCTTTGAGATCGCGGACGATGTGCTGCGTTCGGGCGTGAAGAGCATTTCCGATCTGATCATCAATCCGGCGCTGATCAATTTGGACTTTGCCGATGTGACCGCCATTATGAAGGACGCGGGGCATGCGCACATGGGCGTCGGCACGGCAACAGGTAAGGATAAGGCGGAGCAGGCCGCGCAGAAAGCGATCTCCAGCCCGCTGCTCGAATCCACCATTGACGGCGCCAAGGGCATCATTATCAGCATCGCCGCTTCCGAGGACATCGGCCTTGAAGACATCGACACCGCCGCAGGGATCGTCCGCGCGGCAGCCGATGAAGATGCAAATATTATCTTCGGCGTGGACTTGAAGCCGGAGCTGGAGGATACCATGACCATTACCGTCATTGCCACGGGCTTTGGCAGCGATGCGAACGGTATGCCCAAAAAGCCGTCCTTCTCGCTCGATGACAGCCGTCCGCTGGACGACATCAGCAGCACCAGCACCGGTTTTGACCCGGACGACGGCTATATCGATGTGCTGGATATTTTCAACGGCAGAAAATAAACCCTTTCTCAAACAACAAAACGGCTTGAAACCGAAAATGCGGTTTCAAGCCGTTTTTTGCTTTTCCTGTTGTTCTTTGGGGCGGTTATCGGTTTGCCGCGACAAACGCGGCAATATCCGCTTTTTCGCAGCCGCCCACGTGCCTTGCGACCTCGCGCCCGTCCTTCACGAGTACAAGCGTCGGGATAGAGAGAATGCCATAAAGCTGTGCCAGCGATTCGCTGTTGTCCACATTGATTTGGCAGACTTTTACGTCGCTTGTCTCCGCTTCAAAGGCGGCAAGCTCGGGGTGCAGCATTTTGCACGGTGCGCACCAATCTGCGTAAAAGTCGAGCAAAACGGGAAGCTCGCTTTTGGAAACCTCTGCCTGAAAATTGTCCAATGTAACTTCGGAAATAGCCATTGCCGTTCCTCCTGCCTTTCATTTATAAACGCCTTGCAAGCGCATACGCACGCTGCAAATCGTCGTGCGATACAGGCGTTTCATCCGTATTATCTGCCAAAACCGTGCCGATAACCGTCGTGTTCATCACCGAAAAGGCACGTTTTACCTGAGTCTCGATCATTTGCTGTGCTTGTGTGCCGCCGCTGCCCGCGCTTAAAAGCAAAACCGCTTTTTTGGGTTTTGCAACGGGCGTTTCTATGCCGCGTCGGAAGCGTGCGCAGTAGAAACGCTGAAAACGGTCAAACAAAGCCTTCATCGGCGCGGGGAAGGAGCAAAGGTACACGGGGCTTGCCACAACGATCAGATCTGCTTCCTGAAATTTTTGCATAAAGGCGTCCAAGTCCTTCTTGGAGCAGCCGTCGGAGGCTTTGCAGTATCCGCAGTCGTTGCAGGGCTTGGGATTCAGATCAAACAGACGGACGATCTCCACCGTGTTGTTTTTGGGAAGTCCCTGCAAAAATGCGCCGCACAGCTGTGCCGTGTTGCCGTTTCGCTTCGGCGAACCGAATAAAATCAGCGTGTTCATTCTTCCAACAGACTGTCGCAGAAGCTGCAAACAGATCTGCCTCCCTTTTCATAGAACAGGTGGGGGACATAGCCTTCCGAGCGGGTCACACAGCGCGGATTTTGGCAGCAGCGACCGTCCAAAACCTTGCCGTTCGGGACGTCCTGATCGGCTTTGCCGGTAAGCATCGTGATGATGAGCGCCATGCGCGCATACATCCCGTATTCGGCCTGCGCAAAATATTTGGCGCGCGGGTCGTCATCGACCTCCACGGTGATTTCATCCACACGCGGCAGGGGATGCAGAACGATCAAATCAGGCTTTGCCAACGCCATTTTGGCCTTGTCAAGCACATAAATGCCCTTTTGCGCCTCGTATTCCTCCGCCGTGCGGAAACGCTCCTGCTGGATGCGCGTCATGTAAAGCACGTCCAGCTCCGCAATCGATTTTTCGAGACTGTCCGAAAAGCTGTATGGACAGCCGCTTTCCCGCAAAACATCGAGCATATACGGCGGCAACTGCAATTCGGGCGTAGAGATCAATATAAATTTGTTGCCTTTGTATTTGGAAAGGGTTTTGATGAGCGAGTGTACGGTTCTGCCGTTTTTCATATCGCCGCAAAGCCCGATCGTCATATTTTCGAGCGACCCTTTTTCCGCAGAAAGCGTGACCAGGTCAGTCAGCGTTTGGGTGGGATGCAAATGCCCGCCGTCGCCGGCGTTAATGAGGGGAACTTCGGAATACATTGAAGCGGCGAGCGCAGAACCCTCCACGGGATTGCGCATCACGATCACATCGGCGTATCCGCTGACCACGCGAATGGTGTCCTTGAGACTTTCGCCCTTCGCCACGGAGGCGTTCGAGGGGTTGTCAAAGCCGATGATCTGCCCGCCCAGGCGCAGCATAGCGGTCTGAAAGGACATTTGCGTGCGGGTGGACGGCTCATAAAAGAGCGTGGCCATGATCTTTCCGTGGCAGGCGTCCGTGAAAATCGAGGGATTCGCCTTGATCATAGCCGCAAGGCGGATGATCTCATCTAAATCCGCTTTGGAAATATCCCCCAAATCGATCAAATTGTGCGTTTGCATCCTGTTACCTGCGGTACGCCCGAGGGGCGATACCTATATCCTTTCCTTAAATTTCCCGAAAACCGGCTGTATGTGCCATCGCACAGGCGCTAAGCCTTAAGCGGTGCGCGACTGTACCGCATCGCCGATGGCCTCAAACAGGGACAATCCCGTATCTGCCTTCGCATCGCACGAGTAATGCCAGATCATCACACCGCCCAAGCCGCAGTCATAGGCAAACGCGGTTTTGTCATAAACCATTTGACAACTGTTCAAATACCGCGGTGTGTCTATGGTTTTGTTGACGTTTTGCCCGTTCTCCCAGACCGTAACGTCTATGGGCGCGTCGTCGCGGTTGCTGTAACGGCCGAGCCGCTCGGCGGCCTCCGAATAGTCCGTCCAAATGGCGGCGCCGTCGGCGGGTCTGCCGTAGAAGGGGAGACCCAGCGCGCTTTTTTGCAGATCGTAGCCTTTATCCAGCATGAAATTCACACTGTCTACGCCCGTGGCAAAGGAGGCGTGGTCGCCGTCGTCGTCAAACAAATCATATGCCATGATCTCATAGAGATCGACCGCTTCCTTTGCTTCCTTGGAAAGATGCCCGCCCCAAGGGCCGAGCGCCGTACCGATTTTACGGTCGCCGACGGAGCTTTTGAGCGTGACCAAAAATTGACTGAACGCGCGCCAGCCCGAAGCCTTATACGGATATTCGTAATCGAAATACACGCCGCTCACACCTTCGGGGGCAAATGTGTCAAGCATTTCCACAATGCCGGCACACAGGGTGTCTGCGTGTTCGCGGAATACGGTGTTATGGAGCTTTTCCTTGTCGTCGGCATCCGTTCCGTCAGGGCCTAAAATGTTGATATACAAATTGAATTGGTTGTCGCCCTGCGCGGCGTGCAGATTTTGGATCGCGGTTTGCAGCACTTCCTTGCCGCTGACCGTTTTTCCGTCCACGTCAAAGTCCTGATAGTACAGCTTGCCGCTCTCATCAAAGCGTACCGCGCCGAACAGTATAAAATCGGTGATGGCCGAAAGGTGCTTGGGATCGATGCTGTCGGGCGAGAGCAGACGGTCGGCAATGGCGTAGGTCGTCACGCGGAAATCCTCCCGCGTGTGCCTGGCGTACAGAATATCGGGCTTCTGAAGCGTAAACGTGCCGTCTTTGGTTTCGTCGATCTGCAGGCGAAACGTATCGGAAGTAACCTCCTCGAAAGCGCAGTAACGAAACGAGCCGATTTTATCCTGTACATAAATTGGGGTGAAATTGCCGTTTATATTCGCAAGGATTTGAAAGGCTGTGATGTTGTCGCCTTTTTCGGAAAGGACAAGGGTGTTTGCACGCACCTTCTCCGGAAAGACAATATCGAGCCAGTCGCCGTCCGAGCCATGAAAAGAAGCGGATGCAAAAGCGCCGTCCGCAGTTTGCAGCTTGGCTTGCTCCAAAATACTGTAGGCCGAATAGAATTTGCTTTTTTCCACGGATTTCCCGCAGGCGCTCAAAGGCAAGATCAGCAAAATGGCCGCAAGGGCTAAAGCAAGCAGACGGGTACGCAAGCGTGTGGTTGTTGGCATAGAGCATCCTCCTTTAAAATCATTATATTTATTGTAGCAATTTACAGGTGAAAAAGCAACCGTTTCGGGAATTTTCCGCCGCACCTTTTTTGCCGTACACACGAAGGCTGACCTTCGGGAGGGTCAGCCTCGATCCAACAATACAAAAAATCCCTGTACGGCAGAAGCCGTACAGGGATTTTAACGGATTGAAAGCCCCCATAAGCGAATTGTATCTTCCGTCACGGAAGCGAATCTGTGCCGCCGCAGGTTTGCTTGTTCCGTGAAAAATAAAAATCTCCGGTTCAGCGAAGCTGTATACGCATATCGCTGCCTGTGAAGTGCAGCACCGAGTAGCTGCCGAGAATACGCGACGTGACGCGGTCGGTGTACTTCGCCTGTAATTCCGGAAGGGTCAAATTGGAGTTGATGATCGTTGCTTTGCCGCGAAGCCCGCGCGTATTGACGATGTTGTAAATTTCCGCGACGGTAAAGCCCGTTGAAAATTCCGTGCCGAGATCGTCTAAAATCAGCAGATCGCAATCGAGCAGCAACGATTCTGTATCCGCGTCCCGCTCCCTGCCGAAGTGTTCTTTTTCGAGCGTGGAAAGCAGGTTCTGCGCCGTGCCGTAAATCACGCCGTAGCCCTTTTCGATGACTTTTGCGGCAATCGCCAAAGAGAGGTGCGTTTTGCCCAAGCCTGTTTTGCCGTACATAAATAAGCTGCCGCTGTTTTCGTCAAATTGCGCGGCATACCCCTTGCAGAATTCGTAGATCGCTTCCATTTCCTCGCGGGGGATAAGCCCGTTTTCATCCGGCGTATCCGCATACACAGCCAGGGAAAAGCTCTCAAAATCACAACGCTTTAAAGGCGTTGCCGACGACAGCTCGCGAAGCGCCAATTCCCGAATGAGAGCCTTGTAGCAGTCGCACGGTTCGCCGTCCACCGCACCCGTATCCGAACACCGCTTGCAGGTGTAGGGGGCTTGCAGATAATCTGCGGGAAAGCCGTTTTGGGCAAGCAATTCCGCGCGCTTCGCCTGCAATTCCAAATTGTACTGCGCCAAATCGCGAATGATCGCCTCGGCGTCCTTGCCCGCGCCGACGGCACGAATGGCGGACAGACCCGTCTTGGCCATTTCCCGCTCAATCGTAAGCGCTTCGGGGCATTTTGCCGCAAACTGCGTTTTGTGCGCAGAAGCGACAGCTTCGGCCTGCTCGCGCCGCGCTTTGAGTACCGAGAGAGCTTCTGTATAAATTTGCTTTCTGTATCCCATACTGTGTTTATTCCGCCTTTTTCTGACGTTTGCTGCTGATCGTTGCTTTTTTGAGCGCTTCGTCCAAATCAAACGAGCTGCCGCCGCTTTCCTGCTTTTTCTGCACGGCGGCCGCTTTGCGCGCGGCGTCCACCGCCTCGGGGGTACGAAGCCCCTCGTTGTCCCAATGCTTCAAAATCTTATCCATATAGGCAAACGAGAGCTTGCCTGTGCGTTCCGCCGTTTCCTCATAGGCCTTGAGGATCATTTCCAGCGAAAAATGCATTTTGCACCACGAAAGCAGATATTCCGTTTGCTTTGCCGTAGGGCGGGGATTGGAAATGCCCGTTGCCATGCGGAACTGCGCGAACAGACGCTGCACTTGGGTGTCGCTGCGGATATACTCGTTGGCGGCGTCGAGGGTGGTGATCTCCTGTTCCGCCCAGCTTTTTCCGATGCGCAGAATGGTGGCGGTCGCACCGCGCCCCGTTTCGCAGAGATGCTGCACGAGCGTTAAAATGACCTCTTTTTGAAGGCCGTATGTATCAAACAGCGTCAGCAGCGTGGTTTGCATATCCAGCCCGAATGTGCGGCCGAGTATTGCCTGCACCTCGGTCAGCAGCCCGCGCACGTTTTCATCCTCCCGGATGCGCGCGGCGATCTGCTCCATCGTCGGCTTCGGGATCGAAACAGGCGAAGCGGGGGCTTGCTTGTCCGTCGGTTTGCGTACGGGAACGGCGCTTTGGGCGTCGGCCTTCGCTTTCGGGACGTATTTTATGTTGCCGCTCTCATCCGTAAACAGCAGAACGCCTTTTTGCACCCAAAAATCCAGAACCTTCAAAATCTGATCCGCCGAAAGACCTAAGTCCCCCGACAGCGCATCAACGGAGATCGGATCGTTGGGCGCGCGAAAAATCCGAAGCAGGGTTTTCAGCGCGTCGCCCGTCGCTTCGGTCAAATCGTTGTCGGCGACGCTTGCGGGAATGGCAAACATTTCGCCGTAACATGCGGGATTTCGTTTATACATACCTGCGCCTTTCTCAGAGGACCTTTTTACAGCAATCTTTTAATACACAAGCTTCGCAATTCGCCTTGCGCGCCGTGCAGACCGCGCGCCCGTGCAAAACGACGCGATGGCAGAAATCGTTGCTCTCCTCGGGTGGGAGCAGCTTTTTGAGCGCAAGCTCCACTTTGTACGGGTCTTTGGTTTTGACAAGCCCGATGCGGTTGGAGATCCGAATCAAATGCGTATCGGTGACCACGGCAGGCTTGCCGTATACGTCGCCCACGATCAGATTGGCGGTTTTGCGGCCGACGCCCTGTAAAGAGGTAAGCTCTTCGATGGTGTCGGGTACGCGGCCGCCGAAATCGCTTTTGATTTTTTGCGCCATCGCAATAATATCCCGCGCCTTGCCGTGGTAAAAGCCGCAGGAGTGAATGATTTCTTCAATATCCTCGACCCGCGCCTCGCAGTAGTCCTCCAAGGTCGGATATTTCGCGAACAGGGTGGGTGTGACGAAATTGACGCGTGCATCCGTGCATTGCGCGGACAAACGCGTCGCGATCAAAAGCTCCAGCGGATTTTGCGCCGTCAGCGAGCAAACAGCGTCGGGGTAGGCTTGTTTTAAGGCTTCCACACAAAGCCGCGCGCGTTCTTTTGCGGTCATAAGTCCTCCGGATAGTCCATGTTTTTCGGCAGCCCCATCAAATAGTCGGCGGATACGTTAAAATAGCGACAGATCGCGGCAATGTCCCGCAGCGACGGCTCGGAAGCGCCTGTTTCGAGGAAAGAGATCTTGCGCTGCGTTACGCCGATGGCGTTGGCAAGATCGGACTGCGTGAGCGGCGGCAGCTTCGCACATCTGAGGGCTTTTAAGTTTTTACCGAAAGACATCGCGATCCGCCTCCTTCCAAAGCAGTCCATTTGTGGTACGTTGACTATTTTAGCACACCGAATATGCGCCTATCAAGAGCAAAAAAATTGGATGAAAGTAAAAATTTAACTATGATTTTTGTGCAATTTGAGATTTATACAATATTTGGTGTTTTTCCGGCGAATTTCGCCGAAAAAGCACTATTTTCTATTGTAATCACAGGGGAATTTTGGTATACTGTCTTTTGGAATGCAATGCGTTTGAAACGGTTCGTGCATCTTTTTTCCATTTCCAAGGAGGGATTTTATGGCACATAAGACCCGAAAACGGATATTTTGCTTCACTATGACGCTTTGCCTGTTGTTTTCGCTCCTGCTGCCCGTGTTGGCAGAGGAAGCGGACGTGACCTCGAACGCCTTTACCGAGCTGAAAAACCCGGCGGGGGAGCTGCTGGCGGTATCCAAATATGGCGACACGTCCAAGTACCCCGAAAGCTCCGTCGAGGGAATTTTGGCGGCGGCGGATGCGGGCGCAGACATGATCTATGTGCGCGTGCGCCAAACGTCGGACGGGTATTTCGTTTTGATGACCGATGAAAATCTCTCCAGAATGTGCGTGGATGAGCTCGGCAATCCCGTCGAGAAGAATATGTCCGACGTCGGCTACCATGAGCTCTCCGCGTATCATCTGCGAAACGGCACGGGGAGTCTGCACGAGCAGATTACGGCCTGCATAGTACCGACGCTTCAGGAGGCTGTGGAAAAGCTCGCGGGAAAAGCGCTTCTGCTCGTGGACGGTGCGTGGGAATATCGCGATGCGGTCTACGATCTGCTCTCCAAGGACAACGCGCTCAACAGCGTGGTGCTGATCGCTTCGGGCGATAAAAAAGAGATCACCGAATGGCTCGCGTCCAAAACGTCTATGCCCTTAGTCATTTCCGCCTACAGTGGCAATGCGGGCTTTCGTGCGAAATCCATGATCTCCAAAACACTCGACGGCGGCGCGGTCGGCACGTTGCTTGCAAGCGGCAATCCCTACAGCGCGCTGTACGGCGAATCGGTGCTTTCCAAATTTCAAAAAACGGGGCGCGCTGTGATCGATATGACCGATCCCGTGCTTTGCGGCAAACGGACGGACAATTTTACGGGCTGGAACGACGTGACGGCGCGCGGCTACAGCGTGATCATCACGGGGAATATTACGGAGCTTTGCGAATACCGCGAGCGCGTGCGTACCCAGCGCGAACGCCTGACACAGGCGGTCGCCGCGGCGCAGCAGGTGGACGTTACCCTGTGCAGCACGGATTCCGCCAAAGCCTTAAAGGAGGCCATTCAGTCTGCGCAGGAGGCGCTCTCCGCGCCCGCCTCGGAAAACAGCCTGATGGAGGCGAATTATGCGCTTCGTCTGGCGACGCAGGGGCTGACCAACCGTACCGAGTCGGACTCCGGCGCGACCGTGACGACAGGCCGCGTGATCGCCGCCGTTTTGGTGGTCGCCGCGCTGATCGTGCTGGAAGTGGTTTTGGACAGAGTGCGCCGCAAAAAGATGCAAAAGCGCAAAAAACAGCAGCAGCGTGAAAAACGCATGTAGGCGAAAACAGATCTACACGAAAAAAGATACAGATGAAAAAACAGATGCCCCCGTCAATCGGGGGCATTTTTCACGAATATTGCATGAAAATTATGAAAAATTTATTGCAAATAACAGAAATTTCTGCTATGATAAGAAAGGTGAAACTTTTCATCCGAATAAGAAAAGGAGCGTGTTGTTTTGGAACAGAAGACCCAATCCGCCATGAAGCTCAATTACGGCAAAACCATTTTGACCGGGTTTGGATTCATGGCAGCGTCGATCGCTTGGGCGATCTACGACCCTTATGTCACCCGAATTTTGAACCATCTGTTGAGTGCGTCGTCTGCGGTCAACAGTTGGAGCGCCGCGTTGGTCGAGCGTTTTCCCGCTTTGGTTCGCTTTGCGGAAGCGCAGGGCGAGGATGTAGCGCTTGTAGGCGGCGGTTTTACGCTGGTGCCGTTGTTTATCGGTATTATCATGACCTTTGACAATATCTTCGGCGTTATTTTCCAGCCGACCTTCGGTAAGCTGTCCGACAGGTGCCATTCCAAGCTCGGCAAACGCCGTCCGTTTATCGTGTTCGGAGCGCCTGTTTCGGCGGTGCTGTTTTTCCTGATCCCGATCGCGGCGGTCAAATTCGGCTCTTTGCCGATGACCATGGTATCCATTATTCTTTTTGTATTCATTATGTCCCTTTGGCGCGCCCCCGTTGTGGCGCTGATGCCCGATCTCACTCCGCCCGAGCTTCGCTCCGAGGGGAACGCGGTCATCAACCTCATGGGCGGCATCGGCGGACTGGTCGGCATGGTTGCAGGCACGCTTGTCACGATGATCTATAAAGCCAGGGGCATTGAGGTCACCGCCGCCAATGAGGAGATCATCTATCCGTATGTATTCCTCATCGGTTCTGTCGTGATGGTGATCGGCATGCTCGTCCTGCTGTTCTTTGTCAAGGAGCAGGATACCAGCATTGCCGTCAAGGCGCAGCGCAACCAGGCTTCGCAGGAAAAGAGCGATCAGGCCGCGCGCAAAGCACAGGAGAAGGCGGAGAAAAAAGCGGAAAAGGTCACGCTCAGCTCGGCTGAACGCAAGAGCCTGATCTTCATGCTGCTGGGGCTGTTCTTCCTGTTCTGCGGCACCAACGCCATTACAACATACTTCTCGCTGTTCGCGGCGGAGATCCTCGGCAAAACGGCGTCGCAGGCGACCATCATGATGGCTGTATTTGCGGTCTGCTCCGCAGCGGCAGCATTGCCCGCCGGTAAATGCGGCAAGAAATTCGGCAGAAAGAAAACCATTTTGGCGGGTCTTCTTGTATTCATGGTCGTGTTCGTTTTATACATGATCACCAGAAATATGGCGTTGATTTGGGTGGCGCTCGTCCTCGGCGGCGCGGCCAATATGTTCATTACCGTCAACACGCTTCCTTTGGTGCTGGAAATCGGCGGCCTTGATAAGGTCGGTACGTTCACGGGGTATTATTACACGGCGACCTTCTCGGCGCAGATCGCGTCTCCCATCCTGTACGGCATCATCCGTATGTTCTCGGGTACATATATGTCGCTGTTCTGGTATGCGCCGATCATGTTCGTCCTGTCGATCCTGGCGATTTTGGTCGTCAAGCACGGCGAGGCGATTCCGCAGGAAGTCATCGACAAGATCGAGGAAGAAAACGCGGATTAATGGGTTATTTCCAATATGCTTCGACCCCCGAAGGCAACAGCCTTTGGGGGTCTTTTTGCGTCGCCGAAAAGACAGCACGGCTCCCCTGAGCGTGCGCGTGCAGGGCGCACGACCTTTGCTGTCGAGGCGGCGCTTATTTTTCCCTGCACAGTATCATTGTATGCAAAAAAAGGGTTTGCGTTCGGCAAAGAAAAAAGACGTGCCGACCTACTCGCGTGAGTCATAAAACAGGTATAGTTTGAGCTTGTTTACGATTGACGTGGACGCACCGGAACAGCGGATAGGAACGCTCTGGACGAGGTCAAAATCGCCGGAGCGTTTTCTATTCGACATGGACGGAGTTTTAAGGCATAAAATCCGATTAACCGTCTTAACGGGCAGTTGATTTCTTCACATTTGATTGGTATAATACAAGATGTCGGGTAGGTGACTGTCCGGCAAATCGGGATTTGACAAAGGAGTATGATTGTATGAAAAAGTTGATATTCGGTTGTACCCTCATGTTGCTTGGCGCAATATGTGGGACCGGTTGGCTCCTTGCCTATAGCAACTTAGTAGAAGCAGGGGCTTGGAGTTCATTGTTTAATATTTTCCCCATAGTAGGATTTGGGGACGTAGATGGGTATATTGTGATTCTGTTTTATATTATCGCTATTATTGGTGCGGTTATTGCAATTAAATCTATAAAACAAGATAAGTAAATTCCCGTTTGTTGAGACGTTGCAAAACCCTTTGGAACAAGGGCGCACTTCTATACCATAGTCTGGCGACCATGTATCGTGCGCTCGGAAGGCTCTCTGACAGCAGAAAGCCGCCGTCCGAGAAGTTTCGTCGCTTCGCTCCGTCAAGGGGGCGCGGGTGTCCGATGGACACCTCTGCCGGAGGCGGAAGCGCCGACCGAGGCGGCAGCCGAGACCTACCCCTTGCACGCTCGCGCGGCTATCCCCAGTGTACTTGTCGAAAAGATAAGCTTGCATTTGTGGAGGATACATGATAGATAAAACAATTCCTTTTTTCAATACAATTCTTCGATGTGACAAATATAAATCGCAACAGGGCAAGTTGCCGAATGGTTACGCCATCATTCCATATCAAAAAGGGTTTGAGACAGATTGGGCAAGGCTTGAATATGCAATTGGAGATTTTTCCAGCGTTGAAGAAGCTATTCAATATTTTATGATGAAATATCCGAAAAAGGGACGGACAACAGACATTTTATTTTTGGTTAATGACAAAGGTTTGGTGCTTGGCTCTTGTATTGCGTGGACAGATAAACGACAGGGTAACGATGTCAATTCGCTTCATTGGTTAATTATAGATGAGTCCTATCAAAGAAATGGCTTCGGGCGAGCAATCTGTCGTGAAACTATGAATCGGTTTTATCAAAGGAATCATCGACCGATTTATATTCACACACAGCCATGGAGCTGGAAAGCAATCTTACTATACGTCTCACTTGGATTCAGATTGCAGAAAACAGATACATTTGCCGATTATACGAATCAATACGATGATGCGATGAGGGTACTTAAAGAAATTCTTTCTCCGGAACAGTACCAGTTATTAGAATCTATGTCGGACGATTAAGCAATGGTTGACTTGACATGCACATAATAAAATCAAATTTGGAAACAGACTGTTGACACACCGGCTACCCGGTGAAAAAGCCAGCGATCTTTTTGAAAAGAAAAGGACGACATGGTATACGCCATATCGTCCTTTTACAATTCATACTGTTTTACAATCACCCGGAGTTCGGCGCACGTCTTTTTATCTTGACTACATATGATTATATTACCGCAGTTTTTGTACGGCGAGTGCCACGCCCTTGCCGATTGCCGAGCCCAGAAGCGTGCAAACGACCAGTTCGATCGGCGCATTGACGCCGAGCGCGATCCCGATGACCGTCTTTAATACGGTATCCGCACCGCCGAGGGCGGTTGCCTGTTCGGGGGAGAATTGCACCGTCCAAAAACAGAGCGCAAGCAGCCCCAAAAAGAAAATCGTGTTGAACAGCGATCCGCTGAAACCCGCTGCAAAATAGCTCCAGCCGCGCTTTTGATCATGCTTTGCGGCGGCTTTGAAAACAAGACCGCAAAGCAAGCCCGCAAGTATGCGGGACACCACGCATACGATAAAGGTGCGCGGAATGCTGATTCCCGCTAAAATCGCGCCGAGCGGACTGCCCATAAAACACTGGATAAAGCTCGTCACGCCGAATACGCCGCCTAAAAAGGCCGCAACGGCAGGGCCTTGCGTGACCGCGCCGATGAGTACGGGGATCATGATCAGCGTCAGTTCCAAACCGCCGATCCGAAGATACCCGAGCGGGGTGAATGCCATGATCACAATGATCGCGGTGAGCATGGCGGTTTCGACCAGCAGAACGGTTTTTTCTCTGCCGGACTTGGGGGTAGTGCGAGTTGACATATATTTTCCTCCTTGCTGTCGCTCCCCGAAAGGGGGATGCGGCGCAAAATTTGGCGGAATCAAAGGGGGAGGGCAAAAGCGACTATTGCATATTCTTGTCGTAAATCGCTTTCAATCCTTTTAGAACCAAATCGCCGTCCTGTAGGATGGTATGCCTGCAGGCGGGCGTAATGCAGGCGGAAAGCCCGCCCGTTCCTAAAATGGTTTTCGGTGCGCCGAGTTCTTCCGTGAAGCGCTCCAAAAGGCCGTCCAGCATCGCCGCCGTGCCGAGGATCACGCCGCTTTGCATACTTTCCACGGAATTGGTACCGCAGGCATGCTTGGGCGCTTCCAAGCCGATGGTGGGAAGCAGCGAACTAACGTCGGTCAAAGCGCGCAGGGAAATGGCGACGCCCGGCGCGATCACGCAGCCGCGAAATCCTTTGTGTGCATCGACGGCATATAGTTTGGTCGCCGTACCCAGATCGATCACAAATGCGGGCAGGGGATAGTGCGCTGCGGCGCCGACCGCGCCCGCGGCAAGATCCGCCCCCAACTGCGCGGGATCATCGATCAAAATATTCAATCCCGTTTTGACCCCGGGCGATACAATCAAAACCTTATTTTGCGTCAGACGCGCAACAGCGTTTTGCACCGCGATGGTGATTTCGGGTACAACAGAGCTTATGATCGTGCCGCTGACGGCGGACAGGGGAATGCCGTGCATGGCGAACAAATGATGCAAAACGGCGGCGAATTCATCCTCCGTCTCCTGCCGCTTGGTGGCAAGCCGCGCCCGCATGGCAAGGGCGTCCGCATCAAACAGCCCTAAGCAAATATTTGTATTGCCGATGTCAACCGTTAAAACCATGTGTGCCTCCATAGATCTTTCGTCTTTCGATAGGGCAGTATTGTAGCATATCCGCGCCAAAAAAACAAGTCTGCACAAAAAACAAGTCTGTAAAGATCAGTCGCGCACAAAAAAAGCTTGCACAAAAATACCTGTGCAAAAAAAAGTATGTGCAGAAAACAAGTCTGTAAAAATCCGTTTTGCATAAAAAGTTTTGCACAAAAAAAGCAGACGGTTTGAAAACCGCCTGCTTTTATAATATGCAAGTTCGCTATGTTGGGAAAGGCTTACCGGTCTTCCTTTTTCTTGGTCAGGACAAGCGCAACACCTGCAATCGCAGCAACCGCTGCAACAGCCGCGACCGAAGTGACCACCGTGTCACCGGTTGCATCATTGGCGCCGAAGTCTGTGGGATTGTTGTTGCCTGCGCCGGAGTCGGAAGGCGCTGTCGTTGCGTCGCCGTCACCGGAGTCGTCGCCGCCACCAAACAGATTGCCGAAGAAATCACCGATACCGCTGACGATTCCGCTGAAGAAGTCACGGATACCGCCGCCGGAGTTATCCGATGCCGTGGTGCTTTCCTGCGCGTCGAGGATCCGAATGATCTCTTCGTAAACGTTCTGCGGGATCACACCGCGCTGATACAAATCGTCAACCGTGCTCTTCATTTGCTCGTCGGTCACGCCCGCCTGATGCAAGGCATCAATAATGCGCTGCGCAGCCTCGGGAACTTCATTTTCGGGCACGCTGGGTGTCTCTGTGGGGGTTTCCGGCGCGGCTTCCAATGCCTCCATGAGATTGTTGTAGGATTCCTCGTTGATCTGACCGTCGGCCTTCATTTGGTCAAAAGCTGCACCGATATCTTCTTTAGAGAAACCTTCATTCTGCATCACTTGGACAACCATTTTCGCTATTTGCGGGGTAATATCCATATTGGATATATCCGGCAAGGTGCCTTCGCTGTTGCCGGTCGTGGGTTCGCCGCCGCCGATGATTCCGCTGAGAGCGCCCTCGATCGTCTCACGAATAGCATCCGGGTCGATTTGAGAAATGTCGAATTGCTCCAATACGCTGGAGACCGCATCTTGGATATCCTGCATCGGATCTGCAAAGCTCGGGATGCAGAACGTGAACGCCAAAACGAGCGTCAACATGACCGCAAGTACTTTTTTCATAATAGCTCCCTCTTTTTTGAATAATTTGAACTGTTTGCATAATCTGAACCAGTACAGTTCATGATTCAAATATAGTTTACAATAAAAGAATGGCCCTGTCAAGGAATCTTGTAAAAAAAATATAAAATTTCATTTAAATTTCGGTTTGTTTGTGCATTTCCCGTCGAACCGGGCTTGACCTGCGTCGGTCTTTTCGGTACAATAGAGACGTTTGGGTCGGCACTTTTGATTCGGTGTACCATTCTTATGATGCAAAACGAGCGGGCGGCCGACGCCGAAGCTCGTTTGTCAAAAGGGGGGAACAGACGGTGAAAAAAACTTTGCGCGTCCTCTGCGCGCTGTTCGGCGTTTTGCTTTTGCTTTCTGCGTCGGCCGGTGTCGCGGAGATTTTCGGCGTAAGCGTCTGTCTCTTTTATAAGCCCCTGCACGCGTGGATTTTGTTGCCGCTGCTGACGGGGCTTTTGGGGCTGACGGTTTGCCTTTGTCGCTATTTGCGCCTAAAACGCGAACATGCGGCGCAGACGCTGCCGTACACCATCACGCGCTGCATTTTGATCGGTATTTGCATTCTGACCGCGCTTTTGTCCGTACCTGCGGCGATGCTAACCTCGGTTTCCTATGCGGGCAGCCGCCGCAGCGGCGACAAAGCCTATCAGGTGTTTTTCGAGGAAGCCGAAAGCGGCGATTTGATCGCCCATCTCTACGCGCAGCATTCGCCGTTTTTGGCGGTATATCGCACTTCGGCGACACTGTATGACTTCTCGGGCGAGCCGGAGGAGATCGAAGCGGAGTGGGAGAGCGACTGCTGTACCGTGTATTATCCGGGCTACGCGGAAGATGCCGTGCAGACGGACGAGCGCGAGATGCTGTCGTGGCGATTGTACTATTAAGGTTCATACGGCAAAACGTTGCCCCGAAAGGTATACGCGCCGCGTTTTGGCTATACTTATTATATATAAGGAGGAATAAGTCTGAAAAATAAAGCACAAACGGTAGAGTAAAAAAGAGCGCAATAAAGCAGACCACCTCCAAGTGGTCAAAAAA
>CANRAU010000006.1 GCA_947628665.1 uncultured Clostridia bacterium
TACCCCGTAAAATCTTCAATTACCGCTCCTCTGACGACCTTTTCTATCCTGTCCTATTTGATATTGCAATTTAGATATAAATTTTGAATTTTTTCGCATTATCCATTGCGCTTTTTCCGTTTTACAAGTTTTGCTTTTTTCGCCCTGTAAATTTAAAATATTTTGATTTTTCGCACGGCGCACAAGCATTTGCCAAAGTCTCGTTAGCACTCTAATGCCGAGAGTGCTAAAATTCACAAATCCTTAAAATTTTTGCAACACATTTTACGATTTTTACCAATAATATAAACTATAGAAAAAGAAATAAAGAGGTGTTTCCAATGGGTTTTACACGGTTCGCGGTAAAATCTCCGTCTGTGTCAAGGCGTCAGTTTTAGCGCGTCAAAGGCCGATTTCCCGTCCGTCTATCGGTATAGACATGAAAAAGGCAGACATACTATAATACAATCTTTTCGATATGATTTTGGAGGTATTGATTATGTTTGAACTCAGACCCTATCGCAGACATTCCGGCGAGATCGCGTACAACCCCTTCCGCGAAATGGAAGAATTGGAAAGAAGATTTTTTGAAAACCCCTTCGGCACGTTTTTCAACAACGGGGATATTGCCGAGTTTAAGACGGATATTACGGACGAGGGCGACAGCTACCTGCTGGAAGCCGATCTGCCGGGGTTCGACAAAAAGGATATTCATCTCGACTTGACGGACAACACGCTGACGATTTATGCCGAACGGCATTCGGAGCATGAACAGAAAGACAAAAAAGACAAATATGTCCGTGTGGAGCGTTCCTACGGGAAATACAGCCGGCAGTTTGACGTGTCCGCCGTAGACACCGAAAACATCAAAGCGAAGTACGACAACGGCGTATTGCAGTTGACCTTGCCCAAAAAGCAGGAAACAGTGCCCGAAGCGCGGCATTTGGAAATCGAATAAGCAAAGAATTGCTCTGCACTTTGCTTGTATAGAAAAAGCCCTTAAAGCGGATGACCGTTTTAAGGGCTTTTTATCGAATATCGGCTTGGCTTCTCCGAACGTGTGTGCCTGTACAAGCACTCGCTGGAAGCGCTAACCGCCTGTCACGGTGCGGACGGCGCGTTTGCCTGCGTCCAGCAAAGCATATTGTCCCGAATCAGGACGGTCAGCTTGCCTGTATCTTTGAGCCACGAAAGGTACGAGCGAACGGTGCTTCCGACCAGCACATACTGTTCAAAATTCATGGTCAAGTTGTAAGCCTCGAACAGCTTTTGCAAAATCGTTTCAAAGCAAAGCGGTTCTTTTAGAAGCTCGATGATCTTTTGCGCGATCTCGTGCACCTTGTCGATATTGTACTGCGCGAGCGGCGCAATGTCCGCCGTGGCGGGCGCGTGCGCGGGGACAAACTGCACGGCTTCCATGGACTTGACCGCTTCGAGCGTTTGCAGATAGGCCGCCACGTCATAGAGAAAATTGATGGGATATTTTTCGAGCGTTTCGCGACTGGCAAGACAGTCGGCAAGATACATGACGTGATCGGGCGTTTGAAAGCCCACCATATCCAAAAAATGCCCGGGCAAATCGAACATTGAAAAGCCCTGCGGGAGGCTCTCTTTCGTCAATTCTTCCACATTGCTCTCCTGGGCGAGCAGGAATTTATGCCGCAAATCGCCGCACGGATAGCCACCGTATAAAAGCGAAGGCTCCAAGATCGGATATTGGGTAAACGCGCGTTCCATGCCCTTTGCATAGATTTTACAGCCCGTCTGATTCTGTAAGTAGCGGTTGCCGCCGATGTGATCCGCATTGGAATGGGTGTTGTAGATCGCTTTGAGCTTCCAACCGTTTGCATCTAAAATTTGGCGCACCTTGCGCCCCGCATCCTTGTCGTTTCCGCTGTCAATGAGGCAAACGTCCGTGTCGTCGAGGCGCACAAGCCCGATCTTGGCGGGACACTGTATATAAAAGCTGTTTTCGGTGATGGGGATCAGTTCGTACATGGGCTTCCTCCGTTCTTCCGTATACAGGAATTATACTATGCGGCGTTTCGGATTGCAAGCCGCGAGATAGCTTTGCCCGCATGGATTTTCCGTATTTTTTTGCGAAATTCCCCTTTTCTTTTTATCCCGACGGTTGTATAATAGGCTAACAATGCACAGTCATGTGAAAGAGGTCGATTTTTATGTGTACAAAGCCTGTCACTGCGGTGATCGTCGGCGCGGGACACCGTGCGATCATTTACGCAAAGCTCGCGCTTACAAATCCCGAGCTTTTGCAAATCGTCGGCGTGGCCGATCCCGATCCGATCCGTCGTCAAAAAACGCAGGAAATGTTCGGGTTTCCGAAAGAAAACTGCTTTGAGAGCGCCGAAGCCCTCGCGCACGTCGGAAAGATCGCCGATACCGTCATCAACGGTACAATGGATCATCAGCACGTACAGACCGCCCTGCCGCTTTTAAAGCTCGGTTACGATATGCTGTTGGAAAAGCCTTTTGCCACGAACGAAGCGGAAATGCGCGAATTGGTGGACTGCGTGCGCGAACACGGCAACAAAGTCATGATCTGTCATGTGCTGCGCTACACACCGTTTTACCTTTCCATTAAAAAGCGTATCGTCGCCGGCGAGATCGGCGACATCATCAACATACAGACCAACGAACACGTCAGCTATCACCATCTTTCCACCTCTTATGTGCGCGGCAAATGGGCGAATTCCGAGGAATGCCACACGACTATGCTGCTGGCCAAATGCTGCCACGACATAGACATTATGATGTGGATGATGGCCGAGACGCGCCCCGTCGCCGTTTCGAGCTTTGGCAGTAAATTCCAGTTCAAGCCCGAAAACGCGCCGAAGGAGGCCGGCACGCGGTGTCTTGTGGACTGCCCGCTCGTGGACAGCTGCCGCTATTCGGCGAAGCGGCTGTATCTGGATCAGCCCGAGCGCTGGGCATTCTATATTTGGGACAAATTGGAAGGCATTGAAAACCCGACCGACGAGGATCGGATCAATTTACTGAAAGGCGACAGCAATTACGGCAGATGCATTTACAAATGCAGCAACAACGTGGTCGATCACCAGTCGGTGCTTGTGCAGTTCGCAAACGGTGCGACGGGTACGCACAATATGGTTGGCGGTTCTTCCAAAGCACAGCGGCACATTCATATCGTGGGGACAAAGGGCGAGATCTATGGGGATTTTGAGGAATCCAAATACGTGGTCTCCAAAATCCACCCGACCAAAACGGATGAGCGAACCGTGGAGGAGGTCGATCTGCACGTCACGGGCGACATGGTCGGCGCTTACGGTGGCCACGGCGGCGGCGACGAAAGGCTGGCGGAGGATTTTGTAAAATATATCCGCGGTGGAAAGCCGAGCCTTGCCTGCACGTCGATTTTCGATTCCGTAGCGGGGCATTTGTGCGTCTACCTTGCGGACAAATCCCGCGAAGAGGGCGGCATGCCGCAGGCGGTTCGTCTGTAAGGCGTAAGCGTTAAAAACAGGCTGTTTTCCGAAATCTTTTTTGAGCCGATGCGGTTTTGCATCGGCTTTTTTATGCTTTTTTCGCTTTTTTTGCGTCTGCAACGGTTTATTGCGTGACAAAGTATATAGAATATGCTTAAATAAAGGTAAGAGGCGACCGTTTTTTCGGTTAAAAAATTCTCGCACGGGTCAACTTCGGAAAGGGGTTTTTGTATGGCGAAGATTTCCAAGAACATACAGCGGCTGCGAAAAGCGCAGGGCAAAACGCAGGAGCAGCTTGCGGACTATCTGCACGTAACAAGGCAGGCGATCTCCAACTGGGAAAACAACAAAACCCAGCCCGACATCGACACGCTTACCCTTCTTGCGTCATTTTTCGACGTGGAGATCGAGGAACTGATCTACGGCGAAAAGCGGCAGGTCGGCACAGAACCCGACCCCGAGCGCAAAAACATGAAGGTGCGCATCGTTTTGGGGATCGTCGGTTCGGTTTTCGTCGGCGTGGGTCTGATTTTGATTTTCTTTACCTTTTGGTCGGACTTTCCCCTGCCCTTGCAGACCATTTGCTCGGTTTTGCCGATGCTCGGCGCGCAGGCATTCGCCGCATACGTCTTTTTGCGGCGGCGGGACGACGTGGTTTGGCGTGAGTGCGGCGCGATTTTGTGGTGTCTCGGCATGATCGCGACGGTCGCGCTCATCAACAGCGTTTTTGATATACACTGCGGTTTCCAGAACTGCTTACTGATCGATATTCTGCTATGCCTGCCCGTATTCTATCTGCTGAACGCCGTTTCCCCGCTCACCCTGTATTTTTATATGGTTCTGCACTGGTCTTCGTTATCCACAAACACCTGGATAGCGGCGCTGCTTTTGCTTGGTGGACTCGGCTTTTTAGGGCGACTGCGCGGGCAGAAAGAGGACGTGCGGTACAAATTTACCGTTTGGGTCTCGGCGATCGCGGGTATCCTGTTTTTGATCATGCGGGAGGTGTTCCGGATTTTCTATTACGGGGACGAGGAAAACGCCTTTATATCGTTGATAGCGTTGATGATCATCCCGTTTTTGGCGCTGTATGCCGCCGATAAAAACGACAGCGATTACACCCTGCCGTATAAGCCTTTGGGGGTACTCGGCTGCGCGGGCGTTTTGACCTATCTCAGCACTTTCGGATGGTTTAATCCGATGGATTTTCCCCTTACAGACGTAAAACTGCACACGGATTTCGCTATAAGCCCCATCGAAATTTTCTGCGTCCTGCTGTTGGCTTTGGGCGTGCTTTGGGGACGGAAGTCCTTTGCGGACAACCCGATCAAGATTTTGCTGTGTGCCTTTGCGGGCGGCGGCGTCATCTTTAGCGTGGTCGCAAGTTTGTTATGCATTGCACCGCCGCTTTGGGCTGTTTGCCTTTGCGCGGCGGGCTTCGCAGGTACGCTGCTCTATCACGGGATACAGGATATGAAGCTGCTGCCCACCAATTTGGGGCTTTTGATGCTGTTTGCGCAGATCGTCCTGATGCTGAACGGGCTGGAACTCGGAGAGCTTGGCACGGGGATCTTGCTTGTCGTCTTCGGCGTCGGACTGATCGTGGTCAACTATGAAATGCAAGTGCGCAAACGGGAGGCCTATCTGCTCGAAAAGGCCAAGCGCGAAAAGGAGGAGTCGGAAGATGCGTAAACATAAACTCCTGCTCGTAATTTTTGCCGTCGTGTTGGCGCTTCAGATCATGACGCCCATAAGCATGATCCTTTGGCACACCGATTTGAACAAAAAAATCCTGAAGGAAGGCAAAGAATACCGCTTTCGCGCGCATATCTTTGAAGCGTATGACGGCACGGTCTATTACGACCTGACAGATACACACGAACCCCTTCACAGCTATCGCGAATCCGGTACGCCCCGATATGTCCTAAAGCCTTTGGACGACGGGTTTACCGAGATCGAAGTGGTCTATAAAAAGCCGCCAAAGGGGCAGGATTACTTTCTCGAAAATGCAAATATGGAGTCACTTGTCGGCAGCTATGAAAGCGATGCGACGGCAGAATCGCCATGGTCGTTTTCCGATTACAGCGACACGCGCGAAGACTATGTGAAAATCTTGCAGGAAGAGGAATGCACGCTGACGATGCGCGTATATCGGCATCGCTGCACCGTCACGGGGTTGTATGATTCCAAAGGACGTCCGATCGATGAATTCCTGCGGGAAGTGGGGAGAGCGCCCGTCCCACAGGAAACCGAAACGCAAACTTGACTTACTCGTCCCCTTTTAAAAACGCCCGCCGATGCTTTCCAAGCACAAGCGGGCGTTTTGCTTTATCTGTTTATGACACGAGAATCAGGCTTTTGCGGCTCTGAAAGCCTGCTCCAGATCCGCCAAAATGTCGTCGATATGCTCCGTACCGATAGACAGGCGAATGGTATTCGGCTTGATGTTCTGCTCGGCAAGCTCCTCGGGGGTCAGTTGGCTGTGGGTCGTGGTCGCGGGATGGATGACCAGGCTCTTGACGTCGGCGACATTCGCCAGCAACGAGAAGATTTGCAGGCTGTCGATGAATTTATGCGCTTCTTTTTGTCCGCCCTTGATCTCAAAGGTAAATATGGACGCGCCGCCGTTCGGGAAATACCGTTCGTACAACGCATGATCGGGGTGGTCGGGCAGGGACGGATGATTGACGTGCTCGACCTGCGGATGTGCCGCAAGATATTCGACGACGCGTTTGGTATTTTCGGCATGCCGCTCCAGGCGAAGCGAGAGCGTTTCCGTACCCTGCAACAGCAAAAAGGCGGCAAACGGAGAGATCGTCGCGCCCGTATCGCGCAGCAAAATTGCGCGGATATAAGTGACAAACGCCGCTTCCCCCGCCGCGTCAGCAAAGGAAATGCCGTGATAGCTGGGGTTCGGCGCGGCAATGGGCGCATATTTGCCCGAAGCCTTCCAATCGAACTTACCCGAATCCACGATCACGCCGCCGAGCGTCGTACCGTGGCCGCCGATAAATTTGGTGGCGGAATGCACGACGATATCCGCGCCGTGTTCGATGGGACGGATCAGATATGGCGTGCCGAAGGTATTGTCGATCACCAAAGGCAGGCCGTGCTTGTGGGCGATGGCGGCAACGGCGTCAATGTCGGGAATATCCGAATTCGGATTGCCCAAAGTCTCCAGATAAATCGCTTTCGTGTTGGGCTGAATGGCCGCTTCGACCTGCGCAAGGTCATGCGCGTCCACAAAGGTCGTCTGCACGCCGAACTGCGGCAGCGTATGGGCGAGCAAATTGTACGTGCCGCCGTAAATCGTCTTTTGCGCGACGATATGGTCGCCGCTTTGCGCGAGCGCTTCGATCGTATAGGTGATGGCGGCCGCGCCCGAGGCCGTAGCCAACGCCGCCACGCCGCCTTCCAGCGCCGCAATGCGTTTTTCAAACACGTCCTCGGTGGAATTGGTCAGTCGACCATAGATATTGCCCGCATCGGCAAGGCCGAAACGCGCCGCCGCGTGCGCGCTGTCGTGAAACACATAGGAAGTGGTCTGATAAATGGGTACGGCGCGCGCATCGGTCGCGGGGTCGGGGTTCTCCTGCCCGACGTGTAATTGCAGGGTTTCAAATTTATAGGATTGAGACATGATATTTTACCTCTTTTTCTGAAAATTTTTATAGATACCGTTTACAGAAAACAGAGGTACACATTCGGCTGTTGCGCCAGTTGCATTGCCGAATCTGAATAACATCTCGAGCGGTCATACGGCTTTCCTTCCTTAAAAACTATATTTCCTATAGAATAACTGTGAAATTAGAATAGCACAGATTCCCCTCCCTGTCAACAAAAATTTTGCAAAAAAATCCAATTTGTCCCGCAACGGGTGTGTACCCGCAATCACCGACGGGCATTTTCCCCGAAAGTCAAACGAAATGCGGCGGAAAACTATATATTTTATCTAATCTTATGATTGACGAAGCGAAATTTTTGCTCTATAATAAGAATAAGCAACACAATCAAAGTATTATGCGTTTTTCAGGGAATCCCCACCGTATTGCCGGAACGGCAATGCGGCAAATCGGAAAGCCGCGCGCATCCGGGGCGCGCTGTACTTTGATTGGGTTGCCTAAGCAATACAATCAGAAAAGGGGAAAACAGATGAAACTTGAAAGTCTGCTGCACAAAGTCTACGGCACGACGCCGAACGACGGGAACTTGCAGCCGAAGGAGGCGGTCGCCTATGCGGTCACCGGTTTCGGTCAAAACCTGATCTGCACCATCATAGGCTCGTATTTAACGATCTTTATGACCGATGCGCTGCTGTTTGGCAGCTTGGACAAGGGCACTTTATTTAAGACCATGACAGGCGCTACGGCTGTCGCTTGGCTTATGCTCGGCACGCGTATCTTTGACGCGTTCAACGACCCGATCATGGGTTCTATCGTGGACAAGACAAGAACGAAGTGGGGCAAGTGCCGCCCGTACTTAAAATGGATGGCCATACCGATTGCCATTTGTACAATCGTTTGCTTTATGCCCTTCCTGCCGGCAAAAACGATGTCCACCTTTGTCATCATTTCTGTCATTTATGTGATTTGGTCCATGGTGTATACGGTTGCCGACGTTCCCTACTGGGGACTTTCCACCTGCATGACCAACAACACGATCGTCCGCGGCAATCTGCTTACGGTTACCCGTCTTATCTGCACGCTCGGCGCGGGCATCGTTACGGTCGGCGTGCCGTTTATTACTTCTGCGGTTACGGCAAAGTACAAATATACAACGGAAGATATTTCTACGATCATGTCCACTTTCGGTGTGGATGCTGAGAAAGCAAAAGAGTATATCGGCACGGTTATGCCGCAATTTATTCAGGATAACGCCAACACCTTAAAATGGACCTATTTCATTTGCGCGGTGGCCTTTACCGTGATCGCCATCCCGATGTTCTATTACGGCTTTAAGAATACGAAGGAACGCTACACTTCCACCGACACGCCGCCCTCATTCGTCCACAACATCCAGTTGTTGTTTAAGAATAAGGAACTTCTGTTGATCGTGCTTTCGGGTATTCTCGGCGGTGCCAGAATGGTGTATACCTATACAGGCGGACTTTACTTCGCCAAATATGTGCTGAACCAGGAAGGCTTGTACAGCTTAATTACACTTCTCGTTGTACCGGGCGGTCTTGTAGCGTCCGTTCTCGTTCCCTGGATGACCAAGAAATTTACCAAAAAATGGGCGTATATTTACGTACATATCCTCGGCGCGGTCGTTATGTTCGTCATGTATTTTGTTGGCTACGACCAGCCCTGGAAGCTGATCGTCTGCGCGGTCGGTCTGGTGCTGTTGGGCATCCCGCAGGGCGTCAACAACATCATCACCTATGCCATGATCGGCGATACCGTGGATTATCTCGAGTGGAAAACCGGCGAGCGCGCAGAGGGCATCTGCTTCGCCATGCAGACGCTCATCAATAAGGTCGGCATGGCCGTCGGCGCTTTCGTAGGCGTTATGTCCTACTCTTGGGCCGGAATCAATCCGGAATTGACGCCCGCCATTACCGCTGACGGTAAGACGACCCTTTGGAACGTCCTGATGCTCTCCGGCGCGTTGAGCATGGTCGGTACGATCATCCCGATGCTCTTCTATCGCATAACCGAAAAGAGACAGCATGAAATGGTCGAGGAAGTCGAAGCCAGAAAGGCCAAGGCAGAGGCGAAATAAGTCGTCTGTTCTCTCGGCGTATGAAAAACACATTCTGCAAAGCGTCCAAGGTTTTGGGCGCTTTGCTTTTTGCCCGATTTCGCGGCCGGCCGCCGAAATACGCCGTAAAAAACCGTGTGGTGTTCGGCTCTCTATTGACGCGGCAGGCAAAAAAAGGTATCATTAAGAAAAGAACATCGGAAACGGGGGAAGAATTTTGAAACAGAACGGCAAGGGTGGCGAGCTCGCCCGTTATATCGGCTACGGCGTCGGCGCGGTCGGGTTGGATTTGAGCTACGGATTGTTTTATTCGTACCTCTCCAAATACCTGACCGACGTTTTGCTGATGCCCGCGGCATTTTTGCTCATCCTCACGCCCATCGCCCGCATTTGGGACGGGATCAACGATCCGATCATGGGAACGATCGTAGACAGCACCAAAATGCGCATGGGCAAATATCGTCCGTGGATCCTCATAGGCGCGTGTTCCAACGCGGTTGTGCTGGCGCTGCTGTTCACCAACCCCGGCATACCACGCGGCTCTGTATGGATGTATGTGTATGTGGCCGTCATGTACATTCTTTGGGGCATGACCAACACCATGGCGGATATCCCCTATTGGAGCATGGTGCCCAGCTTCACCAACGACCCGAACAAACGCAACACCATTTCCACCATCGCGCGCACGTTCAGCGGCATAGGACAGGGCATCATCACGATTTTCACGCCCATTGCGCTGCTGCGTTTTGGCAGCGGAGCAAGTGACGCGGAGAAAAAGGTCAGCGCGCAGGGCTTCAGCCGCTGGGCGATCCTCTGCGCGGTGTTGCTCGTCGTGTTCGCGAG
The DNA here is from genome assembly GCA_947628665.1 of uncultured Clostridia bacterium. Lineage (GTDB taxonomy): Bacteria > Bacillota > Clostridia > Oscillospirales > Acutalibacteraceae > Fimenecus. The sequence goes on from CANRAU010000006.1 coordinate 9,987, forward strand.
CATTTGCGCAGGCGTGACCAAAGAACGGCATGTCGTATACAACAACGACAAATTTAGCTTTAAAAAGCTGTTCGGTGTATTGAAAAGCAACGACCAGTTGATCGTTTTCATGCTGTTTTCCATGATCTCCAACGCGGGCTGGTATCTGACCAGTTGCGTGGGCGCGTACTATTTTGAAAACGTGGAGGGCGACATCACCAAGCAAAGTCTGTTCGCTACCTTCGGCGCGGTCGGCTCGTTCCTCGGTCTGTTCGTCATTCCGCTGATGAGCAAAAAGTACACCCGCCGCACGATCTATCGCTTCTGCCTGCTGATGGTTTTTGCGGGCTATATCGCCATGATCGTGTGCGGGCCGATCTTGCACAATATGCTCCTACTCAACATCACCTATATCATCGCGTCCATCGGCATTGCGTCGATGTTCGTCAACCAGACGGTCATGCTCGCCGATATTGTGGATTACGGCGAATACAAAACCGGCACGCGCTCGGAAAGCACGACCTTCTCCATGAAAGGCTTCCTACAAAAAATGGCGTATACCATTCAAACCGTCATTCTTTTTACGGGATTGGGGCTTTCGGGCTACGACGGCGCGGCGCAGGTGCAGACAGAGCTGTCCAAAACCACGATCAGCATCATGACTTTCGGCATCCCGCCGATCTTGATTTTGATTTCCTTCGCGATCTTCTCCAAAAAATACAAGCTGTACGGCGAGCTTTCCGAGACCGTTCGCACATTCGTCGAAGCGCGTCGGGCGGAAATGGACGCTGCGCCCGCAGAGGAACCGTAAATGCGTAACGAAGTCATATTGGGCAATGTCCTTTTATAACCTGTAGAAAGCGGCGTGCGGCAAAAGTCTTAGCTAAAAAGCTCTTGATTGCTGTTGAATTTTACGAAAAATTATGGTATACTATTTACAGCAAACAGTAGGGAGAGATAGAGATGCCCAATATTAAGCCCGTTTCCGATTTGCGGAATTATAACGAGGTATTGCGCGATATAGCCGTCGGAGAACCTGTTTTCTTAACAAAAAACGGGAGAGGTCGATATGCCATTGTGGATATCGAGGAATATGAAAAGACGAGGGCTGTCCTAAAACTGATGGGCGCGCTTTCCGAAGGGGAGCAATCGGCAAAGGAAAAAGGATGGAAAGGCATTTCCGAGGCGGAAATGCTGTTAGGCATTGCAAATGGCTGAATTGATTTTTTCTCCGAAAGCGATTGAAGATTTGCAGGAAATAAAGGCATATATCGCGGATGAACTTGGTAATGAACCGGCTGCCGTATGTACCGTCTCAAAAATTCTGGAGCATATTCGCATTCTTGCGGATTTTCCCGAAAGCGGCGCACCGCTGTCCTCCATTGTAGACATTGAAACAAACTATCGGTTTCTGGTATGCGGCAATTATATGGCATTTTACCGATACGAGAACGGCAAGGCTCATATTGTCCGTGTCCTCTATGGGCGGAGAAACTATATGCAGATCCTGTTTGGAACGCCCGATGAATCGACATGCGTTTAAAAAATGATCTGCATCAAGGGTCAGCCTTCTGCACCTAAACATAAAGCAACAACGCCATCCGAAGCGATTTCGGATGGCGTTGCTTTTTTGTGTCATAAAACCAAAGTGCGAAATATTCGCGATTATTTCTTGCGTCCTGCGCGTTTGGCAAGCGCATATGCCGTACCTGCCACCGCCACGGTGATCGCTGCGGCCGAAAGCCTTTTTACAAGCGGCATGGCCGCTTCCACGCTGGACGGCGCATAGGAGTACAAAAGATACTTCGGCTTATTGCGAATATCCTTTGCGCGGAACAGATCGCGGTACAAAAGCGTATAGGTGGAAAATGTACGCGGATTTTCGGCGTTTAAATCGAAAATGCGCACGCCCCTGTTCTGCTTCGGTCCGTACACATGGAAACCGCATCCCTGCGTATAGCCGAGCAACATCCCACGATAGCGGCTTACAAAGCTGTTGTTGTGGTCATGCCCGAAAAACATGGCGAGCGTATCCCCCATTTCGGACACCGCCGCGAATTCCCCCGTATTCACTTCGGGGGCGGCAGGCGTCTCCAGCAGGAAATCGCAGTTTCCCTTTTGCAGATAGCGTTCGTCGATGTCATAATACTTGCCCGCGTGCGTGCCGAAGCCTTGCGCGTGCGGTTTATAGGAAGCGGGAACTTCTTTCAGAACGTCCCACATTTCGGGTACGGGAATGTGCTGGAACAAAATGGACGGCACATAGTCGCCTGTCTCGGCCTTGAGGGCGTCGCGCACGCTTTGATACCACGCGATTTGCGCCTCGGAAACGCTCGCCCAGCCGCCCTCGGGCGCTTTGGAAAGCGAATCGATCAAATAGAGGTTAAAAAGGATGCGTTCGCCGTCGGCGGAGCGGATGGGCAGATAATGGTTGCAAAGCCCCGGAAGCGTCGGATCGCCCGCCACGGCAAGGCAGTTTTCGTGCGCACTATACATGGCAAACTGCTTTTCCTTCGATACGCCGAAGGTTTGGGCGTCGTGGTTGCCAAACACAAACGTAAAGGGTATGCCGCGCGCTTCTAAGGGCGCAAGCAGACGGTCGATCGCCTTTTTGCAGTTGGCTTCGCGCTCCCCTGCCAAGAGGGTAACGCCGTAGCCCTTGATCTGGTCGCCCGTAAAGACCACCAAATCGGGCTTGGTATGATCGAGCGCCGCCGAAAGAAAGGCAAGCGTATCCCCGGACAAAATTTGTGTATCCTGCACATCGGCGACCTGCATGATGCGGAAGCCGCCGTCCGCGCGAAAGCGCAGATCAGGCGCTTTCCCAAGAGGGGTTGTCATACCGAAACCACTCCTTTCCCCTGTTCGTCAAAGCGATTTGCCGTTAATTGTTCTCTGCCGATTGTTCCTGTTTTGCGGATTTCTTTTGAAAAAGAGCGTCCACCTTTTGCCCGACGTATTTGTCAAATATCGGATAGACAAACCGCGCGATCAGGAAATAGGCGATCACGGCGTACACGATGCCGAACAGCGCGCCGAACAGCACGTCGGTCGGGTAATGCACCATCAAATAGTTGCGCGAAAAACCGACCAGCACAGCGAGTACGCAGGCGGGTATGCCGACTTTCCACTTCTTGTTGAGCAGGATCGCGATAGCCGCCGCAAAAGAGGATGACGTATGCCCCGAGGGGAACGAAAAGCTCGAGGGAAGGCCGACCAGCAAATCGGGTTTGCCGTCCGCGACGGGGAAAACTGCATACAAATCCGCAAAGGGTTCAAAATTAAAGGGACGCGGACGCGCAAACATATTTTTGAGTATCAGATCGTTGACGACCAGCATAACGATCAGCGCAAAAGCCATGGTCACGCCCGTTTTGCGGTATTTCTTCATAAACAGGAAGAGCACCGCGATCACGATCCAAAACCAGCCGCCCTCGCCGAGCACGGTGATGATCGGCATCAGTTTATCCAAAAAGCCGCACCAAATGTTGTTTTGAATCCACTGGAATACCGTGTGGTCAAAGGATGAAAACACACTGAAATCCATAGACATTCTCCTTTCAAATTGCCAAAATTTATCAAATTTATTGTAAACGTTATTCCCCAAAAAGTCAAGACGGGAAAGCGGTGTTCGCCCCGCGTCGAAGGCCAAAAAACCGCAAAAAAGAATGCGTTTTTTCACGCCAAAAATAAATAAATCCCCCTTTTACGGCAAACAATGATAGTAAAAGTGAGGGATCGAGATGGAATCCATTTGGCAAAAGACCGCGCAAAAGCCACAGTTTCCCGTGCAGCAGCAGGATATGCAGACCGATGTGCTGATCGTTGGCGGCGGTTTTACGGGAGTTTTGTGCGCGTATTTTTGTAAGCAGGAAGGCATTCCGTATATTTTGGTCGAAAAGGACGCAATTGGCGCGCACATCAGCGGGCACACCACGGCCAAAATCACCGTACAGCACGGGCTTTGCTACCAAAAAATCGAAAAATCCTACGGCAAGGAAGCCGCGCGGCAGTATTACGCCGCCAATCGGGACGCTTTGGAAACGTATCGACAGCTTTGTAAAACAATAGACTGTGACTTTGAAGAACAGGAGGCCGTCGTGTATGCGCGGCGAAAGCCCGAATGTGAAAAAATCACAGCGGAATACAGCCTTTATCAAACGCTCGGCATTCCGGCGAAGCTGTGTGACGGCAAGGGTCTCCCCTTTTCCGTCTTGGGCGCCGTCAGCGTGAAAGGGCAGGCGCAGTTTCACCCGCTCAAATTCCTGTACGCCATAGCGCGCGATTTGGAAATTTATGAAAATACCTTTGTCAAACGCTTTGACGACACGCGCGCGTACACGAATCGCGGCAAAATCGACGCCAAGCGTGTGGTGATCGCCACGCATTTTCCGTTTGTTGACCGTGCGGGGCTGTATTTTATGAAGCTCTATCAACAGCGTTCCTATGTATTCGCGCTCGAAAACGCCGAACCGCCTGACGCGATGTGTATCGGTGTTCCCGAAAACAGCCTTTCGTTTCGCAGGTTTCAGGGACTGCTCTTATTCGGCGGCGGCGGGCATAAAACAGGCAAATCCGACGGCGGCTACCCCGTACTCGAAAAGCTGCGGCGGCTGTATTACCCCAAAAGCCGCATACAAAGCCGCTGGGCGGCGCAGGACTGTATGTCCTTGGACGGCATTCCCTATATCGGGCGTTATGCGGGGCTTTTGCCGAATTTCTATGTGGCGACGGGCTTTAACAAGTGGGGCATGACCTCCTCTATGGCGGCGGCGCGCATCCTTACGGATATGCTCGTCGGGCGCAACAACGAAAACGCCGAGGTTTTTGCGCCCAACCGTTCTATTTGGAAACCGCAGCTTTTGGTCAACGGCCTCAATTCCGCCGGCAATCTTTTGCTGCCGCTTCCGCACCGCTGCACGCATTTGGGCTGCGCGCTCCATTACAATCGGCAGGAACACAGCTGGGACTGCCCCTGCCACGGCTCGCGTTTCTCGGAGAGCGGCGAGATTTTGGAAAATCCCGCCAACCGTCCGCTTGGATAAAGGCTAAGCAAAGACAAGCAAAAAATTGAGGGCGGCGTCGAGGAAACGGCGCGGCTCTTCGTAAAAAGGGGTGAAAACAATGGTCAATGAACAGGACAGACACCGCATAGAGATCACGCTGCGCGACCGTTTGCTGCGCGCGTGGGAAAATTCCATGGAAATGGCGCGGGATTTTGAAGGGTATTCCGACGAATTCAGCTATGAGGAAAACTATTCCAAGCTCTTTTCCCAATACGCCGTGGAAGAGGCAGAACACGCGTCGAAGCTCAAAGAACTGCTGCACGCCTACGAGCATGAACATGGCACACGAGACTAAAGGCAGACAACACCCACCTCCGTTCGGCATATATCTGATAACGGAGGTGGTTATTTGTACACATTTCAAAACGAAAACGCGGATTTTCTGCGCATCCTCACGGCGCACCGCGCCTATGCCGTGGCATTCATAAAAGGTGCATCGCATTACCCCGAGCTTACGGGGCGTATTCTGTTTTTCCCCGCAGGGGATCGGGGGATTTTGGTCGTCTCCAATGTGCGGGGATTGCCTGTACGGGAAAACGCCTGTGATGCGCGTATATTTGCCATGCACATCCATGAAAACGGCAGCTGCACGGGCACGCCCGAAGACCCCTTTGCCGACGCGGGGACGCACTATAACCCGACAAATTGTCCGCACCCCGCGCATGCGGGCGACCTGCCGCCGCTGTTTGCAACATCGCGCGGCAAAGCGTGGAGTGTCGTACTGACAGATCGATTGAAGCTGACGGAAATTCTCGGAAAGAGTGTGATTATCCACAGAAATCCCGACGATTTCACCACACAGCCCGCAGGCAATTCGGGGGCGAAGATCGCCTGCGGCGTCATTACCAAGGCGTACAGGAATATGTAAACCCTTTACATCTAACAAATCCAACGCACCCCGATGCTCGAAAAGCCGAGATCGGGGTGCGTTCTTTGTGCTGTTTTGACCGATTTATTCGCGGCGCAGGGCTTCAATAGGCGGCATTTTCGCCGCGCGGCGCGCGGGATACACGCCGAAGATCACGCCGATGGCCGAGGAGAAACCGACCGCGATCGCGACCGTAGAGAGCTTCACCTGCAGCGGCACATTCATCAAATGCGACACGACCGCCGCGCCGAACACGCCGAGCAGCAGCCCGATCAGTCCGCCGATGAGGCAAAGGATAATGGATTCCGTCAAGAACTGCATCAAAATGGTCGAGGTTTTTGCGCCGAGCGCCTTGCGTATACCGATCTCACGCGTACGCTCGGTAATGGACACCAGCATAATGTTCATAACGCCGATACCGCCGACCACAAGGGATATGGCGCTGACCGCCGCAATGAAAATGGTGAAAATATTGATGACCGTGTCCAAAAGGTCGATATAGGTTGCCATATTGGTGACGATATAGCAATCCCGATCGGTGTTGTTGTGGCGCGCACGCAAACGGTTGAGCGCCGCATTGCCCGCACCGTCCAAATCGTTCTCGTCATTTGCCATGATATAAACGGTGTCGAACGAGTCGGATGAACCCATGATCTGCATAGAAAGCGTGGAAGGAATGATAAGCATACCGCTGGACATTTGCGCACCGCCCATGGCCTGCATATTGTCCATCATTTCTTCGGAATCCATGCCGAAGGCGCTCGCCATATCGGTAACGCCCACAATCTTAATACGCGTGACGACGTCGTTGTATGTGAAATTGACATATTCGTTGACAACATTCGCCCGCCCGAACAACTGGCGCGCGCTGGTCGCGTCGATCACGCCGACCGCTCTGCCTGCATCATATTCCGCCTGGTTGAAAAAACGGCCGTAAATGCAGTCGCCGCTGGTCACAAAGCGCAAATCGGTATTGCCGCCGACCAAAATACCGAATGCATTTTCATCGTTGACCGTCATAGACCCCATGGTCATGACATAGGGCGACACATAATCCACGATATCCAATTCCTTGATCGCTTCAATATCCGCCGAAGTGATATAGTCGGAGGGCTGCGCGATATTGCCGTCCACCGTGATGTTGATCGCGCTGTTTCCCATGTCACGGATCATGCCGATGATATAATCCCGACTGCCGTTGCCAACCGTGATGATCGAGATCACCGAACCGACGCCGATAATGATGCCGAGCATGGTCAGCAGAGAACGCATTAAATTCGTGCGTATGCTGAAGATCGCTATGCGTATATTTTCACGAATATCCATTCTCTCACCGCCTTTGCCTTACCGTATTTTTCCGCAATACACGTCAGGCTTTCACCGTAATTTTATCGCCGTCCTGCAAAACCGTTTTCGGGTTCATTACGATCTGCTCCCCTTCGCTAAGGCCATTTAAAACCTCATACAGGGTATCGGACGCAATGCCCAAGGTCACCGTGCGTTTTTCCACCGTACCCTTATCCGCGTTAAATACGAACACGCAGTTTTCACCGTCGCCTACGGAAACGGCTTCCACGGGGATGACCAACACATTTTCCAGCTTTTCGGTATCAATACGAACGTCCACATCGAAGCCCAACACGACTTTTTCGTCGGGGTGCAGAATTTTTACCCGCACGGGTGCGCTGCCGGACGCAGAGGAACTGTCGCCTCCCGTAAAGGAGGACGCCAAAGAACTGATATCCAAGCCCGAGGACGCGTTTGCCGTCGCGCTTACATAGGTCACGACCGCGTCGTAGGTCTTATCCAGCGACGTTACGGTGGCGGCCTGCCCGACCTTTAAATCCGGCAAATCATATTTACCCACCGTAAAGCTCGCGTAGAAATCGCCGTAGCTTTCCACCACGATACCCGTGCCGACCGCAGCGCCCGCACGATTGGTCGTGGAGAAAATATCCGACAGAACCGAAGCAACATCGCCGTTGCCCGACGCCATAGACAGCAAAGCGGACATATCCAACGTGTTGTTTTGGTTCTCGGCAGGGGTGAACACCTCGCCCGCCGTAAGATTGACCTCGGTCACAATGCCGTCCGCCGAAGCCGTCCAACCCGCCGCAAGGGCATCCACGAGTTGCTGATAGTTTTCGTAATCCGCCTTCTTCTGCTCGGCAACATTTTTATAAAGCTCCGACACGGTGTCGTCCATTTGACCCTCATACACGGAACGCTGCGTTTGCAAAGCGGTCAACTGCGCCTGTTTTTGCGCAAGCTCCGCCTGTTTGGCGGCTGCGGAATTTTGAAGCGCCGTTTGCGCGTCGCTCATCTGCGCGCGCAAAGCGGTCACGATCTCCTGCGCCTGTTCCTCACGCATCCCGCCTTGTTGAAGTTGCGATAGAATCGCCTGCAACTGCTCCTCGGAATAGGTCGGCACGTTCGGCACGCTGACCTGCGCGTTCTGCGCTGCGGCAACCTCTTGCTCCAGCTGCTTGATCTCATTTTCCACATTCGGGATCTGCCTGTTCACGTCGTCCAAATTTTTTTTGGCCGTCGAAACGGTGTCGGCCGATTTGGTATACGCGGACTGTGCCTTGTCGTAAGCGGCCTTATAATCGGCAAGCGTTCCCGACAGCGGGGACACGTCAAATGTGGCAAGCTGCTGCCCTGCCGTGACCTTATCGCCAACGGCGACGTTGACCGAGAGTACGCGCACGCCGGAAACGGCGGAAAAAGTCTCGGTATTGCCCGATTCCACGACGCCCTGCGTGTCAAAGGCGGATTGGATGTCGCCCTTCTTTACCTCGGCCAGCACATAAGCGGGCAACTCGTCGGGTTTAAAATTGGCATACAGAACCGTTACCAGCGAAGCGATCAGCGCAACGGCGATCACCGCTGTCCAAAATTTCTTTTTTCTGCTCCAGCTTTTTACTTTTTTAAACACAAGATCACCGCTTTACGCTTCAAGTAATAAAATATATGGCATCATTTTATAATATTGCGTCCGATTTTACCATATATTTTTGTAAAGAAAATGTGAATAAAAGATTAACGGGACGGTGTATTATGAAAACACAAAAATGGATGTCGCTGCTGCTCGCCGTTTGCCTGCTGTTTCTGTGCGCCTGCACAAGACAGCGCAACATCGATACGGCGGAATTCTGCAAACGTGTAAACACGCTACGCGGGGAAGAGCTTTTGACGCCGACGCAGTTTTTCAGAGAGCCGAATGCAAACGCCGACGAATACAACTGCAATTTTTCCTATGCAGAAGGACAAACCGCCCTGTTATCCTTAAAAACCGACAGTACGGGGACTGTGATCGGCTTTCAATTGACCTGTATCCCCGAAAACGGCGCGCCCTCAGCGGAGGCTGTCGGCGCGCTGTATGACGCTTATGTACAGTTCGTCACCGTACTCATGGTCGGGGACACCGCCGACGACGGCGAAGAAGCGATCCGCGCAGTCGGCATCCTGCCGGAAAACTTGGGATTTACCGATAACGGGTATGTGAGCAAAAACGATACGCATCAATTCGCCGTTTTTTCGGGAGAAAACTATATCTCGCTATTCTGCGAACGCATCTGAACTGTCGGCCTGCTCTCTGTTTTGCGTCATTTCCGCCCGGAAATCCGCCAGCGCCGCCTCCGCTTCGATTCGGTATACCGCACGCGTGGTCGTGATGTTCGCGCGCTTTAAAATCGGCTGCGCGGCTTTGCGCAACGACTGTGCAAGATGCATATGCTCCGTTTCGGGCGGCGGCGCCTGCAGCTCGGCTTCAAGCAAGGCGTGCATAAACTGTTTTTGGGTGTACACGGTCAACCGCTCCACATTACGTTCGGCGGCAAGGCGTTCCAGTCCCGTGCAGGCGCGATAGCCGTATTTTTGCTGCATACGTTTATACTCGGCAGGCTTGAAATAATACGATTGTCCGCCAAGCTTGCCAAACGCCTTTTTCGCGTCGAGATAGCCCATTTGCATACGCATTTCGTTCATGGAGGTATCAAATTCAAAGGAGTCACCAAGCTCTTTGGGATCGTTCGGACGGATATAGATAATGTCCGCGCAGGAAAGCTCGGATTTATGCCCAATGCCCTTTATATTGGAAATATCCAGCACGATAAAACGGTTGATCCCGCGTTCGCGCAAAAACTCTATAGGCGCGTTGTCATACACGCCGCCGTCCAAGTACTTCGCCCCGTCGGGACTTTCGTTGTGCAGTCCCGGAAAGCGCGCGGACAACATCAGATAATCGATCAGAAGCCCCGGCTGCATTTCCTCCAAAAACAGTTCCACGGGGTGCAGGGACGAAAGCTGAAATGTCACAAGCCCCAGGGGAATGCCCGAGGCGCGCACCTTTTCTTCGTCGATGTACTGCGCGATCAAATTGCGCGCGGGGGTCACGTCCACCCCGCCGTTTCGGATCATTTCCCGAAAAATCTGCGGCAGATTGGAAAAGCTGAATAAATTTTCGGGCTCTTTCAGTTCCGCTTCGATATGTACGCCCTCTTTGACCTCCGCCGTGTTCCAAAGCTCCACGGCGGCGTCATAATCGCCCTGTGCGATCAGTGCGCCGTTGATCGCACCGATGGATACGCCCGTGATCGCCTCAATGGAAATGCCCAGTTCCCGCAAGGCTTTCCACGCGCCGATCTGGTAAGCGCCCTTCGCGCCGCCGCCTGCTAAAATCAAGCCATAAGGCCGCATATACACTCTCCCCCTTTTCGTTCAAATCACATAATCCGCACCCGCGCTCTCGCGCACGCGCGACGCGAGGTCGGAAAGCGTAGTATTGTCCACAACGCCGCAGACCGCTTCGTACAGTTCCTTCCAAAATCCGACGGTTTGGCATTCGGCAGCGCGCGGACAAATGTTTTCGGGATCGTCCAAGCACGCGACGGGCGCCAGACTCCCCTCCGTGATGCGCAGCACGTCGCCGACCGTGATCTGTGCGGGCGAACACGCCAATTTATACCCGCCCTGCGGCCCGCGCACGCTTTTGAGCATGCCCGCCTTCGTCAGCATGGATACGATCTGCTCCAAATATTTGACCGATATGTCTTGCCGAGCGGAAATATCCTTGAGCGCGATATACTCGCCGCTGTCATGCAGGGCTAAATCCAACAGAAACCGAAGCGCGTATCTGCCTTTTGTTGAAATGCGCATTGCCTGTCACCTCGACTGTATGGTATACTCCGGCGGCAGCGAGTGCATTTGCACGCGGCTGTCGGAAAAAATGGAAATCAAAAGCAAAACGGCCAGCACCGCAAGCGCCAGCGCCAGAACCCATGCAGCATATCGATTTTTCATGCTTCCACCGTCTCTATCGCGTGGGAAACGGTCTTGCAGATATGTACGTCCCGAAATTCCGCCTGCAGGCGTTCGGCGCACTGCTTTGCCGCTTCTTCTTCCGAAAACAACCCGTATACGGTAGGGCCGCTGCCGCTCATAAGCGTCAGATCCGCGCCGCACGCACGCATGACCCCCTTGATATGCGGGCGGCTCGGCACTTCGATCACCTGTTCAAACACATTGGCCGCCTTTTCACACAGCAGCGGATAATCCCCGTTGTGCGCCGCATACAGCATCGCTGTTCGGTCGGCGTGGCGCAAATGCTCGGCGGCGTCCAGCTGCCTGTACGCACCCGCGGTGGCAACGCCCATATCGGGCTTACAAAGCACGACGAATTTATCCGTAAGCGGCAACAGCGGTGCGATCACGCCGCCCTTGTCCATACAAAGCGCCGTACCGCCCGTAAGCGCAAACGGCACGTCCGCGCCGACGCTCTCCCCCACGCGCCGCAAAGCGACGTCGGAAAGCCGCGCCGCAAACAGCGTATTGAGGCAGTACAGCACGCCCGCCGCGTCCGCACTGCCGCCCGCAAGCCCCGCCGCCATGGGAATATGTTTTTCGATGGCGATGGAAACCCCCGTGTTTTCGATACCTGTCGCACAAAAGAACGCGTCGGCGGCCTTGTAGGCTATGTTATCCTTTCCCGCAGGCACGCGCGCGTCGCTTGTCTGCACCTCGATCCTGCCGCTTTCGGTGCGCTGCACCGTCACAACGTCACAACAATCCACCGACTGCATAAGCATAAACAGGCTGTGGTAGCCGTCGGGCAGCGTCCCCAAAACGTCCAGCATCAAATTGATTTTGGCCGAAACCCTGACTTTCATACCTTCTCCTTTAATCGATCGGCATTTGCAGAGGCATCCTCTGCTGGAAGAGCGTAAGCTGGGTAAAGCCCGCCTGCCGCATCGCGTCATACGCCTCGTTCATGCCCTTCCCGACGTCGTCGGCGAAATGTGCATCCGAACCGTAGGTGATATATTCGCCGCCCAGCTCGCGAAAACGCTTGATCGTATCGAACTCGGGCGAGAGCCGCCCGATGGGCTGCCGAAGCCCTGCGGTGTTGATCTCGAGCGCCTTGCCCGTCTCGGCAACGCGCTTTAAAATCTCATCGACCTGCTTTTTGTATTTTTCGAGATCGATCAAAATCCCCGCCCGCGCATACATATAGCGCATCGGGTACGTCAAATGCGCGAGAATGTCAAAATTGCCCCACTCGAGCATCTGCAAGATTTCGTCCAAATATTCGACCGTCAGCGCGTGTGCCGACGCTTCGTCGAAATGCTCCATATCGTAAAAATCAATGCCGTTTCGCAGATAGTGAACCGAACCGAGCACCTCGTCATACGGCCGCGCCGATACGATCGCCCGTGCCGTTTCGGGGTCGTAATGCGGTTGCCCCAATTCGATACCGCGAAGCACCAGCACTTTGCCGCGAAAGGCGGACTGCGCCTTGGATGCTTCAAAGAACGCGTGCTTGACACGTTTGTCATAGTGTTCCGATTTATAACGCTCCACCTCGCAGTGATCGGTCAATGCAAGGGCGCGCACACCGTTTAACTCCGCGCGTTCACAAATGAACATGGCGGAATGGTTGCCGTCGGGCGAGTTGTCGGTATGCACGTGCAGGTCAATGATCCTTTGGTACACGGTTGCTTCTCCTTTACGCGGAAAATAGGATGTCTTTTGTATTTTAACATATTTTTTCCATATGGAATATAGTTTTTTCAAAAATTTCAAAATTCTCTGTAAAAAACGGACGTATTGTGGTATGATTAGAAGATAGAATTGCCATATGATCCATCTATGCGCGGTCGGAGCGGCATTTTGTCTTTCGGCCGACAGTTTTTACGGAGGTTTACTGTATGCATGCAATCATTACCGTTGTGGGGCGTGACACCGTCGGCATACTCGCAAAAGTATCGGCGCTGTGCGCAAAGCACAACGTCAACATTCTTGAGGTGACGCAAAGTATTTTGCAGGATATGTTCTGCATGATCATGCTGGCGGACGTTTCGGCCTGCAACGTGCCTTTTACAGCGCTCGCGGACGAGGCCGAGGCGTTGGGAAAAGAGCTCGGTCTTTCCATCAACGCCATGCATGAGGACATTTTCAATTCCATGCACAGAATTTAACGGGAGGTCGAAGGCTTTGATCAATACACACGACATCCTGGAAACCATCAATATGATCCGCGAGGAAAATCTCGACATCCGCACCATCACCATGGGCATTTCGCTTTTAAGCTGTGCGGATTCCGATATTCACGCGTCCTGCGGCAAGCTCTATGAAAAAATTTGCCGCCGCGCCGAACACCTTGTGGAAACGGGGGAAAACATCGAACGGGAGTACGGCATTCCCATCATCCACAAGCGCATTGCCGTTACGCCGATCTCCATGCTCGTCGCCGCAAGCGGCGGCGATCCCGTGCTGTATGCCAAAACGCTCGAAAAAGCCGCGCAGACCGTCGGCGTCAATTTCATCGGCGGCTATTCGGCGCTGGTGCATAAGGGCTTTGCCGCCGGAGACGAAGCGCTGATCGAGAGCATTCCCGAGGCGCTCGCCGAAACCGAACATATCTGTTCCAGCGTAAACATCGGCTCGACCAAAGCGGGCATCAATATGGACGCGGTCGCCACCATGGGCAAAATCGTGCGCCGTGCGGCGGAATGTACCGCCGATAAGGGCTGTATCGGTCCTGCGAAGCTGGTCGTATTCTGCAACGCGCCGGAGGACAACCCCTTTATGGCGGGCGCGTTCCACGGCGCGGGCGAACCCGACTGCGTGATCAACGTCGGCGTTTCCGGCCCCGGCGTGGTGCGCGCGGCGCTGCAAAAAATCCCGAACGGCAACATCACCGATGTGGCGGACACCGTCAAGAAAACGGCGTTTAAAATCACCCGCGTGGGGCAGTTGGTCGCGAAAGAAGCCGCCAAGCGGCTCGACGTGCCTTTCGGCATTGTCGATCTCTCCTTAGCGCCCACACCTGCCGTCGGCGATTCGGTCGCCTATATTTTGGAGGAAATGGGCTTGGAGCAGTGCGGCGCACACGGGACGACCGCGTGCCTTGCGCTCTTAAACGACGCGGTCAAAAAGGGCGGCGTGATGGCCTCCTCGCACGTCGGCGGCCTTTCGGGCGCATTCATCCCCGTTTCGGAGGATGCGGGCATGATCGCCGCAGCACAAAACGGCACGCTCACTTTGGAGAAGTTAGAGGCTATGACCGCCGTATGCTCGGTGGGCTTGGATATGATCATTATACCGGGCGACACAAGCGCGGAAATCATTTCGGGCATCATCGCGGACGAGGCCGCCATCGGCATGGTCAACTCCAAAACCACGGCGGTGCGCGTTATTCCCGCCATCGGTAAAAACGTCGGCGACACGCTGCATTTTGGCGGCCTTTTGGGGTACGGCCCTGTGATGCACGTCAATCCCGCCTCCCCCGCCAAATTTATCGGGCGCGGCGGACGCATCCCCGCCCCGATCCAAAGTCTGAAAAATTGAGTTCGGCCAACGGCGAAAGGGAGCTGTGCGCATGAAGCTTTATTTTGAAAAGCCCTGCAACCGATACCGCCTGAAAAAGACAAAGACGATCCAAAGCCGCACACAGCGGCTTTGGGAGCAGACCGCCCTGCCGCTCGGAAACGGCATGCTCGGCATTTCCGTAGTCGAAGACGGAAACCACGAATCCGTGTTTGTCAACTGCAAGAGCTTTTGGACGGGCGGTCCTTCCCCCAAGCGTCCGCAGTACTGTGGCGGGAACATTATGGGCGCGGACAAGCACGGCAAGACCCGTTTGGACTATTTCCGCGAGATCCGCGAGGCATTTTCGGAAGGAAAAGACGAAAAGGCCGCCGCGCTTTGCGACCGATTGATCGGCGAACAGGATGGCTACGGTGCATATCAATCCTTTGGCTGTTTGCAAATGGATTTTTTGCATACGCCCCGCAAGCTGCGCCGTTTTCGCCGCACGCTTGATCTCTCGCGCGCGGTGCTGACCACCCAAATCGAATGGAAGCAGGGCGGTAAAGCGATTCGGGAGACCCGCGAAGCCTTTGCGAGTTACCCCGCAAAGAATGCTGTTCTGCGCGTGACGCGCACGGGCGGCAAGCTCGACTGTGTCCTCTCCTACCCGGCGCATCACGGTGCAAAGGTGCAGGCGGATGCGGACGGCATTTTGCACATGGGAGCTTTAGAGGACAACGGTCTGCGCTTCGCGGCAAAGGTCGCCGTTGAGACGGACGGCAGAATTTCCGTACAGGGCGATGCGCTGCACATAAGCGACGCCGACTCTTTTTGCCTGTATCTTGCCGCCGATACGGATTATCTCGACAACTACCCCCTGTACCGCAGCGGGGAAAGCGCCGAGCAGCTGCAAAAGCGCGTGGTCGAAACCGCTGTTCGTGCGAAAGCACAGGGCTTTGACAAGCTCCTTGCGGCACATTTGGCGGACTATCAACCGCTGTTCTCCCGCACGATGCTCTCTTTGGGCGGGGATGCGGAAATGCCGACCGATCAGCTTTTGCGCGCATACGGCAAGCGCGGCTGTCCCGAAAACATCAAGCGCACCTTAGAGACGCTTTTGTACCAATATGGGCGGTATCTGATGATCGCCTCCTCACGGGAGGACGACTGCCTGCCCGCCAATTTACAGGGTATTTGGAACGTTTCCGACGCGCCCATATGGGGCAGCGATTATCATTTGAACATCAACCTGCAAATGAATTACTGGCCTGTCTTTACGGGGAATTTGGCGGAATGTGCATCTCCTCTGCTGCGCTATGTCAAAGCTTTGCGCGCGCCGGGGCGGGTCACGGCAAGGGTCTACACAGGCGCGGACAGCGATGAAAATACGGCGGGCGGCTTTTTATTCCACACGCAAAACACGCCTTTCGGGTGGACTTGCCCGGGCTGGGAATTTTCGTGGGGCTGGTCGCCCGTCGCCGTGCCATGGATCCTCCATAACGTATACGAATCCTACGAATACACCAAAGACGTGCAAATGCTCGAAAAAGAAATCTACCCCCTGCTCAAAGAGACGGCGGATTATTTTGAGCGTCTGCTTTTGGAAAAGGACGGCAGGCTCGTCACCGCGCCCTGTTTTTCTCCCGAACACGGGCCGCGCACCATGGGGAACACCTATGAGCAGTCTATGCTGTGGCAGTTGTACCATGACACCGTGGAAGCGGCAAAAGCGCTCGGAGTGGACGCCGACGACACCGCCCGCCGCGAAGCGCTGCTTGCCCGCCTGCGTCCTCTTGAAATCGGCGACAGCGGACAGATCAAAGAATGGTATCACGAGACCTCGCTCGGTTCTGTAGGGCAAAAGCATCACCGCCATTTGTCGCATTTGTTGGGCGTATACCCGGGGAATCTCGTGGATCGCCGCAAAAACCCCGACTTCATCGGAGCGGCGATCGTCTCCCTGAATGATCGGGGCGACCGCTCCACAGGCTGGGCGATGGCACAGCGCATTTGCACATGGGCGCGCGTGGGCGACGGCGACCGCGCGCTACGGCTCATAGCCATGCTGGTGCGGCATGGACTGTATATCAATTTGTGGGACACGCACCCGCCGTTTCAAATCGACGGGAATTTCGGCTATACCGCAGCCGTCTCCGAGCTTTTGATGCAAAGCCATTTGGGGTACATCGAGCTGCTGCCCGCCCTGCCCTCGGCTTGGACAGACGGCGAAATGCGCGGACTGATCGCACGCGGAAACTTTTCATTGAATTTCTCCTGGCAAAACGGCAAGCTGCGCGGTGTCGAAGTGACTGCGCGCGCAGGCGGCGCCTGCCGCATATGCACCCCGAACGCAAAGCTGTATCTCATGGGGGACGACGCCCCCGAAAGCGCCTACGATGCAGACGGCTGTCTGTGTTTTCAGACGCAGGCGGGCAAATGCTACAAACTGGGCGCAGCGCAATAACCAATCGACGAAAAGAGCCATCCGACCGCAGAAAAGCAGTCGGATGGCTTAGTCTGTCGATAAACTGTTTTGCGATAGCGAAACAATCAAAAGTTTTCGCCCGCCTTTTTCAAAAGGCGGCGGGGTTGAGGGGCGGCGCCCCTCATCGCAGCCCGCAGGCTACGAAATTTTTGTCCAAAAGAGCGCAGGAGGGGCGAAAAACAGTCCAGTGGACTGTTTTTCGGTGGGGAACCCTCGCCGGGGGTTCCCCATAGTCTTATGCCTTTTGTGCATATTGCCAAGTGACACATACTTTTTCTACACGCTGAGCCATCCGACCGCAGAAAAGCAGTCGGATGGCTTTTTGATTTCTATACAAATTTGCAGTTTGCGGCAAAGGCAAGTTGATCTCTGCTTTAGGATTATTTCTTTTTCTTTGCCCTGGTCTGCGGGCCGTTGTAGCCGTTTTTCTCCTGGAAAGCCGCGATCTTGTCGATCACGCTCAACACCACTTCAAAGCCGTCGCCGACGGTCTCCGCCGTAAAGCGGTCGGCCGTGTCGCGCCATGTGTGGTAATAATACGTCAGCATCGGGTTCTGCGCCGCGAAGGTCACCGATTTAATGCCCGCGCGGGTCATAGGCGTGCTGTCGCAGCCGCCCACGGGGTTATGGATGCTTCTGCCCATTTTGCTCTCAAGACCCAGTTCGTCAATGGTTTCCACAAACATTTCTTCCAAATCGGTATCGAAATGCAGCATCTGCCAATCGTCCTGTACGACGACCTCGAAATATTCCTTGTCGGCGACCGAGTCAATGTTGATGTTCCATGCGTTTTTGAGCATATCGTCGTTTTTATGCTCCTCGGCAAAGGCCATAGAGCCGCGCAGGCCCACTTCCTCACAGCCGCAGTTCAGGTCGATAATGCGGCAGTTTTTGGGCATCTTTTCGGGATGCTCCTTGAAATACTGCATGACCGTGTAGCTCAGCGCGCAGCCCGTTGCATTGTCCATTGCGCCGCGGGAAGCGTTTTGCGGGTTCGGATCGTCCCACATAATAATGAAGCAGCTGCCGATAGCGGTCACGACGGGCAGGAAATGCAGAGCGAACGTGAAGTTTTGAAAAGAGCTGGAAGCGATCGTCATCATAGCCCACTGAGCGCCTGCGTAATACCCTGTTAAAATGACAGCCATTGCGGCAGCAACGCCGCAGATGAAGAACACGCAGACCGCACCGAAGCCGACCTTGCCATAAGTAAGGATCAGACCGAGCAGGGGCTTGTCGCGGTACTTATAAAGGTTTTCGGAATGCCGCCACGTCCAGCAGGTATCGGTATGCCCCGAAAGAATAATGGTATAGTCGTATTTGCCGTCCGCAGGGGTAAGCTCCCCGTATGTATTCTGCGAAATTTCCCGATGGAAGAACCAATCGAACCATTTTTTATAGAGAAACACGCCGAATATAAGCCAAAAAATCATCAGAACGCTTGCAATGCCCATCCCGAACCAAAGGGAATTGATGCCAAGCGCCAAATACACAAGCCCGCTGATGACCAAACCGAACCAGCCCGCATAGGAAAGGCCGCCGATGTTGGCGCGCGGGGAGACAAAAAATTCCTCTTTGACAGGTTCAATGCCGATTCCGCGCAGCTTTTCCCCCATGTACGCCGCGAATTTGCGCTCGTTTTCCGTACCCGGCAAACGCGAGCCGATTTTCTCCGACGCATGCTTTACGATGTCATACGCCAGCTCCGCGTACCTTCTGTTTTCCTCTTTCATCAAGTGACCTCCCTGTAAACGGTATAAAAAGGATAAATACATGTTTCTATCATATTGCATTTTCACCGTGAAATCAAGTGTTTTTTTTGATTCTCCCTTTTTTACCCGACTTTTGTATGTAAAGTTGAATAGCTTTATATGTAAAGCAGTAGCCATGCGGCAAGAAAGGACTGCAAAGAAACAGAAAAGTTTTTTTACAGAGTTTACAAAAGTCTTGTACCCTCTTAAAAATTTGTGCTATAATAATAAAAAATATTTCTACATGGGAGGTTTTTTATGAAATATATAGGGAAAAAGGAGAAAATCTCCTTTTATGCCGGTCTGTCCGGGCAAAACCTCGTATATTCCTTTATCGGTGCATCCTTCTTCACCTATTTCATGACCGACATTGCCATGTTTCCCGCCGCGATCGTGTCTGTCCTCCTGATCGTGATGAAGGTGTGGGACGGCGTGAACGACCCGCTGATCGGCGCGATGGTTGACCGTCACCACTTTAAAAACGGCGAGAAGCTGCGGCCGTTTCTGCGGTATACGCCCCTGCCGGTCGGCATCGTCACCGTTTTGCTCTTCATTGTTTTTTCTACCGATGAAGACCTGCTTTGGCTGCGCGTGTCCTACTTCGTCATTATGTATATTGCATGGGATATTGTATACACCCTGCAGGACGTGGCCATGTGGGGCATTACCGCCATGGTCTCGCCGGACGGCAACGAGCGCGACTCGTTTGTCAAGTGGGCGCGCACCGTCGGTTCGGTCGTATACGGCGTATTCAGCATGGGCATTCCGATGGTTTTGGAAATGATCGCCAAAGCGACCGGCAGCAGCATGGCGCTGATGACCGTTGTGTTCGTCGTGATTTTCGGTTTGGGCGGCGCAATGCTCAGTTATCGCGCATCCTACGCGCAGGAGCGTATTCGTGTCAACACGCAGGTACAGCAAAGCTCGCTGCGGGACTGCTTCGCACTGCTCTTCAAGAACAAAATGCTGCTGCTCGTTACCCTCTCCAATCTGCTCGGCGCATTCGGGTTCGGCGGTCAGCTGGTTACATACTTTTTCAAGTATAAGATCCCGGCGGACTTTTTGGGCGCGAACAGCATTATCGGCGCATTGGGGCTGACCACCATTTACGCGGCCATCACGGGCGCACCCGGCTTTATCGGCATGCTGTTTGCCGACAAAATGAAAAAAATCTTCAAGAGCTATGTGGGCGCTCTGATTTTCATGCAAAGCTGCAACATCGTTGTGCGCGTCATCGCGTTCCTCATCGGGTATAACGGCATAGGGCTCTGGATAGGGCTTGCTTTGATCGGGATCGGGTGTATCCCGCTCGGCGCGTCTTCCATCGCACAGACTTCGATCTTCTGCGACAGCATTGATTATATGGAATGGAAAACCGGTCAGCGCATGGAGGGCGTTGCTTTCTCCATGCAGACCTTCTTCACCAAAATCTCCAGCGGCGTGACCGCAGGGCTTGCCACGCTTGCGCTGCATTTGATGCACTACCGGGCTGTGGATGACAGCGTCGGCGTGTTTGTCGGCACACAATCCGCCGCGTTTGAAACCTGGATCTGGCCGCTTGTGATGCTCACCCCCGCATTGGCGAGTTTCTTAAGCATTATTCCCCTGCTGTTTATCCACTACACGCCCCGGCAGCGCACACAGGTGGAACATGATTTGCAGGAACGCCGCGCCGCAGCGGGAACTGCCGCAACGGAAATCGCCGCAGAGAGCAGCACGCAGTGATCATGCGCTTTTCAAACGTACAACTTTCAAGCGTACGATAGAAGATCCCCTCCGGCACACAGCGCGCGGGAGGGGTTCTTGCTTGCTTCGGTGTTTTGGAAGTTGACCGCGCTTGCGGGTGCGGTCAAATGCCGTTTTACATGATTTCGGAAAGCGCGACGGGGCGATGCTCCGCGACGCTCTTTTTCGCGGCAAGACCGATCTTTACGGATTGCATCCCCGCGTGGATGCCCACGGGTACGTCGGTATCGTTTTCACACGCGGCGACAAACTGACGCATTTCCTCCGAGAAAGAGCCCATATAGCGCTCCAGGAAGAAGAACAGCGGCTTTTCGCCGGTCACGCCGTTTTCGTCGGACACGACTGCGGAGGAAAGGGTATCGTTCGCAGTGGCGACCATGCCCTTAGAGCCGAACAGCTCCGCGCGCTGGTCATAGCCGTAAGCCGCGCGGCGGGAATTGTCGATCACAGCCAGTGCGCCGTTCGCCATTTTCATGGTGATAATGGCGGTATCCACGTCGCCCTGCTCGCCGATGGCGGGGTCTACCAGCACGGCGGAATTGACGTAAACCTCTTCCACGTCGCTGTTCGTCAGGAAGCACGCCATATCGAAGTCATGAATGGTCATATCGAGGAAAATGCCGCCCGAGACCTTGATATAAGCGGGGTTTGGCGGCTCGGGGTCGCGCGAGGTGATTTTTAAAATGTGTGCCTCGCCGATTTTGCCCTCGTCGTAAGCCTTGCGGATCGCGGCAAAATTATGGTCAAAGCGGCGGTTAAAGCCGACCTGGAATTTAATGCCCGGATGCGCCGCGAGCGCGTCGGCGACGGCCTGAATTTTGGCGATGGAATGATCCACGGGCTTTTCGCAGAAAACGTGCTTGCCCGCTTCGATCGCCTCAACGGAAATGGACGCGTGGGTATCAGTCGAGGAACAGACCAAAACCGCGTCGATTTCGTCATCCGCAAGGATCTTTTTGTAATCGGTGTAAATTTTGGTGACGCCGAAGCCCTCGGTAAAGGCTTTGGTCTCGTCGTTCATAAAGGGGTCGGCAACCGCCTTTACGGTCGCGTTTTTAACATGATACGAGATCGACTCCAGATGCACCTTGCCGATGCGCCCCGCGCCGATAATGCCGATGTTCAACATGGAATATCCTCCTTTTGTCCTGTCGCGTTAGATCGTGCCGTCCCAAGTGGAGACGTTGGTCGTTGTTTTTTCTTCCTCATCGAACCAGTGCGTGGTGACCGCTTTGCTTTCGGTGAAGAAACGGTAGGCGTCCTTGCCCAGACAATGCAGATCGCCGAAGAAGGACTGCTTATGCCCCGAGAACGGGAAGAAGCCCACGGGTACGGGGATGCCGACATTGATGCCGACCTGACCGCCGTCCGTATGGCGCGCGAACTCGCGTGCGAAATATCCGCTTTGGGTATAGATCACAGAGCCGTTCGCATAGGGGTTGGCGTTCATGATCGCAAGCCCCTCTTTGAAGTCCTTGCAGCGCTTGATGCAAAGCACGGGGCCGAACACCTCGTCACGGCCGATGGTCATATCCTCGGTCACATGGTCGAAGATCGTCGGGCCGACGAAATAGCCGTTTTCATAGCCCTCTACCTTGCAGTTTCTGCCGTCCAGCACCAGCTGCGCACCCTCCTGCACGCCCTTGTCGATGTCGGCAAGCACTTCTTTGTAGTGCTTTTCATAGGTGATTGGCCCAAGCTTGGAGGTCTTATCCCAAGAAGGCCCAACTTTGATCTGCTGCGCCTGCTTTTTCATCTCCGCCACAAATTGGTCGGCAATGGCTTCCTCAACAACACAGCAGGAAAGCGCCATGCAGCGCTGTCCCGCGCAACCGTAAGCGGAATTGATCACGCCCGCAACGGTTCTTTCCAGCGCGGCGTCCGCCATAACGAGCGCATGGTTTTTCGCCTGGCAAAGCGCCTGGCAGCGTTTGCCCGCAGCAGCCGCACGCTGATAGATTTTCAAGCCCACGGGGGTCGAACCGACAAAAGTAATGCCCTTGACGTCGGGGTGGTCGAGAATGGTGTTGATCTCGTTTCTCGAACAGGTCACCACATTGATAACGCCGTCGGGGACGCCCGCTTCCTTATAAATTTTGGCAAAGAGCATAGCCGTTTTCGGCGTCAGCGACGCGGCCTTCAGCACCATGGTGTTGCCCGTGGCAATGCAGGTCGGCGCCATCCAGCCGAAGGGGATCATCGCGGGGAAGTTTACGGGAACGATCCCCGCAAACACGCCCAACGGCTCACGGTATTTGACCGTGTCATAGCCTCTCGACGCGTCCATAATGCTCTCGCCCATCATCAGAGAGGGGACTTGCGTGGCAAGCTCCGTTCCCTCTTTGGCTTTGAGAACGTCGCCCTCGGCCTCAGCCCACACCTTGCCGTTTTCTTTGGCAACACTCATGGTGAGTTCTTCCATGTTTTCAATGATCAAATCGCGAATTTTGTACAGAACCTGCGCGCGTTTGATCGCGGGAACGGCACGCCAGCCGGGATACGCCGCTTTGGCGGCCGCGATCGCTTCAAGCACCTCATCGTTGGTGCAACAGGGCGCCTGCCCCGTGATCTCGCCCGTGCTGGGGTTGTGCAGGTCATACCAGACGTCCGTTTTGGACTCTCTGAATTCGCCGTTTACAAAGTATTTGAGTTTCTCCACTGCCATATTTCTTCTCCTTAAATCGGAATGATTTTGCAAATTGCAGATCGTGGCTTACAGCCCCGAAACCTCGGCGATGTATTTGCGCGCTTTTACGGCGTACTCAAACGGATTCGCCACCGCAGGGTCTTGCTCCGCTTCGACGAGGACATAGCCTTCATAGCCGACTTCCTCCAGCACGTCGAAAATCGGTTTGAAGTCGATCGCACCGTCGCCCGGCACGGTAAACGTACCCATGCGCACGCCGTCGAGGAAGCTCAGATTCTCGGCCTTGACCTTTTCGATGACTGCGGGACGGATGTCCTTTAAGTGGACGTGGCGCACGCGATTCGCGTACTTTTTCAGCACCGCCATGTAATCCTCGCCGCAATAGGCAAGGTGTCCCGAGTCGAACAGAAGCCCGAACAGCTCGGGATCGGTGTTTTCCATCATACGGTCAATTTCGGCGGCAGTCTGCACGACCGTCCCCATATGATGATGGAAGCAAAGCGCAATGCCCATATCCTTGGCAACCTTGCCGAGCTTGTTAAGCCCCTTGCAAAGCAGATCCCATTCTTCGTCGTTCATGACGTATTTGTCGCGGAAAATGGATTTGTCCGTGCCCTGAATGGAATGCCCCTGCTCGGAAACGCCGACGACCTTCGCGCCCATTTCCTTTAAGAAAGTAATGTGGCGAATGAAGTCGCGCTCCGTCTCCTCATAGGGCTTGGTGGTCAGGAACGTAGAGAACCACGCGTTGCAAATGCGCATCCCGCGAAGATCGAGTGCCTTTTTGAGGACGACCGCGTCCTTCGGGTACTTGTTGCCGATCTCACAGCCGGTAAAGCCCGCCAATGCCATTTCGGAAATGCATTGCTCAAAGGTGTTTTCCGCGCCCAAGTCGGGCATGTCGTCGTTTGTCCAGGCAATCGGCGCGATGCCGAGCTTGACCTTGTTTTTGTCTAACATCAGTATTTTCTCGCTTTCTCTAAGTTTTCTTTTTTATTTGCGTAAGCCGTTTGCACAGCTTCGTTTTGCGATGTACTGGCAAGACCGACATGCCACCATGCGCCGTAACCGTCGGTCATGGATTTCGGCAGCACCTTGATGTCGATGAGCGTCGAAACGGTCTGCTTTTGGCTGTCCTTCAGTGCAAATTCCAGTTCCTCCATGGTTTTGGCGGTGTAGGTCTTTACGCCGTAGCCGCTCGCCGCAGCGGCAAAATCGATCGGCACGAGGTCGCCGAGCAGTTCGCCGTTTTCGTCGCGGAAACGGAATTCCGTGGCGAGATTGCCGATGCCGTTGGACATTTCCAAATTATTGATGCAGCCGAAGCCGCTGTTGTCAAAGAGCAAAACATTGATTTTCTTATGTTCCTGCACGGAGGTGACCAGCTCCGAATGGAGCATCAAATAGCTGCCGTCGCCGCACATGGCGTAAACCTCTTTTTCGGGGTCGGCGAGCTTCGAGCCGAACGCGCCCGCGATCTCGTACCCCATGCAGGAATAGCCGTATTCCATATTGTAGGAATAGCGGCTGTCGGAAGTCCACATCCGCTGTAAATCCCCCGGAAGCGAACCCGCCGCGCCGACGCAGATCGCGTCTGCGGGAATCATTTCGCGCACCTTGGCGACAGCCGCCGTCTGGGTCAGTCTGCCGCCGATCTTTTCGACGAATTCCGGAATGGTGCGCTTGTCGCGCGCCGCAATGAGGGGCTTGAAGTCTTCGCCATAGGCGTAATCCGCCAAAAACTGCATTTCCTTTTCCCAGCCCGCTTTGGCGTCTGCGATCTCGGTCGTGTAGGCGGAGCGATAGTTGTGCGCCGCAAGCGCCTTGTGCAGCGCCTCGATACCCAGTTTTGCATCGGCGACCAGCTTCACCGCGTCGAGCTTATACGCGTCAAAGCGGGAGGTGTTGACGGTCAGGACCTTCACGTCGCTGCGGAACAGGGATTTGGAACCCGTGGTAAAGTCGGAGAAGCGCGTACCCACGCCCAAAATGACGTCCGCCTCTTTCGCGATCACGTTGCCTGCGGAATTGCCCGTGACGCCCAAGCCCCCGAGATTGTACGGGTCGCTCGACAGGCAGGCAGTCTTACCGCTCTGCGTCTCGGCAAAGGGAATGTTGAACGCATGGCAAAACGCTTCGAGCGCTTCGCCCGCTTCGGAATACCGCACGCCGCCGCCGCAGATGACCAACGGCTTTTTCGCTTGCAAAAGCAGATCCGCCAGATCTGCCACTTCCTCGGCCGCGGGGGCGATACGGGTAATTTTATGTACGCGTTTTTGGAAGAATGTCTCGGGGAAATCGTAGCTTTCGCCCTCCACATCCTGCGGCAGGCTGATGCAGACCGCGCCCGTTTCGGCGGTGTCCGTCAGCACGCGCATGGCATTCATCATGGCGCTCATCAGGCGTTCGGGGCGGGAAATTCTGTCCCAATAGCGGCAAACGGCCTTGTAGGCGTCGTTCGTCGTAACATCCAGCGAATACACCTGCTCGAACTGCTGAAGCACCGGGTCGGGCTGACGGGTCGAAAACGCGTCCGCAGGGAACAGCAGCAGCGGTACATGATTGACCGTCGCGGTCGCGGCGGCCGTCACCATATTGGCGGCGCCCGGACCTATGGACGAGGAACAGGCAATGATCTTGCGGCGGTTGTTCTGCTTCGCAAACGCCGTCGCCGCATGCGCCATGCCCTGCTCGTTCTTGCCCTGATACACCGTAAGCCCGCCGCGCGCCGAATCCAGCGCTTCGCCGAGGCCGCAAACGATGCCATGCCCGAAGATGGTAAATATCCCTTGCACAAACTTGGTTTCTTTGCCGTCAAAGGACACATATTGATTGTCTAAGAATTTGACCAAAGCCTGTGCGGTCGTCATATATGCCATAAGAGTACCTCCTTATTTCTCGTCCAGCAGCCATTTGTGTTCGGGCGCGTCGATGCGGGTCTTGCGCCACGGATCGCCGTCCAAATGGCGGATCATCCAAACGTAATACATGGAATAGCCGGGCGCTGCGACCTGCTGATGCGTTTGCATCGGCGTGATGGCCAATGCGCCGCCGTTTTGTATCTTATAACAATCGTCGCCATTGAAGCCGACGCCGAAGCCCTGGGGTTTGTCGAATTCATAGTAATAAAGCTCGGGCTGCGGATGATAGTGCGGCGGATAGCTCGACCAACAGCCGGGCTTGTGGAACACTTCGCCTAAAACCATATTGGAATACGGCGCGCTTTCATAATCAAATACCGTCAGCACCTGCCTGTGCGCCGTACCGTTCCACTGTTCCTTGCCGAATTCCTGAAGCATACAATTTTCGGGCGTGTACCAAACGGTGTCGAAATCCCGTTCATTATCGGTCTGCTGGATGAGAATACGCGCGTCCGTTTTCGCCGTTACGCTCGCCGCCTTGCCCTTCGAGAAATGCAGACAGTAGGGTTTATCCAAAAAAGGACTTCTGCGCACCGCGCTGCGGGTCTCCCCCGCAAAGGCATATTCGACCTCGCCTTGCAGAAGCAGGATCGCGGTTTCGTTGCCCTTGCTGCACACGGTCAGGGATTCGCCGCTGTTTAACAGCCTGACCTTAATGGTCATAAGCATATCGGCGTTTTTGCCGCCCATTTCGCAAAGCAGCTTTTCGTTATTTTCGTTGAATTGCGGGTTTTCGTACATAGCTTTTTCTCCGTTTCCTGTCAGATTTGCGTTTTATCATCCGTCAGCGCACCGCTGCCGCTTATGGGGATCGTCTCCCCGAGATAGGTAGGCTCGGGCTGTGCGATGCACCATAAGAAATCCTTCGTTCTCGCGACCGCCTCGCGTATGTCGTTGGTGATCGGATATTGAAGCTTTTCCGCCTTTATGCCGTAGGCGTCTATCCCTAACTTGCGCGCGTCGTAAACCGCCCTGTAAAGGTGATAGCCTTGCGTGACGATAACCATTTTCTTTACGGCAAAAACGTCGCGCGCACGGTACATGGACTCATAGGTGGAAAAGCCCGCATGATCCATGAAGACATTGTCCGCCGGAACACCCGCATCGATGGCATAGGTTTTCATGACGTTGACCTCGTCATGCGTTTTGCGGCCATGGTCGCCGCTCATCAGCATACGTTCGGTGCATCCGGTTTCATACACCTGCAAGCCGAAGTCCAGCCGTTCTTGCAGCATTGGGGAGGGTTCGCCGTCCCAAAGCCCCGCGCCGAGCACCATCACACAGTCGTAGGTATCCGTTATCGGCGCATCTAAATCCAAAATATAGTCTTTGGCATAGGAAACGACGTACATATTGACGCCGACCACAAAGCTGAGCGCCAAAACGCCGAGCGCCAACAGCAAACCGACGGCATGCTTGAGCAGTTTCCTTTTCTTCGGCTCTACGTTCTTGAACATCCTATCCCCGCCCTCAGGCTCTGGCGATCATTTCCCCGTATTCTTCTTTTTCCTTTTGAATAAAGTCCCTTATTGCGTCCACCGTTGGCATATCCTGCGAACAGGCGTGGGACGCTATGAGCAGGGATGCGGACGCAGACCCGAATTCCAGCGCATCGATGATCTCGAAGCCCTCAAACAGGCCGTACAGGAACGCCGAAGCATAGCCGTCGCCGCCGCCGAAGGATTTCAGGAGCTTAATGGGGAACGGCTTGATCGAATAGCTCTGCCCGTCGTTGGTATAGGCGGTCGAACCCTCCTTGCCGTGCTTGATAATGACGATCTTGGCGTTATAGCTGTGCCACAGCGCCGCGCTTTCCCGATCGGTCATGCCGACGCGAATGAGCCGCTCGGTCAAATCATATTCCTCGCGCGAGCCGAGAATGACGTCGGCTTCTTTCGCGACGGCGGAATAATAGATCGCGATCTCGTCTTCGCTCTTCCAGTTGTACGCGCGGTAGTCGATGTCAAAAATGATCGGCACGCCGTTTCTCTTGGCCAGCGCGACCGCCTTGAGCGCCGCTTCACGCGAGGGGCTTTCGGCAAGCGCCGTACCCGAGATCAAAAGCGCTTTGGTCTGTTTTATGTAATCCTCGTCGATGTCGGCGACGTCGAGCTTCAAATCGGCGGCTTCGTTGCGGTACATCAAAATGGAGCTTTCGGTTTCGGACTTGATCTCGGTAAAGGTCAGACCGATCTTTTCGCCGTTTTCACAGCGTTTGATATGCGACGTGTCAATGCCCTCGTTTTGGAAATAATCCGTCACGAACGTGCCGAGCTGATCGTCCGAAACCCGCGCAAAAAAGCCTACCTTTTTGCCCAGACGCGCAAGCCCTACCGCGATATTGGCGGGCGAGCCGCCGAGGTAACGCTTAAAGGTCGTGCTTTCGTTTAAGGGGCAGTAATAATCGGTGGGGTTGAAATCTACCGCCACACGGCCAAGCAAAATCAAATCGTACTTTTTACTCTGATCGAATTGAATGTATTGCATCGTATTCTCCTTCATCCGTCGCCCCCAAGGGGGAAACCCACGGTTTTATTGCATATTGAAAATCTCGATATGGCGTTTCACGTTCCGGTAAACGCCCTCGACCTCGCAGGAGGAAAGCTCGAAGAAATTCGGTTTGCCTTCGCGGTTGTCACAGTACGCCTTGGCGTAGGAAGCCAGCGCATCGAAGCTCGCCGTTGCAATGTTGATTTTGCGCACACCAAGCTCTATGCACCGGCGGAACATTTCAGCGGTGATCCCCGTACCGCCGTGCAGCACCAAAGGCGTTTGGACGGCTTTGTGGATCTGTTCAAGCACATCGAATCGCAATTCGGGCAGTTTGGGGTAATTGCCGTGGGCGTTGCCGATGGCGACCGCGAGCGCGTCCACGCCCGTTTCGTCGCAAAAACGCACGGCGTCCTTCGGGTCGGTGCAAAGGATTTGATGCGCCTTGCCCTCTCCCTCGTTGCCGCCAACCACACCAAGCTCCGCTTCGACCGTGGCATCGTAATCCCCGGCGAGATTTACGATGTTTTTCACGGTTTCGATATTCTCTGCAAGCGGCATCTGCGAGCCGTCAAACATCACCGACGAAAAGCCGATGTCCAGAGCCTTTGCGACCGTTTCGGGCTTCAGACCGTGATCGAGATGCACGGCGATATCCACATCCGCATTTTCCGCGGCGGCGATCATCATCGGGCCTATCAGTTCCAGCGGCGCATACGGCAAGCGCACCTCCGCGATTTGCAGGATGATCGGTGTTTCGGCCTCCTCCGCCGCCTTCACCGCGCCCAAAATCATTTCCATATTGCCGACAGAAAACGCGCCGACGGCGATTTTTCTCTCTTCTGCCCGGTCGAGCAGGTCTTTCATCGCGACCAAAGCCATTGCGTTCCAACACGCCTTTCTTTTTCTGTATACTTTTTAGGATATACCTTTTCCCATATTTGTATAACTATAGCACGTTCCGCGTCGTTTTTCAATACGCTAAGAATCAGAAATCACACGGAATCGAGAAAAATACGGCAAAATAATCTGTGAAAAATCACAATAGAAAAACCATGTGCAGCCAAATCTCGCGGTTAATCTTGTTTGTTATGTTTTGCAGCATCTTAACAATTTGTTGAGAAAAATTTAGTCGCTTTATATATAGACAGCTGTCAAACATTTCGTTATAATTAGTTTATAAGAATCGGGAGGTGATTCCAATGGTTTTATAAAGCTTGCACAATTCATAAATCATTGAGCGTGTTTTGGGAGGTTTAAAAATGAAAAAGGTCAAAATCTTATTTATATGTACATTAGTTTGTATGCTGATTTTTTCTTGCACAATCAACACCTTTGCAATAAATGCAGAGCAGACTAAAAGCGAAGAGCATATCGTTGAATTAAAAATGCAAAATATACAAGAAGTAAAGACATTTAGCGGTTATGAAATCACCTGTGATTTGGTACAGGAAATAGAAAACCCATCCGAATCCGAGTCAACGTGTTCCATTGGCTGGATAATTGTCGGGTACGGTATGTTGAGGATGAGACTTATGCCGAATAACGGATGTGGAACATTCAGCTGGTCTTTCACTTTGTCAAACGGGGATGTTATTACAAATGTTCGTGCTACATTTGTCGTAGAAAAAAATACAGCGTTATTTGATCCGAACATCGCCAAGGTTGACGTAAACAAACCTTACGGAATGCAGGTAAGCGTTTCCGGTTCAAAAGATTTTAGCTTTAACGAAACTTTATCTTACAGTCAAAAAATCAGATTCAAATGGAGCGGAGTTACCATTCGAGGTGTACGAGGCGGATATTCCTTACCGAGTGACAATCGTACAGGAACGGTAGAAGATTTTGTATGATGCATTTTAACAAAATAGACGATCCGGTTCCCATTTTTCTGCGCACAATATTTGAAAATACCGTTTATTCTGCTGCGCTCGAAAATTTGGAGTTTTTTTCCTGGCCGAATTTCCAATCGGAAAGCGAAGAAATTGTTTATCGGACATTACAGGATTCCCCCTCAATTCTCTATATACTGGCACAGCAAATCTTCCTGGAGGCCAACAAAAGCCGGAGGGACCGAAAAACCTCTTTTTCGCTGTCGTTGTTCCTTTCCCCGGAAGAATTTATAAAAAAGCAAAATACGCTGCAAGCCTTATTCGGCTCCCCGTGTACGTTTCCGGTAACGCATTTCGTTTTGGGGGAGTTTTGGCAAATCAATACAGACGGTGCGACGGCGTTCGGCAAGAAGATTTTTGAAAAAATCCATGCGGATGGCGCATTGCCGCCGGAAATTGACAAACTGTTTGTGGGAAAATCTATTGTATCCGATACGGCGTGCGGCACATATGAAATCACAGCAGAGCCAACGGATTTTTCCGGCGCTTTTGCAAGTCCGTTTTTCCGAGAGCTCTGTGCAAACGAGACTGTGCGTTCCATAGATATATCCGCGTTGTCCGTAGAAGAATGCGCCGCCGCTCCCTTTTTTAAATATCTGTTGCAGCAAAAGAAAAAGCTTTACTTCTACGCAGAATCGTATAGATTTGCAAATAAGCGCGTTTCTAAGCACTTGCTTTGGGAAAGCGCAGTGGACGCCGACTTGCCGCAAAGGACAGAAAAGCCCCAAGCGCCGCTCCAAGACGCAAAAAATGTGATTAAACTAAACATTTACAAGACCGACAAGCGCACATAGCGTACACAATTTCAAAAGCGCATTGCAGAGGGATTTCTGCAATGCGCTTGTTTTAATCTTCCGTTAAGCCGTCGGTAAAGCCGAGGGGCAGGGTCAGAAATACGCCCGTATTGGCGCGACCTAACCCGCCTGTCACTTCTAAAACGATCCGATGCGTTTTCTCAATATCCGTTGCGGACATCGCCGCGAGCAGCATTCGACTCTTGTCGTCATCCTCGGGATTCAAATACTGCTGCAAAGAGCCGAACACGGGCGGTTTTTTCAGGCCGCTTTTCCCAAGCGCCTGCAAAACGCCCTCGCATTCCACCAACGTACCGCCGCGAATCCCCGCCTCCATCATGCGCACCAAAACCTGCTCCATCTGCTTTTTATCGTGCAGGATCAAAAACAAAAGCTGCATAGCTTGCCTCCTCGGTTCGTTTGTAGTAAAATAGTTCTCGGTTCTTTGTCATTGGTATTGTACACAAAGCGCCTGCAAAATGCAAGAGCGGAGTTCATTTCAACAGAAAAGGATGAGAACATGGCGCGTCGGCTGGAATTTCATATTTCCTCGGACTACGAGGGGAAAAGTGTGCGGGAATTTTTAAAAAAAGAAGCGGACGTCTCCGCCCGTGTACTGCGTATTTTGAAAAACGATCCGCAAGGGCTTTCCCGCAACGGCGCGCATATTCGCACGATAGACCCTTTACATGAAAACGACGTTTTGACCCTGCTGCTGCCCGACGACAAGGCCGTTTCGGTGTCCGCACCAACGCCAATACCGCTGGATATTCTGTACGAGGACGACGATTTGATCCTCATCAACAAGCCTGCGGGGCTTGCCATGCATGAAACGCACAACCATCAGGGCGACGCGCTTTCCAACGCACTCGCATTCTATTTTGCCCGACAGGGCGTCTCAGCGGTATTCCGCGCAGTCGGCAGGCTCGATAAGGGCACTTCGGGCGTGGTGGTCTGCGCCAAAAACAAATACTGCGCTTGGCGGCTGGCAGGCGCGATCGAAAAGACGTACTTGTGCTTAGTCTGCGGCAAATACGAGGGCAGCGGCACGATTGACGCGCCGATCATTCGTCCCGACCCCAATAAGACGCTGCGGGCGGTGGGAAGCGGCGGCGAACGTGCCGTTACGCATTGGCAGGCGCTGAAAACGGACGGCATATGCACGCTTTTGCGCATTCGGCTTGAAACCGGACGCACGCACCAAATCCGCGTGCATTTTGCGCATCTCGGCACGCCGCTTGTGGGGGACGCCATGTATGAAAGCCCCGATCTGCGCCTAAGCCATCAGGCGCTGCACTGCGCTACCTGCACATTCACGCATCCCGTCACGGGAGAGCGGCTGGAAATCCACGCGCCCATGCCTGACGACATGGCGGCGTTGGTCGAGTCTATGTCCGATTGCCCGTAAGCGCAGCGGATTCCCCCCAAAAACGCTGCATACGTTTCATAGAAAAACCTCCCTTGCAAAGCGCAAGAGAGGTTTTCGTTAATTTAGAAGTGCTTTACGTTCTTTAAGAGACATTGCCGAGCGTTCGCAGTCCCGATGAGGCTTGCAATACCATAAGCGCGTCTACGGAGGTCAGTTTGCCGTCCTTGTTCGCATCCGCTTTTTTCTTCTGCGCATCGGTCAGCGTTCGCAGTCCAGACGAAGCTTGCAATACCATAAGCGCGTCTACGGAGGTCAGCTTGCCGTCATTGCTCAGATCCCCCATCACTTTGGTATCGGGGCCGGGCGTTACGCCGGCATTCGGGTCGATTTCCAAGTCGGGGTCGGGCGTGCGGTCGGGGATCGGCGCAGGATCGACCGATGTGTCGCCCGGCAGGCGGCAGCGGTTCGCGGGCAGATTTTTGTAAGTCGGGATCGAGAAAATGAAGCTGCCTTCCAGCATATCCATATTGACATAGCCCCTATACTGAATACCCGCTTCGCTGGTCGCGCCCGCAACATTGGTCATGTACTGATGCGCATACAGCTTGCCGTCGCTGCTGTCTACATCGAATTTTTGCAGATAGATGGTATCCTGCCCGACCGAAATATAATTCCGCGCGATCCATTGCGCACCGCCGACAATGGACTTGTACGGGCTTGTCCACGGGCGGCCGTAGTTTTTGCTCGGATCAGAGCTTGTGCTCTTTGCCCACGCAAGTCCCTGTGCGATCGGATCGTTTGTAGATGAGGTCGCCTGAATGTTGTAGAAATTGTAATAGCCCTTGTAAGACGTACCGTTTTTGGCCACATATGTACCGCTGGTCGAGCCGGAACCGTTTCGGCTGACCTCCTGAATGATTTTGGTCGCAAGGTAATAGGGGCTGGCGGAGCTGATGCGCGCCGCGTCCATGATCGCCTGCGCATAGGTGATCTGCTTGCCGCTGTCGTCGGTGATACGCTTATTCTCCATGAAGCTGCCCTTTAAAATGGCTTCCACGCCTGAAAGCGTATGCACAGACGCATTGTAGGACAACAGCTCAAACTGGAAAATGCTCGATTCCGTCATCGAATTGCGCGGATCCATATAATAGGCGACCACCTGATCGGACGCCTGATACCAGCCTTCGGCGGACTTCCAATACTTGCCCGTTTTCGGGTCTTTGTATCGGTAGGATTCGGGCGACGAGGGACTGACGACGTTTCGCCCAAGCATGCCGCTTGCCGTCTCATACGCCATGACGTCGTTCCAGTCAAGCCCCGTATCGTAAAAGGTAAACACCCAATTCGGATGCTTGGCGACCAAATCCTTTAAGTAAGGCCGATAGGCTTCGGGATACGTATAGATTTTTTCGTCGGGGGGCGTATTGGGGTCGGGCTGCGTCTCCGTCTGCACCGTGATATAGCGGGACGCCGCATACCCTGTCACCGATTTCCCACTCACGGTGGCGGAGATTTTGTACCAGTTCGGGCATCCCGAAGTGTCGCCGGGATCTGCCTTGACCTGCTCCAAAATCGTGACTGTACTCCCCTTTTGCAGTTTCGCCACGGACTGGAAATTTGTACCCGGGCCGGAGCGCACATTGAGCGCGTCGCTCGCGGTCGTCACCTGCCCCGTCAGTGCGAGTACGGGTAGCGCTGTGATGCACAGCAACACAGCGAACACAACCAATGTTCTGAAAAATCGTTTTGTTTTCACTTTGAACACCGCAAACCTTTCTTTTTGTCAAATGAAAACCATGTATCCCAAATAAAAGCCGAGGTTTACACGCCGCAAGCTCCCACGGCGTTCAACGCGCAGAGCCTTATTTATTACTGCTGCTCCTTGAGGTATTGCAAAACGCCCTGACAGACCGCCTTTGCGATACGCTCCTGGTTGGCGGGTATGTTGAGCGCGGCGCATTCCTTCGCATTGGAAAGATAGCCGCCTTCCACCAGCACCGTCGGGCATTCCTCAATGCGCGTCACCCGAAACGGATACCACCGCACGCCGCCGTCCGAGGGGGTCACCTTACCGCGCATGGCCGCGTCGTTTGCGTAGATCTCCTGCCAAGCGCTCGCGAGCTGCGCGTGGATAGCTTTTGCAAGTGGCTGCGAATACGCACGGTAATAATAGACCTCCGTGCCGCTCGCGGAGCTGTTCTCCGCAGCGTTGTTGTGCATACAGACAAATACATCCGCACCCAATTCGCGCGCCTTGCTTTGGCGATCCTCCAACTCTATAAACGTATCCGTCGTGCGCAGGATCTTGACCTGCACGCCCGCCGCCTCCAAGTTCTGCTTGAGCAGCATGGAAATGCGCAGATTGATCACGGACTCGTGTACGCCGTTCGCGCCAATCGCGCCGGAATCCTTCCCACCGTGGCCGGGATCGATGGCCACGACCGTATCCGAAAGGCTCTTTGGCATATTGCGGAACTGAAGCACCAAACGGTTATCCGACGCGTAATAGGCGCGGTAGCCGTAAAATTTTCCGTCGCGCTTCAAGTACACGCGCAGCGTCGTCGTGCCGTTTTTGCCGATGTCGACCCATTCGGCGCGGCTGACGGTGCTGCTGCCGGAGAAGTCAAAAGAACCTTGTGCCGCATTGGTATAATAGAATTTAAAATCAATATATTTCGCGGTAGAGCCTGTGACGTTGAATACACGCCCTGCATAGCCCGTGCGGTACGCCTGCGGCTTTAACTCGGATACAAACGGCGCTTTCCAGTTCATGGTGAGGACAGCCGTGGTATAGTCGTCGGTATAGGACTTGTACACCGAAATGGTGTTGGACGGTAGTACAAAACCGTCCTGGCTTTGCGCGTTGTCCTTTTCCACCTTGTAACCCGATTGCGTAATGTAATACATTGTATCGTCAAATTTGGCTTCATTTTTGACGTAGTCATATGTACCTTCCAAGAACGGCGTACACAGCGGCGACGATTTATCGTCCGCCGTTTCGCCCGGGCAGGTTTCGGCGTACTTCGCCGTGATCAAAATCATTTTTGCCTGACCGAGGCCGTGATCGGCGTTGGGCGTCAGCACATCGACCTTTCCATCCCCCGAAACGGTGGGCTCTTTCACTTCGCCTTTTCCCGACTGAACCGGGACTTCCACATATTTGATTGCATTCACGGTGACGGACGCGCCCGAAACGGTTTCGGTCTGCCCGTCATAGACGGCGGTGAATTTCAGCCGCCCGAGTTTTTGCTGTTCGGACGTACCCTTAGGCAGGGTATAGATCCCCGAATAGGTTCTGTAGGCCTCCCCTTTGCTCGAATTCTCCTCCGAAAGCGTCACCTTGACGCCCGCCAAAGACGCCGTGACCTTGGAACCGGCCATGGCCACCGCCGAGACCTCGATCGTCATGCCGCCCTCTGCGGAAACGGCCTTTTTCGGGGAAACCGAGCGGATCAACTTGCGTTCATAGGTGACTTGGAACACAAAGGTTTTATCTGTATTGGTAACGGTGACGGTGTTTTTCCCGACTTTTAAGGGACAGTCATAGGAAAATGTGCCGTCCTGCGCAAGCGTAACAGCTTGTCCGTTCACCGTCAGCGGCAAAGACGCGTCGCAAGCGCCCTTGATCGTGATGTACGGAGACTGGACAGTCAATGTCTCTTTTTTCGGCTCGGTGATCGTCAGCGTGGGCGCGGGCGGTTCTGTCGTCTGCTCGGCTGTCGTCGTCTCCGGTAGTGTCTGTACGGCGCCCGTGGTGGCCTCCGCCTGCTTCGCCGCCGGTACCCGCCCGTGCATCCATATCGCCAGCGCGACCAGCGCGGTCACCAGCAGTACAGCCCCGACCGCACATAATATGTAAACTTTTTTTCTGTTTTTCTCCTGCATTTTTACCCTACTCCAACAAAAGTTTTACACAACGCGTACAAAGCAGTTCCCGCGCATACGGGAATCTTTGCACATACCCCTTTTCACGCATCGTTCTATCGCGATTCGGAATCGCGATGCGCCGTAACGCTTTGCTTCTCTTACCGCGAACCGCAAGCTTTGCAGATACAGGTTTTCCGAAGCAGACCAAATTTTCAAATTCAGCCTATATTTCGTATTCTATCACATTATAGCATGTTTTTTAAGTTTTTCCACTCTTTTTTTGCGTTTTCTTCGCAATCCGACGTGTAAATACTGGAATAGGTATACAGCGCAAAGCCGCCGTAGTGCGGAAGAAGCCGGCAAGCGGTAAGCTGCCGCGCCAAAATATCGGTATGCGTCTGCCATTCCGTGCGGCCGCTGCCCGCATATGCATCCTCCTTACCGCTTTTGTACGCGGCAAGTCCGAAGCAAAGCCGCACATTCTCCGCGAAGTCCAGCGACGCCCATTCCTCGGCAGTTTTTAAGAACGGCTTGCTCTCGTTTTGGAAGCCGTAATACAGCTGCGGCATCAGTACGTCCACATACCCCGCCTCGCTCGCCCAGCGCGGAATATCGGCACACAGATTGTCATAATTCTTCTGGATGTCGCCGGCGGGGCTTATAACAAGCTGTACATCGGGATTGATCGCCTTAATGGCGGCATACAGGCTACTGACAAAGGTGCTCACATTTTCGCGTCTCCATGCGTCCTGCGGCAATTTCCCGCCCGCTTCGGTGTAGGCGGCATAGGAAGCGCTGTCCACGGAAAAATCGGTCGTCGGGTAAAAATAATCGTCCATATGGATGGCGTCCACGTCGTATTTGCGCAAAATTTCACGCACGCCGTTGATGATCAAAGCCTGCGCTTCGTCCGACGCGGGATTGAGATAGATCCCGTCGCCTGTCAGCAAAAGGTTCTCGGTTTTCTTGGCAAGATACCACTGCTTTGCGGGATTGTTGTCTGCGAGCTTTGACCAATCCGCAGACAAAAGCACCCTGTAAGGATTGATCCACGCCTGTACCGAAAGGCCATGCGCTTTGGCGCAGTCGATAAAAATTTGCAGAGGGTCATAGCGAACCGCCTGTCCCTGTACGCCCGTGAGATACGCCGTCCACGGAAAGAGGTCGGACGGGTAAAAGGCATCGCAGAACGCGCGCACATGCACGATCACCGTGTTCATACCCGCTTTTGCCAACGTAGAGGTCATTTCCTCCGCTTTCTTTTGGAACTGCGCCGCATCTCCGCCGCCCGATGCGCGCATGGAAAGCTCATTGTAATTCACCCATACGGCGCGCATTTCTCCCGCTACGGTATACGGGTCGTTTGGCTGTTCGGATTTCGAGGGCGTTTCCCCGTTTTGGTCGGGTTGGCGCATAAACAGTAAAAATCCGCAAAGTGCTGCTAAAAGCACAAGGCAAATGGCTAAAATTCTGCGTTTCATGGGATGCCTCCGTATCATTTGGTATACCGTTTTTTGATTGACAGTGCCGCAAAATTCCTGTACAATGCCCTCGGTGATGCAAATGGAAGCGAGAGCTTTGCTGATTTATTGTATTTGTATTTCGGCAGTCGGCGTAATTATGACTGTCTATGACAAATCCGCCGCCCGGCATAAAAAAAGAAGAGTCCCCGAAAGAACTCTTTTGACGGTCGGTTTTCTCGGCGCGGCGCTGCCGATGTTTCTCACCATGCAGTGCATTCGGCACAAAACCCGCCATATGAAATTTATGTTGGGGCTGCCCGCCGCATTTCTTCTGCACGCCGCACTGCTCGCGGTTTGGCTTATTAAATAAAGATCAGTCGTTTTTCGGAGATTCTTCCTCCGTGCTATCGGTTCTGACCTTGTCAGAACCGATTCCGCTTGCCGAAAAAGGATTCTCCTTTTTCGACAAGCTGCCTTACATTCGGGCGCTTGCCCGCGCCCGAATGTGCCGCCTTCGGCGGCCCGATGAAACGCGAAGGAGAACCCTGACGGTTCTCCTTCACACATCCTCTCCCTCCGAAAAAACATCGCAGAGCTTACTGACTGTCTATATCGGTTCTGACCTTGTCAGAACCGATTTTTCTTTCTTCGCCTTTTATGATGCGGACGATGTTGCCGCGGTGCATCACAATGATCAACACAGCCGTGATCGCCGTCGCCACGGTGGGGACGAGCGTCGCCTCCCCGCGAAAATGATAGATCCCGAAGGTGACAAAGGGCAACAGGATCGCCGCGATGATCGAAGCGAGCGAAACCATGCGGGATACGCACACCACCAGCAGAAACGGAATGATCACCAGCGGAAAGGTCAGCGGCGCCAAAGCCGTTGTTGCACCGAGCGCGGTTGCCGCACCCTTGCCGCCCCGAAAGCCGAAAAAGACGGGGAACATATGCCCCGCGACCACAAACACGAGCGCAATGTAGGCGCAAAGGGTCGCATCCGCCGAACCGCAAAGCAGGTATTTGGCAAGCAGTACCGCCGCCGTACCCTTTAACGCGTCGAACAAAAACACGAACGCCGCCGCTTTTTTGCCGAAGGTGCGCAGCGTGTTGGTCATGCCTGCATTTTTCGAGCCGTAATCGCGAATATCTTTTTTGTATTTTGTTTTAGACAGAATAATGCCGAAGCTCAAAGATCCCAAAAGATAGGCAACGAGCGCGGACAACAGATAATGTACCATAGGAAAAACGGACTCCTCTACAGCTTGGGTTTTCCCGCACCAAAAGGTGCTTGGAAGCTATTATACTGGGCTGTCCCGCTTTTGTCAACGGACATTCGGTCGAAAAAGCGAATCGCCGTGCGATTGCCGTCCGTCGTTTGCTTTTTGGGGCTTGCCGCCAACAGCAAACCCGCCGTATGCCGTATTTGAAATTTTAGATATGGACGAAATATCCATTTCATGCTATGATGAAAACAGCAAACAAACTTGCTGAAAATACCGAAACGGAGCGAAGTACCATGTGCGCATGCCTGCAAAACCAGCAGTTGTCTATTGAAGTGAATCCCTTCGGCGCGGTGCTGACGAGCGTCCGCGCGTGCAGAAGCGGACACGAATTCCTGTGGCAGGGCGATCCCGCCGTCTGGAACGGGCAGTCGCCGATCCTGTTCCCCATCATCGGCAGGCTCGCAGATGATACCTGCCGCATCGACGGCAAGTCCTACGAGATCATCCGCCATGGGATCGCGCGTCACCGCCCCTTTGCGCTTGTGTCGCAAACGCCCTCGGAATTGGTTTTTTTGCAAACAAGCGACCGGGAAACCAGGCAAAGCTATCCGTATGATTACGAATTGTATGTCCGTTTCAAGCTGTCGGGCGACGGGCTGACCGTGCGGCATACGGTGCATAACCCCAATGACCGCACCATGTATTTTTCCATCGGCGCGCATCCCGCGTTTAACTGTGCGCTCGGGGATACGCTGGTATTTGAACAGAAAGAAACGCTCAAAAGCGAGCGCATCAATACCGATTCTCTGTTGACGGGCGAAGCAGACCCGATTTTGCATAACGAAGATACGCTGACGCTGCACGCGTCTTTGTTCGACAAGGACGCGCTGATCTTTGAAAACGTACAGTCGGACTATGTGACGCTGCACTGCAGGCAGAGCAGAACCGCCGTTCGATTTTTCTTCGGCAAAGTACCCTTCCTGGCTATTTGGGCAAAGCCCGCCGCGCCTTTCGTGTGCATCGAGCCGTGGCACGGGATCAACGATCCCGTCGGTTTTGCCGGCGATTTTTCCAAGAAGCGCGGCATTGAGGCCTTGGCGGCGGGCGAGAGCTTTTCTTTCTCCTGGTACGCCGCGTTTTTGGAGGATGAAGAACCGACGTGGGACATATCGGGTTCGACTCCCCTCAGCTTAAAGGAGACGCTTTATGCATATACCGCTTTGTGAAACCGCAGAATTGGAAATACAAGGCTTCGACACGGCGTTGGCGCGTGCTTTGCAGCCTGCCGAGGACTATGACGTTGACCGCTGGCTGTTCGTGCCGAACCGATACGACGAGTACCGTTATATTTTGGGTACGCGGGGACTTCGTCCGCTGATCTGCTACGGCATCAACCCGTCCACCGCCGCGCCCGACGCGCTCGACCCGACGCTCAAATCCGCCGAACGCATCGCCTTACATAACGGCTTTGACAGCTTTATTATGCTCAACGTCTATGCGCAACGGGCGACCGACCCCGACAGCATGGAGAAGCACTTTAACGCGCGGCTGCACGAGGAAAACAAACGGGCTTTCCAATATGTGCTGTCGCTTTGCAAGGACGAGCGGCCGACCGTTTGGGCGGCGTGGGGCAATATCGTGGAGAAGCGCAAATACCTGAATCTATGTCTTCGGGAAATCATCGAATTGGGCAACGCCTGTAACGTCCGCTGGGTATCGGCGGGGCGCATTTCCGTAAAAGGGCATCCGCACCATCCGCTGTATTTAAAGAAAGACAGCCCCTTAGAGCCGTTTGATATGGAGGGGTATCTCAAACGGTTAGAGGGCTGACGGCGTTTCCTGTGCGCGCGCGGAAAACACGCAGCCGCAAAAGTTTTGCCGATACAGATCGAATTCCCGCGACAGGGCGATGGATTGCTTATAGCCCTCTTTTTTCTTAAAGTCGGACGGCAGAAACCGCACGCCGACCTCCGCCCCGATCTCTTCACCGAGCGCATTTAAAAGCGCGGCGTTTTTATGGGGACTGACCGTAAGCGTGGTCGTGAACCAATCGCACCCGAGCGCCCTCGCCTGCTTTGCCGCCGCCGTCAGACGCAACCGAAAGCATTCGGTGCAGCGCGCGCCGCCCTCCGGCTCGTTTTCCAAGCCCCGTACCGCTTCAAAAAAGCGTGCGGGGTCATACGGGGCTTCCACGACCTGCACGTCTTCGCAGTACGGC
The DNA here is from genome assembly GCA_947628665.1 of uncultured Clostridia bacterium. Taxonomy (GTDB): domain Bacteria; phylum Bacillota; class Clostridia; order Oscillospirales; family Acutalibacteraceae; genus Fimenecus. Next base: position 51,580 of record CANRAU010000006.1, read on the forward strand.
GCGCACCGCAGGAGCTTATCCAAATTCTCGCGGCGTTTTTCGTATTCGGCGGCGGGCTGGATGTTCGGATTGTAAAAGTAAACCAGCACCCGAAAATGCGCGGTCAGCGCTTTTAAAACATAGCTGGAACACGGCGCACAGCAGCATTGCAGCAGCAACTTCGGCCGTTCGCCCTGCGGAAATTTCGCGATCTCCTCTTCCATTTTGCATTGATAATTGATTTTCATTCTATTCTCGTCCCGTATCTTATCGGTTTGTGCTTTCTTGCTTTATAGTACCCGTCGATTTCGGGATTGTCAAGCAAAAGCCGTTTTCCTTTGCGCTGTGTTTTGGGCGCGAAAACGCCGTTATAGGGAAAAGCCGATGTTGAAATTCGGGAAAATATATGCTATACTGGAAAAGAACAGCGAAAGACGCGTTTAGCCCTGATCCCGTGCGCGGTTTTCGCTCTGCGTATGCAAAATGAAATTGGAGGTAAACGTATGAAAGTTTTTATGATCGGCGGAACGGGTCTTTTGGGTTGCGAGGCCGCAAGGATCCTCATCGAAAGAGGGCATGAGGTCAAGAGCGTTGCGCTTCCGCCCCTTCCCGAGGGTGCGCCTATCCCCGAGCAAATGGAGATCGTATTCGGCGACATCAACAAGAAATCCGATGACGAAATTCGGGAGATGCTGGCGGGTTGCGACTGCTTCATTTTCGCCGCGGGCGTGGACGAGAGAGTGGAATTCCCCGCTCCCGTTTACGATGCATACTACAAATTCAATATCGCGCCGCTGGAGCGCATTCTGCCGCTTTGCAAGGAAGCGGGCTTAAAGCGCGCGGTCGTACTCGGCTCGTATTTCAGCTGGCTCGCCAAAGAGCGCAAGGATATGCCCATCTGCGAGCACAACCCCTACATTAAAAGCCGTTTGGATCAGGAAAAGGTCTGCGAGAAATATGCGGACGAAAGCTTTGACGTTTCCGTGCTGGAACTGCCCTATATCTTCGGCACACAGCCCGGCAGACGTCCCGTTTGGGTCATCCTCATTGAGCAGATCGCATTCATGGACAAATGGCCTTTCACAATGTATCCGAAGGGCGGCACAACAATGCTGACCGTTCGTCAGGTCGGTCAGGCGATCGCGGGCGCGGCCGAAAAGGAAGTCGGCGGCTTCCGCGCATGGAAAATCGGTATGTACAACCTCACCTGGACGGAATTCCTTGCCATCGTGTATGAAGCGCGCGGCATGAAAGGCAGAAAGGTGCTCGGCGTTGCGCCCTGGATGATGAAAATGGGCATGGGCAAGGTCGTCAAGGACTATGCGGCGCGCGGTATCGAGAGCGGTATGGATCCGCTTTACCTCCCCTATATCATGGATCTGAACATTTTCACCGAGCAGAAGGACTGCCTGGAGTTAGGCGTTACGGAGGACGACATCAAAGCGGCGATCTTCGATTCGATCACCGTCAGCGAAGCGGCCTACAACGGCAAGGTCAAGCTCCTGGAAATGAAGGGCGAATAAGCATAACACACGAAAGCCTACACACAAAACGGCATCGTTTACAAGCGATGCCGTTTTCCTGTTTTCATTTTCGGTTATGCGTGCAGCATGGCGCTTAAAAATTCGCGCAGACGTGCGTTTTTCGGCTGATCGAATACCACATCGGGTGCGCCGCGTTCCGCAATGACGCCGTCATGCATAAAGATGATCTCATTGGAGACCTCGCGGGCAAAGCCCATTTCGTGGGTGACGATGAGCATGGTGCGTCCCTCGTTTGCCAGCTTGCGTATCACGGCCAGCACCTCGTTGGTGATCTCGGGGTCGAGCGCGGAGGTCGGCTCGTCAAAACAAAGCACCTGCGGAGAGAGCATCAGCGCACGCGCGATCGCCACACGCTGCTGCTGCCCGCCCGAAAGCTCGCACGGGTAACTGTTCAGCTTGTCCGAAAGTCCCACGCTCAAAAGAAGCGCCTTTGCTTCCTCGTCAATGGCCGTCAGGCGCGCCTTGATCTCGGCGCGGTCACATTGCTCTTTCTTGCAGGCTTCTTTCACCAAAAATTCCTTTGCAAGCGTGACATTGCGCAGCGCCGTGTACTGCGGGAACAGGTTAAACGACTGAAACACAAGCCCCGTGCAAAGCTGATTTTGGCGTTTTTCCGCCATGGAGAGCTTTCCTTTGCGCGCGGCGTCAAACGTCACACGTCCGCCAACGGTGATCTTGCCACGGTCGGCAGTCTCCAAACCCGTAATGCAGCGCAAAAGCGTGGTTTTTCCGCTGCCGGAAGAGCCGATGACCGAAACGACCTGCCCCTCTTCCATAGAAAAGTCTATGCCCTTGAGTACCTCGGTTTTGCCGAAGCTCTTATGGATTTGTTCTACTTCCAAAATAGCCATAATCAACCTCTGAAATAATCGAGTTTTTTCTCGATACGACCGAAAAGCAGCGATAGAAGTCCGACAAACACCAAATAGAACGCGCCCGTATAAAACAGCGGCCACAAAAGACCGTCGGACTTAATGAACGCCTGCCCCGCCCAAATCACTTCGTATACCGCAATGATGCGCGCAAGGGAGGTGTCCTTCACCAGCGTGATGATCTCATTGCTCATGGGCGGCACGATCCGTTTGACGACCTGCAGCAGCACGACCCTGAAAAACACCTGCGTTTTGGTCATGCCCAGCACCTGTCCCGCTTCATATTGCCCTTTGGAAATGCTTTCAATACCGCCGCGGTAAATTTCGGAGAAATAACAGGCGTAGTTGATCACAAAAGCAATCAGCGCGGCGACGAACCGATCCATGACCGACCAGGTACCCAGCCACTGCAAAAACGGATTTTGCGAACCGAGCGCAGCCACCTGCGAGCCGATAAGCCCCGGGCCGTAATAGATCACAATGAGCTGCAGCATCAGCGGCGTACCGCGAATCACCCAAATCAGCGCGCGCACCAGCCACTTGAGTGGCCGAAAACGGCTCATCGAACCGAAGCTGAACACCAGCCCCAACGGCAGGGCAAACAACAACGTCAGCAAGAACAGTTCAAGGGTTTTTCCGAACCCTTCCAGCAAACTGACGGTAACACTCCAAAACATAGATTATCCTTTTCTTTCCAAATCTGATAAAGAGAAACGACAGCGGCGAAGTAGACTGCTTCGCCGCTGCACGAACATTTCGGGATTTTACTTGATGAGCGTCAGCTGATATTTTTCGGCGAGTTTATCCATAGTGCCGTCCTGCATCAGTTCCGCCGTGATCTTATTGATCTCCTCCGTGAGGTCAGAACCCTTGCGGCAGGCGATACCGTACTCTTCGCTCGTCAATTCGAGCTTATAGCCATAGTTTGCATAGCTCGTGCCTTCGCCCGTCATGGCGTTCGCCATGGTGATGTCGATGATGCAGGCGTCCGCCGCACCGCTGGAAACCTCCATCAACGTCGCACTTTGATCGGCAACCTTCGTGACCTTGGTAAAGCCCGCTTCCTCGGCCGCCTTTGCGCCCGCAGAACCGTTTTCAACAGCAAACTGCAAATCCTTCATGCTTTCCGCCGTCGGGTATGCATCCAGCTTATCCTTCGCCATAACGACGACCTGCGCATTCTTCACATACGGATTGGTGACGCTCGCGTTCAGCTTGCTCTCCTCGGTGATAGTCATGCCGTTCCATGCACAGTCGATCGCCTTCGAGTCAAGCTCGGTATATTTGTTGTCCCATTCAATAACAATGAACTCCGCCTTCACGCCGAGCTTTTCGGCGACCAGACGTGCGTACTCGGTGTCAAACCCCGTCCATTCGGTCGAGCCTTTTTCCTTATAATTCATCGGCGCATAATCGGTAATGCCGATGACCAGCGTCCCCTTGTCCTTTATGTACGCAAGATCGGAATTCTCCGTATCAAGATTGGAATTCTCCGTATCAAGATCGGAATTCTCTGTATCCTTTTTGCCGCCGCAAGCCGCCAGCGTGCAGACAAGCACGACGAGCGCGAGCAACAGCGCAATGCCCTTTTTCAGTTTCATTTTCCATTCCTCCGATTTATCATGGTAAAGTGGTAACGTGCTATTATCATAACGCATTCACACGCTTTTGTCAACCGTCATTCTTCACAAGAATTCCGTCTACGGAGTCACGATATGCCAGCAATTCACTGACAGTTACAAGCTGATAGCCCTGCTCGGTCAGCGCGACGATCACTTTTTCGGCCGCCTCGGCGGTCGGCAAAAAGAGGTCGTGCATCAGGATAATGTCGCCGTCGTGTACATTGTCCAGCACCCGTTTGACGCTTCGCGCGCAGTTTTGGTGACTCCAATCCATGGTATCGATCGTCCAAAGCACGATCGGCAGATCGGTAAGGGTCGAGAGGTTTTTGCTGTACGTCCCGCCCGGCGGACGCAGGACGGTCGTGCGGCGTCCCACGACCTTTTCAAGCGCTTCGTCGGTCTTTTTTAACTGTTCCGAAATAGACGTACTCCCGCGCGAGCGCAGATTGACATGGTCATAGGTGTGATTGCCGAATTCACAGCCCGCGTCGGCGATCATGCGGATGCTCTCTTCGCGCCCTTCGATGCGGCTACCCACCACAAAAAAGGTCGCGCGTCCGCCGACTTCCTGCAGCGCTTTGACGATTCGCTTGGTCACAGGGCCGTAAGGGCCGTCGTCAAAGGTCAGGGCAACCATGGGCTTTTCGGGGTCTAACTGCCGAATGGGAACATAGTCGTCTGTGCGCGTATCTATCGCCATCACAACGCCCATGCCGCACGCCAAAAGCGTGATCGCAAGCACTGCACACGCGAGTACGGTCAGCAGTTTTTTCAGTCGGATCACCATAGCAAGACCTTCTCCATCCACAACTTCTGCTTCATGTATATTCAAAGCGAAAAGAGAAATGCCCGCCGCCCCGAAAATCGGCACGGCGGGCAGGAAAAGCGCACGATCTCAATGTTTGGGCAGGATCGTAAACGGATCGTTTTGTTGGAAAGAAAGCATCGGCGGCACGGATTGTCCCCGAAAAATGCGCATGCGGTAGTTTTCGGTAATGCGGAACACCAGCGGCGACAACAGCAGCACACCGACAAGATTCGGCAGCGCCATCAGGCCGTTAAAGGTGTCGGACAGTTCCCATACAAGCCGGATGCTTGATACCGACCCGATGAACGAGACCGCCAAAAAAATCCCCTTATAAATCTGCATAAACGTCCTGCCGCCGAGATATTCCGACACGCGGCAGCCGTAAACCGACCAGCCGAGCAGTGTGGAGAAAGCGAACAGCACGATCCCGACCGATACGATATAGCCGCCGAAAGCGCCGAACACGCTTTGAAATGCCCAAATTGTGACGTTGACGCCCTCCAAGCCCGCCACACGGTGCGCGCCCGTGGTCAAAATGGCAAGGGCTGTCAGCGTGCAAATGACAATCGTATCGAAAAATACCTCAAAAATGCCCCAAAGTCCCTGTCGGACGGGTTCGCGCACATCCGCCGAAGCGTGTACCAGCACCGAAGAACCAAGACCCGCCTCGTTGGAAAACACGCCGCGCGCAAAGCCGTAACGCATGGCGCTTGCTATACCGTAACCCATGATACCGCCGCCCGCAGAGCGAAGCGAAAACGCGCTTTGGAAAATCTCGGTCATGGCGGATGGAAGATGTTTGACGTTGACCAAAATCACGGTCAGTGAGCCGAGGATATAGAGCGCCGCCATAACGGGTACAAACTTTTCGGTCACGCCCACGATACGCTGAATGCCGCCGAGCAAAATGACGGCGACAAGCACACACACCGCAACGCCCGTAACAAAGCCGGGTATGTGAAAAGAGGACTGCAAGGCCGTAGCAATGCCGTTGACCTGCGCGATAGAGCCGATGCCGAACGAAGCAAACAGACAAAAAACGGCAAACAGCACCGCAAGCCACTTTTGTCGGAGACCCTTTTCAATATAGTACATTGGGCCGCCGACCCATTCCCCTTGCGCACTTTTATGCCGAAAATAGATACCGAGTACGATTTCGGCGTATTTGGTCATCATGCCGAAGAACGCGGAGACCCACATCCAAAAAATCGCCCCTGCGCCGCCCGCCGCGATCGCAGTCGCCACGCCGACGATATTTCCCGTGCCGACGGTGGCCGCAAGCGCCGTCGCCAACGCCTGAAACGGGGTAATGGCGTTTTTATCCTTCGACTTTTTTGTTTTTCCGTTTTGAAACACACTCAAAATCGTGTTTTTCAGCACATACCGAAATTTGGTGATTTGCAAAAAGCGTGTGCCTGCCGTCAGATAGATCCCCGTCGCCAGAAGCAACACCAGCATCGGCACGCCCCAAACCGCGTCATGCACGGCCGTGTTTGCTTTTTCGATCCATTCGATAAGCGTTTGCATAGATTTCCTCCCGTGAAAACCCGCCGTATATTTTTCCGTGAAAATAAAATGCAGGAGAGCTTTTCCCCTGCATTTTATGTTCTGTTTTACAGAATTATTAAGCGGAGGTTTTTCCGCGCTTCCTGCGGATCAAATGTACGATGGTGGGAATGCCCACCGCAAGCACAAGGATCCCCGCGGGAATAATGTAGACAAGCGCGCGCTCCAAAGGCGTGTAATAAGGCGTCGCCTCGGGCATTTCGGGCAGTTCATAAAGCCCCTCGCCCGTTTGATTGCCGCCGTATGCAATGCGCAGTACGTTCACGGAATACCCGCCGACCGTAAATGTGGGATCGCCGTTCAATTTCACTTCCTGCGCCTGCGGCACAATGCACGTTCTGCCGGACTCATTGCAGGCCGCGAGCGACCGGTTCGTAAGCGAGAGCATATCGGCGTAATTTGCCTTGCCGAAGCCGTCGAGCGCATAGGAGAACGACTTTTCCTCACCCGTGGTGTTGACGAGCTTCACATAGATCAGTTCATTCTTCTCATCGACGGTGACGGACTGATACACCCCGTCGTTCCCCTCAGGGAGCGTTGCATCCAAATAGCGACTGCCCGTATTGTTCATATAGAGCATTTGCGTGTAATAGCTGGGGGTCAGCACCACGTTCTCGTCGTCAAACCAAATCAGGTCGATTTTCCATTGCTGGGCGTTGATCTTGGCGAACAACGGCGCATAAGAGGCCATGACGACGACGTCGCCGTTGCGCTCCAAGCTCGTCATATACGCGCCTTCCGAAAGCGCCGCATTCAGATTGGACTTCGTCTCAATTGTACCCGCGTTTCTGGCGGTCGCCGCATATTCGCCCAAAAACACCTTCGGGCCGTTGCGGTCGTAATTGTCATACCGATCCAAATTGGCGAGATACCAGTCGTCGTCCTGATAATAGTGTTCGTCCACAATCGTATCCGTATAATTTGCGGACAGCTCCTCCCAAGAGGTATCGAATTGCAAGCCTGCGGAAACAGGGCCTGCGGAGGAGATCACCTTGATATTCGGATACACCTTGTTGACCGCGGCTTTCAACGCCGCCAAATTGCGGAAATAGACCTCGCCCCAGTTTTCATTGCCGAGACCGATGTATTCCAAATCAAACGGCGCGGGATGCCCGTTTGCCGCGCGACGCGCGCCCCACTCGGTGGATACGTCGCCGTTCGCATATTCGATCAAGTCCAAAATATCCTGCACATACGCGTCAAATTCCGCCGTACCCGGACGGTATGCGATGGTGTCGAGATACTCTTCCCACTGCTCTTTCGTGATCTCACCGGACTGATATTTCGCATACTGGTCGTCATAGCCGCAGCGTGGCTGGCAGATCAGCCCCACGTTGAGGATCGGCACGGGCTTTGCACCCAAATCCGCACACAGCTGGAAGTATTCGTGATACCCGACGCTGTAGCTGTTGTTGTAATCGATGTTATCGTTTTGCCAGATATTGTAATTCTGCTTGCGGGTCTCCAAAGGCCCGATGGTATTCTTCCAGTTGAAATTGTTCTCCAGATCGCTGCCCTCCGCAACACATCCGCCGGGGAAGCGGACAAACGCGGGATGCAGCTGTTCCAGCGCACGGTACATATCCTCGCGCAGAGACGTGTATTTCCATGTGGATTGGCCGTAACCATAGCTCTTTTCGGGGTAAAGGCAGACATAATCAAGCGATACCGCGCCGGACTCAAATTCCATGACCAGCGAAGCGCTGTCGGTTTTCGCCGCAGTCAGCACAGCGGCGCTCTTTGCCCACGTATCGCCCGTATGCACGCCGAAGCTGACGGTATCGGAGAGCTTCTCGCCGCGCTTGTTTTCCAGATACACCGAAACGGTCATGTTCGTATTTTTAAACCATGCCGAAAACGCGTATGTATCGCCCGCTTTAATGGACATACTCGGCACGTCGATCACGCGGGAATCCTTATTATCGGTCTTGTAATGGTAATACTCGCAGAAGCCCAGATTTTTCACTGTGCGCGTCTTTACGGAATCATCCTGCGGCATAGAGATATAGGAGGGGTTGTTTTCGTGAATGCCGCCCGTCGTCTCGCGGGTATACTTTCCCTCGATCTCCCAGCCGGAAAGTGCGTCCTTTTTCGCATAATACAAATACTCGAAAGAGTTGTTGCGCACCAAATTAGCGTTCAGTCCCCCTTCTACGGCATTGTTGATGTCCTCAATAAAAATGCCGTACATATCGGAACTCATCTCGTGAGACAAATTCTCTGCGGACAGCGTTACTTTTTGTGCCTGTGCATCCGCAAATGCCGTGACGCCGCCTATTCCCACAAACAGCAGCGCCGCCAAAAATACGGCTATTGCTTTTCTACGCATCTCTGTTTCTCCCCCTTTGGTTCTGTATGTGTTTATCTTATCATGTTTGCACGCGTTCTTGCAAGGGTTTTCCGCTTTTTTTCGGTGATTTTTTCGCTGTGCAAAGCCCTTGAAGAAATCCCGCGAACGTGTTACACTTTTTTCGGGTGATCGTATGGCATGGAAACGGGAAAATCATAAACCGAAAGGCGCCGGGCGCGAACGTCTGCTTGCAAAGCTCGCCGACGCGCTCGATGTGAATTTCGCGGTGACCCAGTCGGAAATTCACAGCATGCAGGATTTTGAACAGCATTTGCTCGTCCCCTTTTTGCAGGGGGAATTGCTCTATTACCGCGGCGAACGTATTTGCTCGAGCGAACGGCGGCTCATGCCCACGCTGCTGCGTCAGGAAGATGTACTCAAGCCTTACGGGGAAAGCTCGTTCGTGCATTTGGACAGCGACGCGCTTTTGGCGTTTTATCAAAGCAACACGCGCTTTATGACGGTCTATGAAACGCTGTACGAAAAGCCCGAAAAAAGCGCGCTGTACTCTATGCTTGCCTTTGCGCAGCATTATTTGGACATCAGTCCGTTTATCGACTTTACGCACAGCTTGTACGTCGCGCTCTCGTTCGCGCTCAAAGGGCGGCAGGAGTTTGCGGACGACGTCGTCATTTATACGGCCGCAGACATCGGAGACGACGACACGACCTGCGACATACAAGAGGTCAACGCTTGGCTTTCGGACTACAGCGTAGACATTTTTCGCACCCTCTCGCCCGAAGAACTGCGCAAAAAGCTGGCGGCGGCTCGCAACGGTACGCCCCTTGCGGGGTTACCGCGTCCCGCCAATTTCCCCGAAAGCGTCTCGCCCACGGCGAAGCTCATCGACATTCCGACCAACGATCTCATGAAATATCAACAGGGCGTTTTTCTGCTGTTGAACAATTTCAGTATTCTCGATGCGTCCTATTTGACCAAGTCCGTGCGGCAGAGCTTCGCCATCAACAAATACCGCATCGACAAAGCGATCTGCCCGCAGCTCTCGCAGTTGCTGCTCGACAAAGCCCCGCAGTACCGCTATGAAAATCTTTTGGATATTTCCCGCGCGGTCAGGGGGTAAAAATCCGCCGAAACGCTTCGGGAAATCGGCTCTCTGCGAATCCCTTCCATCGCGTTATCCTTTCCCGTACCCTGATTGTATTGCCTAACCTATTTGCATAATGAATGGAGGATGTATTTTGAACAGACGTATTGTATCCATTTGTATGGCGATCGTATGCCTGTTGACGGCATTTCTCAGCGGCTGCACACAAAGGGATGCGGCAAAAGGCTATATTTCCTCGGGCGGCACACAGGGAATCCCGTTCAATAACAAGCTCGCCGACAGCGGCAGTGATCCGTGGGTGATTTTAAAGGACGGCGTTTATTATTACTGTTATTCGGCGGATGGCGGCGTATGTGTTGCCAAAGCGGATACGATCCCGCAAATCGGAAGCGCCCGGGGCGTAAAGGTGTGGACGCCCGACGATCCGGAATACAGTCAGGAGATTTGGGCGCCCGAGCTGCACTATTTACAAGGCAAATGGTATATATATGTCGCCGCGGACAACGGCGACAATGCCAACCACCGTATGCTCTGCTTAGAGGGCAGTTCCGACGACCCGACAGAGCCGTTCACCTTTAAATCTGTGCTTCGAGCCACTACCGATCGTTGGGCGATTGACGGAACGGTCATGGAATATAACGATCAGTTGTATTTCATATGGTCGGGCTGGGAAGGCTTTGAAAATGTTGAACAGCGTCTGTATATTGCCAAAATGGCTGATCCGTGGTCGATCAGCGGAGAACGTGTAGAACTGAGCCGCCCGAAATATCGCTGGGAACGCAAGGGCGGGAAGCCGAAAATCAATGAAGGGCCCACCGCGTTGGAGCTCAACGGAACACAGCATATTGTTTATTCGGCAAGCGGCAGCTGGTGTGACGATTACTGTTTGGGTCTGCTCACCCTCACGGGCGACGACCCGATGAACGCCGAAAGCTGGCGCAAATCAAAAAAGCCCGTGTTCCAAAAGAGCAAAAACGTATTCGGCCCGGGACACGCATCGTTTACCACCTCTAAGGACGGCAGCCAGCACTTTATGTTCTATCATGCAAATGAAGAATCAGGTTCCGGCTGGGAGGGCAGACGTCTTTGGGCGCAGGAATTTACGGTAGACGAAAATAATTATCCCGTGTTTGGCACGCCCTTACCGGCAGGCAGTACACAAACCGTCAAAGAATAGATGGTAATCAAATACCGCTTATATAGAATCCCATAGTAAAACGAAGCGTCCCGAACAAGGACGCTTCGTTTTGTATGTATATGTGGTTTTGCTCATCTGGTAAAATTGGTCAGCACCTTTTCGTTGTGCGGCACGGGGACGCCGTTTTCGCGGCCAAGCGCAATGCACTTGAGCAACCAGGCCATATTTTTGCCGATGTTGTACATGGTCATCAAGCCCTCTTTGTCCTCGGCGACTTCTTCGGGTTGGGCGCCGTATACGTGATTCCAATAGGTGGAAGACACCACGGGCATCGAGCAAATGGTAAAATACTTGTTGAGTACATCAAAGGATGCCGTCGTTCCCGCTCGCCGCGCGCTGAGCACCGCCGCCGCAGGCTTAAAGGCAAAATACTGCCCTCCCGAATAGAAAGCTCTGTCCAACAGCGTGAGGATTCGCGCGCTCGGATGCGCGTAGTATACAGGCGAACCGAACACAAAGCCGTCCGCCGTTTTCGCCTTTTCCACGAATTCATTGACTGCGTCGTCGAGCACACAGCGGCCAAGCTCGCGGCATTTGCGGCAGGCAAGGCAATCCGACATCGGGGCATTGCCGATAAACATGGTTTCGGTGTCTATCCCCTCTTCGTGCAGGGCGCGTTCGACCTCATGAAGGGCGACGCTTGTACAGCCGTTTTTGCGGGAGCTGCCGTTGACTAAGATCACTTTCATAAAGTTTTGCCTCCTTTTTCTTTATATAAAGATATTCACATCCGTAAAAAAGTTTCCTTTTGCGCGATTCGCCATTTTGCAAAAAGACGGCGGCTTTCGGATGAACCGCAAAAGCAAACGAAATAAAGGAAAAATCGACAAGCCTCAGAGAAGCCTTGTCGATTTTTGGTGCCGGTGGCCGGGGTCGAACCGGCACGGTATCGCTACCACTGGATTTTGAGTCCAGCACGTCTGCCAATTCCATCACACCGGCAAGTGCATTTTTGGAACGCTCCCCTATTATAACGGATTGCGTCCGAAAAATCAATAGGAAATTTTGCTTCGCGTAAAAATTCGGTGCAGACGGCAAACTATCGTCCGCCGTCTGCGGCCGAATAGTTTATTTTCTGCGGCTTCAGCGCTCCAATTTGAGCGTGACGATCTCAAAGGGCTTGACGGGAAGCGTGACCGATCTGCCGCTGACGGTGAGTGCATATTCCTCGTTTTCGAGCAGATCGCAGACCGACGCTTTTCGGAAATCAAAGCCCGCCGTCAAGGTCACGTCGGCGCGTTTATTGTATGCTTCGTACAGTCGGACGATCACCGCGTCGCTGTCCTCCGCCCTTTTGACGGTTTCGATGAAAACATTGTCGCAGTCCGCAGACAAAAGCGAAAGGCGTTCGGGCAGATCGCCGTCCTGCCGCCCGATCACCTGCGCGGCCATCGGGCAGTTGAGCAAATACGCCTGCCGCACAACGCCCGCTTCGCGGAAATCGCCCGCGTGGGGCATCAGCGCATAGGTAAAGCGATGGCGGCATTTGTCCGCTTCAGGGTCGGGATATGTTCCGCATTTGAGCAATGTCAGCGAGATCACGCCGTCATGAATGTCGTGTCCGTATTTGCAGTCATTCAAAATGCTTACGCCGTAGCCGTATTCGGACAAATCGGCAAATTTGTGGGCGCAGACCTCAAAGCGCGCGGCGTCCCACGAGGTATTGCTGTGGGTCGGACGCTCCACCGTACCGAATTGGATGTCATAGGTCGCTTTGTCGGCGTTGACGTCCACGGGGAACGCCGTTTTCAAAATCAAATGGCTTTCTTTCCAGTCGATGTCGGTATCGAAATCGATGCGCGCCACATCGTCATACAGCCAGATTTTCTGCGTGATCGTGCTGTGCATAAAGGTTTTGCGGATCTCAACCCCTGCGCGCGCACCGTCAAAAATACCGACGATCTCGGCGGGCGCGTCGAGCGTCCAGAATTTTTCGCGGTAATAATTGCTGATCTCCCAGTTGTCATAATCGCGCGGGTAATCCTCATACGCCGTCAGTACATTGCCGCGCGCACCCGCTTTCAGCACTTCGCGGGCGTTGACTTTATCATAGAGGCGCACAAACGCGCCGCTCGCGTCAAGTTCGATGCGAAAGAACGCATTCTCCAAACGGTTTTCGCCGACCTGTACGCTGTGCCGCGCAGAAGTGCGGGGAACGACCCGATAGCCTTTTGCGGGGATATTTTCGACGTATACGCTCTCGCCGTCCGCCTGCACCACGCCCGCGCCCGTAAAGGAATTGGGATTGTATACCAAAAGGCCGCCGTCGGTTTTGATGCGCGCCGCGATTGCCGCCAAAGCGTTTTGGAGGATGCCCTCGCCCACCTCGGTGATGGTGCGGTACTGCTGTTCGGAAACCGTATACACCTCATGGATGGACGAACCCGGGATAATATCGTGGAATTGGTTGAGCAAAATCGTTTTCCATGCGTCGTGCAATGCGGCATTCGGATAAGCCGTGCCGTTTAACAGGAAATCGGCAAGCGCCGCCGTTTCCGCCTGCTCAAACAGGAATTCGCTTTTGCGGTTCCACCGCTTATTTTTCGCCTGCGACGTATACGTGCCGCGATGGTATTCCAAATACAGCTCGCCCTGCCAGCGCGGGGTATTGGATTCCTGCTCGGCACGCGCGCGCAGACGCGAAAGCATACTGCCCGCAAATTCCATTTTGGCTTTCGGCACGGCCGTCACGCCGTTTTGCAGGATTTGATAGTATTCGAGGTCTTTGCGGGTCGGTCCGCCGCCGCCGTCGCCGTAACCGAAGGTGATCATCACTTCGTTGTTGATCGCCTTTTGCTGGTAGCGGTCATACGCGCCCATGAGCTGGGCGGGATTCAAAATGGCGTTGTAGGTGCTGTTCGTTGTGGGGAGCTTCCCGCGGCGCTTATCCTGCGCGGTCATGAAGTATGTGAAAATGTCCGTGCCGTCTATGCCCTGCCACCAAAAGGTATCATAGGGCATACGGTTGGTTTCGTTCCAGCCGATCTTGGAGGTCACGAAACTGTCCACGCCGCTTTTTCTTAAAATCTGCGGCAACGCCGCGGAATACCCGAACACATCCGGAAGCCAAAGGACTTTACAGTCTACGCCGAATTCCTCTTGGAAAAAGCGTTTGCCGTAGAGGATTTGCCGCACCAGGCTCTCGCCCGAGGACAGATTGCAATCCGCCTCGACCCACATAGCGCCTTCGACTTCCCAGCGTCCCTGCCGCACCATTTCCTTGACTTCGCTGTAAAGCTCAGGAGCTTCCTCCTTCAAAAATTCGTACAACTGTGCCTGACTGGACATGAATTTGTATTCGGGATACTTTTTCATTAAGGTCAGCACCGTAGAAAAGGAGCGCAGCACCTTTTCGCGCGTTTGCCGAAGCGTCCAGAGCCATGCGACGTCGATATGCGTATGGCCGATGCAAATGGCGTTGACGCCGCTGTCCTTGCAGAATTTCCCATAGAATTCCGTATCCAAAAACCGCTGCGCCGCCTGCACGCTTGCACGGCTCTCCCGGGAGCGCGGCTCGCGCAGATCCACAAGCCGGATCGCACGTTCTATGTAGGTTTTGATGTCAATATAATCCTTTTCGGTCGGTTCTAAAAGCAGCGTTGTTTCAAAGGGGACGCAAAGGCTGTAATACAGCTTGCGCATTTCCTCGTCGAACACGCGCAGCGTCGCATTGAATTCCAAATGGTTCGGAAATTTCCCGCTGTAGGCATACACATAAATGTCATATTGGGCTTTGGCGTTATCCAAAAACACCTCGCGGTGATTCACGTCAAGACCTTGCGCCAAACGGCCGTCCACATACACGATAAACTGCGGGTTGACCGCGTCCCAGTCGTCGATCTGCGTGGAAATGCACAATTCCACATTGCGACCGAGAAATGCCTGCGGGATTGCAAGATGCTTATAAAACCACGCGTGCGCGTCCGCTTCGCCGCCCCAGCGTTCAAAGCGGCCGAACTCGCGAAAGCTCGAGTCGATCTCGGGGAGCGCATTGCCGACTTTGTAGTCGCAGGGCTTATAAAGAAAGCCGTCCAAGGGAATTTTGGCCTCGCACGACGCGTCCTGCAAAGTCTGTAAAAATACGCGCAGTCTGTCCTCGTAAAAATCAAGCTGCATAAAAGCACCTGCTTTCGTATTGGTGAAATGTTGTTGTATTATAGCATACCCGCCATACCTTGGCAAGGGCTTTTCACAAATATAGACCGGCATCGATTTCCAAGTCCGACAGCAGATAAAACGAGCCGCAAATGAGCAGCAAACCGTCCGCCGATACGCCCCGGCACGCGCGCCGAAGCGCTTTTGCGGGATCGGGCTCGACATACGCCTGCGCCGTCATGCCCTGTGCAAGGGCTTTGAGCGTTTCGGGGTCGGCCGCGCGGGGATTTGCGGGTTTGGTAAAATACACCGTCTCGCAATAGGGCAAAACCGCGTGCAGATACCGCGCCGCGTCCTTGTCGCGCATCATGCCTATAACCGCCGTAACGTGGAAAGGCACAAACCTTGCCAGTACCTTTGCAAGCGCTTCGCCGCATTCGGGATTGTGGCCGCCGTCGAGGAGCGTCGGCACGGGTTCTTTGCGGAATTCCATGCGGCCGCGCAGCACGGTACGGCGTATTCCCTCTCGAACATCCGCGTCGGAAACCCCCGAAAGACACTTTGCCGCTTCGATCACGCCGACGGCGTTTTCGATTTGGTGCGCGCCAATCAGCGGCAGCGTATAGGTGTCGCCCGCATAGGTAAAGACCGTGTTTTTCACCGTTTGGGAGAGGATTTCGGCGGCTTCCACCCTGCCGAGTACAAATCGATTGCCGCGTTTTTGCGCCGTCTCGTAAAGCACCTTCAGCGCCACAGGGTCTTGCGCAGAGGTCGTCACGGTGATCCCGTTTTCCTTGATAATTCCCGCTTTTTCGGCGGCGATCTGCTCTACGGTATCGCCCAAAATCGCCGTATGATCCAAAGAGATCGAGGTGATCACGCTCACTTCGGGGCAAGGGATGCAATTGGTCGCATCGAAACGCCCGCCGAGGCCGACCTCCAGCACGACATAGTCGCAGCGTCTCTTCTGAAAATATAAAAACGCCGCTGCGGTGATCGCCTCAAATTCCGTCGGTTCTATGCCCACGGTATGCAGCCGATCGATCGCGTCCTTGACCTGCCCGACGAATTCGGCCAAGTCCGATTTCGGTATATTTTGGTTGTTGATTTGTATCCGCTCGCAAAACGAGAACACATAGGGCGACGTAAACAGCCCCGTTTGAAAGCCCGCCTGCGTCAAAATATGGCTGAGCATGGTGCAGGTAGAGCCTTTGCCGTTCGTACCCGCAACGTGTACGAAGCGAAGCCCCCGCTGCGGGTCGCCGAGCGCCTTTAAAAGTGCCTTGATCCGCGTCAGCCCCGGTTTGATGCCGAATGCCAGCAGAGAATGGATGTAATCAACCGCCTGCTCGTATGTCATGTGCGTTTTTCGGATGCACAAAACGAGGCGCGCATCCGTCCTCCCCTTTTCTTAAAGATCGACCAACAATTCCACGGGGCAATGATCGGAGCCGAAAATCTCGCTGTGGATCGACGCGCCCAAGAGTTTATCGCAAAGTCGGTCGGAAACGCAGAAATAGTCGATCCGCCACCCCGTATTGTTCGCGCGCGCGTTGCCGCGATACGACCACCACGAATACGCACCCGCAAGATCCGGATAAAACCAACGAAACGTATCGGTAAAGCCGCTTTGCAAAAGGTCGCTGAACTTTTGGCGTTCCTCATCGGAAAAGCCGGGATTGCCGCGGTTACTTTTCGGGTTTTTCAGATCGATCTCCTCGTGCGCCACGTTGAGATCCCCGCAGAAGATCACGGGTTTTTGCTTATCGAGCGACAAAAGATACCGACGGAAACGATCCTCCCAGCTCATACGGTATTCGAGACGCCGCAGACCGTCCTGCGCGTTGGGCGTGTAGCAGTTGACGAGGAAAAAGTCGGGATATTCGAGCGTAATGACCCGCCCTTCGTTGTCGTAGTACGCGTCGCCTATGCCGTAAGAAACGGCAAGCGGCGTGTGCCTGGTATAGATCGCCGTACCCGAATAGCCCTTTTTTTCGGCGTAATTCCAATAGGACTGCCAGCCGTCAAACTGCAAATCCAACTGTCCTTCCTGCATTTTCGTTTCCTGCAGGCAAAAGAAATCCGCGTCCAACGCCAAAAATTCCGCCTCGAAATTCTTTTTGACGCAGGCACGCAGACCGTTGACATTCCATGAGATCATCTTTTTCATACGCATCTTCCCCTTACGGAATTTTCAAACGTCCGTTCTTTTTTTCATTCCGATGTACGTTGTTTTCCATTATAACAAAACCGTGTGCAAAAATCTATCCTAAATTTCCGTAAGCGGATCACCGATGCCATCTTCGTATCTCATTTCATTTACAAAGTGCGGTATTCATGGTACAATAACCTCACGAAACAAACGCTAAATTATAAATTTGAACTGTTTTAGAGAACAATAGGACGCTTTTTGGAGGGGCAAAAAAATTCAAAATGAAAAAACCGTTCAAGATCATTTTTATATACAAGGCTTGCTTCGGAATTTTATTTGGTGCGTTTGCTGCATCGGTCTATTTGGGATATCCTTTGTCTCAAGAGCTTTTAGCTGGCTGCATATATATCCCGGCGCTATGGGGAATTCCTTTTGTTCTGACACCGATATTGGCATATTGGGTAGAAAAGCGATCTTTTTTACCGCCCGGGAAACTGTTGGGTCTTGGCGTCTTGCTCTGCGCAGGGGATTTTCTTTTGTATTGCATTCCAACGCTCCCATTCCTTGCACAGTATACTATATGGCAGTTCTTTTTGTTGACCGCCGTACCCGCATTTGTGACAATGGCCGTTTTTATCGCTTGCTCTGTCGGTGTATATTGGTTTTACAACACAGAGCCATCGGAATCCTACACCGCAAAACGATCGTTTGCGGCATTTTTGTATATGGTAATCATTTTTTGTGTGTTGGTCGGAGAACCGATCTATTCTATCGTATTCTCATGTGAACCGTCTTGGTTATATTGGATTTTACGATGGATTCTTTATGTGCTGCATCCGTTTTTAGCCGCTCCCATTTTCGGGTGTACGGTATTCCGAAAAGGCGCAGCGACCAATGAACAGATTCTGCTTTTCGGAAGCTTCTTTGGCGTATGCAGCTTTGGTATGATAGCCATCCCTGATATATGGTCTGTTTTTCGCATACCTACAACGGTTTCTGCACTGTGGGCGGCAATCGCAGGTTTGATATGCTGCGTCAGTGCATGGATTGCAAAATGCGTTCGGCATTCGACGCAGTAAATGAACAGGTTGAAAACACCCTCGCACAAAAGCTCCTTGTGCGAGGGTATTTTAACTTCGTTCATCGAACCAATGTATTGAGCGAAGGATTCACGGCAAAGCATCTGTTCCGTTTACAAAATGCGGTTTTTGTGATACTATAATGATAAAATTTTTAGTGCTTTTATGCGGACAACTTAACAAACTATACGATCCGCACATGGGAGGGGCGTGCGAATGGAAACTAAAATATCGATGTTTTCAAGAAGGAATAAGCTGTTTTTTATTGCGGCTGTAATTGCAATCGGAACGGCGATGACCTATGCGGTTGTCAACGCTGTTTTAGCACATTTCGACCTACAGCTTACAAGGTATGTCCTGTATGCGGTCTACATCATCTGTGTTCTCTGCATTCTTTTTATGTTTTTATACTGTATCGTTGTATGTATCAAAAAGGTGCGCCAAAACGGATGGTACTTTCTTGGCGCTTTTGTGGCTGTTTGCCTGTTGGGTGCTTTCCTTTTTCTACAGCTTCTAATCGTTGCTTTTAGATATTATCCGATTCATATAGTAGAAAGAAACGGGAAAACGTTTATAGCGTATTCGGAGAGTGTCCTTTTGGATACGTGGGTGGATTATCATGATTATCACGGCTGGATTGTTTGCGGAAAGCAAGTTCAAATAAGCGATTACTATGATGGATGTTTTGACCCGATTTCAGAAAAATACCAATAGGGGTTTATGATTACATCAAAAACGGTTCTACAGAAAGTTACGAACTTGATTATTACAACAATATAAGTATGTTTATTCGGAGGGGTATTCATGGAACAAACGAAAAGCAGGAAAAAATACATTGTAAAATGGATTTGCTGTATATTGGCTGTTCTTTTGCTTGGCGGTGTGGTTTATCAATACTGGTATAAACCGAGATATGCCTATCAGCCGCAAAAGCATACGTATGAAGAACTGCTTATGCTTTTTGAAGAGCATCGACCGCTGTTTGATGAGGTGGCACAGATCATTTCCAAAAATGACCGATTTTGGATTGAAGCAGTTTCGTATAAGACTGATTCATATGATCCTTGTAATCGTCCATGGATCAGTTCACCCTACGATTATCGGCGAATGAAGCTGTTTTCTGCGGAAGAACAAGAAGTATTGCGCACTTTTTTTGAAACGATCAGTCCATTTAATATTACGTTGTATTTAAGCGATCTGACGAAGTGGGAGAACGGGTTGAAAATCGTATTGGATCGTCCGGAATGTGTTGGTTTACACATTAGCTGTAGCATAAAACGGGATGACGACACCATAAGATCGCTTGAATTTATCTATGAATACGGGACTGAGAGCGAAGCTGAAGAAGATATTTATCTCCGGAGTCAGATCTATGATGTATCTATCATAGACCTTGGCAATAAATGGTACGGTTGTTATTGGGAGGACTGATTGGTCTTTCTTCATGAGTAGATCCCAAGACAGATAAATCCAAATGCGGTACATGGGAGGGGCGTGCGAATGGCGGCGAAAATATCGATGTTTATAAAAAGGAACAAACCGTTTTTTATCGCACTGGCGATTGCAATTGGTGTAGCGCTGTCCTATGCGGTTGTCAACGCTGTTTTGGCACATTTCGACCTACAGCTTACAAGGTATGTCCTGTATGCGGTCTACATCATCTGTGTTCTCTGCATTCTTTTTATGTTTTTATACTGTATCGTTGTATGCATCAAAAAGGTGCGGCAAAACAAATGGAACATTCTCGGCGCTTTTGTGGCTGTTTGCTTAATGGGTGTTTTTCTCTTTCTACAGATTTATGTGTTTTTTTTGTATGAACCAATCCATGTGGTAGAAAGAAACGAGGAAAAATTTATAGCGTATTCGCGTGGTATGCTTTTTGCTTATGATGTGGATTGTTATGATTATCATGGATGGCTCGTTTGCGGAAAGGAGATACGAATCCATATACATTATGATACCGGGAGAGATCCACTTTCGATGACGAACGAAGAAAGAGAGGCGGCATTATTGCGTTGGGCTGATTTTTACAACAAAGACGGTTCTATAGATGATTATGAACGCATTGTGGACTACAATGCAGACGGCTCTGAAGTTGTCTGCTACAAGTATTGGCATCACAACAAAGATGGTTCTATAGAAAGTTACGAACTCGATCATTTTAGTGATGATCTTGTCGTTACCACAAATTCCAAAACGAGTTAACGTGATACGGCAGAGCTTTACAGGATAAAATTCCCTAAAGCACGCATGGGAGATTTCCCATGCGCGCCTTTGAATGGAGCACTATTGATTCATACTGTAAATGCATTTTACAAATAAATCACAACAAGAATTTGTCCTTTTCTTTTGGACGGGGCTGTGCTATACTGTTTTATATAAAATACGCTTTGACCGAAGGAGTCTGCAAATGGGCGATCCCCTCTTTGAAAAAACCAAATACTTTATCATTGACATGGACGGCACGTTCTATCTCGACGGCAATCTCATCGACGGTGCGATGGACTTTCTTACCCGCGTAAAGGAGCTCGGGAAGGATTTTTATTTCTTCACCAACAATTCCTCCAACAACGTCGCTGTGTGCCGCGAAAAGCTGCGGAAAATGGGCTGCGAAGTCGCGGAGGATAAGGTCATTATCTCCTCGCACGTTACGACGGATTATCTGAACCGCTTTCACAAAGGGAAAACCGTCTATCTGCTCGGCAATGAACGATTGACCGCGGATTTTGAAGCGGCGGGCATTCCTTTGGTGAACGCCGCGCCCGACATCGTGGTGCTGGGCTTTGATACGACGCTGACCTATCAAAAGCTGTGGGACGCGTGCCGCTATATCGCGGACGGCGCATTGTATATTGCGACGCATCCCGATTTGAACTGTCCGACTGCGGACGGCTTTATGCCGGATACCGGCTCTATGATCGCGATGATCCGCGCTTCGACGGGCAAAGAGCCGCTGGTCATGGGCAAGCCGCACCGTTACACGGTCGATTATTTGACCGCGTACCTCGGCTGTACGCGCGAGGAGCTTTGTTTTATCGGCGACCGACTCGAAACGGACATTCTCATCGGGCAAAAACATAACATTCCCTCGGTGTTGGTACTTACGGGAGTGACCGATCTTGCGGCTTACGAAAAAAGCGAAATTCGCGCAAGCGCGGTCGAGGCGTCGCTCAAGAGCTTCGCCGCCCGATTGTAAGGAGATCTATGTGCAGTCAAAATTCTAAAGTAGAGCTGTTTACCGACGGCGCCTGCTCGGGCAATCCGGGCGCGGGCGGCTGGGGCGCGATCCTGCGCTGCGGCGACAGAGAAAAGGTGCTTTCGGGCGGCAGCGCGCAAACCACCAACAACAAAATGGAACTGACCGCCGTGATCGAAGGTCTGCAAGCACTCAAACACCCCTGCTGTGTCACGCTGTATACCGATTCCAAATATGTGGCGGACGGGCTTTCCAAGGGTTGGGCGGCTTCCTGGAAAGCGCGCGGATGGAAAAAGAGCGACGGCAAGCCCGCTCTCAACCCCGATTTGTGGGACGCGCTTTTGCGGCTTTGTGCAGTGCATGAAGTCAAAATCGTTTGGATCAAAGGCCACGCGGGGCATCCCGAAAACGAGCGCTGCGACGCGCTTGCCGTGGCCGAGACAAAAAAATATACAAAAAATTGACGGGATTTTGTACTTGCTTTCTTGTGCTAAACACTTGCAACCGTCTATAGAGTATGCTAAAATTATTTTATACCATTCTGTCTGTAAAGGATGTGAGGTTTTTGGCAGATACAACAACGGCAACCGCCACGCAGGAAGCGCAGGATGCGCAGGCTGCCGAAATGCAGACTGAACAAACGACCGTTACGGCAGGTTCTTCCCGGCGGCGGTACTTGCGTCCGCGCGAGATGTTCGCCTACCTTTTGACCGCATTCGGTCAAAAGAACTTAAATGAGTTTGTCAACGGCAACCGTCAGTTCTTCATGATCAGCTTCCTGGGTATTTCCGGTAAGACCTACGGACTGATCATGTTCCTGGAAATGCTGTACGACGCGCTGGATGACTCCCTTTCGGGCGTGATCATCGACCGCACACGTACACGCTGGGGCAAACTTCGTCCCTACTTCTTGGTCGCGACCCCGGTTTGGTCGATCGCCATTTTGATGCTGTTCACGACGCCGACTTTCCTTACGACCAGCACGGCCAAAGTCGTTTGGGCGGTCATCGCCATTTTTGCACACAACCTCGGTATGAGTTATTTCGGCGTTTGGCAGATCATGCCTTTCGATATTACGCCGAACGTCAACGAGCGCAACAATTTGCTTGCCGCACAAAAGTTTATGGAGCTGTTCGGCGTGTGGCTGCCCGCGCTTATGCCTGTGTTCGTCGATTTGCTGCCGGATGTGACAGACAATGCCATCGGTATGCGCGACGTGTATTCGGGCTATGCTTTGATTATGGTCATCATTTCCGCGACCATGGCGCTTTACGGCTTCTATGTTCTGCGCGAGCGCGTGCCGCTTGCTACGCGCGAGCAGATGAATGAAACCGGTATTCTCAAATCCTTCAAGATCGCGTTTCAAAACCGTCCGATGCTCGTGCTGCAAATCAACTACTTCTTCAACGGCCTTAAGGGTATCGGCGCTTCCAACGAAAAATTCTTCTGGCTGCACAATGCAGGTCGTTTGACCTACTCCTCGGTCGCTGGTCTGTTCACAGGTCTTCCGAACTTCATCATCACGCCTCTTGTGCCGAAGATGATCCGCAAGTTCGGCGCGCGCAACCTCGGTATTTTCGCGGGGCTGTTCGGCGGCGCCGCCTATACGCTGATGTACATAATCGGCTATAAGCCGTTCGGTGCGTGGGACAGCGGCGGGAACATCGTCGCCAACCTCGTTTACATGACCATTATGCTGACCATTTGCGGTCTGCCCAACTCCGTCATCAACGTCGTCGGTACGATTTTGCAGGGCGACGTTTACGACTACGGCGAATGGAAATACGGCGTGCGCAACGAAGCGCTGATTGCCACGGTTTCGGGCTACTTCCAAAAGGTCGCGAACGCGATCAACGGTTTGCTCTCCGGTTTGGTGATTTCGTTGATCGGCTATGTTTCGCACACGGATGTATTCGGCAACGTCGTGCGGGAAACCAACCCGACCGTTTTGGACGGCTTTTGGTTTATCTTCTGCGTCATGCCCGCCATTGCACGTACTTTGTACGGCGTATCGCTCATTTTCTTCAACGTACATGGCAAATTCAAAGCGCAGATGATCAAAGATTTGGAGGAACGCCGTTTGGAGGCTGTCCGCGCTATGGCAGATCAGGATTCTGCTTCGGAAACGCCGTCTGACGCGGAATAAGCGGCTGTTCTGTAACCGATATGAAGAGGAAATTCCGCAGGGCTGCTTTTGGTCCTGCGGATTCTCTTTTTTATTTGAATATACGGAGATGATTTTATGGAAAAGGAAACAAAATGTATACAGGCGGGCTATACCCCGCAAAACGGTGAACCGAGAATGATCCCGATCATTCAAAGCACGACCTTTAAATACGATACCAGCGAGGATATGGGCAAGCTGTTTGATTTGGAAGCGAGCGGATATTTCTACACGCGTTTGCAGAATCCGACCAATGACCATGTCGCCGCGAAGATCTGCGCGCTGGAGGGCGGCAGCGCGGCAATGCTCACCTCGTCGGGGCAGGCCGCGTCGTTCTTTTCGGTATTCAATATCTGCGGCGCGGGCGACCACGTGGTTTCTTCCTCGGCCATTTACGGCGGCACGTATAATTTATTCCATGTCACCATGCGCCGTATGGGCATCGACTTCACGTTTGTTGACCCCGATTGCACGGACGAAGAACTGGAAGCGGCGTTTCGGCCGAACACCAAGGCCGTATTCGGCGAGACGATCGCCAATCCCGCGCTTACGGTGCTGGATATTGAGCGGTTTGCAAACGCCGCGCACGCGCACGGCGTGCCGCTGATCATCGACAACACCTTCGCCACGCCCATCAACTGCCGTCCGATCGAGTGGGGCGCGGACATTGTGACGCATTCCACCACCAAGTACATGGACGGGCATGACGCGGCGGTCGGCGGCTGTATTGTGGATTCGGGCAAGTTTGACTGGTTCGCACACGCCGACAAATTCCCCGGCCTCACCACCCCCGACGAATCCTATCACGGCATAACCTATGCGGAAAAATTCGGCCTCGGCGGCGCGTATATCACCAAGGCCACCGCACAGCTCATGCGCGATCTCGGTTCGATCCAAGCGCCGATGAACGCTTACCTGCTCAATCTCGGGCTGGAATCCCTGCATGTACGGATGCCGCGCCACTGTGAGAATGCGCTTGAAGTTGCCAAATTCCTCGAACAGCACGAAAAAATCGCCTGGGTCAATTATCCGGGGCTGCCCGGCAATCGGTATTACGAGCGTGCGAAGAAGTATATGCCCGACGGCACTTGCGGTGTGGTATCGTTCGGCGTTAAGGGCGGCAGAGCGGCCGCGGAAAAATTCATGAAGGGGCTGCGCGTTGCCATGATCGCAACGCACGTTGCCGACGCGCACACCTGCGTGCTGCACCCCGCTTCCGCCACGCACAGACAAATGAACGACGAAGAATTAAAGGCGGCAGGCGTAAGCCCCGACCTTGTGCGGCTGTCGGTCGGCATTGAGAACGTGCGGGATATTATCGACGATCTCGACAACGCCCTGTCGGCAGTCTGAAGTTTGCCGCTTTTATTTGGAATATGGAAAGAGGCGTGCGTCCCGAACGGAGCGCACGCCTTATTTTTATAGGATAACATTTTATAAAACGCTGCTTATCGCTTACAGCTTATCGACCTTCAGCATATTGGTCGTGCCGGAAATCCCGAGCGGTATCCCCGCCGTAATGACGACCAAATCGCCCTTGCCGACCAAGCCGTTTTTCTCGGCGACCTCCACGGCATGGGAAAACAGCTCGTCGGTGTTCTCCTTTTCTTCGCACATCAGCGGCACAACGCCCCACGACATATTCATTTGGCGGCAAACCGTCCGATTGGTCGTACAGCCGATGATCATACATTGCGGGCGATGCTTGGAGATCATGCGGGCGGTCGAACCGCTTTTCGTTACGGTGATGATCGCTTTCGCACCGAGGTCGTGCGCAGTTGTCACCGTCGCGTGGGAGATCGCATTGGTGATATTTTTATCGGTCTCGTGCGGGAGCGCTTTAAAATGCGTGACATAGTCGATTTGCCCTTCGGTCGTTTCCGCAATGAGCGCCATGGTCTCGACCGCCTCCACGGGATGCGCGCCCGCCGCCGTCTCGCCCGACAGCATAATGGCAGACGTACCGTCGTAGATCGCGTTGGCCACGTCCGTGATCTCGGCACGGGTCGGCCGCGGATTGGTGATCATGGATTCCAGCATCTGTGTGGCGGTGATCACCTGCTTGCCCGCGCGATAGGCCTTTTTAATGAGCGTCTTTTGAATGGACGGGATCTGTTCAAACGGGATCTCCACGCCCATATCGCCGCGCGCGACCATAATGCCGTCGGCCTCACGGATGATCTCGTCAATATTTTCCACACCATCCATATTCTCAATTTTGGCAATGATGCGCACACCGCGCCAGCCGAGCGAATTGGTGAATTTGCGCAAATATGCGACGTCCGCCGCGCTTCGGACAAACGAGGCGGCGATATAATCAAAGCCCAGCTTCGCGCCGAATTCCAAATCGGACATATCGCGTTCGGATAAATACGGCATGGAAAGCGCGACGCCCGGGACGTTGACGCCCTTGTGGTCGGAAAGTACGCCGCCGTCGGTCACCTCGCAGAGCATATCGGTTTCGGTGATCTGTCGAACGACCATGGCGACCAGCCCGTCGTTGATTAAAATACGCGTACCGACCGAAACGTCGTTCGGCAAGCCCTGAAAGCTCACGCAGGCCGTTTTTTCATCGCAAACGCCTTCGCGCGTCGTTAAGGTATATGTTTCGCCCGCAAAAATCTCCACGGGTTTATGGTCTTTGAATTTACCTAAGCGAATTTCAGGGCCTTTGGTATCGAGCATGGTGGCCACGGGCAGTCCGAGCTTTTCGCGCGTTTCCACAACCGCGTCAAAACGCGCCTGGTGGGAATCATAATCGCCATGCGAGAAGTTAAAGCGCGCCACGTTCATGCCCGCACGCATCATTTTTTCCAAAACGCCCGCTTGGTCTGTCGCAGGCCCTACCGTACAAATGATTTTTGTTTTGCGCATAAAAAGAAGTCACCTTTCAAAAAGACAGAAGTGTGTGGATAGACCGTGTAAGCCGCGTACCATGCGTTTGCAGAGGTATGCACACTGTATTTGCGTGACAGTTATGCGGCGAATGATATCGTCTGTCCAAAATTTCCTCGTATATAGGATATTCTAAATTTTGTCAAATGTCAAGAGAGGCGGGTTTTCCGGCGCGCGGGTTGGCCGCGGCTGTCTCGCGCATGCAGCGCGGCTTTTTTGGGGGTGGCGGCGGCTTTTTACCGATACATCATCCCGGGCAAAACGGCGTGGTCGGGCGCAAAGTGCGGGATATTCTTTTCCATGAGCAAACAGGCGTTGAATATCCCCGTTTTGCCGTAACGGCGGCGAATCTCCAGCACCGTGCGGTCGATTTTTTCCTGTCGGATATGGCGCGAAAAGTCGGAAAACAAATCGGTCTGCACAGGCGTATCCGCCCCGATGAGCCGAATGGCCCGTATCGTCACGGCGCGCACATTCAGTTCCCAGCGATATGCATTTGTAAACAGGGCAAACGCCGCTTTGGCAAGCTCAAACGCGCTTTGCGTAGGGATTTGCAAAGGGCATTGGTACTGCCGCACGAACAGCGCACTGTCTTTGATACCGATCTGCACCGCCGTGGCCGCCAAGCCCTCTGCGTGCAAGCGGCGACCGACCTCCTGCGCCAAAGAGAGCAACACGAGCCAGACCTCCTGCGCGGTGGTCAGATCCCGCACGCAGGTGCTGCCGTGGCCTATGCTTTTGGAAACTTCTGTAAAGCCATCAGGCTTTACGCGTGAAACGTCCAATCCGTTGGCATATTTCCAAAGCTCCTCGCCCATTTTGCCGAACGTGTATTGGAGAAAATGCAGATCGCAGGCGGCAAGCTGCCCTATGGTATGCACCCCATAGCTCTCCAGCCGCCTGACCGTCGCGCGGCCGCAACCGAGCATGGCGCTTGCGGGCAGATCCCAAATTTTTTCTTTGAAATTCCGCTTTTCGATCACCGTCACGGCGTCGGGCTTTTTTAGGTCCGAACCGAGCTTTGCAAAAATCTTATTAAAGGAAACGCCCACCGAAACCGTGATGCCCAATTCCCTCGAAACGGTTTTCCGAATGTCCTCGGCAATCGCATCGCCCGCGCCGAACAGCCCCTGCGAGCCTGTCACATCCAGCCAGCATTCGTCCAAGCCGAACGGCTCTATCGTGTCGGTATAGCGGCGGTAAATGTCCCGTACCAAACGCGAATAGCGCGAATAGCGTTCAAAATGCGGCGGCACGACGATCAAATCGCGGCATTTTTGCTGTGCCTGCCAAATGGCCTCCCCTGTTTTCACACCGCATCGCTTGGCCTGCTCGGATTTTGCCAGAATAATGCCGTGGCGTGTTTCGACTGAGCCGCCGACCGCGATCGGCTTGCCGCGCAGGGTCGGATCATACAGCATTTCTATGGAAGCATAGCAGTTGTTAATATCGCTGTGCAAAATCACGCGTTCCATATTCCTGCTCCCTTTTGGATAGTGTGTTTTCATTATAAAGAACATTTGTTCGGCTGTCAACAGGAAAAATACGGGAACGCGGAAGTCCGTCCCAAAAATCGGACTTTGCTCCATGGAACAGCGCCCCATGCGGCGTAAAAGGCACGGTTGCCGTATAAGCAGGAAAGCGCAAAAACCGCGCAAAGAACCTGCTTGGTTCTTTGCGCGGTAATTTGTTGGTATCGGATGTTTCGGGATCAGTTTTCGTCCTGCTTTGCGTGAACGCGATACACCTTCACGCCGTGTGTGGGAACGGAGGCGGTGATGGCGTCCGGCGTCACCGATTCGGTTTTTTCCCAAAGGTCGGTGCAAACATACTGAGCGGCCGTCGGCAACTGCGCGAAAGCAAGGTTGGCGATCTCCTTTAAGGAGGCGTGCATTTGCGCGGCTGTCGGGCCTTTATTTAAGAAGCATACCGCGACCTCGCCGCCCGCAAGCGGCTTTACAAGCACATCGCAAAGCCCCATTCTGTGGATGCGGCGGCAGGGTGTGCATTTTTCGTCCTGATCGATGGCGATCAAATCCTTGTCGGTCAGAATTTGCAGGATCGGGTTATCGGCGTCCGCCGTGCCGTCCGCACGGATGAAACCGCGAATATCGTTGCCCAAAATGAGCGGCGCGGACATCATGCACCAAAGCGTGAAATGCGCTTTGTTTTCCTCTACGGTCAAATTGCCGTTGCCGACCTCCAGCATATCGGGGTCGTTATAACCGCCGACGCACGCGTATTTATACAAACGCACATTCGCTTCGTAAATGCCGATGATCGAAGCCCAATTCGGGCGAATATCAGGCGTGGTACGCCAAAGATTGCCCGCCTCGCTGCCCCACAGCCAAGGCTTGTTCATGCCCCATTCGCAAATGGAATACACGATTGGCTTTTCGGGTACGCCGTTTTTCTCGGCGAAGGCTTTCGTCGCGCGCTTGAGTTCCTTACCCATGGCGATATACTGCGCGGCAAAGCCGTCTCTGTCGGACGCAATGGGATTGCGAAGCTCCAGCGTATTGTCGCCGGCCTCCAAATGCACGAGCGTCTGCGCTCTGCCCTCTCTGCTCCAGGATTTGGTCGGCGGGAAGGTCATGGGATAACGCTCTTTGCCGTTGACGGTGATCTCCGCGTACTTCTCGGTCGTACCCGCCTTATGGAAAACCACCGTCAGCACATAATCCCCCGCTTCGGGAACTTTGACGAAGCTGAACCGAATCGCGCCGAGGTTATTGTCGAGCCGCGCCACATAACTGCCCTTGCTGTCATGCAGAACCGTGGCCATGCCCTCCAGCTCGGCATTTTCCGCCGCCAGCACGATCTCTTCCGAGAGCTTGCCGCCGCCGATATGCAATGCGATGACCTGCGGCGCTTTGGTCGGGATCGCCACATGGTGGCAGAAATCATATTTGAAATATTCAATGCCCCATTCGGCAAAGGTTTCCGCATCCAGACGTTCATGCCCGAGCGACGCGGGTAAATCTTCGCAGGTCAGCGTACCGTTGGAGGAATAGATTCCTGCCTTGAAGCCCTTTTCGTTCAAGCGGCGGACAAGCGAGGGAATCCCCGACGGAAATGTGGTCAGATCGCCCTGCAACCGACCGTTTGCATCGCGCATGGAGCTTTGCCAGCAATCGTCCAAATTGACATAGCGGTAGCCTGCCTCCCAAAGTCCGGAGGTTTTCAGCGCATCCGCCGTTTCCAAAATCAAATTTTCATCAATTTTATTGCGGAACGTGTTCCAGCTTGACCAACCCATGGGCGGTGTGCAGGCAACGCCGTTTTGATAGGCGGCGGTCGCTTTGACGTGGACGCCCATGCGCGCAGCGACCTTTTTCACCTCGCACATCGGGCAAATTTGTTTCTTTTTGAGTACGGCCACACCTGCCGCAGCCGCGCTCGCTGCAAGTGTAAGCGCTGCGGGAATGATTTTTCCGGACATCAGAAAACCTCCTTTTTGAAATCAAAAAGGGGCAAACTGCTCGCCTGCCCCTGCATGGTTTGTTCGGTTGTATCGGGAGAAAGCCTTATTCGGCGGGCGTTTCTTCCGTTGCGGGCGCTTCTTCCGTTGAGGGAGCTTCTTCCGCTACGGGAGCTTCCGCAGACTCGGTCGTTTCGGCAGCCTGCTCGGCTTCCTCGGCAGCCGCTTTCGCCGCAAACTCTTCAATGGAGATAGGCGCTGCGTCCTCGGTCTCAGTCTTGGGCGCGGGCGGCTCCAAAAGCGCCTTGATGGAAAGGCTGACGCGCTTTTTCTCGAAGTCTACGTCCAAAATCTTCACATCGACCTCGTCGCCGACTTGCAGTACCTCGGCAGGGTTGCCGATGTGGTTGTACGCGATCTCGGAAATGTGAACGAGACCGTCTATCCCCGGCAAAATCGAAGCGAACGCACCAAAGGTAGTCAGACCCACGATCTTGGCTTTGACAACAGAGCCGATCGGATAATCTCTCTTGAGGATCTCCCAGGGATTGTCCTCGATCTTCTTATAGCCGAGCGAGATTTTTTTGTGTTCCGCATCCAACGCCTTTATGTAGACCTCGACCGTATCGCCGACCGAAACAACATCGGACGGATGCTTGATGCGATTCCAGGACAGCTCGGAAATGTGAATCATGCCGTCCACGCCGCCGATGTCCACAAATGCGCCGTAGCTGGTCAGCGAACGAACCGTGCCGGTGTAGGTCTGCCCTTCCTCGGCCTGCGCCCAGAAAGCGTTTTCCGCCGCTGCGCGCGCGTCCTTGTATGCCGCGCGGATCGAGCCGACGACCCGTTTTCTTTTTCTGTCTACTTCAATGATCTTGAACGAAACGGTCTTGCCGACCATTTCTTCCAGAGAATCGCTGCGGCTGATTTTAGAAAGCGACGCGGGAATGAATACGCGAATGCCGTTGTACTGCACGAACAGGCCCTTGCCGTCGCCGACGACGCCCGTGACCTTGCCTTCGACCGCCTCGTTGTTCTCTTCCGAAATTTCATCCCATGCGCGAATAGCGTCATAGCGTTTCTTGGAAAGAGCTACCGTGCCTTCCATATCGTTGGTCTTCATAATGATGAGCTGCAGCTCATCGCCAACCTTGACTTCCTTGGTCATATCCACGGTGGGATCGTTGCTGTATTCCGCAGCCGAAACATAACCTGTATGCTTGCGACCCGCGATCTCCACCTGGATCTCGCCGGGCGTGACGGCAACAACGTGACCGACAACCTTTTGATCGGAGCTTGTATCTATATAGTCCTCAAGCATATCGGCAAAGCTGGTTGCTTCGGAAGATGCCGTCGGTTCCTCCTTTTCAACAGTTTCTGCCTGTGTTTGGGTAAGATTCTCGGACATTGTTTTTAGTACCTCCTTAATTATACTGTCGGGTGTTGATGCACCCGCAGTAACGCCGACTGTGCGAAACGGCGACAGGTCAATGCCATCTAACTCCTGTGCGGTTTCAATCAGATAAGTCGGGCAGTTGGGTTCGCAGACGGCCTTCAGCTTTGCGGTGTTGGAGCTTTGCCGACCGCCGATGATGACCATTGCATCGTTTTCCAACGAAAGCGCCCGCGCTTCCGCCTGCCTTTCTTCAGTCGCACTACATATTGTATCAAAAATTACGGCATTTGTATAGACTATTTTTATTTTTTTTACACATTTTTTAAAGGAATCTGTGCTGAAAGTGGTCTGTGCGACACAAATGATACCGTTGCTGTCAAGGTTTTGATGCGTTTCGATCAATTCGAGCAGTTCCGCATACGAATTGAACACGAAAGAACGCCCCCGACAGCAGCTGCGAATGCCGACGACCTCGGGATGGGTCTTGTCGCCCGCAATGAGCGTCACGTTTTCGGGCGTGGAATTCTCCCGCACGATTTTATGAATTTTGGTGACGAACGGGCAGGTCGCGTTGCAGAAAGGTGATCCCTTGGTCTCGACCGCCTGCAAGACCTCGCGCGTGACGCCGTGGGTGCGAATGACTAAGGTTTCATCCGCGTCGCCCTGCTCGGGCGTATCGACCACGCGCACGCCGCGCGACTCAAAGTGCGCAATGACCTGCGGATTGTGAATGATGGGTCCTAACGTGCAGACCTTGGCGCCCTGCTCGACCAGATCCTCCAAAAGCCGAACCGCCCGGTTCACACCGAAGCAAAAGCCTGCGGTTTTGGCAAGCGTTATTTTTTGCAATGCCCTTCCTCCCAAAGTGCGGTGATTTCATCCATAATGCGGCGGGATGCTTCTTTCAGTTCGCGGGACTTGCCCTCTTCGGTAAAGCCGAATTCGGCGTTGGGAATGAGTTTCCCGAAACGGACGGTCAGCTTTGTGCCGCGTTTGTAGTCGGTATCGGTATAGATCGCGGCGGGCAGCACATCCGCTCCCGTGGCCTTTGCGATGAGCGCAACCCCCGATTTTGCCCGCATAGGCTTATAATCCGCAGAACGCGTCCCCTCGGGGAAAATGCCCAGCACCCAGCCGTTTTTGAGGATATTCTGCGCGTATTCCAGCGCGCGCATATCACCCTTGCCGCGCGCGATGGGAAAGGCGTTTAAATGCGTTAGGAATATAGAAAGCGCCTTGTTCTCGAACAGATCGTCCTTGGACATGAAATGGATGACGCGCTTGCCCGCGCCGCCCAAAGCAATCGGATCAAAGGTCGACATATGGTTGCAGGCCAGGATAAAGCCGCCTTCTTTGGGGATATTCTCCCGCCCCACATATCGGCAGTTCTGCACGGTCTTGCAGACGACCTTCGCCAAAGGGGTGAGCGCCCAATAGAGCTTATATTCTTTCAGTTTGGAATAATCATAATATGCAGGCATCAAAGCGCCTCCTTAATGGTATCGATCACCTTTTGCACCGCGCCCTCTAAGGTAAGCGAGGTGGTATCCACAAGAATGCTGTCCGCAGCGGGCTTTAAGGGCGCAATGGCACGGTGGGAATCCTCGTAATCCCGCCGATTCAAATCTTCCAGCACCTGCTCGTATGTATCTTCTGCGCCTTTTTCCCGAAGCTCCTTATACCGCCGCATGGCGCGTGCCTCGGGAGAGGCGGTCAAAAAGATTTTGACCTGTGCCTCGGGCAGTACGACCGTGCCGATGTCGCGACCGTCCATAATACAGGCGTTCTTTTTGGCAATATCGCGCTGCAGATCAAACAGAAACTGCCGCACCGCAGGCACTGCCGACACCGCCGAGGCGGCCATAGAGGCTTCAGGCGTGCGAATTTCGGTCGAAACATCCTCTCCGTTTAAGAAAACGTGCTGCACATCGCCCAAAAATTTCAGCTCTACCGAGATCTCGGGCAACAGGGCAGCTACCGCGTCGGGATCTTTGGTATTTTTCCCCTGCCGCAGCACATACACGCCGACCGCGCGGTACAATGCCCCCGTATCCACATAAATATAGCCGAGTGCTTTTGCGGCTGCGCGGGCGATGGTGCTTTTGCCCGCCCCCGCAGGTCCGTCTATCGCAACATTGACGACCATAAAAATCTCCTTTCCGTTTCTACTGCTTTGGTGCGGCGGCCGAAATGCCTGCCAAATGCCCCGTTGCAAACGCAATTTGCAGGTTAAAGCCGCCCGTATAGGCGTCGCAGTCCAGCAATTCGCCCGCAAGGTAAATACCTTTACACCGTTTGCTCTCCATCGTCTTGGGGTCTACCTCACTCGTTTTGACCCCGCCTGCGGTCACAATGGCCTCGCGAATATCATGAAAATCCATCACTGTAAGCCTGATCGACTTTACAGTTTGTGCCAGCTTGCTCCGCTGTGCTTTCGTGATTTGATTCACTTTTACGAAGCCGTCTATTCCCGCCAACCGCAGCACGGGAGAAATCATGGCGCGCGGCAGCAGGAGCGCAAGCACATTCGCAACGGATTTGTTGCTGTTTTCGTTAAAATCCCGCAAAATGCGTGCGTCTAACTTTTCGGGAGAAAGCGCGGGCTTTAAATCGATATAGATTTCGTATCGCGCGGGCTGCATTTCACGCATATGCGCGCTGGCCGATAAAATGATCGGCCCGGAAACGCCGAAATGCGTAAAGAGCATTTCCCCGAAATCCTTGTAAATATCCTTTTTGCGTACCGTATCGTAAACGCGGATCGCCGTGTTGCGCAGGGAAAGCCCCATGCATGCGCTGCAAAGCCCTTCATGGCACACGAGCGCCGAAAGAGAGGGGCGAAGCGCCGTTACGGTATGCCCGACACGCTCGGCCAGGCGATAACCGTCGCCTGTAGAACCCGTTTGCGGATAAGATTTGCCGCCCGTGGCCAAAATGACCCGATCGGCCAAAATGTTTTCGCCCGTTTCGGTTCGGACGCCGCTAACCGCGCCGTTTTCCGCCAAAAGTGCGTCCACGCGCGCGATTTTGTATTCAACCGCGTTCTCCGAAAGGCATCGTCTGAGCGCATCCACGATGTCCGATGCATGGTCGCTTTGCGGGAACACGCGTCTGCCGCGTTCCACCTTGAGCGGGACGCCGTGCGATGTGAAGAAATCCACAGTATCCTGCGGCATAAACGAGGCAAAAGCGCTGTAGAGAAATCGACCGTTTCCGGGTACTTGCGCGATCAGATCGTCGAGCGTCTCGGTCATATTGGTCACATTGCAGCGACCCTTACCCGTGATCATCAGCTTTCTGCCGATTTTTGCATTGCGATCCAACAGCAGAACCTGCGCGCCGTTTTGCGCGGCAGTGATCGCCGCCATACACCCCGCAGCGCCCGCGCCGACGACAAGAACTCTATTGCTTGGCATCTTCGGGCAGATCCTCCGTTTTTTCATAAACCTGATACTCGTCCCAAATGCTTTCGAGCGTATTGAAGTTTTCGTAGACCTCGTCGCGCCGAGAGAGCGTCACGCCGACGATCAGCGCGTTGATCAGGCTCAAGGGCGCGGTCAGCGAATCGACCACGGAGGCCATATCGCTGCGCGCGACCAGCAGATGGTCGGCAAAGGATGCGATGGGGGATTTTTCCGTATCGGTAATGGCAATGATCGCTGCGCCGCGGTCGTCGATAAAGCGCAGGGCGTTGACCGTCTGTTTGGAATAGCGCGGGAAGCTGATGGCGATGCAGATGTCCTGCTCGTTGATGCGCAGCATTTGCTCATACATTTCCGACGCGCTGGCGGTATCGACCAGCACGACGGAATCAAACACGAGATTGAAATAAAACGCCAAAAAGGATGCGAGCGCGGCAGAAGAACGCACGCCGAGAATATAGATGCGCCGCGCGCGGTTGATTGCATCGAGCGCCGCTTGGAAATCCGTGCGCGAGGTTCGCTCCGCCGTTTCGCGGATCAACTCGATGTCCCCCGTCAAAACGCTGTTGATGATGTCGCCGTCCCCGATGAGACTTTGGGAAACCTCCATGCGCTGCACGGCGGTCAGCTTGGATTTGATCATTTGCTGCAATTCGCTCTGCAAAGCGGGATACCCCTTAAACCCCAGCTCCGTGGCGAAGCGCACGACGGTCGATTCGCTCACGCCCACCTTGCTGCCCAACGCCGCCGCCGTCATAAAGGCCGCTTTATCGTAGTTTTCCGCTATGTACGCGGCGATTTTTTTATGTCCCTTGGAGAGACGCTTGAGATTGATATTTAACGTCGTCAGCAGTGAATCCTGCATAGGTTATCCATCCTCCTCATAGGGTGATGTGCTTGTCTTATTATAAAACTTTTTCGGTAAAAATGCAAGATTGGCTTCAAATTTGCACGATTCCGTCCGTCATATCCGTGCCGCAGGGTCGGATTTCGGGCAAAGTCAAATTAAAAATATCGGTTGCCGTACATTCGAGGTGGAACATCGCCTGCGCCGCAGGGGAAAGCGATTGCACATCCGAAGCGCGCATAACAATGGGCAGACGCGCCGTATCGCGCGCCGCGCGCAAAAGGTCTTTTCCGCGTTCGGTGAAGCCGAGCACCCGCAGGTACGGTACGCCGTTTTCGGCATAGGTACGCCGAATCCCGAGAAACGCGTGCAGCACAATACGCCGTATGCGCGCATGGGTATACCGCTTCGTCTTCGCCCCGTCGAACACGTCCCAAAGCGTGCGGGCGGTTTTTGCGGCGGCCAAAATGCGGTTCTCTATCCCCTCGCCCACGTCGGGAATTTCCCGAAAATCGGCGGG
This sequence comes from uncultured Clostridia bacterium, assembly GCA_947628665.1. Taxonomy (GTDB): domain Bacteria; phylum Bacillota; class Clostridia; order Oscillospirales; family Acutalibacteraceae; genus Fimenecus. Next base: position 87,775 of record CANRAU010000006.1, read on the forward strand.
CGTGCATTTCCGCAGAAAGCTAAGTATGGCAAGATCGAGTTTGCGAAAATCCGCAGGGGCTGTCCCCGCGCGCAAAGCCGCGTTTAAGATCTCCGCCGAAGCCGCAGGCAGATAGGCGGACACGTCCGCCCCTTTTGTGATGCGTTCGCGCAAATACGAAGCGCTCGCAAAGCTGCCCGACGGCACGTCCCCGTCATGCGCCGCGCCGACACGCGCGAAGGTTTTGGGCGTGATCGCGGCGTTTTGCCGCCGTATGGCGCGTATATATTCCACGCCGAGAATGTTATTGGGCATTTGCAGTACGTCCGCCAAAGCGTCGCCGTAACCCTTGCGCACCGCTTCTTCCCGCGCCGCCGCGTAAGGCTTGCCCGCCTGTACGGCGGATAGGAGCTTTTCCTCCACCGCCGCGTCTTCCACCGCCTGCGCCGCAGCGGATAAAAGCGCGGTATCGCCGCATTCGCTGCCGAATACAAGCGTATCCACAAGCCCCGTCGCAGAAAGCGTCTCAACACCGCCGCGCGCAAAGGTCTGCGCACCGCTTACGGCGAACGGTAACGGCAGTTCGAGCACCAGATCCGCCCCGCCGCGCAATGCCGCTTGTGTGCGCGCGCGTTTCTCCAAAATCGCGGGCAGCGCACGTTGGGTGAAATTCCCGCTCATGACGACCACCACGCCCCCGTCGCCGAGGTCGCTCGCTTTTGACAGCAGATACGCGTGGCCATTGTGAAAGGGGTTGTATTCCGAAATCATTCCGACGACCGACATAGCGGATTTCCTCTTTACTCTTGAAATTTCCAAACGACAAGTATATAATAATATGGTTTCAAAATTCTTGCAAGTTTTTCATGCATACGGAGGAATGATTTTGAAGATACTGGTTATTAACGCAGGCAGTTCATCCCTGAAATATCAGCTGATCGATATGCAAAACGAAAAGCTGATTGCAAAAGGCATTTGCGAGCGCGTCAAGGACGTCGAAAAGAGCTGTGTTTCCTACACGCACTATCCGAATGGCGCCGAGGTCAAGGCCAAAGACGTTCCCGTTCCCATGGAAAATCACACGGCGGCGTTTCATGTCGTCAAGAAGCTCCTGACCGAGGGCGACAGCAAGGTCATCGACGATCTGTCCGAGATCACCGCAGTCGGTCACCGCGTCGTGCAGGGCGGTTCTCTTTTCAATAAGAGCGTGCTGATCGACGATTCTGTCATCGACGGCATTCAGAGCCTTTGCGATTTGGCGCCGCTGCACAATCCCGCGCACATCGAGGGCATCAAGGCGAGTATCGCGCTGTTCGGCAAATCCGTGCCGCAGGTGGCGGTATTCGACAACGCGTTCCATTCCACCATGCCGCCGGAGGCATATATGTTCGGTCTGCCGTATGCGTATTATGAAAAATACGGTATCCGCAAATACGGCTTCCACGGCACTTCGCACCGTTTCGTCAGCGCACGCTGCGCAGAAGTCATGGGCAAACCGATCGAGGAATTGAAGATCATCACCTGCCACCTGGGCAACGGGTCTTCCATCACGGCAGTCAAAAACGGCAAGGTCATTGACACCTCCATGGGGCTTACGCCTTTGGACGGCGAGATCATGGGTACGCGCACGGGCTCGATCGACGCTTCCGCCGTTTTGTATATCATGAAGAAAGAAAATAAGTCCGTCGAAGAAATGGACGAACTGCTCAACAAGAAATCGGGCATTTTGGGCGTTTCGGGGCTTTCCTCCGATGACCGCGACATCAAGACCGCCGCGGCAAAAGGCAATACGAGAGCAAAGCTCGCACGCGATATTCAGATTTATGAAATCCTCAAGTACATCGGTTCTTACACCGCCGCCATGGACGGCGTAGACGCCATTGTCTTTACCGGCGGCATCGGCGAAAACGCGGATGATATGCGCGCCATGATTTGCGACAGACTGCACTTCCTCGGCATAGAGATCGACAAGCCCTATAACGCCACGCTGGTCAAGGGCGCGGAGGGCGAGATCTCCACGAAAAATTCCAAGGTGCGCGTATTTGTTTTGCCCACCAACGAGGAACTGCTCATCGCGAGAGATACAAGAGACATTGTAAACAGCCTGTAAACAAGGATACGCGCAGCACCGCGATCATATCGCGGTCGGCAAATACAATAAACCAAGGGCTTCTCCCTTTGACGGGGGAAGCCCTTGGTTTTTATGCAGTTACCGCTTCTTTAAGCTTTATGCACTTCGGCTGTCGTAATTCCTTCGAGAGCCTCTTTGTCTACCGAAATGAGATACCTTAGATAAGTGACCTGCGCCATTCCATATTCACCATTCGACGGATTTTTGGTAACCGTTACAATCGCTTTTGTGCCTTGTGTTTTTATTTGCGTTGGACGCGCATAGTAGGTACTATTGGGAGAAACATCAAAAACCACGATCAAAGCCTTATTTTTGAAGAAATCTTCATCAAACGCATTTGCATATGCATACCGATTTTTCCAGTTACCGTTTACACAATACTTGTAGTCCGTATAGGCATCGAAATGGTCAAATTCTTTTAACGCCGCATAGTCCCGCACAATTACAGCGCCGGTACGCTCGATAGGGTCGTTGCTTAATTCGGCAACCCCTTCCAGGTAAAAGGAAACATTTTCACGATCAACCGATGCAGAAGTCGGAAGGCTTGTATTTGCAGACGATGATTCAGTTCCATGATTTGTTTCCGGTTGACCGGACGGCTTACTTACGTCGTTTTGAGACGCGGATGCTGTCTGAGACGGTTCGGCCGCAATACTTTGCTCCTCACCCGTTTGGACAGTCTTACCGATTGAAAATGAGGTTCGTGTACTGCTTTGGTCTCTGTCATTTAGATTTTTTATAAATGGAAAACCTACTGCAAGGACCAGGGCGAGACAAGCGGCAACCGCTCCCCATTTGTACCATGCTTTTTGGGATATGTTCCTTGCCTTCCCCTGATATTCCGTTGCTTCTTCAATATATTTCGGGTTGATTTTTTCAATCGTTTCGGAAATCTTTTCTCTATTCATAAAAGCACCCCTTTTTCAATCAGGTATTTTTTTAGTTTTTCCCTTGTACGAGAAAGCCGGACAGAAATATTATGTTTGCTGGTTTGAAAGAGTTTTGCAAGCTCGTCAATAGAGTCGGAATGCCAGTAACGCCGCACAAACATAATTCTGTTTTCCTTGTCAAGCGTTTCAAGAAATTCATCAATGAAGTGCGCCGTTTCAACCACATTATACGCATCTTCTACTAAAACAGAAGACGCAAAAATATTTTCAAGTTCATCCAACGCCACATCGTAAATGCTGTTTCTTTTTTCTGCGGTGTTGAAGTGATACTTCTTAACAGCGAGATTTCGTACAATTCGACAAACGAAGCTTAGGAGCGAATTTGGCTTTTGAGGCGGTATTGCATTCCACACGCCGAGGTAAGCATCGTTTACACATTCTTCTGCATCTTGCTGATCGTTGAGAATGTTATTTGCAACTCGTGTACATAACCGACCGTACTTATTCGATAGTTCAATGATTGCTTGCTCTGAGCGCTCAAAGAACAGTTCAATAATTTTACTATCGTCCAAGCAGTTTCACCTTCTTTCCTGCCTCAACTATATACTACGGATTTCGCTTGATTTATCTCAGCAATTTTGAAAAACATCAAATCATTCTTCCGACAATGGGTCTTTACCCCATGCTATAGCATTATTTTACCATACGAATGTAAAGGAAGCTACCAAAGACAAAGGGTAAATATCTTTCTTATATTGTGCATTTTTATAGATTGTAACGACAAAAAGGAAAAAATGCAAATTTGAATGGATGATTTACGAAGCGCTCTCCTGAGGTGGGCGCGATAAAAAACGAGGGAGTCGTTTTTCGACTCCCTCGGAAATACAAGACCGGCTTATTTTTTCTTTTTTCCGTTCTTTTGCGCGGCCTTTTCCGCTTTTAATTTCGCGGTGAGCGCTTCTTCTTCGGCGCGCAGCCGTGCGGCCTCTTCCTCAGCCTGCGCCTGTGCCTGCAAATACCGCGCTTTCGCTTCCTCATACGATGCGGCGATTTCGTCAAAGTGCCTGTAATTCTCCGCCTGATCGATCAGCTTTTTCGCATCCAAATAAGGCTTGGCGGCACGGTTAAAGTACGCGTGCGCATCCATTTCCTTTTTGGCGTTCAGACGCGCCTGCTTGCGCGGGATCTGCAAAGCGTCGATCTCCTGCCGAAGCGCTTTTGCCTTCTGCCTGTCGCCCGCTTTCTTGGCGACGTTCAGCTCGGCGTACAGCTTCTTGAGCTTTTCATCGCAAGCGTCTTCTTCGTTGAAATAGCCTTCCAAAACGGCGAAATCGGGCTGACGGAAGGTTTCAATATCCTTGAAATGCTTGCTGATCGTCTTGCGGGAATTGATTCTGTTTCTCGCCATTTCAATCGAGAATTCACGGAGTGCCTTTGCCTGCGGCGTATTCTTCGGCAGAGCGCGCGCGGCACGGAGATCCGCACGGATCGCGTCCATATCGGCGGTATACAACGCGGGAAGCCCTGCGTCGTAAATCGCTCTGCAATTTTCCAACTCCGCCTTATACACATCGGTCGAGAACTTATCCATTTCATCGCAGACGAAACGGGCGATCTCAATTTCCTCGTTAAGGTTCAGCGCCGCGCGATAATCCTTTTTCGCCTGCTTGCGCGCATCCTTATCCTTGACGCCCTTGTAGTCCTTTTTGCTGACTTCTTTCGTGGGCATGGCCGCTTTCACCCGCGCGTCCCGGATCAAATCGACGGTCTCCACCAATTCTTTGTCGGGGAGCATGCCGTTGCCGTAATCCTCGAACATCGCGCGGACCTTCAAAACGCTGACGACGGATTTCTGCTTGCGCTCGTTAAAATCATACCAGAAATAGGGAACCACGTTCATCAACGCGCCGAGCGCCGAGAAAATGATCAGCACGTGCAGAATGCGGATGAGCAGATCCGGGTCATAAAGTGCGGAAAAAGCGTTGGTGTAGTTATCCTGCCCGACCGCCAACTGCTCGGACAAAATCTGACCGACCGTTTTGCCGTCTCCAAGCATACGGTTTAAAATATCGGGGTTGGAGGTAATAACTGCGGCGTTTTCCTTGGTGATGCCGCTTCTTTGATAGATGATCGGCAAAACCGAAGAGGTAAGCAGACCGACGATCGTGCCGATGGTGGATACGGTGGAAAATGCGCCGTCGATACGCTCACCCGTGCGATACTGTTGGTAATCGCGGATGTCCGCCTGAATGGCCGGATTGAGTATGTACCCAAAAGAGGTCATAAAGGAATTGAGCCACAGCGCCAGCATGACCAGCCATATCGTCGCGCTGTTGAGCTGCGCCGTAAACGGCAGCATCATCAATAAGAAAATGATGTTACAGAAATTGGTGACCACCAACACCGCTTTTTTGCCCCAGCGGCGAATGACAAAGGGCGCCAACAGCATACTCCAAAGCGCGGAATTGCCGTAGATCGTCACAACAAGGCCGTAAACATTGCCGTTGCAAACGCCGCCGTAATTGTAAAGCCACGCCAAAACATTGCCGTATGCCGTCTCTAAAAAGCCGACCCATGTCGCCAAAGAAATGATCCAGAAATACTTATTTTTCGCAACTGCGCGCAGGGCGTCCATAAATTTGATTTGCACAACGTGGGTGCGCGCCTGTACGATCTTTTCCTCGGTATACTTATAGACCACGATGCAAAGCAAAATGCCCAATACGCCGAGGATCGGATAGAGCAGCCGGTACACGCGAATGTCCGTTGTGTTCGTATGGAACACGTTCCGCGCAATGATGGGCGTGATCAGATTCACAAGCGACGGAGCAAAAGAATACACCACGCTCTTGACCGAAGAAACATCCGCGCGCTCCTGCGAATTGGGAGAAAGGACGTGGATCAGGTTTTCATAAGCATCGTAGAAGAAATAATAGAAAAAGTGCAGGAACAGATTCAGCACCATAATTACGGCGCATTTGGCTATGTACGCATAGCTTTCCCCGAACAGCGTACCCACGCCGACGATGGATTCCAGCTTGTTATACGGGAACCAAACCATCAAAATACAGATAATGGCCGTCGGGATCGCCATAGTCACGATATATGGTCGGTATTTGCCCGCTTTGTTGCGCGTGTTGTCGATGATATTTGCCCGAATACCCGTAAGCGGAATATTGGCAAGTACCGCGATAACATACATGATATACATATCGGTCGCATCCACGCCGAGGGTACTTGTCAGCAGCACGTTGCTCGCGCCCAAGATACAGGCCGTGCCGATTGTAATTAGGAAATACGCACCGATACCGCCGCCGGAATATGCGGCAATTTCGCGGAAGGTCATATACCGACCCGCCATCGGCGTTTTCCAATAGGTTCGCACCTTGGATATGCCGTCTTTTGCCGTTTGTGCTAAATTCATAAACAGCCTCCCATCATTTTTTATACAACAATATTAGTTTAACATATGAAAACGATTTCTTCAACCTCGGATTTTGGACTTATTTGAAAAATTTGAAAAAATTTTTTCCAAAATCGGAAAAAGCTGTACGTTATACGCATAAAGACCGCAAAACCCGCCGTCGGCATTACCGACTGCGGGTTTTGTTGGAAGCTGTCGCCTTTTGGAATATGTATTTGTCTGCGCAAAATTGGAGAAAAGGGTTTACGGCCATAGGCGGGCTCAATTTCTTTGCGATTTTGATGCAAGCCGCGCCTCCCTGCCAATTCGGCGGTGAGGCGTTATTCTGTTTGTTCTTTTTGATAAATGGGAAGATTTCGGCATCCGTCAAAGTGATGTAAAACCCATTTATCACAGCAAACCACTACCTTTCCACAATTGTTGTCTGCTTCCCATTTCCAAACAGATCATTCAGAATTCTTCGATTTCCTGATATAATATTGTAACTGCGCCGTCATGGTCGTCAATATGGTAATGGCCGAAATACCACTTTTCATAGGACAATCTGTTTTCTATGGAATCCAGCCATTTTTCGGTAGATTTATCCACAGTTGATTGATCTATGCTCGGAAGAAACGCCCATGTCGGTTCAAATTTCAGCGGCGCAGTATGGGATAAGACTGTATCCACACACCAATTTGATTTTTTGAGCTGACTTTCTGTATAATTTTTGATTACAGCATCGGGCTGTTCGGTCTCGAACCATGGCAGATTGTTGAGAATGCGGTAATTTTTATCAACGCTGTATGCGCCGCCGATAACAAGAACGCTGCGACCGTCAAAGTCGTAAATTTCGCCGTCATTTGCAAAAATCAGATTGGGAAATTCCGGCTCAACATAGACAATACCGCCGTGCCATTCTTCTTCCGCATAGGTGTTCATTTCATACGGGCGCTCCTCGTGATTGCCGTGTATGCAAAACAGCGTAATCGGCAGCGCGGAAAGCTCCTGTTTTAATGCAATATCACGCGCATCGAGAAAAAAATTGATACCCGCATCTCCAAGTATGATGAGGATATCCTCTTTCTGCGTGTCATATTCTTCGCAGAATTCAAATATCCTGTCAAAATCTCTGTGTGTATCACCTGTTATGTAGATCATTTTTTCTTATCCTCAAATTCTTTTATTATCTTGATTAACTTTTTTCTATCGGCATCCGTTGTTTCATAGATCAATTTTTCTATCATATCCTCCCCGCGTTTTTTGATGCAACCCGCAGCATTTTCAAAATAGTCTTTGCACTGCTCTACCCCTGTCGGAAGCGCAGATTCTTTTGTGTATCTGCCGTTACTCCAGTTACTAATGTGATCACTCCACAAACTTATTGGCTCATTATTTTCGACAAAAGCCTCAAGATAGTTGTCTTTAACAAAGTTTTCCCAACGGTCAAAGCGATTGAGCCAATTTTTGTAACGTTCAATTCGCTCATATACACTATTTTCAGTTTCTGACGATAACTGAGTTCCAACTATTTTTTTAACCCACCAGTTACACTCATCTTTATTCCCGGTTTCCCTTGCATCATAATAGTTTTTTATGCATTTGAGCGTCAGATCCCAATAATCCCGTACAGGACTATCTTTGGCTCCTCTCGGAGCGTTGCACCCAACCGGAATGGGCATAAAGTTTCCGAGCGTGTGGTATATTCCAACGAAGTTTTTAAATTGCTCTTTATCATCACGACGTGATGATAAAAAATTGTCTTTATCTTCAAAATACTTGGAAATATTGTTTTCTATACCACGGCCAGTTAATTTCCATAATGTAGTATTAACGGAATTCAAGGTTTCACCTTGAATATATAAACAATATTTCATACATTCCGGAATTTTCCATAGTATTGAGTAAATTTTCTGCAAAAGTTCACTGTGACTGTCAGGATCTTTATTTGTCCCACGTTTCTTGTTAAGGTCAGATTGTGGAATATATTTCTCCCAATCTCTTTTTACAGAAGTCATATATATAAAGAATCTTTCTATAGGTTCTAAATTACAATAGCTATACGATGCACCCTCATCTGAAAAATCATAATTTTTCAAAAAATTTTCCAAAAAATTTTTATTGTCCTCGACGTCCTCATATTTCATAATTATGACCATTCCTTTCCGCTGCGCAGCAAGGCACAAAAGGACATGAAAAAATCCGATGCCGTTACGCA
>CANRAU010000007.1 GCA_947628665.1 uncultured Clostridia bacterium
GCTGTGCCCACTCACCTCCACGTACTCTGTAGTGTACCTGTTTCCTCAAGAAGCAGTTTATCATTAAATTTTGAATGTTGCGTAACGGCATCGGATTTTTTCATGTACTTTTGTGCCTTGCTGCGCAGCGGAAAGGAATGGTCATAATTATGGCAAGATTACACTTTGGTTCAAACAGAGATCAAGCCAAGCCTAAAAAAGTGGTAGGCAGATTGCGTAAAACGCAGCTAATAACCACATTTGGCAATGGCTCCATTGTAGATATGCCGGATTATTCTGTTATTATGGCAGGTTCCAACTATTGGAAGGATAACAGTCCGGTTCTGCACGAGCCAAACCTTGAAAAGCTGCTGAAAGTATCTCATTTTAAAGAACCTTATGTATCCAACTCACAGGATGATGAAATGACTCCGGATGTTCCGGCATTCCGTTTTCCGTATTATCATTTCTGCCCTGATCCCAATTGCGGAAGATTGATGCCCTACTGGGGTTTTGGTGATGTAACAGACCGCAGCTGTGCCAACGGTCATCCTAAAAGAAATATTGTTCCTTCTCGTTTTATTGCAGCATGCACCAATGGCCACCTGGAAGATTTTCCTTATGAGTGGTGGGTTCATTACGGGAATTTCAGTGAATGCCCTTCGGATAAACGTAATGGCGCCCTTCGCATCAGTTTTTCGGATGAAACCGGTGGACTGGACAGCATTGTCATCAAATGTACTGCTTGCGGAAAGAGCCGCACAATGGCTGGCAGTATGGCTAAAGATGCCCTCCGGGGCTACTCTTGTTATGGAAAACGTCCCTGGTTGGGCAGCAAAAAGGAATACAATGATCCGGTATCCTGTACAGCACAGTTACGGGCGCTTCAGCGTGGAGCTTCCAATGTGTATTTTTCCATGACAGCGAGTGCATTAACCATTCCTCCGTGGAGCAGCAAGGTTCAGCAGGAAATTTCTGTAAACTGGGAGCGAATCGAGCCGATCCTTGCCAGCAATCCTGATGACTTCACTTTAAAAATGGTTGTTCAGGCTGTATTTCAACCGTTATTGGCAATGCAAACTTGTACAATTGACGAGTTAATATCTGAGATCAAGAAGCGCTATAATGGCGGCGACGGTGGCGAATACACCAAGCGGAACCTGCTTGAAGATGAGTATCGTGTTTTCTGCATGGGTGATTACGATGATCCGGAAGATGTACAGTTCAGAATTGCACGGGCGACGGTCCCGGAATTCCTTGAGGACTATATCGAGGATATCGTATTGGCAAAGCGTCTGCGTGAGGTACTCGCATTGCGTGGTTTCCGCCGTATTACACCAGAGCAACCCAATGCTGATGATGACAGATTCAAAGGATATCATTTGTCCGGAGATTGTGTCCCACTCAGTGATGTCGAGTTGAATTGGCTTCCTGCCATTGAAATGCTGGGAGAAGGCTTGTTCATCAAGATAAGGGAAGATGCATTGGAAGAATGGGAAGCTGCTTTTGAAGATGAATATCAGCCCATGCGGGACCGGCTGGAACATAGCAATGTGGGCTGCGAGAATTTCTCCGCCCGGTATGTACTGCTGCACACGCTTTCTCATCTGCTGATTCGGCAGTTATCGCTGGAATGCGGCTATTCTGGTGCTTCCATTAAGGAACGGATTTACAGCACCTATCCGGAATCTGATGTAAAAATGGCAGGTATTCTGTTGTATACTTCTTCTTCTGACTCTGATGGCAGCTTGGGCGGATTGGTGAGAAAGGGACTCCCGGAGTCTTTTGAAATGATTTTCAGAAATATGCTCCAGGAAGCGTCCTGGTGTTCGTCTGATCCCATTTGCATTGAATCTCATGCACAGGGATATGATTCTCTAAATTACGCAGCGTGCCACGCTTGTTCGCTTTTACCTGAAACCAGCTGTGAAATGCGGAACTGCTTGTTGGATCGTGCTGCTGTGGTTGGTACTATAAAAGACAGAGAACGGGGTTTCTTTGGAGCCTTGCTGGAATAACAGGAGAAAAATATGGTTCAATTAATTCCAGATGTTCTGGCGCCGGAAATCAAGAGTCCTGCTGAAAAGCGACTGTTTATTGAATTCCGGGATCATAGAACGAATAAAAAATATGTTGTTCTGCATTCACTGGGAATTGCAGAACACGCCAATAATATCTTCGGCGAGATTGATTTTGTAATTTTGTGCAATGAGGGTGTACTCTGCCTTGAAGTTAAGGGTGGGCAGGTGTCCCGCAGAAATGGCGTATGGGAATTTACAAACCGATACGGCAAAATCTCCCGTAAGAATGAAGGGCCATTCCAGCAAGTGCAGGGTAATATGCAGTCTTTAAGACAGTATATGGTTCGCAGGCTTGGAAATTATGATCCGCTGGTGCGTTGCCAGTATGCATGTGCTGTTGCTATGCCGGATTGCCGTTTTGAAGCAACGGGTGTCGGAATTGATGTTGTTCCAGAGATCTTGGTCGATGCCAAACAGCCTTGGAATTTGGACAGTCTTGTCAATCAGGCGTTTGGATACTGGAGGCAGACCTGTGTTGAAAAGCATGGCTTTGAGGGTGAACGACTGACTGATGCCGAAATTGATAAGCTGGCTAATCTTCTCCGTGGTGATTTCCACTTTGTTCCCTCCATGAAGGATACGGTGGAACGTGCAGTGAAAGAGTTATGTGCGTTAACAGCAGAGCAATATGAGGTGCTGGAATCCCTCTTTGAAAATCCACGGACAATGGTTTCCGGCGTTGCTGGCGCAGGCAAAACCCTGATTGCCATGGAGCAGGCACGCAGAGCGTATTGGGAAGGAAAAAGTGTACTCTACCTCTGCTTCAACCACAATATTGCGCAGTATGTGCAGTACCAGTTCGAAAAAGACAATGTCTATATTGAAGCGGTTACACTTCATGCATTCATGATGCGTACCTGCGGTGTTGAGTGGTCTCCGGATCTGAGTCAGCATTTTTATGAGAAGGAATTGCCCGCAACTTTTATGGCGGCAGAAGATGTTCCTGCGTATGATTTGGTAATCATCGATGAAGGACAGGACCTGCTCACTGATACCTACCTGGAGTGCATTGACAGAATTGTGCAGGATGGATTAGGCGACGGAACATGGGCAATTTATTATGATCCGAACCAGAACATCTTCAACTCTTATGCCCAGCTTGATGCGATGATAAAGAAGCTTCGCAGGGAAGCGTATGCAATGAGTTGGAAGTTACATGCGAATTGCAGAAACACCAAGCAGATAGCCAATGCCAATATTCTGATGACCAACATTCCCAATCAGGGAAAACCCACAGTGTCAGGCCCACAGGTCGAGTACGACAGTTATAACGGAAAAGATGATGAGCGTCAAAAAATCAATTCAATTGTCCGGAAACTTAAGGACAGCGGTACGATTGGCAGCGATTTTATAATTCTTTCCCGCTACACGCTGGCAAATCCCCTGAATGGACTGGGTCTCACAGGACTGGATAAAGACCTTGGAACATTGAAGACAACAGGACCATTGTGGAAAGCAAAAAAGAACGATGTTAGATTCTCTACAATTTCCGGGTTCAAAGGATTGGAATCGAAAATTGTAATTATGATTGATGTAGACCATTTTTCTGATGAGGAGACCCGGTTGCTGAACTATGTGGCAGCTTCCCGCGCATGCGCGATGCTCTATGTTCTTTATGACAGCAATGCAGAGCAGGAACGCCAAAATATGATTCTGTCTGGTTTTACACAAGTTGGTACATAAAGTGGTTAGACATCAAAACAATTGTAAGTTAGGACGGGGTGATGTATTTGCCCAGATTTCTGGACCTGTTTGCAGGAGCTGGAGGTTTATCAGAAGGCTTCCTAAGGGCAGGATATGAGACCGTAGGACATGTAGAAATGGATGTAGCCGCGTGTTATACGTTGAAAACACGTATGGCATACCATTGGTTGCGAGAGCATGATCAGCTGGATATATATAATCAATACCTTAATCGGGAAATTACCCGCAATCAGTTTTATGAGCATATTCCGCAGGGAGTTTTGGATTCGGTATTGAATTATGAGATTTCTATGGAAACGCTACCAGCTATTTTTGAAGAAGTTGACGCATTGGTTGGCGAAGAACCACTGGACTTGATTATTGGCGGCCCTCCGTGTCAGGCGTATTCCCTTGCAGGCCGATCCCGATCTGAAACACGAATGGTGGGCGATCAGCGCAACTATCTCTACAGACACTATGCTGAATTTCTGAGAAGATATCAGCCTGCATACTTTGTGTTTGAAAATGTTCTTGGTCTGCTGTCTGCCAAAGATGAAGATGGGACACTTCACTTTGATAATATGAGGGCACTGTTCCGCGAATGTGGGTACTCCACTGAATTCCGACCTCTCAATGCATCAGATTACGGAGTTCTCCAGAACCGGAAAAGAATCATTCTCATTGGCATCAGAGGAAATCATGAGGACTTTTATCCTGACCTTCCGGCTATACCAAATCAACATTTGGTGAGTGAGGTGTTTGGCGATTTGCCTGCCATACCTGCTGGCGGCGGAACGACCGAGCCGGTTCCTACGGCGCACTATGGCGGTCAATATCTGTTTGAATCCGGAATCAAGGAGTATGATACTGAACCAGTAACATTCCATCAGGCAAGACCCCACATAGACCAGGACCTGGAGATTTACAGGATTGTTGTGGATACATGGAACAGGACAGGTACCCGAGTGTCATATATAGATTTGCCAGCAAATCTCCGGACACATCATAATACTGCCTCTTTCCTGGATCGGTTTAAGGTTGTCGCTGGGAATCTGCCTCATGCACAAACGATTGTTGCTCATATCGCTCGGGATGGCCATTATTTTATCCATCCGGATATCGAGCAGAACCGCTCAATAACGCCCCGTGAAGCTGCCAGAATACAGACATTCCCGGACAATTATTATTTTGAATCCAAGAAAGGTGTTCCTTCGCGAACACTGGCCTTCAAACAAATAGGAAACGCTGTACCGGTGTGCTTGGCATACCATGTTGCTATAGCTCTGCTGGACAGATTTGATGAACATAATTAATCTTTACGGAGGGAGATTGTTGTGGCCGATGTACATAGTCCAGAACAGCGAAGCTATAATATGTCCCGGATTCGCAGCAAAAACACAAAGCCTGAGGAACTGGTAAGAAAATATCTTTTCGCCCAAGGGTTTCGGTATCGAAAAAACGACAACAGACTCCCGGGAAAGCCAGACATTGTGTTACCAAAATATAAAACAGTCATCTTCATAAATGGTTGTTTCTGGCATGGTCATGAAGGTTGCTGGTATTTCGTGTGGCCAAAGAACAATGCTGAATTTTGGAAAGAAAAGATTTCAGGAAATATTCTGCGCGACAAACATAACCGTAAGCTTCTTTCTGATCAGGGGTGGAGGGTAATTGAGGTTTGGGAATGTGAACTGAAAAAGAATTCGGCACAAGAAACATTGGACCGTTTGGTACAGGAACTTCGTAATATTTGATTCTGGGGGCGGCCTCTATGTCGAGTGAAGTGTTTTTCCAAAGCAACAAAACATCAATTATGCTGGAAGGTCTGCTCTGGCAGTGCGAATCCTTCGATCAATTCGAAGAAATGTGTTCTGATGATATGCTCAATAGTGACTGTAGGGCCAGCATTTATCTTATGCGTTTGCTGGACAAGTATGGTTGGAAAACAGCCGCTGCGTCTGAAGCTGCCGAGATGTCAACAGGGTATTTGGGGCTTATCATCAATGGCAAAAGAAACGCAACCAGGGATATGCTGATCCGGATAGCCATTGCGATTGGTGCTACAGCGAAAGAAACGGATTATCTCCTGAAGCATTCCGGTTACAACCCACTCTATGTGCGCAACAAACGGGATGTCATCATTTGGTACGGCATCTCAAAGAAAGAGAAGTTGAGCGTGATCAATACCAACATAAAAAAGCGCGGATTAGAGCCTTTGTATGTGGACGAATAAAACTGCTACTGTCAGTAGTGGAGCATCTGTAGTTTCTGCGGTATAATCCAGACAGATAAAACAACTAAGGAGATTACAGATATGAAAAACGAACTCATTTGCATCATTCCCAAGCTTTCTATGGTAACCGTACCGGTACTGAAATCCGCAGGGAGAATATTGACCGCTTTATTCTGGGCTATCAGACCGATGATTTTGACGTGACCGAGGCTATTGATCGTACGGTCATCCATCTGCCCGGCTCCGACAACCTGGTGCTTGTATATAACAAGTATCAGGAAGAGGAACGGCTGAAGGTCAAGGAACGTGCATTTCGTGAGGACAACTACGTTATCAAACCTCTGGCTGCGATCCTGGAACTGGATATTGAAATCTACAGCCGCTGCATCGTCTGCCGGATGAATGCTGACGGAGTGTTTGAGAGCCTGGCTGAGGCGATTTCGAGATATGGGACCGCTATCTTGCGTATTGATGGCGCAACGCACCACCAAGCAACGTTGCATTGTATCAAATTGTGCAGTATATGCCAAGGGGCTGTCGCACAAGTTCTTTTCGCGCTTGTGCGGCAGCCCCTCTTTTATTTTGCTTGCTATTCTTTTCATTTTGCCTATCCGGCCATTGGAAAGCACGGTTTTCCCTTTCAGCTTTTGTCGTAAAGCTCTTTATGAGCGCACAGGGCGGCAAAGGTCTGATCGCTGATGACATGCTCGATCTTACAGGCGTCCGCGGCGGCAATTTCCGGTTCAACGCCGAGCCGCGTCAGCAAATCGCTCAACACCGTGTGCCGTTCATAGATTTTTTCGGCGACCTCGCGGCCTACATCCGTTAATTGGATATGCCCGTCGGCGTCCACCGTCAAATATCCGCCGCTTTTCAAAAGCCCCATCGCGCGGCTGACGCTCGGCTTGCTGAAATGCATGTATTCCACAATATCAATGGCACGTACCGCCGATTTTTCGCGGGATAAAATCAAAATGGTTTCCAGATACATTTCGCCCGATTCCTGCAAATGCACACGAACACCTCCTAGCTCTCAATGGTTTTAGTGTAGCACATATTTCCCAAAAATGCAATGCGCAGGACTGTCGAAAGCAGGCAAAGCCGGACGATTTGTCGCTTTTTGCACAATAGTTAGCATTTGCTAACCTAAAAATTGACCGTTTCGACGAAATTGCATTTGGGCTTGAAAAAAGGATTGACTTTCTACAGAAAATCCCGTATTCTATATTTGGTTAGTTTGTGCTAACCAATTCTTTCGGGTGTCGGTTAGCATCGGCTAATCTTATGCTTTGCATATTGGTTAGCTTCAGCTAATCACATTTGGGGGAATGGGCGTTTCCGGCGCATCGCGTTCGCCTATAGGTTGTCGGCATTTGCCGAGCCTATTTTTTGCCCATCGGTTAGCTTCGGCTAATCGCGTTTTCGGAAGCGGTAGGCAACAGCCACGAGAAACCGAACGCCGCAGGGCTTTTTATGACGCTTCGGCGGTCGGCGATCCCGTTTATTGCAGAGCGGTCGGCGATTGACAACCCGTTTTCATAACATCGGTTCGTGTAGGAATCGTTTGGAGGTACAGAGAAATGATGCCCTTAAATCTCGCAAAGGACGGAGAAGAAAACATCATTCGCCGCATTGGCGGCAGTCCCGAGGTCAAAAAGCATTTGGAGAATCTCGGCTTTGTTGCCGGTGGTTCGGTAAAGGTCATTTCGACCATCGGCGGCAATCTGATCGTCAACGTCAAAGAGTCCCGCGTGGCGATCAGTCGGGAAATGGCCTGTAAAATTTTTGTATAACAGACCTGCTCTTTACAGGGTATTACAGATACACATTTTACCGAAAGGAGAAAACATATGAAAACACTGAGAGAAATCCCTGTCGGCGCAACCTGCAAGGTCGTAAGACTGCACGGTGCGGGTGCGGTCAAACGCCGCATTATGGATATGGGCATCACGAAGGGCGTCGAGATCCACGTCCGCAAGGTCGCACCCCTCGGCGATCCCGTGGAGGTGACGGTTCGCGGCTACGAGCTGTCCATCCGCAAAGCGGATGCCGAAACCATCGAGGTCGATTGAGCCGCCGGCACAGAACGGCGGCCGCCGCGCGTTTGATTTCGCGCGTTTTATTTTGTCATACCGTTAGCGTTTGCTAACTACGGAAAGGAAGAATGAAATGGAAATTCGCATTGCGCTGGCAGGCAATCCGAACAGCGGCAAGACCACACTGTTCAATGCGCTTACGGGCGCGAACCAATTTGTCGGCAACTGGCCCGGCGTTACCGTGGAGAAAAAGGAAGGCAAGCTCAAAAAGCACAACGGCGTCACCATCGCCGACCTTCCCGGGATTTATTCGCTCTCGCCCTATACCTTGGAGGAGGTCGTCGCGAGAAACTATCTGATCGGTACGCGCCCCGACGCGATCCTCAACATCATCGACGGCACAAATCTGGAGCGCAACCTCTATTTGACCACCCAGCTTACGGAACTGGGGATTCCCGTTGTGGTCGCCGTGAACATGATGGACGTTGTCCGCAAAAACGGCGATAAGATCAATGTCGGGGAACTGTCCCGCGCGCTCGGCTGCAAGGTCATGGAAATCTCCGCGCTGAAAGGCACGGGAGTTATGGAAGCTGCCGAGGCGGCGATCGAAGCCGCAAAAAATCCCGCGCCCATTCCGCAGCACAGCTTTTCGGGCGCGGTGGAACACGCGCTCGCGCACATTGAAGAAGCGGCTGTGCATCAAATGCCCGCCGAGCAGCAGCGCTGGTATGCGATCAAGATTTTTGAGCGCGACGAAAAGGTTTTAGAGCAATTACAGCTTGATAAACAGCTGGCGGAACATATCGAGCAGGACATTCGGGACGCGGAACAGGAAATGGACGACGACGCGGAGAGCATCATCACTAACGAACGGTACGTGTACATTGCGTCCGTGATCAAAGGGTGTTATCGCAAAAAGCGAGTCGGTGCGCTCTCCGTATCCGATCAAATCGACCGCGTGGTCACCAACCGTATCCTCGCCCTGCCGATTTTTGCCGTTGTGATGTTTATCGTCTATTTCGTCTCCGTGACGACCGTCGGTTCTATC
Source organism: uncultured Clostridia bacterium (assembly GCA_947628665.1). Taxonomy (GTDB): domain Bacteria; phylum Bacillota; class Clostridia; order Oscillospirales; family Acutalibacteraceae; genus Fimenecus. The sequence goes on from CANRAU010000007.1 coordinate 9,061, forward strand.
GCTACCGACTGGGCGAACGACGGCGTATTCGGCGACGGCTGGCACTTGACGGGCGGTTCGGCCTACGAAGAAGCAATGGCGGACTATGAAGAGCCCGGCGCCATTGTGGATGCGTTTGAAAGCGCCTGCGAAGAAGCGGGCATAGACCCCACCGAGGCAACGACAATGACTGCCGTTGCAAAGCTGTATGATGAGGACGGCAATGTGACGAAGACCATCCCCGTGGATTTTGCCTCCTACAGCCAGGCGGCTTCTATCGAAGAACCCGCACCCGAGGACTACGGCGTTTGGATCCCCGGCATTCCGGTACTCATGGAAAAGGGTTTGAACGCGATCCACTGCGCAGAGTGGCTCAAAAGCCTGATTTTAGACGGTATCGTCGCAGGTGTCGGCGCGGTACTCGGTTTTGTGCCGCAAATGCTGGTGCTGTTTCTGTTCCTTGCCTTTTTGGAATCCTGCGGCTACATGGCGCGTGTCGCCTTTGTGATGGACCGTATTTTCCGCAAATTCGGCCTTTCGGGAAAATCCTTCATCCCGATGCTCATCGGCACGGGCTGCGGCGTTCCGGGGATTATGGCCTCGCGTACCATTGAAAACGAACGTGACCGCCGTATGACCATTATCACCACGACCTTTATGCCCTGCGGCGCAAAGTTGCCCATTATCGCCCTGATCGCGGGCGCGCTGTTCGGCGGCGCATGGTGGGTCGCGCCGAGCGCATATTTCGTCGGCGTCGCTTCGATCATCCTTTCGGGCATCATGCTCAAAAAGACAAAAATGTTCTCGGGCGATCCTGCGCCGTTCGTTATGGAATTGCCCGCCTACCACTGGCCGACCGTCGGCAATGTGCTTCGCTCTATGTGGGAGCGCGCCTGGTCGTTCATTAAGAAAGCGGGTACTGTAATCCTGCTCTCCTCTATCCTTCTGTGGTTCTTACAGGGCTTCGGCGTGGAAAACGGCAGCTTCGGCATGGTGGAAGATCTCGATAACTCCGTATTGGCCAAAATCGGCAACGCGATCGCCTGGATCTTCATTCCGCTCGGCTGGGGCAACTGGCGCAGTGCCGTTGCGACCATTACAGGACTGATCGCCAAAGAAAACGTCGTCGGTACTTTCGGCATCCTGTTCGGCGGATTCGACGAGGTCGCAGAAAACGGCTGGGAAATCTGGAGCAATATGCGCGCTTCCTTCACGCCCCTTTCGGCGTACTCGTTCCTGCTGTTTAACCTCCTGTGCGCGCCCTGCTTCGCAGCTATGGGCGCGATCCGCCGCGAAATGAACAACGGAAAATGGACGGCGTTTGCCATCGGCTATCAATGCGTATTCGCATATATGGTATCGCTGACGGTCTACCAGCTGGGGATGCTCTTTACAGGAAACGGCAACATAATCGGTTCAATCGTCGCCTGCCTGATCGTGGCATTTTTCCTCTTCATGCTGCTGCGTCCGCAAAAGCAGCAAAAATCGCCGCTTGCAAAATAACCGATCCGCTGCAGAAAGGATTTTGATATGTGGACTTATATCGCGAATGCCTGTATTGTGCTGGTGCTGATCGGGATCGTCGCGCTGATTATCGTTTCCATGGTGCGGAACAGGCGGCGCGGCAAAACCGCCTGCGGTTGCGGCTGCGCCGGCTGTCCGATGTCGGGGCAATGCACCGCGCATAAAAAATAGGTTTTCTTCGGAGATACCCTTTCCTCCTTACGTAAGCGGCGACCGAAAAGCAAAAGCTTTCCGGTCGCCGCTTTTTGCCGTAAATGGGCTTTTTCCTCTTGGTTTTACTGCGGCAGAATTCCTTTCGGATGCCGTTTGATGGGACGCACGCCAAAGCGCATATGCGTTTTGGGCGGTTTTCATAAAACACAGGCGGGAGTTTATGCCAAGCATAAGCTCCCGCCTTATTATACGTTCTTATAGGAGTTTCGGATCACAGAGCCTTACTCGTCTCTGCTTTTTTTCCTGCGCATGCAGACGAGCGCCGAACCGCCGCCGATCCCGAGCAGCAACGCCGCGCAAAGAACCGAACCGCCGCCAATGCCGGTGGGCGGAATTTGCGGGTTCTCGGTATTTTGCGGTGCTTTCGCGCCGCAGACCGTGCAAACGCCGTTTGCATAGGTGTGTTCGCCGTAGCCGTCACGTTCGCCGCAAGCGCATGTGCGATAGTGATGCGCGCCGTCGTTCTGCCACGCGCCGAAGCTGTGTTCATGCGGCGGCTGCACCGTCGGATCTTGCGCACCGCAGACCGTGCAGACGCCGTCTGCATAGGTGTGTTCACCGTAGTCGCTCACTTCACCGCAGGCGCACGTGCGATAGTGATAGTTGCCGTCCACGCGCCATGCACCGAAGCTGTGTTCATGCGGCGCAGGGATCTTTTCAATCACCTGACCCGCTTCGATCAATTGACCGCAGCCATCGCAGTACAGGTCGCCGGTATACCCCTCCGCCTCCATCGTGGCGTCTTTCTGCCCGACAAGATGTGTGCCGCCGGTGTGGAAAGACGTATCTTTCTCGGTATACTCTATGCCGCAGACGTCGCAATGCTTACCGCTTGTGCAGGACGCCGTGCCGCCGACATGATCGACTTTTTCGCTGACCTGACGGCAGTTCGGATTGACACAGGCTACCCAGTGGCCGCTTTGGTCACCCTCGGCTCTGCCTGTAAAGTCGTGTACCAGCGCGTCCTCAATGATCGCATTACAATACTTACATTCGATTGCGGTCTCGCAGTTGTAGTCCTCTTCGGTATGCTCATGCGCTTCGGCGAGCTTATACGCACAACCGATGCAGGTTCTGGAATGCACATCGCCCTCGTTGACATAAACGTCGTCCATCTGATGCGCTTCTCTGCTGCCCTCAAGCTCCGCATTGCAGCCCTTACATACGATCCAGTGTTCTTCACCGTTAAAGAGATGCAAACTGTAGTCGTGTTGATGCTGCGGGGTTATTTTGGGGATCGATTGACCCTCTTGCAGGATCTGCCCGCAGCCGAGGCAGTACAGGTCGCCCGTGTACCCTTCCTCTTCTTCGGTCGCCTCTTTCGCATTGCGGACTTCATCCCCGCCGACATGGTTATGGGGATCTTTCTCGCCAAAGCGCGTGTGGCACAGATAACATTCGGCAGGCTCTTTACAGGTCGCCACAATGCCCGCAACTTCATGCTGTGCCTGTTTTTCCGCATCGCAGTCGGGATTGGTGCATTCGAGGATATGCCCTTGCGCGTTGCCGCTGCCTTCCTTCACAGCCCAGGAATGCTCCGTGCCGCCTTCGACCATCACATAGCCGCAGTCCTTGCAGAGCGTGGACGTGGTGCAGTCGCGGTCGCTTTCACCGACATGGTCATAGCGATCCTCTTGGGTGCAGCCGATTACCGTGCAGTTGCGATAGTGGTACTCGTCATCCATATTCCAATTGCTTTCCCAAGTGTGTTCCTTGCAGGCGGGAAGCACCTCATAGCCGCAAATACTGCATGTGACCGCTTTGGTGCAGTCGCCTTCATAGCCCGCTTCCGCGCTCTTGTCGTGCGGAATCGTCTCGCTCGGCTGGCCGCACGTCTGACAGACACGGTAATGCCCCGTCTCGTTGGACAGCCATGTGTCATTATAATTGTGTTCGTGGACTTCGCGCTCATAACCGCAAGCAATACAGCGGTCGTTTATATAGGTATGGGGAGTGATATACATACTCGTTGCAAACTGGTAATTGCAGCCGTCCATTGCGCAAAGTCTCGCATGCCCCTCGGCCTCACGCCCACGAATGGGAGCTACCTTGTTCGCGTCATACGGTAGGTGATGACTGTTTTCCCCGCGAATCAGCTGACCGCACGACGAGCAATTGAGCGGTGTTGTGCAGTCGCCGTCATCTTCGCCCGCATGCTGCTCGACCTGCACATATTTGCAGTTCAAGCAGTTGCGATAGTGATTCTTGTTGTCGCCGGCCTTGGTATAGCACTCGCCGAATGCATGCGGCTTGGCGGGAATGACAACCGTTCCGCACACACGGCAGACATCGTCCGTCGCGCAGTTGTTGTCGTCCGTGTAGACATGGTTTCCGGTCGCCTCGATCGGCTCCGAATAGGTATCGCCGCATTTGGTGCATTTGTAAATGCGCTCGCCCGGCGTGTTGCAGGTCGCACTCTTCACGGAATCGACCGCATAGCTGTGGCCGCCGGCAGGCACAGGGATAGGCTCGGTATACGTATTCCCGCAGTATTTGCAGGTGTACGTCATCACGCCCGGTTCTGTACAGGTGGGCGCTTGGGTCGTTCTTGCAGTATATTCATGGTTGCGGTCGCCCTTCGCCACTGTCCGTGTCTCGACCTTACCGCACCTCGAGCAGGTAAACTCCTCACGGCCGTCCTCCTGACAGGTGGCCGCCTTGACTGTTTTCCAACTGCCGGTATGGCCGGACTCGGGCTTGAGTTCATCGACAAATTCCTCTTTGCAGGTTTGGCAGGTCGTTTTGGTCGTACCGCCGTCCAGACAACTGCCGGTCGGATAAGAATTGGTCCAGCCGCCGATGAGATGCCCCGTTGCATACCAAGTGATCACACCACGAATCGCGTGGCAGTCCGCGCATATCTCATACGCGATCCCGTCCGCGTCGCATTTCGCATCCTGCACATACGCCGTCCAATTATGCGTATTGCCATTTGAAGTGCCTTCGGTCTTTACTTCCACATACGAGCAATCGCTGCAACTGTACACGGTGTAGGCTACGCCGTCACAGGAATCGCCTGCCGCTATGGTCTCCCGAACCGAGAGCTTGTGCTTCGGCGTCGCCTGAAGGCCTGTTCCGGCAAAAGGCGCGTAATAGCCTTGGCATTGCCTGCAGTAATACATCGTATTATAAGCGCCCGCATTGTTCGAATTCGTCGATGCGCGCAAGGTGCAGGATTCTTCCAGCCTGAAGCTCAGTCTTCCGCTGAGCATCCCGTGCTGGGCATAGACCGTTACAACGCGGGTCGTCGTTGCATCGCCTTTCTGCGCGGTGATCGTATAGGTATAGGGGGTAGTCCCCGAAGCAGGCGCTTCCAGTTGAAATACCGTGCCGGGCGTCCGCTCTTCCTCGCCGCTCAACGCACCGCCGGAAACGGTAATCCGATCCGCACCGAGCACGCCTACGGTAGGCGTTCCGCAGAACGTGTCGTAGACGCCGCTGCCTTTATGCGTAAGATACCAGTTGGAAGGCGGGGTGATCACGATCACGGGTTGTGTCTGATCGCCGCTCGCAGTTGCCGCAATGTCGGTCGCTGCGCCCGCCAGAACGGAAGTTCCGACGCTTGTAACGAGCATCACAACAACAAGCAAAAGGCCAATAAGCTTTTTGGGTAGTTTTTGTCGCATGGCAAAATCTCCTTTTTATCCTTGTCGGTACCAAGATGACATAGAAATTCCTATGGTACGATTTACACGGCCATTATACAGGAAGACGACCGTTTTGACAATATGAAAAATATAGAAATTTCTTACATTTGCGGGCGATTGGAGGCATTTCCATCCCCTTAGCCGGAGAAATGAGGGACGTTCCCATCCGTTTGGGTTAAAAAAGTACGCAAAGCCGAATAACGGCGGGTTTTTTTATCGTTTGCAACCATCGCTTCGATCTGCTGCGGCGTGCCGACCAAAATCATCAACTGCTTTGCGCGGGTCACGGCGGTATACAGGAGGTTTCGATAGCAAAGGTTTTGCAGCACCGCCACTACGGGCATAATGACGGCGGGAAATTCGCTGCCCTGGCTTTTGTGTACGGTCACGGCGTAGGCAAGCTCGACTTCGGTAAGCTGCTCTCTGGCGTACAGTGCGGTTCGGTCGTCAAATCGGATGCGCGCAGTCTGCGTGCGCAGGTCGATTTTCTCAATGACGCCGATGTCGCCGTTGAATACCCCCTCGCCTGTCTCGCCGCCGTCCTTTTCCCAAATCAAATCGTAATTGTTTTTGGTCTGCATGACCTTATCGCCCGTTCGGAACGTGCGGAATCCGACGGTCATTTCGGCCTTTTGGTCGGACGGCGGATTGATGCGCTCCTGAAGCATTCGGTTAAGATGCACCGTACCGACCTCCCCCTTTTTGGAGGGGCAAAGCACCTGTATATCGTTTGCGGGCGAATAGCCGTATGCGTCGGGAAGCCTTTTGGCGTAAAGCTCCGCAACCGTTTTGGCCGCCGCGGGCGCGTTCGGGCGCTCCAGCAGGAAAAAGTCGCCTTCTTTGCTCGTGAGGATGGGCATTTCGCCGCGAACGATGCGGTGCGCGTTGGTGACGATCAAGCTGCCCATGGCCTGCCGAAACACCTCATCAAGCTGCACCACAGGCAAAAGGCCGCTGCCGATGAGATCGGCCAGCACGTTTCCCGCCCCGACAGGCGGAAGCTGGTCGCTGTCGCCGACCATGATGAGACGGCATCCGAAGGGAAGCGCCTGCAAAAGGCTTGCAAACACGCTGATGTCCACCATGGAAAGCTCGTCCAAAATCAATGCTTCGCAGTCCAAGGGATTGCGGAGATTTCGCTTGAACACGGGTTGCTCGTGATCGTCCCATTCCACCTCCAAAAGGCGGTGGATGGTCTTTGCCTCCCGTCCCGTCAGCTCCGTCATGCGTTTGGCGGCGCGGCCTGTGGGCGCGGCGAGCGCAATGTCCAAGCCCTGCCGCTCAAACAAACGCAAAATGCCGTTCAACGTGGTGGTTTTGCCCGTACCCGGGCCGCCCGTCAAAATCAAAACGCCGCGGTCTATCGCGGTTTTGATGGCTTCACGCTGGGTTTCGGCATAGGTAATGCCGTCCGCCTGCTCGATCGCTTCGATGTCCCTGTCCAGCGTCATGCTCTGCGGCGGCGGGAAGCGCAGCAAAACCTTGATACGGTCGCTGATGGACTTTTCATCGCGGTAGGCGCGCTCCAGAAACACAAATACGCGCCCGTCGATTTCTTTTTCCACAAGCGCGCCGCTTTGCAGCAGCATCTCGATTTGTTCCTCGGCGGCGTCCCGCTCAATTTCGAGATAATCCGCCGCGATGCTGCCGAGCCGTTCGTGCGGGATACAGGTGTGGCCGTTTTGATACAAATTGCGGCGCAGAATGTGGAGAATGCCCGCGCGGATACGGTATGTGCGGTCGGGCGGCACGGGCAGCGCGTCGGCGATGACCTCGGCGCGTTCAAACCCGATGCCGATGTCGTTTTCGCACAGGGAAAAGGGATTTTGCTGTACCCTGTCCACGGCGTTCGAGCCAAAGGCGTCAAACGCCGCGATACACTCCTGCGGCGTCATGCCATAGGTTTCGAGCGCGAGCATCACATTGCGCACGGCAAACTGCTTTTTGAAATTTTGCTGGATTTTTTGGGCTTTTTCGAGAGAAATGCCCTTAATCGCGGCGGCGAGGCGTTCCGGCTCGTTCTCCAGCACGTCAAAGGTCTTTTCGCCGAATTTTTCCACGATTTTTTCCGCCGTGACAGGGCCTATCCCCTTGACTGCGCCCGCAGAGAGGTAATTGTAAAGCTGCTCGACGGTGGCGGGCATTTCGCGCTCGAACGCTTCGACCTTAAACTGCCGCCCAAAGGTCGGGTGAAACGTCCACATACCCGACAGCTTGACCGATTCGCCGACCGAGATGTCCGCGAACGTGCCAACGGCCGTGACAAGCTCGTCGTCACAGCCGATTTCCAAAACCGTATACCCGTTTTGTGCATTGCGGAACTTGATGTCCTCCACCGTCCCGCACAGTCTCTCCGATTGCAGTTCCTCGCCCATTTTGAACGTCCCCGTATGCTTTTCCTTTTTCCGCTCCGCGCGGCCGCCCCTGAACTTCGGCTGACCCCCGGCAGGGTCGGCCTATTTCACCATATCCTCGAAAGTCTCTCGGTCGCAAAGGAATATCCCGTTGGATTCGCGGCAGACATTCAGACAGCTGAGCTTCTGCGCCTCGTCCATGCCGCAGTCCAGCACGATCACGCTGCCGTAATTCTCGTCGCCGATCAAATGCAGCTTCATACGCGCCGAATAAGCGGCGGCCGTCACGTCGCTGTCGCAGCGTCTGGCGGGAATCACTATGTAATAGCCGTGCTTTTTCTTCGGCATCATCACCTTGAGCATGATCGCATAGCAAAGCGTCAATAGCCCGAACAGCACCAATCCCAAAAACAGCGCGCCGAAAAACGTCTCTAACATAAAATCACCCCATAACAGTGTATGAGGCGATGCAAAAGATGTGAGCAAACCTGTAAGCCGAGTTCTGTCATTGAAAGCAATTATCTATCTACGCGCACCGTTGCCGATGCGCTGAAGCCATCCGTCGAAGTATCTGCCCAGCTGACAACTTCGGTCGATGTTGCATCGGGTAGGGTTTACTTGGCAATGCCGTTACCGACATTCCGGTGAGCTCTTACCTCGCCTTTCCACCCTTACCGCGAAACGCGGCGGTATATCTCTATGCACTTTCCCTAAGGTCACCCTCGGCGGCCGTTAGCCGTTACCCTGCTGTGTGATGCTCGGACTTTCCTCACGGACGCTCCCGCGTCCCCGCAATTGCTCAGTTTACTCACGACTGCATTGTACTATACTTTATAAAGAAAGTCAAATTGTTGTTTTGCGCGTTTTTGCACGTAAAAAACCGTTCCGCAAAGAGCGTCTGCGGAACGGTTGTGCGTATTTTCCATGTTTTCCTTGTTCTTGTTTAATAGGGATCGTCTTTTTTGAAAAAACCATAGATGCATAAAGCCAAGCCGATGAAAGGACCAAATACACCGACGACGCACGCAATGGAGGAAACGACCGTATGTTGCTGTATTTGCGAAAGCGTATTTCCCATTGGGAAAAGCAAAATAAAAGCGATCCCCAACAGCATCCATTTTATACCGGGTATTCTTTTCATTGGAAACCTCCTTTTGCAGACAAATCTAAGCGCGTCGGCGTGCAAGAAGCGGAACGCTTTATCCTTTATTGATTTTAGACCATATTAATACACACATTGGTGGTTTGCAATGATTTCGAAAATTTTCATTACCTTTTTTGTACAAAGTTACTTACAGCGTTTGATCGTCCTGATCTTCCAAATAAAGTAAAATATCCTCTACGCGGCAATGTAAAATTCTGCAAAGATCGTTAATTTTTAACGTGCTGATTCCTCTGTTATGCCGCATTCGGTCAATGGTCGCACTGCTTATTTTATGGATGTGTATTAGGGTGTAGGTGCTTTCGCCGGACTTTTTCAGCGTCTCCCAAAAAGGTGTATACACAATCATTCATTTCACCGATTATATGGTATTTTCTATTCATATACTTGACAATAGTTATAATTATGACTATAATGAAGAAAAATGCGGATAAGGAGAAAAAAGACATGAAACAGTGTGTAAACTGTCATCAAACTTTAGAGGATAATGACATTTTTTGTCCAAACTGCGGGACAAAAGCAGAAGAGTTCGTAACACCGATCACACCGAATCCCACTGCACCAGTGCCGCCTACGTCAAATGCAACTACGCCCGCAGATGAAGCAAACACGGCCAATCCCGACAATAACCAAAATTTTATCCGTTCCGTTCAGCAGGATTTTCAAAACAGCCAGTCTCTTGGAATGCTTAAAAACAAGATGCATACGGCGGCAGACAAAGTGAAAAATGCCGACGCAGAAAAAAAGAAGAAGCTGAAAATAATTTCGATTATCGCGGTGCTTGCAGTAGTCGTACTTCTCTGCGTCACAAATATTCACAGATGCGAAGAATGCGACAAGGTGTATTTGGGCAAGCAATATACCATTCGCTTTTGGGGCGGTACCAATGAGGATGTGTGCAAGGAGTGCTACAATGACTATTATGCGTGGTAAATGCGTTAGAATAATTGCATTACTTTTTTGTGTGCTTTACATAATGATTCTATCATCCTGCCGTTCCAACATTCATGGTAATAATGAAATAGGAAGTTCTGGAACTGAATCATCTTTTTCTATGTCACCCTCAAAAAAATCCAATCAACAAATTAAAGCTGATACATTATTAGAAAGACAGATTTCGGGTGCCCAATATTGGTTATATAATTATTCCTTTACAAATGGTAACGAATGTATTGATAAGGTGTATATCTTTAATTTCAATCCAGATACATTATCATTATCTGAGGACGGAGGCTATAATGAAGCGTATGAAAATAACTATCTTAAGAAATATTCTTATTTATATTTGGACGGTAAAAAGGATTCGATTATTCAGGTACAGAAGTATACCCGTGATGACATAGCTGATCAGCCGTGGTACTGCGATCAGTATTATTACATTAAGAGTTCTGAATATAAGGATAAAATTGTGAAATATCAATCATATGAAATCGGAATAGACGGAACAATTTTTGACAATGAATATTTTCATTATACATATGATGATAATGGTAGACTTACCGAAACAATGGATGATGTTGGTTATAAGAATTATTTTTATTATGATGAGCAAGGTGTTTTGACTGGAAGAACTTTTGATGTTACAGAGTCTAATTATGATGAAAAATCCTATTCATATGAAATGGATAATGAAAATATAGTTAAAGTTTATGTTCATAATCCTAAGACTGGAAACACCTTAAGCAGATATGAGTATGAATATGATTCAGCAAACCATATTATTAAGGAAACTGTTTATAATTATTATAAAAACGAAGAAAAGAGAGTTTCTAGCACAACAGTCTATAGCTATGACAATAACAGTAATATTTCAAAAATTACTGAAGAAAAGTATGATAGTGATACTGACAGTTACAAAAAAACTTCAAAAGAATACTTTTATAATGATAACAACAATATCAGTAAAATAGTTACAGACAACGGAAAATCAATTGAGTATACGGTATTGGTTTATACCGATCAACCTGAGAGTTATACTGAGTTATACTATTGAAAACTAATATAAAATCGTAAAAAAATGGAGATGGAAAGCTGCTATATACCTCTCCGAAGGTCACAGCAGGTGTCTTGCCGAGCGATGTCAGATTTGATGTATCCAGTGTGCAAGCCTTGGAAATACGCGTGTATGGCAGTGCTTTCGACTTTTGGGGGAAAATATAGGTATAGCAAATTTGGCGGCTCAAAAGAACATCCCAAATAATAACGCAGCGTAAATACTTTTTATTTTCAGCGGTTGGCTAAAACGGCTTGCCGCTGTTTTCCCTATTTATCACACATTGCTGTTCTTTGTGTTTGCGCGAAAGAATGAATGTATTCATTCTTTGACTGCATTCATTCTTTTCCTATCATTCCACATATACACTCTGTGAAAGGATCTCGAAACAAGATAAAACTTTAAAAACTAACCGAAACTGAGCATCATTAATTTATAGGAGGTTGCAAGATGACTAATAAAAGAACTTATTATTTCTCCATTATTGGCATAGCTTTAATTTTCTCATTATTTTGTTCGTGCGGCAACAAAAGTAATCAAAAAGATTTTTCAGTTGAAATTCAAGAAAACTGGAATGCAAGCATTTCAGATAATCAACCTGAATTTTTAAACTTGTTGGATGAAAAATCTTCGTTTGAATATATTTCAGCCGAATCACTCGGCGATGGTTATTATGTTGTAACAGTAAGTGTGTCTTCACCCGATATTAGTGAAAGTATAGCAGCATATCAGGAAGAAGTTTACGGCAAAAAAACAAGCAAAGAAGAGATCAATGAAAAACTGTGTGAACTAATCAATTCAGCGGATTTAAAAACCACCACACAAACAATTGATATTATCGTTGATGAAGATGGTAATGTCAGAACACAATTTAATGATAATTTTATAAATGCAATGTTTGGATATGCCTATATTGATTCGATCCAAACATATATGAATGAACAAAATAAGGAGAATTAATTTCTATGAAAACTATGATAAAATTTACCTCCGTGTTTTTATGCCTTGTAATAATTTTTCCAGTAGTTCCAGTTTTTGCCAGTGAAAGTAAATTCATATCGTATAAGGTTCAATCGATTGATGAATACGGAGAGATAACCGAGTCAAATGAGGCAGCATATTTTGATGGCCAAAATTTATATGTAGCAGTAAATTTTTTTACTGATTTTACATTATATTATTATGATGTAGAAACTACTTCTTTTATAAGGAAAGGGCAGGAAAAGACAAGCAAATTTGGTAAAGTAGAATTAGATTTGTTAAACAAAAAAGCGGTTGTATATGCAAATCCCATCTCAAAAAGAGAGTACAAGTTAGATAATGTATATAAGTTTGGAAATCAAGTCTTCCTGCCATTGGCACAAATGATTTCATTTTTAAAAGCAAGCTTAAGTATAGAAAATGATACTGTGCGGATTGTCAACAGTGGTTATAGTCTTGTTGATGCAGAGTATGCCATGAACAAGCTTTGTGAAAAAAATTCGCCAATTAATTATGGTATTGATAATGTTATTGATGACATATACGGCGGAAGTGAAACTGCTTATTATTATTCCAGCGTTTTAGGTTATTTTGGCTCGACAATTTTTGGACTGAGACTATCGAAATTGGATTTTATAACTAATGTGGGAGAATTAGAGGAATATGAAGACTTTATCGAAAAATGTGTCACTAATAATGATACATATATAGAATTATTAACGACTAATGACGATCTGATAAACAGGTTTAATCTGGCTTATAATCTTAACAAGGATATAAACGATTTGTCCAAAGACATGAAAGATATTACATCAGTTGTAAAGGATGTTGCAGAGCCAGTTAAAGATTCATCGCTTAGCACAGCCTTATTGTGGGTAGACGCACGGGATTGGAATGCATTGTTTGAAAGTATTTCAACAGTAGCAAATGTTGCTGATTATTACTTGAAATTGGGATCAATGTGCGAAGATCACAAAAATATGATTGATGCGGTTGAATCAAAATCTACAGTAGATGAAAATGGTCTGCCCCTTCATTTAGCGATAGAAAATGTACAAAAAAAATTCAGTCAGGATTTAGTTAATAATATTATGACTGAAATTGGTCAAGAATTAGTTAAAAAGGCCATTGATAAAGGAAAAAAAGTAGTCCTTGAAAAAGCTATTCCATCAACGGCAGCTATAAAACTTATAGCAAAGGCTTTTAAATTGATGGGGTTTGACATCGCTTCTGACGCAGATTATTCAATAATGATAGATCTAAACGCAAAACACATGCTGTTTAACGATTATATTTATCAGGATTCGTCACTAACACATAAAAATTCTAATCAGACCGAAAAATATAGATTGTCAGCTATATTTTTGCTTCAGGCCTGTAGACAAACCTATATATCAGCTAATAAATTAGCAGGCAAACATGATTTGTCTAAAAATTACTATAAGAATCAAATTGAAAACATTGAGAATGTTTTAGGCTTGTATTATTTGGCTGCACAAAGTAAATATTTTGACAATTTTATTGATATAGAAAAAAATATAGAAAATAGTAAAAAAATAATAAATGATAGTAGTTTTATCAATAATTCTGTCGAAATTTCAGAAGAGGAAGCCAATTATATAATCTCAGGATATAATCAGTCTATTGTGAATAAATTGTCGCAAGGAACATGGTATAGTATATCTGAACTTGTTTATCCGGGAGAATGGGGCGAATATACTTTTGACAAAAAGGGTAATGCCAAGATATGTATGGGTGACATTGATGGTGACAATCAATATAATACAACATATACAATATTAAATGACCAGTCATTACAGTTTACTTTAAAACATGGTGTGGTAGCAAATGCAGAGGATTGGTTAGTAACCGTGGAAATAGTTGAAAATTCAAATATGGTTAAAGCATCATATAAATTTAAAAACGGCAAAGGTGTTTTTGAGACTTTTTTTACTACTGCCTGGAGTAATGAAGAGCCTGATGTAACCAATACAGGTGTTTTTGCTAAAAATATTATAGGATACTGGAATTCAAAATATTTTTCAAGTGAATACCCAACTTACCAGCTTATATCCATTTATGATATTGACATTTCTCCTGATTCTAAAACAATAAATGGAATTGTAGCCGTTGACCATGGAGAGGTCAGATTATACGGTTACAGTATAACAGATAGATTAGTAACTTTTACATGGCATGATGGTTGGCTGTTATTAGAAAAGACTAATAATGATAATATTATTAACGCTATGATATTTGACGATCATGATCCTGATATTAAATTTGAAAAATGGGAAAGACTAAATTAGATTGATATAATAGCGAAATTAAGATGTACAGGTTTTACCCTCCACAAACCCTGACTTTTTTCTTGTTCAATCGTATAATAGCATTCGTTCATCGGAGGGCTTTTGGAAAATATTCGCAAGCCGGATAAGATGTCGGGAACGCCCGGTATTTTATCCGGATTTTATTTTTACATACAGGCCGACCCCGAAAAGGCGCGGCCGAGGGAGAAACACATGGAAACGCAAAATGCTTTTACACAAGGAAAAATCCTGTCGCCGCTGCTGCGCTTTTCGGTGCCTGTGCTGTTGGCCATGTTTTTGCAGGCGACCTACGGCGCGGTCGATCTGCTTGTGGTCGGCAAATTCGCCGAAACCGCCGACATTTCCGCCGTCGCCACGGGCAGTCAGCTCATGCAGACCCTGACCACGATCTTGGTCGGCCTTTCCATGGGCATTACCGTACTGTTGGGGCAAAAGATCGGCGCGGGTGAGCCGAAGTCGGCGGGACGGGTAATCGGCAGCGGCATCAGTCTGTTTGCCATTTTGACGTGCGTATTGACCGTGCTGTTCGTTTCGCTTGCCGCACCCATTGCAAAGCTGATGCAAGCCCCCGAAGCCGCGCTCGCGCCGACCGTTTCCTATTTGCGCATTTGCTCGGCGGGGATGCTCTTTATTGTCGCATTCAATGTACTGGGCAGTGTTTTTCGCGGCATCGGCGACTCCAAAATGCCGTTGATCTCCGTCGCCATTGCCTGCGTGGTCAACATCGGCGGCGATCTTCTTCTGGTCGCGGTCTTGAAAATGGGCGCAGCGGGTGCGGCCATCGCTACGGCGGGCGCACAGGCGGTCAGCGTACTGCTTTCCATGATCATTACTGCAAAACGCACCCTCCCCTTCTCCTTGACCAAAGCGGATATTCGCCTGGATCGGTATTATACGGGGCAAATTCTAAAGCTCGGCGTACCCATGGCGTTACAGGATCTGCTTGTCAGCATTTCTTTTTTGGTCATTATGGCCATCGTCAACGCTTTGGGACTTATCGAATCCGCAGGCGTGGGCGTCGCGGAAAAGCTCTGTGCGTTCATCATGCTGATCCCGTCGGCCTATATGCAGTCGATGTCGGCATTCGTGGCGCAAAACATCGGCGCGGGTAAGCCCGAACGCGCCAAAAAGGCTTTGGCTTACGGCATTTTGACCTCCCTTCTTGCAGGGCTTGTCACAGGCTGGCTTTCCTTCTTTCACGGCGATCTTTTGTCGTCCATCTTTGCCAATGACCCCGCCGTGCTTGCCGCTTCGGCGGATTACCTAAAGGCATACGCCATCGACTGTCTGCTGACTTCGTTTTTGTTCTGCTTTATCGGCTATTTCAGCGGCATGGGCAAAACGGTCTTTGTTATGGCGCAGGGTATTATCGGCGCGTTTTGCGTGCGCATCCCCGTCTCATATTTCGTCAGCCGTATTGCGGGGATTTCGCTGTTTTTCATCGGTCTTGCGACGCCCGCGTCAACGCTTGTGCAAATTTTGCTGTGCGCGGCGTATTGTATCCATGTGCGCAAAAAAGAAGCGCCTGCACTTCCGAAGGAGGAAGCGCGGCGCAGTCTGTAACGCGGCGGGATTTTTCAATTGCGGCTCTCCCGATGCATGACGCTTATCGTAAACGCGCTAAGCGCCTTTTACTGCCGCAAGGCGAGCGCGATCAGCGCAAGTATCAGCATATGCGCGGGGTAGAACGCATAGCAGGCATATTGTATCTTCTTGTTTTTCGGGCCAGGCTTGCCGTTATAGAGCCACAGGATCAGGAGCGCAAGCACCGCAAACGTCTGCTCGGGAAAGTAAAACGTCCTGCTGAACAGTTGGATCGGGAAAGACTCTCCGCCTATCATAAAGCCGTTTATGTAAATCATTCCCACAAGCTGGATCAGCCAACCGAAGCGGATGTCGCGCGTGAAATAGAACAACAGCACCATCCATATGCCGTAGCCGCCGTAGTCGACCATCGAAAAAGCGCCCACGACAAAGCTTACTGCCAATACGCCGAGCGAGGACAGTATAAATATCCCCGTCCCTTTTTCCTTTGCCTTTTCCAAAGCATACATACACAGAAGCGCAAGGCAGAAGGTGAACATAACGTTTTGATGCATGAGATATATTGGAGCGCCGCCGTTCATGAGATTGAAAGGAATCTCCGATACAAGCGCAAAGATGAGCATACGCAGAAAATATTTCTTAAAATCGTGCGTGCGGCAAAAGCCTTCGGCTATCTGGAAAGCAAATATCGGGAACGCGAGCCGCCCGACACACGTCATCCATACGTGGCCTTCCATTAAGGACAGCCAAATATGATCACAAAGCATCAGCGCGCACGCGATTATTTTCAGATGCAGTGCGTTAAGGCATTTGATTCGATC
This sequence comes from uncultured Clostridia bacterium, assembly GCA_947628665.1. Taxonomy (GTDB): domain Bacteria; phylum Bacillota; class Clostridia; order Oscillospirales; family Acutalibacteraceae; genus Fimenecus. The sequence continues at coordinate 25,610 of CANRAU010000007.1, forward strand.
AAGCTTGCCGACGCTTCTCTCCGGCTTGGCTGCAACCATTTGCTCTTCCATCAAAACGCAACTTCTTTCCCCTGTTTGTCTGTTTTATTTATACCACAGCATTTTCTGTTTGCCAAGCGATTTTGATCAATTTCTCGGAACGCAGGCAGATTATTTTTGTTTCATCCGATACAGGTTTAACCGGTTGCGAACCCTTGTTGCGAACCTTTTTCGATTGATTTTACAGTCCCTTTTCGGTCTGCTCCTTTTCGCCTGTCCTTACGGCGACAAGATATTTGGGCCTTTGTTTGATCTCCTCATAGATTTTGGATATATAATACCCGATGATCCCAAGGCTGATCATAATGACACTGCCGATGAGCAAAAGCAGCAAAATCACCGTGGTAAAGCCTTCGACCGCCGTACCCTTGAAATACTGCACCAGCGCGATCAGGCCGAACACGACCGCGACCACGAACACAAAACAGCCTAAAGCCGTGATCAAATGCAGCGGAATGGCCGAAAACGACGTGATATTGGTCAACGCATACCGAAACAGCGACCAGGTCGTCCATTTGGTTTTGCCGTATGCGCGCTCGCGCACGTCATATTCCACCGACGCCGACGGATATCCGACCCATTCCGAAAGCGCGCGGAAAAAGTAGTTGCGTTCGGGCATACTAAGCAGCGCTTCCACGACCTCGCGATCTAAGAGCTTATAATCCGACGCCTTGCGCATATCGAGCTTGACAATGGCGGACATGGCCGCATAAAAGGCTTTTGCCGCCAGCTTATGAAAGGCGCTCTCTTTCCCCCGGTCGGACTTCACGCCGTTGACGACCTTGTAGCCCTGCTCCCAAAGGCGGTACATCTCCACCATGACCTCGGGCGGCTGCTGCAAATCGCAGTCGATCACCACACAGCAGTCTCCGCGCGACTCGCGCAAGCCTGCCAAAATCGCGGATTCTTTTCCGAAATTGCGCGAAAGTCCGATCCCCCGCACATGGGCGTCGGCACGCGCCGCCTGCTCGATGGCGTCCCAAGTGCCGTCGCGCGAGCCGTCGTTCACAAATACGATCTCATGCTCGATGCCCGCATCTTCCAGCACCTGCGTGACCGCAGCGGCGGTTTTCAAAATGATCTCCTGTTCGTTATAGGCGGGTATGACAACAGACAGTAAAGGCATATCGGTTTTTCTCCCTGAACAAATCAAGATTTTATCGCTGCCGCTTCGTGTACTTACGGGGCGGTTGTTATATTTTTGCTATAGTGGTTATTATACTATGTTTATGTGATTCTATCAAGATAGGGAAAGCAAAGATTTTCCCGTGTACGGGTTTGCATAACGGCGGAGAAAGCCCGCCAAAAGCACAAAATATGAGCAAATTTGCTTGACGAAACCGCTATATATCGTGTAAAATAGTTAGCGGTAAAATTTTGTTTTTTCCAGATTACGGATAAAGGACGGAAAGCCCCTATGGCAAAAAAGGCGGAATACACCGAGGAAAGCATATCCCAGCTCAAAGGCGCCGACCGCGTTCGCAAACGCCCCGGCGTGATTTTCGGCTCGGACGGCATCGACGGCTGCCAGCACGCGATGTTTGAGATCCTGTCGAATTCCATTGACGAAGCGCGTGAGGGACACGGCGACAAAATCGTGGTCACCCGCTTTCTCGACAAATCCATTGAGGTGCAGGACTTCGGCCGCGGCATCCCGATGGAATACAACGAAAACGAACAGCGTTACAACTGGGAGTTGGTTTTCTGCGAAATGTACGCCGGCGGCAAGTACAACACCAATTCCGGCGGCAGCTATGAATACTCCCTGGGGCTCAATGGCCTCGGCCTTTGCTCCACGCAGTACGCTTCGGAATATATGGAGGCGGAGATCCATAAAAACGGCATGCGGTACGTTATGCGCTTTAAAGAGGGCAATCCCGATGGGGAACTCTTCAGAGAACCCTACAACAAGCGCGACACAGGCACGCGCATTCGCTGGAAACCCGATTTAAAGGTCTTTACCGATATTGACATCCCCCTTACGTATTATCAGGAGACGATTCGCCGCCAATCCGTCGTCAACGCGGGCGTGCGCTTCATTTTAAAGGATCAGGTGTCCCAAAACGCCTTTGAAACCTATGAATACCTGTATGAAAACGGCATCGTCGATTATGTAAACGAATTCGCGGGCGAGGATGCGTTCAGCGCCCTGCAATACTGGCAGACCGAGCGCACGGGGCGCGATCGTGCGGACAAGCCCGAATACAAGGTGAAGATCAACGCCGCGCTGTGCTTTTCCAACAAAAAGCAGATGAAGGAATATTACCACAATTCCAGCTTCTTAGAGCATGGCGGCGCGCCCGAAAAGGCGGTGCGCAGCGCGTTTGTCGCGCAGCTGGACGCGTATTTGAAAGCCGGCGGCAAATACCTGAAAACCGACAGCAAAATCAGTTTTCAGGATATAGAGGACTGCCTTATATTGGTCGTTTCCTCGTTCTCCACGCAGACTTCTTATGAAAACCAGACGAAAAAATCCATTACCAACAAGTTTATTCAGGAGGCCATGACCGAGTTTTTCCGTCATCAGCTCGAGGTCTATTTTCTGGAAAACCCGTTGGAGGCGGAAAAAATCGGCAATCAGGTACTCATCAATATGCGTTCGCGTATCAAAGCCGAAAGCACGCGTTTGAACATCAAAAAGACACTGCAAAGCGGCAACGATTTGACCAATCGGGTCGAAAAATTTGTGGATTGCCGCTCCAGAGATGTCAACGAACGCGAGATTTTCATTGTGGAGGGCGATTCGGCGCTCGGGGCATGCAAACAGGCGCGCGACAGCGCGTTTCAGGCCATCATCCCCGTGCGCGGCAAAATCCTTAACTGCTTAAAGGCGGAATACCCCAAAATCTTCAAAAGCGATATTATCACCGACCTTGTTAAGGTGCTGGGCTGCGGCGTAGAGGTCACGGGGAAGCTGAGCAAAGACCTCTCCTCCTTCAATTTGCAGAACCTGCGCTGGAGCAAGGTGATCATTTGTACCGACGCCGATGTGGACGGTTTCCAGATCCGCACGCTGATTTTAACCATGATCTACCGCCTGATGCCCACACTCATTCGCGAGGGCAAGGTCTATATCGCAGAATCGCCTTTGTATGAGATCAGCACAAAGGACGAAACATGGTTCTGCTACACCGAAAAGGAAAAGCAGGACGCGCTTAGAGAGATCGGCGACCGCAAATGCACCATTCAGCGTTCCAAGGGCTTGGGCGAAAACGAGGCGGACATGATGTGGCTGACGACCATGAACCCCAAGACTCGCAGGCTGATCAAGGTCGAGCCGGATTATTCCCCCGAGGCGGTCGCGGACAAATTCGATCTCCTGCTTGGGGACAATTTGCAGGGACGCAAGGATCACATCGCCGAAAACGGCTATATGTATTTGGATTTGGCGGATATTTCCTAAAAGGAAAGCGCCGCATGTCATAAAGGAGTAACAGCATGCCGAAGAAACCGAAAAAGCAGGAACACCGTTCGGACGAGGAGACCAATATCAACGCGCATATCGTCGGTGCGGGCGAGGTCGTCGAGCAGTTTATTACCGATACGCTCGAAACCAATTATATGCCCTATGCCATGAGCGTGATTTTGTCGCGCGCCATTCCCGAAATCGACGGGTTTAAGCCCTCGCACAGAAAACTGCTGTATATGATGTATAAAATGGGGCTTTTGAACGGCGGCACGATCAAATCCGCCAACATCGTGGGCAGGACCATGCAGCTCAACCCCCATGGCGACGCGACGATCTATGAGACGATGGTGCGTCTTTCCCGCGGGAACGAGGCGCTTTTGTATCCGTATGTGCTTTCCAAGGGCAATTTCGGCAAGGCCTATTCGCGCAATATGCAGTATGCCGCTTCGCGCTATACCGAAGCGAAGCTCGAACCCATTGCCGCAGAGCTTTTTGCCGATATTGACAAGGATACCGTCGATTTCGTGGACAACTACGACAATACCATGAAAGAACCTACCCTGTTCCCCGTGACGTTCCCGTCGGTGCTGGTCAACGCCAACACGGGGATCGCCGTCGGGATGGCGTCGTCGATCTGTTCGTTCAATTTGCAGGAAATTTGCGAAGCGACCGTCAATTTAATCAAAAATCCCGACTACGACATCAACGATTCGGTGCGCGCGCCCGATTTCGTCGGCGGCGGGCAGATCGTCTATGACGAGGCGCAGATGCGGGAGATTTTGCGCACGGGGCGCGGCAGCTTTAAGGTGCGTGCAAAGTATACGTATGACGCCGCCAATCACTGCATAGACGTCACCCAGATCCCGCCGACCGCGACCGCAGAGGCGATCATTGAAAAAATCATTGAAAAGGTCAAGGCGGGTACGGCGCGTGAAATTTCGGACGTGCGCGACGAAACCGACAAAAAAGGCTTAAAAATCACCATTGACGTAAAGCGCGGCACAGACCCCGACAAGCTCATGAAAAAGCTGTTTAAAAGCACGCCGCTTGAGGACGCGTTTTCCTGCAACTTTAATGTGCTGATCGCGGGCGTTCCGCGGGTACTCGGCGTAAAGGATCTGCTCTTGGAGTGGATCGCGTTTCGCAGCGAATGCGTCAGACGGCGCGTCTATTTCGATTTGTCCGGCGCGAAAGACCGCCTGCACCTCTTAGAAGGGCTGCAAAAGATCCTGCTCGACATCGACAAGGCCATTCGCATCATCCGCTCCACGGACGAGGAAGCGGAGGTCGTGCCGAATTTGATGATCGGCTTCGGCATTGACAAAACGCAGGCGGAATACGTCGCCGAAATTCGGTTGCGGCATTTGAACCGCGAATACATCCTCAAACGCACCGCCGATATTGAAGAACTGCGCCGCAGCATCGAGGATATGGAGGATATTCTCGCGCATCGCGCGCGCATCAAAAAAATCATTGTCGATGAACTCAACACGGTCGTGAAAAAATACAGCCAGCCCCGCCGCAGCGAAATCGTTTACGCATCCGCAGACGAGCAGGCGGACACCGTCGAGGAGATCCCCGACTATCCCGTGCGGCTGTTCTTCTCGCGGGAGGGCTATTTCAAAAAAATCACGCCGCAGTCGCTGCGCATGAGCGGCGAACAAAAGCTCAAAGAGGGCGACGAAATGCTGCTGGAGGTCGAGGCCACCAACAGCGCGGATATTTTGTTCTTTACGAATCTTTGTCAGGTGTATAAGGCCAAAGCCTCCGATTTCGACGATACCAAGGCGAGCGTACTCGGCGATTACGTCGCCTCCAAGCTGCATATGGACAGCGGCGAATGGGCAATTTACATGGCGGTGACCACCGACTACAAGGGGTATATGCTGTTCTTCTTTGAAAACGGCAAGCTCGCCAAGGTCGATCTGTCCGCCTATGAGACCAAAACCAACCGCAAAAAGCTCATCAAAGCCTATTGTGCGAAATATCCCCTTGCGGCCATGCGGCAGATCCCGAGCGACTGTGAACTCGTGGTGCGCTCGAGCGCGGGGAGATTGCTGCTGCTCAACACAGGCGCGGTCGCGCCGAAATCGACCAAGGATACGCAGGGCGTCGCTATCATGACGCTGAAAAAAGGACACCGCATAGCCGAAGTACGCGCCTATACCGAGGGCGAATTCAAAAAGCCCGCCCGTTACCGCACGCGCGCTTTGCCCGCCGCAGGTGCGCTGCTCTCGGCGGAGGACGCGGGCGAACAGCTCAAACTGTAACAGAGGTACGGCGGTCTTCGTTTTTACGATTATATACGGCAGATTTTTCCGCGCAAAGCATATTTTAGAGCATATGAGAATCCATGGCAAGGCGCGGCGAAAAACCGCGAAAAAGGTAAGCAATGCCTATTGACAGGGAAAAAGGGTATGCATATAATAAAATCGTATCCGAACAAAATCCTGCGTTGGAAGGGCTTCGGCAAAGTGCTTTTCGGCACGGCTTCCGAAGCCGCACCACGCATTTGTGCAAGTGGAACATGCCGATTCGGACAAGCGAACACGGTATATCCCCTTGCGGTGATATGATAAAGGAAGGTAAAGGCATGAAAAAAGGACTTAGTGCGGCGTTGGCTCTTTTCCTGTTGCTGTGCGCGTGCTGTATTCCGACTTCGGCGGCAGGCGCTTCGCTGACGCTGAAAGCTGACAAGAACACGCTTAACGTGGGCGACACGGTCACGGTCACGGTCAATATGTCGGGGAATCCCGGTATTGCTTCGCTGGATTTCAGCTTGTATTACGAATCTGACAAGTTACAGGTGCTTTCGCCGGAGAGCCTGTTAAACGGCACAAACGGCTTTTTCGGTATGGAGTCCGTTAATCCGAATACAGCGGGCGTCATCGTCTATAGAAGCATGTCTATGAACTCCATCACTAAGAATGGCACGGTTTTGACGGTCTCCTTTAAAGTCCTGAGGCCGAATGCAAAATTTTCTGTTGGCGATTTAGAAGCACATACTAGCGGCGATCCAGAGAAAGATAACGGTAAAATCCCGGAAGTTCCTGTCACGGCCAACACGCTGACGCTTTCGTGCGCACATAAAAACGCGACTTCTACACAAACCAAAGCGCCGACCTGCACGGCGGCGGGTACGAAAACCGTGACCTGCAAGGATTGCGGGTATTCCCATACCGAGAGCGTTCCCGCGCTTGGGCACAGCTTCGGCACATGGAGCGTCACGACGAAAGCGACCTGCACAAATCAGGGCGTCGAGACGCGCACCTGCACACGCTGCGGTGTGAAAGAGACGCGTGCGACCGCAAAGGCCGCGCACACGCCGGGGGCTTGGACTGTGACGCAGGACGCGACCTGCACCAAGACGGGCAAACGCGTACAGCACTGCACCGTCTGCCAAGCGCAGATCGGCGAGCAGACCATTCCCGCGAAAGGTCATAAAATAAGCGGTAACGGCGAAATCGTCAAAAACCCGACCTGCACCGAGCCCGGTGAAAAACGCGGCAAATGCAGCGTGTGCGGCGAAACGGCCGCCGTGGAGGTCATCCCCGCACTTGGGCATACATACGGTCCTTGGGTCACAACGCAGGAGGCGACCTGTACAAAAACAGGCAAGCAGGTACGTTCCTGCACCGTCTGTCAAAAGCAGACGGATGAAAAGGTCATCCCCGCAAAGGGCCATTCTGTTGCCGAATCCGCCTGGAAGGTCACCAAAGAAGCGACCTGCACCGAAGCGGGATCACGTGAGGGCAAATGCGCCGTATGCGGCGAAACCGTCCGTGAGACCCTGCCCGCGCTCGGGCACAAAGTCATTAAGGGCACCGTCATCAAAGAACCGACCTGCACCGAAGCCGGCGAAAAGCAGGGCGTCTGCACGGTGTGCGGCGAAGTAGCCGCTATTGAAACCATTCCCGCGCTTGGGCATACATTCGGAGAATGGATCGTGACCCGCGAAGCGACCGAAAGCGAAGCGGGCGAAAGGGAGCGCGTTTGCAGCGTCTGCGGTGAAAAAGAGGTCGAAGCCGTGCCGTTCGGCGCTGATGAAACCGATGCCGTCCCTGTGGGCGGCGATTTGGATACACCGTCCACAAATGACGATACGGAAAAACCCGCTTCGACGACGAAACAAAAGGTGATTTTCGGCGTTATCGGCGTCGCCGCTGTTTTGGCCGTTTCCGGCATTGCGGCGGGTATTACCATGGCGATCCGCAAAAAACGCGATAACACGCAATCTTATCTGTAAAAAGCGTGCGGTTCGGATATTTTCGCAATACACAACGGATAAGCACCTACCGACAGTCCGGCTACACAGACTGTCGGTTTTTGCTATCCAATGCAGTCGGCAAATACATCTTAGGAAAGTACGGACGAGAAAGTCGGTGAAACAATGGAACAACCGTTAAACGAGGAACAACTTGCCGCCGTGACTTCGACAGAAGGCTGTGTGCGCGTCATTGCGGGCGCAGGCTCCGGCAAGACGCGGGCGCTGACGCACCGTTTTGCCTTTTTGGTGAACGAAATGGGTATCCTGCCCGAAAATATTCTCTGCGTGACCTTCACCAACAAAGCGGCCAATGAAATGCGCCAACGCATCCACGACCTCATCGGCGACAACGATACCGCCTATATCAATACGTTTCACGGATTTTGTGTTTCCGTGCTGCAGGAGGACAGCTACGCGGTACAGTACCCCAAGAGCTTTTTGGTTCTCGACAACAGCGACATCGACGATATGCTGCGCATCATCTATGAAGAGCGGGGCTTAACGCTTCGGGATAAGACCTTTTCCGACGCGCGGGATATGATCGAAATACAAAAGCTCTTTAAAAAGCCGGAATATTATCTCGATATGATCGATCTGCCTTTGGACGCTCTGCATGAGAAATATCTGTGCGCGACTGCGACGGATGAAATCATTTTCTACGGCTATTTATATCAGGAAAAGAAATGCTTTGGGCTTGACTACAACGACCTGATCAAATTCACGCTGTATATATTTTCTCAAAACGCGGAGATCCGCCTGAAATGGCAGAAGCGTCTCGAATATATCATGATCGACGAATTTCAGGATATTGACCGTCTGCAATATGAGCTGATGGAGGCGCTGTGCGGGTATCACAACAATCTGTTTATTGTCGGCGACCCCGACCAGACGATTTACACGTGGCGCGGCGCAAATGTGCAATATCTTTTGGATTTTGACAAGCATTTTCCGTCTGTCAAGACGGTTATGATGCTGAAAAATTACCGCTCCACACCGCAGATTTTGGCGGTCGCGAATTCGCTGATCGACAAAAATAAGCACCGCGTCAAAAAAGAGCTTGTCCCCGTTCTTTCGGACGGAGAAAAGGTCACGTTTCACTTTGCCGAAAACGCGGCGGCCGAGGCGGAATGGATCGTGTCACAAATCGGGGAGCTGCATGAAAAAGGTATCGCATACCGCGACATGGCGATCCTTTACCGCGCACATTATGTGACCCGTTCGGTGGAGGAGGCGCTTCTGAAAGCGAAACTCCCCTATCACATTTACAGCGGCATCCCCTTTTTCGGGCGGGCGGAGATCAAGGACGCGCTTTGCTATCTGCGCATGGTCGTCACACAGGACGATTTGTCCTTGCGGCGCATCGTCAACGTCCCGAAGCGGAATATGGGCAAGCGGCGTATGGCATTTTTGGAAAAATATGCCGAGGAAAACGCCTGCTCCTTATATAACGCTCTGAAACAAACTTTGGACGACGATATTTTCAAAGGGACAAAGGCGGCGCGTTTTGTACGTCTGATCGAGGATTTCTCCGCAAACTACACCGAACAGCCCGTATCCGATCTGCTCGCCAAGATTTTGAACGCGAGCGGCTATGAAACGATGCTGCGCACAGAGGGCAGTCAGGAGCGGCTCGACAATTTGGCGGAGCTCAAGCAGTGCGTACACGAATACGAAACGAGTTGCGGGGAAGAAGCGACGGCGGCGCATTTTCTAAGCCACGTCGCGCTGTTCACGAATGCCGACGCGGAAGCGCCCGCCGATAAGGTAAAGCTGATGACCGTCCATGCCGCGAAAGGACTGGAATTTCCCTTTGTATTTCTCTGCGGCATGAACGACGGCGTGTTTCCCTCCCGTAAGACCAGGGATCTCCTCGGCATGGAGGAGGAACGGCGGCTTGCGTTTGTCGCCATGACCCGCGCGGAAAAGCGGTTGTATTTGTCGGGCGCGGAGGGACGTAATTTTGACGGTTCTCCCCGCTATCCGTCCCGTTTTGTGCTGGATATAGACAGCCGCCTTTTGACCTTTACAAAAAAGCCGAACGACGGCCTGATCGCGGACGCGCGGGCGTACATTGCGAACAGCGAAAAATATATGCCGGAAAACGAAAAGAGCACGCTGTTCCCCGTCGGCGCACGGGTTCGGCACGACTATCTCGGCGAGGGCAGTATTTTGGAGGCGGATACGGAAAAAGGCGCATACCACATAAAGTTTGATTCGATCCCGACCCCGCGTATCATCTCCTTTCGTGTAAAGCTCTCGCAGATATAAACAAAGGCCGTGTTGCCTGCAAAACGGACTTGCAATATGCATGGGTAAACCCGCAAGCAGTGAAAAGATAACAGGCCAAAAAAAGCCCGGCAAGAGCCGGGTTTTTTTGCAGTTTCTTTGGAATCAAGCGTATATGCCGTATATCTTTTCGGTGGGAATGCAGTTTATCTGACGGCGACGCGGTCTTTCGCCTCTTGATACATGGCTTCGATCTCCGCCAAATGCGTATAGTTTTCCGCCTGCACGATCAGGTTGTGCGCGTTTTCATACGGGGCGACGATGCGTCTGTAGACCGATACGCCGTGCACATACGCTTTCAGCTCCCGACGGGCAAGGACATTCTCGCGCAGGGAGTGCGTTTCGCGGTTCTGCAAGGTCTCCTGCACTTTCCTGTTGGGTTCTGTTAAATGATCGCGCCCGACCTTTTGAAGCAGCTTTGCCGCCGTTTTCTCGGTTCTCGCAAGCGCGATGGCGTCCGCACGAATCTCGCGTTCCTCTTTCGTGCCGTGCGGGAGCGCTTTGGCTTTTGCCATGCGCGCTTTCCAGTCGGCATATTCCGCAACCTTCCCCTGCGCGACCGTCTCTTTGGCAGCCGCAAGCTGTGTCTGATAGCGGGTCGTGTCAAACTTTTGCAGTTCCTCCAGCACAATGGGCAGGCTTTCGATGATCTCGTTTTGCTGCCTTACCTCGCGGATCGTCCGCTTGGCCTCGGCAATGGCCGCCTTGCGGCTCTCCTTCTGCGCCTCTGTTTCTTTGGGGAGCTTACGCGCGGCCTTCAAAGGCGCTTTGTCGATTTTCTGCTTTTGAGCGCCCGCATATTTTTGCGCGTCGCGGATGAGATCCACAGCTTCAATTAACTGCGCGTCATCCAAAACCCCGTCGCCGAAATCCTCAAACATCGAGCGAATTTTCAGCACGTTGACATAGCCGCGATGCTTGCTTTCCGTCAAATCATAGAACAGGTACGGGATCACGTTCAAAACCGCGCCGATCACGGCACACGTAATGAGCATCCCGAAAAGATTGTTGCGCAGCGTGTCGTCATACAGCACGTTGTAATCTTCGTGTAAACCCAATTTTTCCTGCAAGGACGGAATGATCAACCCCGTAAAGAAGCCGAGTACCGTGCTGATAAAGCCCATAGGCCCAAACAGGCCGTCTACGCGCACGCCCGTTTTCCACTGGTGATAGTCGCGCATATCCGCCTGCAGATTCGGCATGTACACATTGCCCAGACAGTTGACGAAATTGTTTAGATAAAAGACCACGCACACCATAAACAGATTGTGGTATGTAAAGTAAAGGATCGTGAGCAGGACGATATTGGTCAGGTTGCTGAGGATCAGCAAATTTCGCTTACCAAGCAATTTAATCAAAAACGGCACGGCGATCAGCGCCCACAGCGCACCGTTGCCGTTAATGGTGTTGACGACCCCTAACAGCGCCTGCTTTGCGCCACCGTAAGCATACACAAACGACCAGCTAAGCACCGCGCCGTAGGCGTTCTCTAAAAATCCCACCCACGAAGCGGAGGTGATGATCCAAAAGTACTTGTTTTTCGCCACCTCGCGCACGGAGTCGGCAATGCTGACATATTCGAGTCCCTTTTTCGGGAGAATGATACGCTCTTTGAGCTTGGGGAAGAAGATCAGGATCACAACAAGCCCAACGACCGTAAATCCGGGGTAAATAATGCGGTAGGTTTGGATATTGTTCAAGCCGAACGTCCACCCCGCGACCGTGGGAATGACCAAATTGGTGATAGAGGGCGCAAGGGAGTAAATGATCTGTGAAATGCTCATGACGTTGGCACGTTCCTGCGCATTCGGCGTGATGATCTGCTGGAAATACGCCCACCCCTCATTATAGAAGCACAGGAAAATTTGCAGCACCATATAGAAGAACCAGACGACCACGGCTTTGGTCACATAGCTCCAGTGTTCATACGGCAGCCAGACAAACACCGTGGATATGGCGATGAGCGGGAACGGCGTGCGGATCATAAACGGAATGAATTTGCCGCCCTTCATGTGGTGGTTGTCGAAATACCAGCCGCGGAAAAAGCCGAGCGGTATGCCGATGACGTTTGCGACCATCAGCATGATCTGCAAATCCAGCGGCCGCAGACCGATGCTCGCGCCGACCAGAAAATTTCCCGCGTCCAGACCGATGGTGGACGCCAAAAGCGACGCCCAATGCACACCGAAACCGGCCGCACCGATCATTACGACCTCTTTGTACGGTACATAATTCCCTTCGGCAGGCGTATTCCAATAGCGTTTTCCGATATCTATGGCGCTGTGGATCTTGCTTTTGAGCGCAGCGCTTCGACCGGATTTCATGCCGACATCTCCCCTTTTCCTTTCTGTTTTGGCTGTCGTTGCACAGCTTTTGTAACATTATAACAAATTTTTACGCGCAAATAAAGTGAAAAATAAGAAAAAAGCAAAAAAATTATTGTGAAAAGATTCAAAAAATTCTCCTGAAACGCCGCGCTGCACAAATCATTATCGTTAAATTTGCACAAATTTTTGCTTGGGTTTTTAGGGCTTAATACGAAAATCGGCAAATCGCATATCATTTTTCTGCAAAATATGCTATACTTTCTTTACTAGACCATTGGGAGATGCTACGACATGGAATTCCTGACCAATGAATTTACCTACCCCTCCGCTTCCGGACTTTGCGATATTTTCGCGCAAAGCGTCGCGCCCGCCGACTTCGGCGCGGTCAAAGGCGTGGTGCAGATCGCCCACGGTATGGCGGAATATTCCAATCGCTATGCCCGCTTTGCCAAAGCGCTTTGTGAAAACGGCTACGCGGTGTATATCAACGATCACCTGGGTCACGGCGCATCCGTCGCGCGTGAGGAGGAATTGGGCTTTTTCGGCGACGACGGTCCGAACAACCTTGTGGAGGATATGAAACAGCTGACCGACATTGCGCGGCAGGAGTACCCGCACGTTCCCCTGTTTTTATTCGGCCACAGCATGGGGTCTTTCCTCGCGCGCAAATATACGGCAAAATACGGTCATATGCTCGACGGCGCGGTCTACTGCGGCACAAGCGGTCCGAACCCGGCAGTGGGCATCGGGATCCTGCTCTCGAACGCCATCGCCAAAAGCGAAGGGAAGCTGTACCGCTCGAGCTTTATTGACAATATGGCCTTCGGCACATACAATAAGAAAACGCCGAAAAAGACCAAATTCGACTGGCTCTCCCGCGATGAGAAAGAGGTCAAGAAGTATATACAGGATAAAAGCTGCGGTTTTGTCTTTACCGTGGGCGGCTTTGCGACGCTGTTTTCTGTCCTCAAAGAAGTCTCTGCCAAGACCTGGTACAGCGCTGTACCCGCAGACCTGCCGATCCTGCTCATCGCGGGCGACAACGACCCCGTCGGCGAGTATGGCAAGGGCGTGACCGAGGTGTACAAGACCCTGCGCAAAACGGGACATGCCGGTACGGTGATGAAGCTCTATCCGGAAGCGCGCCACGAGCTGCTCAACGAGCTCAACCGCGACGAGGTCACGGCGGATTTGATCGACTGGCTGAACGCGCACATACAGACCCCGAAGGAGGCGCAGGCGGCGTCCGCTTCCCCTGCAAAGACGGTTTAAGAACTCGGCAAAATCCACAAAGCAAAGTGGGAAAAGCGGGGGAAGTTGTTAAACCCTCCAATATTCAAAATTCATGCTTTTTTCTCTTGATTTTCTTTGTCAAAATCGGTAGAATGGTTGTGTAATTTTTACTAACGGAGGAAACGGCCTTGTTTTTTTCGGCGGCACACGGTGGGGCAATCCAAATCGAAATTCTGCCTTTCTGCAAGTGCAAGCGTTTGGCCGCAGACACCTGTGTACAAACAGGCAAAAAGCAAATGCAAACGATAACGGCGTAGTGCAACCTACGCCGTTTTTCTGTTTCCGAATCTGAAATCAGCGAGGTAAAAAAGATGAAAAAAGTTGCCATTGTTATGGGTTCTGACAGCGACCTGCCCATTGCCGAAAAGGCGGCGCAGCAGCTAAAGGATCTGGGCATTCCTTTCGAGGTACACGTCATGTCCGCGCACCGCACGCCCGACGAAGCGTGCGCTTTCGCGAAGTCTGCAAAGGAAAACGGCTTCGGGGTACTCATATCCATTGCGGGTATGGCGGCGCATTTGGGCGGCGTTCTTGCCGCCAACACCACGCTGCCGATCATCGGCGTGCCGGGAAAATCCTCGTTTGAGGGCTTAGATGCACTGCTGGCCACGGTGCAGATGCCCTCCGGCATCCCCGTCGCGACGGTCGCGGTGAACGGCTCGAAAAACGCGGCGATCCTCGCAGCGCAAATGCTTGCGCTGTCGGACGCGGCGCTCGACGAAAAGTTGGTTGCCATGCGCAAAACCATGGCTGACGAGGTGCGCGCGAAAGACAGAAAGATCGCCGCACAGTTTTCCGAATAACGGTTGCTTATCATTCTTACCGATTTATAATCTTACAAAGAAAAGGTGAAAATCATGGAAAAACGTGAACAGTTGTATGAGGGAAAAGCAAAGAAGGTCTTTCGCACGGACGACCCGGAGCTGTTGATCGTCGATTACAAGGACGACGCGACCGCCTTCAACGGCGAAAAGAAAGGCACGATTATGGGCAAGGGCGTGGTCAACAACCGCATGACGAACCATGTGTTTGCCAAATTGGAGGAAGCGGGCGTACCCACGCATTTGGTCAAGGAGCTTTCCGACCGCGAAACGCTCGTCAAAAAAGTCTCGATCGTTCCGCTGGAGGTCATTGTGCGCAACGTGGCGGCGGGCAGTTTTTCCAAGCGCATGGGCGTTGCGGAAGGCACGCAGCTGCTTTGCCCGATTTTGGAGTTCAGCTATAAAAACGACGACCTGGGCGACCCGTTTATCAACGACGATTACGCACTGGCGCTCGGCCTTGCCACACAGGAGGAGATCGATACGATCAAAGCCTATACCCGCAAGGTCAACGAATTCTTAAAGGCATATTTCCTGTCGGCGGGCATGAAGCTGATCGACTTCAAAATCGAATTCGGCAAGACCTCGGACGGGACGATCATTCTGGCGGACGAGATCTCGCCCGATACCTGCCGCCTGTGGGACGTCAACACCAACGAAAAGCTCGACAAGGATCGTTTCAGACGGGATATGGGGAATGTCGAAGAAGCGTATAACGAGGTATTCGAGCGTCTGGGGTTGGCGTAAGCCATCCCCTGCGATTTATTTTCGGAAGAAAAAATGAGGTAAAGCATGTTTAACAGCATCCATGAAGAATGCGGCGTATTCGGCATTTACAGCCCCGCCACGGCGGACGTTGCCTCAAGCGCCTATTATGCGTTGTATGCGTTACAGCATCGCGGGCAGGAAAGCTGCGGGATCGCCGTAAATGACGACGGCGTTATTACCTGCTACAAAAACGAGGGGCTTGTCAACGAGGTTTTCAAAAAGGAAACGCTGGAAAAGCTCGGCAGCGGGCAAATGGCGGTCGGGCATGTGCGCTACGGCACGACGGGCAGCAACGGCATTCAAAATGCGCAGCCGATGGTCGTCAACCATATCAAGGGCAGCATGGCTTTGGCGCACAACGGCAATCTCACGAACGCCGCGGAGCTGCGTGAAACGCTGGAGATGAACGGTTCGATCTTTCACTCCACGAGCGACACGGAGGTCATTTCTTACATCATCACCAAGGAGCGTATTTCTGCGCCCTCCATTGAGGCTGCGGTTTTTGCGGCGATGTACCGCTTAAAGGGCGCGTATTCCCTGATCATTATGTCCCCTTCCAAGCTCATTGCCGCGCGCGATCCGCTGGGCTTCCGTCCGCTTTGCATCGGGCAAAAGGACGGGCAGATTTTATTCGCTTCGGAGACCTGCGCGCTGCACGCCTTGGGCGCGGCCTATATGCGGGATGTACGCCCGGGTGAGATCGTTGTCGTGGACAAATACGGTATGCGTTCCATTGAGGGACATTGCACCGACCAAAAAAAGGCGCTTTGCGTATTTGAATACATCTATTTCGCCCGTCCGGATTCGGAAATCGAGGGCTGTTCGGTACACCTTGCCCGCCGCAAGGCAGGCGCGTTTTTGGCGCAGCAGCACCCCGTGGAGGCAGATGTGGTCGTCGGCGTGCCGGATTCCGGCATCGACGCGGCCATGGGCTACGCCGAGGAATCGGGTATCCCCTACGGCCTTGGATTCATCAAAAATAAATACATCGGGCGGTCGTTTATTCAGCCAACGCAGGAACAGCGCGAGAGTGACGTGCGCATCAAGCTCAATGCGGTGTCTTCCACCGTGCGGGGCAAGCGCGTGGTGATGATCGACGATTCCATTGTGCGCGGCACGACCTGCGCGCGCATTGTAAAGCAGCTGCGCGACGCGGGCGCGCGGGAAGTGCATGTACGCGTTTCCGCGCCGCCGTTTCGACATCCCTGCTATTTCGGCACGGACATTGATTCCGCCGAGCATTTGATCGCCAACAACCACAGCATCCCCGACATCTGCAAGATCATCGGCGCGGATTCCTTAGGGTATTTAAGCGAAGAAAGCGTCCTGCATTTGGCGGACGGCTGTCCGCTGGACTTCTGCGCGGCGTGCTTTAACGGCGATTACCCCATAGAGCCGCCCAAAATCAACGCCAAATCGAAATTTGAAACCAAAATCAGTGAGAAAAAGACGGGAGGCAACGCATAATGGAGCGTAGTTTTTCGGAAAGCTATAAAAACGCGGGTGTGGACATCACGGCAGGGTATCAATCGGTCGAACTGATGAAAGCGCATATCGGGCGGACGCTTACGGACGGTGTTGTATCCGACATCGGCGGCTTCGGCGGGCTGTTCGCGCCGAAGCTCCAAGGCATGGAAAGCCCCGTACTCGTCAGCGGGACGGACGGCGTCGGCACAAAGCTGCGGATCGCCATGCTTTTGGATAAGCACGATACCATCGGCATCGACTGTGTGGCCATGTGCGTCAACGACGTGATCTGCTGCGGCGCGAAGCCGCTGTTTTTCCTCGATTACATCGCCTGCGGCAAAAACATACCCGAGAAGATCGCGTCGATCGTTTCGGGCGTGGCGGAGGGCTGCGTGCAGGCGGGCGCGGCGCTCATCGGCGGCGAAACGGCCGAGCATCCCGGCATGATGGCAGAGGATGACTACGATTTGGCGGGCTTTACCGTGGGGATCGTGGATCGCGCCAAAATTTTTGACAACAGCAGCGTTTCTGCGGGCGACGCCGTGATCGCGCTCCCCTCTTCGGGTGTGCATTCCAACGGCTTTTCGCTGGTGCGCAAAATTTTGGACGTGGAAAACCGCGATCTTTCCTGTTTTTCCGACGAGCTTGGCGAGACGATCGGCGAGGCGCTTCTGACTCCCACCAAAATTTATGTAAAGCCCCTGCTGGAGCTTGCAAAGCAGATCGAAGTCAAGGCCGTTTCGCACATCACGGGCGGCGGATTTTATGAGAACATTCCGAGAAGCCTGCCGAAAGGCTGTACGGCGAAAATTGACCGTCAAGCGCTTCGCATTCCGCCGATCTTCGCGCTTTTGCAAAGGACGGGCAACGTCCCCGAGCGCGATATGTTCAACACCTACAACATGGGCGTGGGCATGAGCGTCGTAGTCGCGGCGGACAAGGCCGACGAAGCACTCCGCATACTTCGCGCCTGCGGCGAGGACGCGTACTGCATCGGTGAGATCGTCGAGGGCGACGGCGGCGTGGAGATAAAGTAAGGGAATCGTATGAAAAACATCGTTGTATTGGTTTCGGGCGGCGGCACAAATTTACAGGCGCTTTTGGATGCGGAGCATCGCGGCGAGATCCCGAACGGGAAAATCACCTGCGTCATCTCTTCCAAAGCGGACGCCTATGCCCTCACGCGCGCACAAGAAAACGGCGTGAAAACGCGGGTGCTGGTGCGCAAGGACTATCCCGATATTGCCGCATACTCCGCCGCCATGGTCAAAGCGCTGCGGGAGGAGCAGGCCGATCTCATCATTTACGCGGGCTTTATGACGATTTTGGACGAGCAGGTCGTAAACGCCTTCCCCTACCAAATGATGAACGTGCATCCCGCGCTGATCCCCTCTTTCTGCGGCAAGGGCTATTACGGTCTGCGCGTGCATGAGGAAGTCCTGAAACGCGGTGTAAAGGTGACGGGAGCGACCGTGCATTTCGTCACGGCGGAATGCGACGGCGGCCCGATCATTCTGCAAAAAGCGGTCGAGGTACGCGAAGGCGACACGCCCGAAATTTTGCAAAGGCGCGTGATGGAAGAGGCGGAGTGGAAGCTGTTGCCGAAAGCCGCACAGTTGTTTTGCGACGGAAAAATCTCCGTTGTAAACGAGAGGACGATCCTGCATGAATGAGGAGAAATTCACAGGCAAGGCGCAGTTGTATGCCGCCTATCGCCCCTCCTATCCGGCCGCGTTGCTCGATTGGCTGTATCAGGAGACAGGCGCGCGGTATGTTGCGGACATCGGCGCGGGTACGGGCATTTTTACGCAGTGCCTGCTTCGGCAATTTCCGTTCGTAACGGCGGTCGAGCCGAATGCCGATATGCGCGCGGTGCTGGCAGAAGCGCTTTCGGGGAAAGTGAAGATCGTGGACGCGCCGGCCGAAGCCACGACGCTTGCGAGTGCATCCGTGGAGCTGGTGACGGCGGCACAGGCGTTTCATTGGTTCGACAAGCCCCGATTTAAAGCCGAGTGCCAACGGATTTTAAAGCCCGAAGGAAAGCTTGCCGTGATTTGGAATGAGCGCGTGCAAACGCCCTTCGCCGAAGCGCGCAACCGCGTGTGCATGGAATACTGCGGCAAATACCACAGCGGCCATGTGGACACGGGCTATGCCGATTTTGACGGCGACACCTTTTTGCGGCAGGAATATTTCAGGCATACGGACTATTTTGCGGTCGAAAATCCCGTATCCATGACCAAAGAACATTTTATCGGCGATACGCTTTCGCGTTCGTATGCGCCAAAAGAACAGGAGGAAACGTATTCCCCGTTCGTTGCGCGTTTGGGGCAGGTTTTCGACGAATTCAGCCGCGACGGGCGCGTCACGCTCCTGTATCGGACGACCTGTTATCTCGGAAATTTTTAGGCGATCCGCACCGACGGCCGTGCAGATGCGCGGCAACGGCGGCTCATTTTGCGGTGTTGCCTTGAATATTTAGTGAAAGGACGAATTTTTATGCACACCCGTTCCATTGAAGAAGAGCTTTCCTCCATGCGCTACCCAGGCAGAGGCATCCTCATCGGGAAAAGCGCCGACGGCAAAAACGCTGTGATCGCCTATTTTATAATGGGCAGAAGCGTGAACTCCCGCAACCGCATTTTTGAAGCGACTGAGGACGGCATTCGCACTAGGGCGTTCGACGAGTCCAAAATGACCGATCCGCATTTGATCATTTATGCGCCGGTTCGGGTACTCGGCAACAAAACCATCGTGACCAACGGCGACCAGACCGACACGATCTATGAACTGATGGACAAGCAAATGACGTTTGAGCAGGCGCTGCGCACCCGCGAATTCGAGGACGACGCGCCCAACTACACGCCGCGCATTTCGGGCATTGTGCATTTGGAAAACGGCGATATGAACTTTGCCATGTCGATTTTAAAATCCGCCGACGGCAATGCGGACTCCTGTGAACGCTTCACGTTTGCGTATTCTAACCCCCAAAAAGGCCAGGCAAAATTCATTCATACCTACCGCTGTGACGGCGATCCGTTGCCGAGTTTTGAGGGCGAACCCAAAACGCTCTCGCTGCCGGACACCGATATAGACGCCCTCGCTTCGCTTATTTGGAACGCCTTGGATGCGGACAACAAGGTTTCTTTGTTCGTGCGGTATCTCGATTTGGAAAGCGGTACATACGATGACCGCATCATCAATAAAAATCAGTAAAAGAGGATTTGCTATGAAAGAATTGGAACTCAAATACGGCTGCAACCCCAATCAAAAGCCCTCCAAAATTCTGATGCAGGGCGACAAAGAACTCCCGATCACGGTATTGAACGGCAAACCCGGCTACATCAACTTTTTGGACGCGTTCAACAGCTGGCAATTGGTCAAGGAACTCAAAGACGCGCTGCATCTTCCCGCCGCGGCTTCGTTCAAGCACGTCAGCCCTGCGGGCGCGGCAGTCGGTCTGCCGCTTTCGGACACCCTTAAAAAAATCTATTGGGTGGACGATTTGGAGCTTTCCCCGCTCGCGTGCGCTTACGCCAGAGCGCGCGGCACGGACAGGATGTCCTCCTTCGGCGACTGGATCGCGCTTTCCGACGTCTGCGACGTCCCGACCGCAAGATTGATCGCGCGGGAGGTCTCCGACGGCATTATCGCCCCGGGATATACGCCCGAGGCCTTGGAAATTCTGAAAGGCAAGCGCAAGGGCGGCTACAACATCGTGCAGATCGACGCGTCTTACGTCCCCGCCCCCATCGAGCATAAGGACGTGTTCGGCGTGACTTTTGAGCAGGGGCGCAACGACCTGAAAATCGACGAAAGCTCGCTTGCAAACCTCGTGACCGAGAATCAAACGCTGCCCGCAAGCGCCAAGCGCGATCTGATCATTTCGCTCATCACCTTAAAATACACGCAGTCCAATTCCGTTTGCTATGCGAAGGACGGCCAGACCATCGGCGTCGGCGCGGGGCAGCAATCGAGAATCCATTGCACGCGTCTCGCGGGCAACAAAGCGGACATTTGGCATTTGCGCCAGCATCCGAAGGTGCTTGGGCTTGATTTCATCGACAGCATTACGCGTCCCAACCGCGACAACGCCATCGACGTGTATATTTCGGACGAATATGAGGACGTGATCGGCGACGACGTATGGCAAAACACCTTTAAGACCCGTCCCGAGCCGCTGACCCGCGCCGAAAAGCAGGCATGGCTCTCCCAGTTTCACGACGTATCGCTCGGTTCGGACGCATTCTTCCCGTTTGACGACAACATCGAACGTGCGCGCCGCAGCGGGGTTTCCTATATCGTACAGCCGGGCGGCTCGATCCGCGACGACATCGTGATCGCATGCTGCAACAAGCACAACATCGCCATGGCGTTTACGGGTATGCGCCTGTTCCATCATTGATCCATTGTAAAGTGAGGTAAGCGACTATGAAGCTCCTGGTGGTCGGCGGCGGCGGCCGCGAGCACGCGATTATCAAAAAACTCCGCGAAAATCCCGAAGTGACCGAGATTTTCGCCTGTCCCGGCAACGGCGGTATCGCCATGGACGCGACGAACGTGGACATCGGCGCAAAGGACATCGACGGCATTGTGGATTTTGCCGTGCGTGAACAGGTGGATTTCTGCGTCGTTGCGCCCGATGATCCGTTGGTTCTCGGCTGTGTGGACGCGCTCGAAGCGAAGGGCATCCCCTGCTTTGGGCCGAATCAAAAGGCGGCGATTTTGGAGGGCAGCAAGGTCTTTTCAAAAGGACTTATGCAAAAATACGGCATTCCGACGGCAAAGTACGCTGTTTTTGACGACCCCAAAGCGGCTGTTGCGTATATCCGCGAGCAAAACCAATTCCCGACCGTGATCAAAGCGGACGGTTTGGCGTTGGGCAAGGGCGTCATCATCGCCGCGACGCTCAGCGAGGCCGAGGCGGCGGTCGCTTCCATTATGGAGGACAAGCTCTTCGGCGACAGCGGCAACCACATTGTGGTGGAGGAATTCCTGCAAGGCCCTGAGGTTTCGGTGCTGAGCTTTACCGACGGCAAAACGATCGTGCCTATGGTCTCCTCCATGGATCACAAACGCGCGCTCGACGGCGATCGGGGCTTAAACACAGGCGGCATGGGTACGGTCGCGCCGAATCCGTATTACACGAAAGAGATCGCCCAAGTGTGCATGGACACCATTTTCCTGCCCACCGTTCGTGCGATGTGCAAAGAGGGCAGACCTTTCAAGGGTTGCTTGTACTTCGGCTTGATGCTGACCGAAAACGGCCCGAAGGTCATTGAATACAACTGCCGCTTCGGCGATCCCGAAACGCAGGTGGTACTGCCGCTTCTCAAAACCGATCTGCTCACGATTATGCAAGCCGTACACGACGAACGGCTCGCCGACGTGAACGTCGAATTTGACCCAAAAAGCGCGGCGTGTGTGATCGTCGCTTCGGGCGGCTATCCGCAAGCCTACAAAAAGGGTTGT
This sequence comes from uncultured Clostridia bacterium, assembly GCA_947628665.1. GTDB lineage: Bacteria > Bacillota > Clostridia > Oscillospirales > Acutalibacteraceae > Fimenecus. Next base: position 47,759 of record CANRAU010000007.1, read on the forward strand.
GTGATGTCCTTCGGGAACGTCGACAACCTGCCCGATGTCACCGTTTACCACGCGGGAACGGCCGAGAAAGACGGTCGGCTCGTAACAGCGGGCGGACGCGTACTCGGCGTGACCGCTACGGGCGAAGATTTGCCCGCCGCACTCCAAAAAGCCTATGCCGCCGCTCAGGAAATTCAATTTGAAGGCGCGTTTTACCGCAGGGACATCGGTGCGCGCGCATTAAAAGCGCTCGAAAACGAATAGGAGGCAACCATGGTTTACCGAATTTATGTGGAAAAGAAACGGCAGTTTGCCGATGAAGCGGCAAGCCTGCTTTCCGATATTCGCACGCTTCTGCGCATAGATTCCGTCAGCGATCTGCGCCTGTTTAACCGCTATGATGTGGAAAACATCGACGAAGCGCTCTTTAAGGCGTGTGAACGCACCGTATTTTCCGAGCCCCAGCTCGACAACACCTATGCGCACCTGCCGCAGGCGGACTGCGCCGTATTCGCGACGGAGTATTTGCCCGGGCAGTTTGACCAGCGAGCGGATTCCTGCGCGCAGTGTATCCAAATCGTATCGCAGGGCGACAAGCCTACCGTGCGCACCGCGAAGGTCTATATGATTTTCGGGAAGGTCTCCCCCACCGAGCTGGACGCGATCAAAAAATATGTCATCAACCCCGTAGAAAGCCGCGAAGCCTCGCTCGACCGCGTTGACACTCTGCACATTCCCTATGACGTGCCGACCGAAGTCGAGGTGCTGACGGGCTTTACGAAGCTCTCCAAGGCCGAGCTGTCGGAATTCGTCCGCAAATACGCACTCGCGATGGACGACGCCGACATTACTTTCTGCCAAGCGTATTTTAAGAGCGAACACCGCGACCCGACCATTACCGAAATTCGCATGATCGACACCTACTGGTCGGATCACTGCCGCCACACCACCTTTTTGACCACGATCGACGGCGTGCAGATCGACGACCCCGCCGTGCAGGCCGCCTATGACCGTTATGTCGCCCTGCGCAAGACGCTGGGGCGCACCAAACCGCAAAATCTGATGGATCTTGCGACCATAGGCGCGCGGTATTTGAAGCACACGGGGCAGTTGAAGAATCTGGACGAATCCGAAGAGATCAACGCCTGCACCGTCAAAATCAAGGTAGATGTAGACGGCAAGGATGAGGATTGGCTGTTCCTGTTTAAAAATGAGACACACAACCACCCGACGGAGATCGAACCTTTCGGCGGCGCGGCCACCTGCATCGGCGGCGCAATCCGTGATCCGCTTTCGGGGCGCGGCTATGTGTATCAGGCCATGCGCGTGACGGGGGCTGCCGATCCGTTAAAGCCCGTCAGCGAAACGATGACGGGCAAGCTCCCGCAGCGCAAATTGGTGACCACCGCCGCCGCAGGCTACAGCTCCTACGGCAACCAGATCGGTCTTGCCACGGGGCAGGTCGATGAAATTTACCATGCAGGGTATGTGGCGAAACGGTTGGAGATCGGCGCGGTCGTCGGCGCAGCGCCCGCCAAAAACGTTCGCCGTGAAAGACCCGACCCGGGCGATGTGATCGTGCTGCTCGGCGGCAGAACGGGACGCGACGGCTGCGGCGGCGCGACGGGTTCTTCCAAATCGCACAAGCTCTCGTCTTTGGCGCAATGCGGCGCGGAAGTGCAAAAGGGTAATGCGCCCGAGGAACGCAAGCTGCAAAGGCTGTTCCGCAATCCCGACGCCACGGCGCTGATCAAACGCTGCAACGACTTCGGCGCGGGCGGCGTTTCGGTCGCCATCGGCGAGCTTGCGGACGGTTTGCATATCGATTTGAATAAAGTCCCCAAAAAATACGAGGGGTTGGACGGCACGGAGTTGGCCATTTCCGAGTCGCAGGAGCGTATGGCCGTTGTGCTTGCACCCGAAGACGCGGACGCTTTCTGTGCGCTTGCCGCAGAGGAAAATTTGGAAGCCACAGTCGTGGCGCACGTCGTGGCCGAGCCGCGCCTGACCATGGAATGGAACGGCAAAAAGATCGTTGATATTTCGCGCGAGTTCTTAAACTCCAACGGTGCGGAAAAGCACACGCGCGTGACGATCACGGCGGCACAGCCCATCGAAAAGACCGTCGCGGGTTCGACCAATGCCGACAAATTCCGCACGCTTGCGGGCGACCTCAATATTTGCTCGAAACGCGGCCTTGCCGAACGCTTCGATTCGACCATCGGCGCAAACACGGTACTGATGCCCTTCGGCGGCAAATATCAAATCACGCCCGCGCAGAGTATGGCGGCAAAGCTGCCCGTGCTCGACGGCGATACCAAAACCTGCTCGGTGATGGCGTGGGGCTACAACCCCTTTATCACGGAAAAGAACCCCTATCTCGGCGCGTATTTGGCGGTCGTGGAATCCGTTTCCAAGTTAGTGGCGAGCGGCGCGGATTTGGATAACTGCTGGCTGACCTTCCAGGAATATTTTGAGCGCATGACCGAAGATCCCACCCGCTGGGGCAAGCCTGCGGCGGCATTGCTCGGCGCGCTGACCGCGCAGTTGGAACTGGGGCTTGCTTCCATAGGCGGCAAAGACTCCATGAGCGGCACGTTTGAGGATATCGACGTTCCGCCCACTTTAGTCTCCTTTGCGGTCTCCGTCTGCAATTCGGACAACGTCATTTCCCCCGAATTCAAGCTCCCCTCCTCCAAGCTCTATTATATCGAGCCGCAAAAGAACGCGGACGGGACGTTCAACACCGAAAGTCTGTTGGCGGTTTATAAAAAAGTCGCGGCGCTTATCGCCGAGAAAAAGGTGCTTTCCGCTTTTACGCCCACCTACGGCGGCATTGCGGAGGGGCTGATGAAAGCCGCGTTCGGCAACCGCATCGGCTTTAAGCTTGCCCACACATTCCCGCAGGATAAGCTCTATACCTACAGCTACGGCGCATTCGTGCTGGAAGCGGTCGAAGAACTGGACGATCTCACCGTACTCGGCGAAACGACCTATGATTATTCGCTGAAAATCGGCATTGAGACCATTGATTTAAGCGAGCTGTGCGCCGTTTATGAGGATAAGCTCGAACCCGTATTCCCCTGCAACATCCAAACGAAGCAAACGCCTGTTGCCCCGCTCGAATACCGCGCCGAACACCGCGCCGCGCCGAAGATCGGTTTTGCGAAGCCTCGGGTACTCATCCCCGTATTCCCCGGCACAAACTGCGAATACGATACGGCGCGCGCCCTGCTTCGCGCAGGTGCATACCCCAAGATCATGGTGATCCGCAACCTGTCCGCCAAGGATATTTCCGAAAGTGCCCAGGCGTTCTCCAAAGCGCTGTCGGATGCGCAGATCGTGTTCATCCCGGGTGGCTTCTCGGGCGGCGACGAACCCGACGGCAGCGGCAAGTTCATTACGGCGTTCTTCCGCAATCCCGCTGTGAAAGAGGAAGTCCACAAGCTGCTGCAAACACGCGACGGCTTGATGGCAGGTATCTGCAACGGCTTCCAGGCGCTCATCAAATTGGGGCTTGTCCCTTACGGCGAGATCATCGACCCGCGCGCCGATACCCCCACCCTCACCTTCAACACCATCGGCCGCCACCAGTCGCGGCTGGTGCGCACGCGGGTGGCCTCCAACCTGTCCCCGTGGCTTTCGGGCGCAGAGGTCGGCGACGTGCATACCGTTGCCATTTCGCACGGCGAGGGCAGATTCGTTTGCCCGCAGGAACTGATCGGCACGCTCATTGAAAACGGGCAGATCGCCACGCAGTATGTGGACGAACTCGGCAATCCCACCATGGATATTCGCTGGAATCCCAACGGCTCGCTCCTGGCCGTAGAGGGCATCACCTCCCCCGACGGCAGGATATTCGGCAAAATGGGACACTCCGAGCGTTTCTCCGACAACGTCTACAAAAACGTGGACGGTATCAAGGACAACGGCATGTTCCAAAACGCCGTCGATTACTATAAAATCTGATCCAAAGAATCCGATCCCGAAAACCGCCCTTTTCCCCTGTTTTGCAGGTGGGAAAGGGCGGTTTTTCTGCGAGGCTTCCAACCCGCAGAACCGTCGTTTCGGATGCTTTATTTGACTTTTTTGACGCTATAAATTAGAATGGTATGTGGAATTGTTGAAATGATAAAGCGGAGGAATTGATATGACCAAAAGCAAAATATGCAAAGGCGTTTTAATCGCTGTTTCCTGTGTTGTTTCCGTTTTTGCCATCGTTCTTGTGTATTATTTTTCTACGACCATGTCTGTGCAAGGGTGTATCGATTATTGCCTGGAAAACACATCGCGAAATGCAACCGATTTTGACAGACTGGGCGACGGGCGCTATGTGGAAGACTATGCCTATTTCATCGCAACAGACGGCGATTCCTCCAAACCGCAAGAGGTTTTTGTTTTCAAGCGGAAATTTTTCGGTTCGATTTCTGCTTTTGACAGGTATGAATTTGTGATGAGCAGTACGCCAAGTGGCAAAGAAGGCGAAGACAAATTCGGTTCTATACAGTTTTTCACAGTAAACGATGACGGGGAAAAGGAACCGGACTCCACACTGCTGTTCTTTGGCGCCACGAAGGATTCCGATATAACGGAATACGAATACACATTGACTACGAGAGAAGGGTCAAATGTGTACAGGGGAAACGTTGTAAAAGGCACTACTTTCTGGTTCGTGAAGTTTTTCGGCCTGCGTAATGATGAGAACTATAAAAAAGTCATTTCGGATGTAAAATTTTACGACAGAAACGGTGATTTGGTCGGGATTTGGTAAAAATATAGGTATGCCCCCTTGATTTTTCCCGGACGAGCCAGTATAATATATTGTGTCACACTTCGGTTCTGTGGTGTAGCCACGGAATCGAAGTGTTTTTTATTGTAAACAGCCCCGTGGGGTGTCCGAATCGCACAAAAATCGGATAAATTGCTTTATTTTGGGAGAACAAACGTGAAAATCGGATTTGACAACGACCAGTACCTCAAAACCCAATCCGCGCGTATCCGCGAGCGCATTGCCTCGTTCGGCGGCAAGCTGTATTTGGAATTCGGCGGCAAAATTTTTGACGATTACCATGCGTCACGCGTGCTGCCCGGCTTTTTGCCCGACAGCAAAATGAAAATGCTGCTCGAACTCAAAGACGACGCCGAGATCATCATCGCCATCAATGCCAACGACATTGAAAAATGCAAAATACGCGGCGACATCGGCATCCCCTATGAGCAGGATATTTTGCGTCTCATCGATACATATCGTTCGTTCGAGTTACCCGTATGCGGCGTCGTGATGACGCAGTACGGCGCGCAACCCTCCGCTGTCGCCTTTGAGGAACGCCTGCAAAAGCTCGGCGTGCGGGTCTACCGCCATTACACCATCGAGGGCTACCCCGCCAATATCCCCGTGATCGTCAGCGACAACGGCTTCGGCAAAAACGACTTTATCGAAACCTCGCGTTCGCTGGTCGTGGTCACAGCGCCGGGGCCGGGCAGCGGCAAAATGGCGGTTTGCCTTTCGCAGCTTTACCATGAGCATAAACGCGGCGTGCAGGCGGGATACGCCAAATTTGAGACGTTCCCGATCTGGAATCTGCCGCTCAAGCACCCCGTCAATCTGGCGTATGAGGCCGCGACGACCGATCTCAACGACGTCAATATGATCGACCCCTTCCATTTGGAAGCCTACGGCGAAACAACCGTCAACTACAATCGGGATATTGAGATTTTTCCCGTACTCAACACGATTTTTGAAAACATTTTCGGGCAGTCCCCGTACAAATCCCCGACCGATATGGGGGTCAATATGGCGGGCAATTGCATTATCGACGACGACGTGGTCTGCGAAGCCTCCCGTCAGGAGGTCATTCGCCGCTATTATAAGGCGCTCGTCGCCGCGCAAAACGGCGAAACGGTGCAAAATGAGATCCGCTCCTTAGAGCTGCTGATGAAGCAGTCGGGCGTGACCCCCAACGACCGCAAATGCGTACCCGCCGCGCTGCAGGTCAGCGAGCTGACCCATGCGCCCGCAGCGGCTATGGAATTGCCCGACGGCAGCATCGTGGTCGGCAAGACCAGCGACCTTTTGGGCGCGTCCTCGGCGCTGCTTTTGAACGCGCTGAAGAAACTGGCGAATATCCACAGCGATATAGACCTCGTTTCGCCCGTGGTCATCGGGCCGATCCAGGATCTGAAAATCAATCATCTCGGCAACAAAAATCCGCGTCTGCACACCGACGAGGTGCTTTTGGCGCTCTCAATCTCGGCGGCGACCAATCCGACCGCCGAGCGCGCCATGGGTGCACTCCCGCTTTTGCGGGGCAGCAATCTGCACTCCACCGTCATCTTATCGGAGGTCGATCTGCATACCTTTGCAAAATTAGGCGTACTCGTCACCTGCGAGCCGAAACGGCAAACGCGCACATTGTATCACAAATAATGCAATCTGTTTTTTGAATTGGGGAATTCACCGCGAAGCTCTGCCTTCGCAAAAGGGGAAGTTTTTATGGCAGCAAAATACATCTTTGTCACAGGCGGCGTTGTCTCGGGCTTAGGCAAGGGCATTACGGCGGCGTCGCTCGGGCGGCTTTTGAAGGATCGCGGGCTTTCGGTCACGGTCATTAAGCTCGACCCGTATTTGAACATCGATCCCGGTACGATGAATCCGATCCAGCACGGCGAGGTATTTGTCACCGACGACGGTGCGGAGACCGACCTCGATCTCGGGCATTACGAGCGTTTCATTGACGTAAGTCTCACCAAAAACAGCTCCTGCACCTCGGGCAGCGTGTACTACAACGTGCTTTCCAACGAGCGCAAGGGCGTTTATGGCGGGCAAACGATCCAGATCATCCCGCACATCACCAACGAGATCAAGCGCCGCATCGCGCTCAACGAGACAGAGACGACCGACATCGTCTTAGTAGAGATCGGCGGCACGGTGGGCGACATCGAGAGCCAGCCGTTTTTGGAGGCGATCCGTCAATTTGCGCAGGAGCGCGCGGGTGACTGTATGTTCGTACACGTCACGCTTGTGCCGTACCTCGGCGCGTCCATGGAACTGAAAACCAAGCCCACGCAGCACTCCGTCAAGGAGCTTTTGGGGATAGGCATTCGCCCCGACATCATCGTGCTGCGCACCGAGCATCCCATCAGTCAGGACATTAAGGATAAAATCGCGCTGTTCTGCAACGTACCGTCCAGAAACGTGATCGAAAACCGCGATATGCCCACGCTGTACGAGATCCCCATGGCGCTCGAACAAGAAGGCATTGCCGACATCGTGGTCGAGCGTCTCCGCTTATCGTGCGGCGAACCCGACCACAAGGATTGGCGCAACATGATGGAAAAGAACGCCAATTTGAAAAAGCGGGTCAACATTGCGCTCGTCGGGAAATATGTGGAGCTACACGACTCGTATTTGAGCGTGAATGAGGCGCTCAAGCACGGCGGGCTTGACCACGACGCGCAGGTCCATATCGATTGGGTGGACTCCGAAACGCTCACCGATGCAAACGTCGCCGAACGCCTCTCTGACGCAGACGGCATTTTAGTCCCCGGCGGCTTCGGCACGCGCGGCATCCCCGGGAAAATCTGTGCGGCCAAGTACGCGCGCGAGCATAAAGTACCGTATCTCGGCATCTGCCTGGGGCTTCAAATCGCGGTCATTGAATTTGCGCGCAACGTATTGGGGCTTGACGCCAATACGACCGAGATCGACCCCGACACGAAGCATCCCGTCATTTACCTGATGCCCGATCAGCACGATGTGACCAATCTCGGCGGCACAATGCGTTTGGGGCAATACCCCTGTATGCTCGACCCCGAATCCAAAGCCTATGCGGCATACAGCCAACAGCTGATTTACGAGCGGCATCGTCATCGCTATGAGGTCAACAACGATTACCGTGATTTGCTGGAAGCCAACGGTATGCATATTTGCGGTGTTTCGCCCGACAAGCACATTGTGGAAATGGTCGAATTGAAAGACCATCCGTGGTTTGTCGCTTCGCAGGCGCATCCCGAATTCAAATCGCGTCCTACGCGGCCGCATCCCCTGTTTTCGGGGCTGGTCGGCGCGGCGGTCGCCTACAGAGAGCAGAGAAAATAAGCAAAAATCCGAACATATCACCCAAAAGGTGTATGTTCGGATTATTTGACTTTGGTGGGAGAGAGTGGATTCGAACCACTGAAGTCGTAGACGGCAGATTTACAGTCTGCTCCCTTTGGCCGCTCGGGAACTCTCCCCTATTGACTTTTCCTGCGCTGAAGGCCCGAGGTGGAGCTGGTGGACGGACTCGAACCCCCGACCTGCTGATTACAAATCAGCTGCTCTACCAACTGAGCTACACCAGCATTTCAACGCTCGACTATCATAGCATACAAAACTCGTTTCGTCAAGAGTATTTTTGCTTTTTGCGGACAAGTTTTGTGTATGATTACAATTGTTGTGTTACAATAATTGTAAACCACATCCATGTCCCAGCTTTTCGTTAAAAAACATTGCAATTTTTTTCGCATTATGTTAAAATTTTTTCACGCCCTACAAAGGCAATGAAAGGAGCGTGGTCTTAGTGACCAAACTTTTGAACTTGCCCTGCGCTTTGATGAGTGTCATTAATGTACCATTTGATGACGCAAGACGTGCTTGCTATAGGGCAAATTAATCAGCGAGTGCCTATCGCTTAAGAAGCACAGTTTTCATTGATGCGAAGTGTACTGCCTTTGTTCGCAATCCCGGTAACATATAGTCGCGAATATATGTAGAGCCAGAGCCTTGAGCCAGAGCCGGGACGTGAAAAACTTCATTGCTATAAAATAGGCCATAAAGGTGTTGGATTCGTAGTACGTCCAGCGCCTTTCTTGATCTTCACAGTCAGTAAAAATGACGAAAAAGCTACAGCATCGTAATACATCACGATATAAAGGCCTATTTATTGCTACCAAATCGAAAATATTTACTATACGTTCAGTCTCTCTTTGATCTATTATCCCTTTCTAAAAATAGGTAGTAATTAAGCTGGAAAATCATATCTATCAGAATGGAAGCGTGAAATTCAAAGAATAATTCTCTAAAACGGTCATTTTATGCTCCGTATTTGACTTGCATTTTTGATTCTTTAAATATGAGGCTTGGCCAAACAGACTATTTTTTCAAAAATCAAAAAAGTAAAAAGCCCCCGAAAGGTTTGAACTGCTCCAAATTGTACGGACAGTACAAAAGCCCCCTGTGGTAGGAGATATTAAGGATTAAGCAACGAACTGACTTCGCAATTCAAGCGGGGTCAGTTTTGTTTTGAATTGAATACGCTGATGGTTGTAAAAGTGGATGTACTCAGCTATGAGGAGGCGAGCCTCCTCATAGGTTTTGAGTTTGACACGGTAAATGCACTCTGTTTTGAGAATAGAGAAGAAATTTTCAGCCAGAGCATTGTCATAGGGATTACCCCGTCTTGACATTGACGGCGTTATGCCGTATGATTGAGTTAGCTTAAAGTACGCTTGTGAGGTATACTGAAAGCCTTGGTCACTGTGGAGTTGCAGCTCTGCGGTGACCTTCTCTTTTCTCTTGGCCGCTCTGATCGTACTTAAAACAAGATTGATGTTCTGCTCCGTTCCGGTCTTGTAGGCCACAATACTGTTGTCATACAGATCACGGATAACGGACAGATACAAAGTGCCTTGTCCGGTCTTGATGTATGAAATATCTGTCACCCACTTTTGGTTTGGTCTTTCTGCCTTAAAATCTCTGTTTAACAGATTGGGATAACGATGCAGATATTCTCCGTAATTGCGGTATTTCTTTCTTCTCACCACAGATAGCAGATTATATTTCTGCATAACTCGCAGGATGGTTTTCGGATTATGATGAATCTTCTGTTTTTCAAGCCAGATATGTACTCTGCGGTATCCGTATGTTTTACCGCATTCCTCTTGACACTCCCGTATCTTTTCCGCCAGCGGCAGATCCTTTGCCGGCATATCCATCCTTGATACAAAGCCGTAGTAGCCACTTCTGGATACTTCAAAAAATCTGCACATTTCACTGATGCTGTATTTATCTTTGTACCGGTAGATCACCCTGTATTTTACGCTTGTTCTCACTTCCTTTCGGTGAGCGAGAGAAAATCCCGCATCAGTTCATTTTCCATTTCCAATGATTTGATCTTTGCTTCCTTACAAGCAAGGATGTATCTGAGTTCGGCAATCTTATCTTCCTCGCTGACTACATAATCCTTTGGCGGTCTGCCTCTCTTTTTCAGGGCGATTCCTGCTGCAAGTTTTCGCTGCTTTCTGTTATATCTTTTTGTGAACTCATGAATTTGCTCTGCTGTAAATCCTAGTCTTTCTCCTATTTCTTTTCGCGTTAGTCCTTTTTCTTTCAATTCTATTATCTCTTTTTCATACGTTTGGATATGTCGATATTTCTTTGCCATAAAAATTCCCTCCTGCAGTTGTTTCTTTCATTCTACCACAGGAGGGGCCTTTTTTCTATTGTCCGTTTTTACTGGACTTGTTCAGGTTTGTCCATCAAGCGCGCTCGGGAGCTTATTGGAACGCAGTAACCTACGCTTTGCTGTAAGATGAACACCCCTTGCAGCCGGTGATTGCTAGACACGCAAAATTAAATCCAACACTATGCTTCGCATACAGCATTCACCACTAAATGGGAATTTATATTGATGATAATTATATATGATTTACGAAAGTTTATACTTAAAATAATCTTCCCGCAGAATGCCGCGCTCAACAACGTCTACCCGTTCGCCGGTCATAAGAAGCCGGTATGCTTTTCTGCGCGTCCCTTCATATTTTAAGCCACATTTCTCCATGACGCGCGACGAGCCAATGTTCTCCGCCGCGTGGCTACCATTTATGCGATAGAATCCGACCTCCTCAAAGCAGTAGCGTAAAACCTCCATAAGTGCTTCGGTCATAATTCCTTTACCCCACCATGCCTTGCTTATGCAGTAGCCAATCCCCCCTGTCTCCTGATAGGCGTCAACTGTTCCTGCCTCGATGTCACCGATGAGAATGTTCCTATCTTTCAATACAATAGCCCAATGATAGCACTCTAGCCGTTTGCATTCCTCCTCCCATGCTTTCAAAAGAGCATGGGTAAGGGAAATATCGCCGTGCGGCATCCACGTCAAATATTTGGTCACGTCCGGGTCGTTCATCCAGTTGGCGAACGCTTCCTCGGCATCGCTTTCTTTCCACGGACGCAAGATAAGCCGCTCCGTTTGTAATTCCTTTGTACCTTTATGTTCCATTTTCATCACCTGTGTCGTTATAAATTCAGTTTATTGTGCAATGATAGCACAAAAAGACGTGTAAATCAAATGGCACAGGCACTTATTTAGAGGTATCGTTAAAAGATGCGCGTCCCAAATCTATATTGTTCCGTTTACAGTAGGCCAAGCATATTTTACAACAGTTGAATTTGAATACCAACCACTCCGTAGGTATCCTGCTGTTCCTTTGTATAGTACGCGTCCATATCTCTTGGAGAAGCGGCCTCAAGATTTTGTTCGGTATATCCGCATTCCGGCAGGGGAAGCGCACGATAAAGTGCATCAAAGGAATCATAGATGAAAAGGTTTACGACTTGAGTCCTTAACTTTTGGCTCGGATCATCACTGTTCACAAAGCAAATGTCGTCTCCGATTTGAATGCGCCTTCTTTTTTCATCATATAAACGCAGCTCGATTGTTTTCTCTCCGCTTCGAATCCGCTCAAACGGTGACGGGAAAAGTTTCATCGTGTGTTCCATCTATTGCTCTCCTGTACAAATAATAAAAAGAAAAACAAAACACCAATCTTGATAAGCCTTTGTATCAAAATTGGTGTTTTTATTTGGTTGCGGGGGTGGGACTTGAACCACACGACCTCCGGGTTATGAGCGCATATTGTCCATAGCAAAATCGTTGAAACATAAACATTTTTAAATATTTGACTTGCAAATTGACTTGCATACATTTCTATAATGAAAGTAACCCGTTCACTGACACCGTTTAGTCTTTAATATAATATCTAATATCAGACCGACAGTATATTCGCAAGACAGAATTCATTTATAAAGCAAAAAGCGAGACGGATATAAATCCTATCTTGCTTTTTTACTTCCCCACTTCCGGCAAGGGCTTTCCGCTTTTTTGGTTCTGCCTTGCGGCGCAGATCTAATGTGGGTAAAATTTGTTTTCTGTAATCCTAAAACCCTAACGTAAAAAATTTTTAAAAAGCCTATTGACAATACGCCAAAATTGGAGTAATATGTAAATGTAATCAAGAGGGGCGATACCCGAACAGAAAGGACGATAAAAATGACAAAATATGAAATCAAAAAAGCCACAAGAGAAATTAGAGGTTACAAAAACCGTAACAAAATCTGCGAGGGCTGCACGCTTGAGGGCAATGGCGATATTTTTGACGAAATCGTTAAATCTTTTGATAGTAAAGACGAGGCTCTTAATGCTCTCAAAACGTACAAGTCGAAAATAGAGATAGCCGGCGATCTGTATATGGTCACTGAATACTTCGTTCAGGAAAACGAATATGACGAGGACGGCGAATGGATAGATGGCGGCGATATTTGGGAATTTTCTCCTTTGCCTGAAGAGGTGGAAGCGTGAGACGGAGATACGGAGACTGCATCCGCAAGGACGGGAACTGCACACTTTGCGATCTTGTGAATTGTGGGTGCGACTGTCACAATCGTGAAATCAACAAATTTACGTGGGCGCGTATGGCGGCAGGATTAGATCAACCGACGCTCGCTAAAGCAGCAGGGGTAAACATCAGTCAAATTCAAAAACTTGAACGCGGAGAAATCAAGATCGAAAATCTAACCGCCAAAAATCTATTTGCCCTCGCCGATGCAATCGGATGCAATCCTAAAGATTTAATCTGATCGATCAAACACGGTGCGGAGCGGACCGCATTTAAAAAGTTCTTCCATAAGGAAATCCGTCCCAAAGGTTTAGAAATTCTAACCTTTGGGACGGTTTTTATTTTCTTCTTATTTTTTCGGGTTCTGCCTTACGGCGCAGATTTACCGCTTTTTTGGGTTCTGCCTTACGGCGCAGATTTACCGCTTTTTTATGTTCCAGTTCACGGCTTGGACTGGCCGCTTTTTCCAATCCCTACTTATCGACAAGGAATGTACGTTTTTAAGTGGCAACGCTCTTAACGGTCTGCTAAGAGCGTTGCCAAATGCCCATCCGCAGGACGCGAAAAGGCTGTTCTTCGCCGCACGTTTCACGCCGTTTTCACGATGCGAATCTGCACGCGGTCTATAGGCTTGCCCGTAATGCCCGCATAGCCGCTGGGATTTACCGTGTTGTAATTCCGAACCCACGGGAGATACCCTCCGCCGACGGTAGACACGCGGTATTCCACGGCGTATCCGGGCAAATCCACGAGCGTCATTTGCAGCATATCCATTTCCTTGCCGAGCACGCCCGCATAGCCGTCCGTGTTCTTCGTGTTGTAGTCCGTGACCCAAGGATACCACTTGCCGCCTTTTGTATGTACGCGGTATTTGATCTTTCCCTTGGACAACCCTGCACGGATGGCGTTCACAGCTTTGCCGGTGATACCCGCGTAGCCGTCCGCATTCTTCTCATTGTAATTCTCTACCCAGCCGAGCCATGACTTGCCCGTGTAGGTCTGATACTCCACGTCGATGTGGTCATTTGCGGGCCGTGCGCTCGCTGCGGGCTTCGGCGCTTCGACCTTGTATCCGTTATAGCCTCCCGCCTGAATGAGGGTAGGATAATCCTTGTACGCAATATCCATATCCACCCTGCCGCCGATGCCGTCGACCGCGCCGTCCGAGGTGTATTGCCATATGCCGTATTTCCCCGTAAACGTGGGCTTGGATGTCCACTGCGCCAGCCAAATGTCGTATTTAGCCTTGCAATCCGCATCGATCTTGGTATCCAGCCAGCTTTTATTTGCGTACACCGAAACGTAGTACCCAGCCGCTTTTACCGTATCGCAAAACGCGCGGATGATGTTGGAAATGACGGCAGTGCTTAGACCTGATTGCTTAGCGTCCTCGATGTCGAATGCCACTGGATATGCAAATTGCTTGCCCTTAATCCAGCCAAGGAACGTCTGTGCTTCCTGCTTCGCCTGCTCGGCGTTCATGGCGTAACTGTAATGGTACGCCCCTACGGGGATACCCGCCGCCGTCGCGCCCGCGTAGTATTCCTCGAAGCGTTCGTCCTTTTGCTGGTCATAACGCCCGTAGCCCGCCCGCAGCATGGCAAATTGCACGCCCGCCGCCTTGACCTTCGTCCAGTCGATTTTGCCTTGATGCTTGCTTACATCTATGCCTTTGATCTCCGCCATGGTTCAGTCCTCCTTAGGTGCTATGTAGGTAAGCGCCTGTTTGCTGTCCGACAATCCCGCTGTAGTGGGATCGGTGACGACGCCAAGGATCGTGAGTACGGAAAACAGCGCGTTGACCACGGCCAAGAGCTTGTTCCCGAGATCTCCGAGGTCGAGTTCAAACCCAAATACTGCGGCTGCGACCTGCACGAGCAGGAGCAGCGCCGGGATTATGGCCAGCCAAAAGGTTTTGCTTTTTAGGCGTACTGTCCAGTTGATTTTCATGTTTTTTTCCTCCTTAATTTTGTTTTTGTTCCAAATCACTTATGCGGTGATTGATAACCTTGATTTGTTCTTCCACGACGGGGATGCGTTTTGCGAAATTGTTATGCTCGCGCACTTCTCTGGTCAGCTCGTCGATTTTTGTGTCCGTCACAGCTTGAGCGATCTCGATCTGCGACTGCGTTTTTCTTCCCGCCGCCATATTTGACAGGATCACGCCCGCCAAGGTCACTACGCCGCTGATGATGGCTACTATGATTCCCTCTGTCATTCGCTTTCACCCTCCTCGGTGTCGGGCGGCGTCGGGAATTCGATGTTGAACGGAAAACCTTCCTGCTCGGGTAAGTCCCTCAAAAGCTGCCGATACTTTGCCCACCTTCCAGTAAAGATTTTTGCAAGCGAGGCGATAAACTTCGTCGCGGACGAAGTATCAAGCCCCAAGCGGTCAAGCGTCATTTCCTTATCGCTGCTATCGAGTAGCTTATTTCGGATTTTTCGGGCAAGCTCCGCCGCCTCTTCTGCATCCTCAGCCGCACAGGCTCTTTCGTACGCAGCCTGCAAGGTTTCCATCAGTTCTGCCTTTTGCGCGTTCGCCATAGCCTCCACTTGGGCGAGCCTTTTGTATATACTTTCATTCATAGTTTTGTACCTCCAATTTTAGGCGATTATGCAGGCAGGGGCGACGGCTATAGTTTGGTTCGCTGGGGTGTTATCTAATTTGCCGGTGGTACCCCCCAATATTCTCGTTCTGGCCGCGTCCGTAGGCATGGGAGAGCGTAGCCTACAATGACGCGCCGTACCTGCGGCGTCGCGTTTGATTTTTTCTGCGTTTGTGAATCCTTCATAATATGGGAGCAATTCGCCGTCTTCCCCGGAGCCGTAAATTTCCGGCTGCGATAGCAGGAAAAACTTGTCCTCAATGTTGTATGTTTGGTCAGCGGTAAACTCCGTACCGTCAAGGCTCTCTACTTCGTATATAGAGTTTGTGTGGCAAGGAATAATCGCTGGTTGCACCACCTCTAAAAATTCCGCCGGCAAGCCGTGCATAAAGCCGTTGTATTTTGTAGCCCAGGACGGGGCACGGTCAAATCGGTTCGTCGGCTTCCACACTGAGCCCGCCTCTGCATCGCTGTTAAGCCATTGTCTCACAGCACTTTGCGCGTAGTTGTTCGAGCCGTGTCTGATGCGGTGCGTGTGGTTCATATTCGCAGTCTTGCCGTCTGCCGTGCCAAGCATTGTTCCGTCCGTGCCCTCAGTAACTGTAATGTCGCTTTCTATCGCCTGCGTCGAGTCGGCGCTCGGGTATGTTCTTATTTTAATATCGGTTGCCTGTTTCGCATATTCCCACGGAAACGTTATTTGGCCACCTGCGGGGAGGGGCTTTGTTAATGTGAACATCAGTGTTTTCCCGCCGCCGTATCCTGTATCATAGCCACTTAGTAGCGTGAAATGATACGTTCCCGCAGCAAGTCCGCTTTCTGCGTAGTAAAGCGCTTCGGCTTCGTCGAATGCCATGCCTTTATATGCGCCCGCCGAGTTGCTATAGACATATTTCGTCTCAAGCGTCATAGTGTGCTTGTAATTTTTGTTCGCCGCCAAGTGCTGATCATGGCCGCGAACTACCCATACGATGGTTGTATCTTCGTTGGAGTCGTGCGTAGTGAACTCGTAACCGACGGGGAATGTGCTCGGTGCAAGTCCCATTTTCACGATTTGAGCTATTGATTTCCAGGAAGATACTTCCATACCGCCCTCTCTGTTGGCCGCTATAAGCGCAAGTAAAGCGTTCATCGTGTCAAATTGCTCTGCGCTTGGAAACAAGTGGTTAAAATCTGCCATTTTTTCAGCCTCCTATTTTTGTAATTTCTAAAGCGGGGTGTCCGCTTGAAATTCTGAATTTGCCGAGATACTTTGTATTGCCGTCGCTGTCCGTAATCACAATGCCGTCTACCCCGTTTTTCGTAGCCTCTTCGATTGCTTCTGCCACGCTTTCGGCCGTTTGAATCTCAACGCCTTCACCTACGGGCTTCCCCTTTGCAGTCAATTGCAAATGCGTGCCGTCCACTTGCAGATCGGTCGGTACGGGCGTTCTTTGCGGAACAGTCCCCGACGGCTCTGCGTCGTCATCGTATCCCGTTTTTTCTACGTTGACGAACGATTCCGTCGCGGTACGGAGATTGCCGCCGAAAACGCTGACGTAGAAGCGCGGCGCTTCGATGACCTCCCACGGTACGGTGCATGCCCCGTTTTCGTCCAAATCTGCGGTAAACGACTTACCGTCTGAAAACCTGCGAAATACGGCGGTTTTTTCCGACACGCCATTCCAGTTCTCCGAAAACTGAAACACCGCGCGATACTGATTGCGGCTCTTTGCGACAACCAACGGCTCGCTTATACTTTCCAAAAGCTGCCCGTTTACATTGAATTTAATGTCCGTCATATATAAAGCGCCCCTTTCGCTTTCAGCGGTACAGCGTATACAGATTTTCTTCTATCCGTCGAATCTGTTTCTGTATCGTGTTCCCTACAAACATATCTTCTCTGCCCGACGTGATGCTGGTATATTCCTTCGTGATGGCATCGAAGTCAAATGCAAGCATATCCGTTTCCACAGAATTTCCGTTTCCAAGATAGATTCGGAAATGCGTATACGGCACGATGATCTCCGGGTTGCTCATATTTTCGTATTCAAGGGTCTTTGAAAGATCCACAACGGAAAATGTGCCGTTTGCGGCCGGAAGATCCGCCCCCGCCGCAAATTCTGCGGCCGCCTTTTTTCGTAGAGCCTCCTGCGCCAGCTCCTCAGTCGCATACTTGCCTTCCTCTTCCCCGACACACACGTCGCTGTAATGTATGCGTCGCACTTTCGGATAGGCGTACTCGTTGATTCTCGGACTGTCTACATATTTTTCCGGGAGCTTTAATAAGGTTTGCCCGTCCGCTTTCAGTCCTGTCGGCATGATCCGTGTCGTGACTTCTGAAAAGTCCAAGTGTAAGCCTGCTTCCGCAAGGTTTTTTCCGTAATTAACGGTAAAATATGTCGTCTCATCTCTATTTATTGTGAATGTTCGGTTGTCCCGATCCAGCACACCGCCCCAGCGGTTGATGAAGCTGTTGTCCTGATCGCCTATCAAAGCCTCGACCGGGTTCATCATTTCCCAATAAGCGGTATTTTTTGTTGGAACGTCAGAACTTCCTTGGAAATTCCAAAGCGACCATTTGTATTGATATTGCAGTCCCGCAAACAGGCTTTCCATGGCTTGCGCTCCCGTGCAGTTTGTAGGACGGGTATCCTCTATGAAGTTATCCATCAGATCATAAAAGACATGCCGCGCCAAAATGGTTTTGGTACTTAAATCTGTCTCAATTTCGTAAATCCGAAACCACTGCTTTTCATGCTTCGGCGTCGGGACTTCCAAGATCCGCCCAATCGTGCAGTATTCGTCATCCGTGCCGATTTCCATTCGCACCGAAAGATCCCCATTCTTTTCTCCATGCACAACACAGGAAAGCGGGGTCAGCAGGGCGATCATGGTGATTTCGACACTTGGTACGACTCCCTGTTCGCTGTCCGGCTTGTCCGTCCAAATGGAAATCATAAAAACCACCCCCGATGCGTGACCTTCAAGTTCGGAAAGGTCTCTTCTTGTGATTTTAACGTACTCACTTCAAGAATATTTTCGCCTTCGTGAAGCTGTAGCGGGAAATCTGTCGTCAAGTACCCCTGTTGTAGCAGATTTTCCCCTTTTTCCGTGTAGAACAGACCTCTTTCATTGTCGAGGTATATTTTACCCGCAGACGACGATATAGACGTTATTACACTTTTTCCATTCAGGGCGAGGTTGAAAATACCATCTGTTTTCTTTGTGATTTCTGCAAAAAATGGACAGGGTACGTCCGTGACTACGCGCACCTTCACGCGGTTGTAAGTACGAAACAGATCTGTGCTTTGAACCCCTCTGCTGATTTTCTCCTCCGAAGATTCTTTAAACGGAAATGTTTCCATAGCCAGCGTCGCGCGCCGCCACTGCCGGAAAAAGCGGTTAAAGCTCCAACCCTCCGTGATGGAGACGGTATATCGGTATTGCGGTTCATTGGAAAAGATGATTTTCCCGCTGCCGCGCAGCAGCTTGTGGATCGCGGGGATCTTCCCCTCGTCCAACGCGACTATATCAAACGCCTTGGTGTAGGAATCATAGATGTTTTCGCCCTGCTTTTTTGTCAATGTGCCGCTTCGTCCTAGTATGACGATAGTTTCCACGCGTTCCGTCGGGCGTTGGATGTCGGGCATATGCTCGATGTGTATGGAGAGTTCCCGGCTGTCAATCATTCCACCCGAATCCGGGAAGAAAAGAAAATAATTGCGCATTTACCTTTGTCCTTTCCCCGTCAGCATATTTCTGGTCAGCCGTTCGATTTGATTGGACAGCTTGCGAATGTCCGTATCGTTCCGAACCGTCAGATTTTCGACTTTTAACAATGCTTCAAAATGTGAAGAGTTATCCGTATTCGTTGTTGTGCTGCCGCCGAACGCTGCAGCCCTCTGCGCCGAAAATCTTTGCTTCATTGCGCTGCTTATCGCGCCGGCGTCCAGGAACTGCGCGCGCACTTTCTGCACGTATCCCTCGGACAGGCGCATATTGTCTCGTATTTTTCGCGGCGTCTCGGAAAAGGTTTCTATGAAGTCTTCCGATATCCTGTCCGCTTCGTCCAGGAGCGACTGTTTGTTTTCTTTAAGCCCGATGGTGCCGCCGCCTATAACATCGCGACCGAAGAGACGGTTCATCACGCGCGACGGAGAATGAATATCGAATTTTTCCTTTATTTTAGAAATAAATCCATCTGCGATTTCCGTTGCTTTCCGATATAGTTCCCCGCTTTTTTCCTTGATCCCATCAATCATGCCCTGCATGGTTTCCCGGAACTTCTTTTTTGCCTTGTTCGGCAGATTGTCGTAGATGCCTAAAAACTGATCAAATGTTTTTTTGCTTTCGTTGGTGATTTTTCCCCCATAGGTTTCCGTATTGGCGCTCATTTCGACCCAAGTGGCAAGCTCGTCGGAATTAAGTTGCTGCATTTCAGCGGACATTTGCTTTTGTATGTCCTTTTTATTCCCGTGATACCTCCACCAAGCGGCTTGTTGCTGCTGCGTTTTTTGCTCGGTCGACAGAGTTGTATTGCTCTCAATTTTTGCCAGTTCGTCGCTGTACTGCTGTTCAGCGGTCGTTAATTGTTCATTCAGCGAAATAATATTTTGCAAATGCTCGTCGCCTTTGATATTTTGCTCATAGTAGCCCTGAGTGACAATTTCATTGACCCGTGTAAATTTATCCTCTGCGGCCTTTACGGCTTGGTCGTAGTCCTTCTGCGCCTGCTGCTTGCGCCTTTTATACTCCTCGGCAGACATACTGCCCTCGACCTCATA
The DNA here is from genome assembly GCA_947628665.1 of uncultured Clostridia bacterium. Classification (GTDB taxonomy): domain Bacteria; phylum Bacillota; class Clostridia; order Oscillospirales; family Acutalibacteraceae; genus Fimenecus. The sequence continues at coordinate 67,767 of CANRAU010000007.1, forward strand.
TGCCTGCTGCAAAAGCAACACGGTGTTGTTGTGCTGCTCTTTGGCTAAATCTAAAGTTTTATTTTTAGCCTCTTCCGCAGATTGTATCAAGTCTGCCGCATTGTCTTTGGAAAAATCGGTAGTGGTCTGCGCAATGGTGATGGCGGCGTCCTGATATGCTTGCTGTAATTCAAGCTCCTTTTGAGACGTCTCCGCGAGCTTTTTAAAGAGGTCGTTCAACCTTTGGATTTCGCCGTCCGTCAGCGCTCTGCGTTCCTCTGCGGCGTTCCTGGCTATGGTTGTGATGTCGCTCTGCAGCTGATCTACTTCCGCGCTGATCGATGCGCTCTTTTCGGAACTGACTATGATCTCGCTGTTTAATCCCGCCAGCAGATCGGTAGCGTTTGCAACGGTCTCATTCCACTTTCCGAAGCCGGAGAGCATCTTTTCCACGCCTTCGGTCACGGCGCGGTCTCCCTCGGTCAGCTTTCGGTAAGCCGCATACAATCCGGCTGCCGCCCCCGCTGCGGCGACAAGGCCGATGATCAGCGGCGCACCCGCACTGAATAGCCCCGCAAGGGACGTTGTGGACGCCGCTACGCCTTCCGTCGCGCCTTTTGTTTTGGTCAAAGCCGAAATGATCTTGTTGAGCGGGCCTGTATATGTACCCGCCTTGATTTCCTTGGTGACTTTGATAAGACTGCTTGCCGATTTGGTGACCTTTCCGACGCCCGTCGTGAGGCTGCCAAGCGTCCGAAGCGTAGGTCCGCCTGCGGCGACGACGAGCGCAAACGTAGCGATGGCCTTTTGCGTCCCGCTATCCAGCTTGCCGAATTTTTCCGCAAGCTCCCCGATGCTTCCCGCGACATTGGCTATAGTAGGAAGAAAATTATCTCCCATCGTGATCGCAGTATCCGTCAGCTGCTGTTTCGCCTGCGCCATTTTTCGCCCGGTCGTATCCATTCTTTTGTTGACTTCGTTTTGCAAAGCATCGTTTTTGTTCCACGCTTTGTTGGCCATATCTACGCTCTTGTTCAAAATTCCCTCGGACGAAGAAAGCGCAAGTACGGCATTGGATAGTCGTACCTCCGTTAAGCCCATATCCTGCAGGATTTCGACGCTGTTTTTTCCTGTTTTGCTCGTATCGCGAAGACCGTCTATAAACATACCCAAGGCTGCAACGGAATCTTTTCCGTACGCTTGTATAAACTCGTCTGCCGTCACGCCCGCAACCTTAGAAAACTGCTCCAGCGATTTTGCGTTGGACATTAACGTCTTCAGCTCTTTCGTGGTCATATTAAGGTCTACGGCTAAATCTTTGAAGTCACTCGAACTCCAGCTCGCAAGATGCTCCAATTCTTCCAAGGACATACCTGTCTTTTTAATCGTTTTAGATGCATTTTCGTATGTATTTACCGACAAATCCATCTTTTTCATGAGCTTTGAAATCGCCGAGCCGCCCGCCTCCGCCTCAATGCCGACAGAGGAAAGTGCAGTTGCGATTGCGAGCATCTGCGGCTCTGTTTTCCCCGTGATTTCACCCGTGGCGGCAAGCCTCGTTGTCATTTCGATAATGGCGGATTCGCTTGTAGCAAAGTTGTTCCCCAAATCGACAATTACAGAGGCTAATTTTTCGTAATCATCAGCGGACATTTTTGTAATGTTCGAGAATTTTGCAAGCGCGACGGCGGCTTTCTCTGCGCTTACATTGGTGGACATACCAAGCCCGACCATTACTCTTGTAAATTCCGCTATGTCATCCGTTTTTATGCCGAGCTGTCCGGCCGCTTCGGCGACGCCCGCTATTTCCGTGGCATTTTCTCCGTATTTGACGGATAGATCCCGTATATCTCCGCTCAGCTTTTCTAACTGTTCAGACGTACCGTCAACGGTTTTTACCACCCCGGCGAACGCGTCCTCATATTGGATTGCCGCCTTTGCCGCCGCGCCGCCTGCCGCTAAAATAGGCACGGTGAGGTACTTCGTCATCTTCGAGCCCGCTTTTTCGAGCTTGCCGCCGACTTCTTCGGCTTTATTCCCGAACTTTTCCAGGCTTTCACGCGCCTTTGCCGCTTTTCCTTCATGCTCGGACAAGGTTTTATTCGCCTTTTCAAGAGAGGCGCGCATATTGTTCAAAGAAGCACTGGCGTTCTCATGCTTGGTCTTTAAGTCAACAGCGGTATCGGCGCAGGCGCGTTCTCGGTTTTGGGCGGTTTCGTATGCATCTTTTAAGGCATTGACATTTGCCCGTTGTTCGGCAAAACGATCCGCAAGCTCTGCTTCGGTCGCGCCTGCCTTTTTGGCGGTCTCCTCCATTTTTTGGAGAGCCGCATTCGCTTCTTCATATTTTTGCTTGGCGTCGTCCGTCCCTTCTGCAAATGCCTTCTGCTGCTCGATAGACCGCTCATAGGCGGCTTTCAGCGTTTTGACTTTTTCCTCCTGCGCCGCGATTTGCTTCGTGAGACCTTGCGCTTTCACCTGCGCCTTTTCATACGCCGTGCCGCCGTCCTTCAAGGCAGATGCGGCGTTTTTGGTCTCGGCCTTGATCAGCTTTTGTTCTTCGGCCAACTTTTTCATGGTCGCCGAAAATTCGCGTTGCCCGTCAACGCCTAACACAACGCGTAGATCTGTTTTTGTTGCCATTTAGCCCGCATCCTTTTCTCTGCAACAAGGCGTTTGACGCCGTCATACAATGTTTTATTCGTTATTACAGCCAGGAGATGTCGTCTCCGAAGTATTCCTCTTTCAGGTTTTCTTCGGCCATGAAAGCGGAAAGCATCGCGCTTATACTTCGCGGCGACGCGTTCAAAACGTCCTCCCGACCCATGTGCAGAGCCTGCACGGCAAGCTCTGCGAAATCGTTCAAAAAGGACGCGCCCGCCGTTTCTCCGCCGTCTGCTTCCCGCTGCGCCGTTGTTTCTTCATCCGGCAGATAGTGAGCAAGTCCCGCCGTCGTTTGGATAAAATAGGCGTTCAGCAGCGTCGGTCGGAACTCCCGCTCAAACAGCGCCTGCGTATAGCTTCGGTTGTTCGCTTTCAAAGCCCCGTACACAAGAGCTTTTACGCAAAAGCTGTCGCCCGTCAGCGCGCCCTCGATCAGCTGTTCCGCTTCGACGTCCTGCCCGTGTGCGCCCGCGTAAAACGCGGCGCAGACGACGGCGCGATTGTTCCATCGCGCCTGTCTGCGGACGCCCTTTAATTGAATTTCATTGGTGAAAATTGCAAAATCCGTCAGTCTTCTCATACTGCTTTACACGGTCATTTTGCTGGAACTTCGGCAATCTTTTGATCTTTAGATGCTCGGACTGCTTCGGTAATATTCGGTTCTTGCACGGCGGTGAACCACTTTTCGATTTTGGAAGTGCTTGCGTTCTCCGAATCGGAACGCAGGGAGTATTTGCACGCGCCGTCCGATGTGCGGCAATAGAAATTGCCCTCAATAGCGCCTTCCACGCTGTAGGTGATAGACTCTTTCTTCTTGGTCTCGTAGCTTTCCTCGTTCGGCTTAAACGAACCCTTGTACAGCGTTACATACTTGAAGTTCTTTTTATCGGACAAAGGCGTGCGGAACATGAATGCAAGCTCCGGCGGCTTGTCCGTGTTGGATACGATGATCCCGCCGTCTTCGTCGATTTTATGACCGAATATCAACGCGCGCATATGGTCGTCCAGCTGCGAAGCCTCAAAGCTCAGCGTGTAGCCGATGATCTCGCTCTCGTCGTATTCGACTTCGTCTTCGCTTTCCAATGTCCCCGTCGCCAAAATAGGTGTGATGGTCGCTTTGATCGCCCGTGCGAAGTATTCGGGCGTTTCGTAGGTCGTCCCCTCTGCATCGTCTTTTGTCAGCAGCGCGACATATGCGCTTTCAAGCCCTATGGGCAGCGGGACTTTTGCTTTTACTCTGTTTTTTGCCATGATAAGACCTCCTGTTAAATGATGTAACGGATCACGGAAAGCTCTCCGTGATAGTATCGCGTGTCCTTTTCGTAGTCCTCAAAATCCAGCATTTGCACGCAGGCACCTAAATTTTCGGCCGCGTTTTGGATCTGCGCGCAAACGCTTTCCAAATCCTCGCTTTTGGTGAAGACCGACACCGTATACCCGAATGCGTCTGCGTGCGGCTCGTCATCGGTTTGCAAGACGTGTTCCGCAGAAGAGAGTCGCCACACAAAGTATGCATCCGGCTTTTCCCCGCGCAGAGCCGGATCCCAAAAGCCTCGGCTGCAGGGAATGCGGCATGCTTCGCTGATTTTCAGAAAAAAATCCCGAACAGACAGCATTATTTCATACCTTCTTTCAGTTCCTGCACGCCCGCTTGCAGGGCTTTCTGCGCGTTGGCGGAAACGGTTGGGATCCAAAACGGCTTTGCAGGTAAATTGCTTCTGCCGTATTCGGCGACGACGAGCTTGTATATCTGCTTGTCGGCGTTCCAGTTTTTAACCGCCTTGCCGCCCTTCTTTGCCTTCGGAATCCCGCGCTGCTTTAGCCATATGACCACCTGCGCGGAATCCTTTTGCCTTTTCGGCTTCGTCTTCGCGATAACCTCTTTCAAGTGCCTGTATGCGGTGTTTTTCGCGTCGTATGGCGCGGCGGCAATCAGCGCGGGGCGGATGACGTCCGCCATTTTATTGCAGGCGGTGTCCGTCCTGCCCGTGACCTTTGCCCCCAGCTCGTCCAACTCGCGGATCAGATCGTCGTTGTTAACAAGCATTGAAATCTCCATGATCACATCTCCGCAAGTGCTAAAACGGTTGTTCGGGGGAGCGTGTCATTTTTGTGCTGCGCTTCCTTGATGATGAATCTGTCGCCGACGATCTCCGCCAAAAAATTCGCTTCGACGTCCCGCCGCTGCGGGATGTGGATCACGCGCACAATGTGCACGTCCGCATTGAGTGCTTGATAATAGCGGGTCACGCCGACGCGCTCTTCTCCGAAGTCCAGCGTGACGAACGCTTCTCCTTCTCCTGGGCGACATATGCGTACCCTGCCGTCCGCAAAGCTCTCAAATTCAGCTCGTTGTTTCTGCATTTCCGCCGTCCTCCTTTGCTTCCAAATGGAGGCTCAGCAGCTCCTCCGCGTAGTCCGTCTTAAACTGCGCGAAAGCGTCGCTGAAAATGTAGCGGCAACAATCGAAGAGCAGCTGGCGCGCAAAAGCGTCTTCGGCGAAATCGACAGACCGCCCTGCCGCTCTCTGTATGATGTTTTCGGCGCGTTTCCAAATCGCCTGTACGCTTTCGTCTGTGTGCACATCGCTCCACGTGATGTTTAACTCACGCTTTACGTCTTCAAGTGTTACCGCCATATTTTTACTCCTTATTCAGCGGGAAGGGCTTCCGTTTGGACTGGAAATTTCAGTTCTTTCAATCCGGAAATATCCAAGTATTGGAAAATGTTGTTGTCCTTTGCGCGGCCGTTCCCGTACATTTTGATCACAAACGTGGTCAGATCGTCTAAGAGCTTAAACGACTTGTCCGCCGTGATCTTGCCGCCGCTTGTTCCCGCGCCGAGGCCGAAGAAATACTTTTTCTCTACGCCGAGAATGGCTTTCCCGGAGGCGACCGCTGCGGATTGCACGATCTTCGTCTCTACAGGGAACACGTTCCGTTCATAACCTGTCTGCCGCAAAAGGGTGGTCGCGGGCATGACTTTTTGGTAGTTGTCTGCCGGGTTTACGATGAGGATGAGAGCGGACAGAACACGCGCTTTTCCCTTTTCGTCCACGGCCATTTTGGAAAGCAGATTGCCGTATGTCTTCGGGGAAAAGTCCGTGATTTTAATCGGGGATTTCTCCGGATAGCCCGTTTCGCTGTTCACGTCAACCCCAGCACCGATTTGGCGGATCATGCCGATAGGCTGACCCTTCACGCCCGTGCCGTTGATGATCCCATCTTCACAGCCGAGCGACAACGCCTCCGCAAGCAGTGTGCGGACGTACTTTTCTACCCATACAGGGCCTAAGTCGAGCATATCGTTGGACATGAACATATAGGCCGTCAGCTTGTTTAACGTCAGCGTCACGACGTCTACGCTTCCCTCGATCTCCTTGGTGATGGCGCTGTTCAACTCGCCCCACGCCGCCTTTTGCGCCTCGGACGTTTCCATAATGAACTTCGTGAGCGCCGCAGTATCGACAAAATTCACCACATCCAAAAGCGGATGTGCTTTCTTCATGTCTTCAAAGATCGCGACAAATTCGCTTTCGGGCAGGACTTTGGAAAAATCCGTCATAGCCTTTTCCACGTCGCCGGATTTACCCGCTTCGATGAAGCCCTTAAAATAGCTCTCCTCGTCGCTTGTGAGAACACGCAATCCGCGCTGCGCAAACAACGCCTTGTCGGCCTGTGTTGCATCAAATTCCGTCGCCTGCGAAAGGATGTCGCTTTCGATGTGCTTAAAGAAGTCCGTGAATGCCTTTGCAACGTCGTCCTCGTTGTTATCGCGCATCGCTCTTGCAAGGTTGTCTGCGAATTCTTTTCTTGTGGCTTCCATAACCATTTGTGCTTTCATGGGATACCTCCTGTTTACTGTTGTAAAAATTTTAAAAACCCGACCAAAATCGGTTGTGGGCTCGTTTTCGGCGTTTCTGCGCCGCTTGTCTCGGTAGACACTTTTTCTGCTGCTTTTGTAGTCCCCGCGTCCTTTTGTGCGGGAACGGCGACAAAAGAAACTTCATAAGCGTCTGTAATTTTTGCCAGTCGGACTGCGCAAAGTTTTCCGTCATAGTCCTTTCCCGCGCTGTGGCCGCAGCTGAGTGATGTCCATCCAGTAACCTCTTGCCCGCAAACGGAGCAAATCCGCTTCTGACATCTGCATCCTACAGATACTTCTTTTTTGATGCCCGCTTCGATCTCTGCGATCAAGTCCGCATTCTTGGAAAGCCGTGGGATGAAGATATGCAAAACAAGCGCCGTGTACGGCTCTCCGAGCTTTGTCGTGCGCGTATCGTCCGCAACGACTTCCGAATCATACACACGTGCGACCTGGTTTTGCGCGGCCGGAATATGATCCGAAATGACTGGCTTGCCACGGTATAGATTACACAATTCTTGCAATGCATCGACGGTAAAACTTTCGCCGTCTCGGTCTACTTCATTCGAGCAGGCGCGCACTTTGAAAACAAACACTTCTTCTGCCGTAAGCTCTTTTAGGGTGAATTGGTTGATTTTTTCAAGCTCTCCCGCATCCGCTTCGAGCGATTTTACAACCGCTACTTTAGATGTCCTATCCATTCTGTTGTCCCTCCTTTCCCGCGGCCTCGATCGGCTGATAATTCCGCGTTATATAATGCATGCGGCTCCATTCCGTATTGAGCGGCGCGTCGCCGAGACGGACGCGCAGCTCGTCTATGCAATAGCCGCCGCTTGCAATCAGCTTATCTATCGCCTCCGACACGGAGAACGGATCGATCCGTTTACAGGCCGAATCGTCGACCTCAAATTGAATCCCCTTTTGCAGGTTTTCAAGCGATAACTCTTTTCGGGAAATCTCTGTTTGCATTTGCTCAAGGATCGGCCGCACGGCAAAATTTAAAAACTGATCGATGTTGTCTTTTGTTGCCGTAGATTCACCCGTGCACAGCAATAGCGCCGACGGAATGTGAAAAGCCTCTGCCGTTCGGTTAAAGATTTCCTTCGTTAAGAGAGGGATATCCTCCGCGCTTTGCTGCTGGTGATACTTGCCGAGTTCTTCATACTCGAAGCCTTTGCGCAGCGTCAATGCAGAGCTTTTTTCAGAGCCTAAAAACTCCGCTATCCGTTTCCCGAGCTTTTCATCTTCTTTCTGCTGGCTGTCCTTTTCCGCGCCTCCGACGATCGTCCCGAGCTTCAAGATCCCTTTTGCCGTGTTGTTTTTTCGGTATTTTACTGCGGCGGATTCCAGCAGTGTCGCGTATTGTGTCGCTGCTTCGAGCAAATAGGCTTTTGTTCGCTTATCCTGGTATGTAAAATACAGCACTCTGCCGGACTTAAAACAGCCTTTGAGCGTGTCCCCGCTTTTGGAAATGTCATAGAAAACATCCTGCGAAAAACCGTACTCGTCTCTTGAAAAGCTATCCGCCACAAACATGCCCCGCTTGCAGTTGATTGCAAGCGCCTCTCCTTTTGTGAGCATTTCCCGTACCAGCTCGTAAAAGAATTGCTGCTTGTTCTGATTCGGATTCGGTTCAACATTCCACCTGTACCAGTCCTGCGCGAAAACAGGTTCTCCATTTTGCTTAAAATTGAATTGCGCGAGCGAAACCGTCTTTGCGATCAGACCGATCGCGCAGTCGATGGAAAACCTTGTGATTGCCAGCGTTTCCCGCAGCTTGTCCGCTTCCTCTTCGCTGATCACGCAGCCATTTTTTGCGCCCCAAACTATGCTTCTTAATGTTTCAAAAAAGCCCATATTTTTTCCCCTTTAGGCATAATAAATACTGATCGCGTCGCCGTAGTCTTTATAGTCGGGCAGCTTATCCGCCTGCGTCATGGCGGCGGCAAACGCCATAAACCCGTCTGTTTTTCGGCTTTTTGCCTCGATCTTTTCAAAAACAAGATTGCCTTTTTTGTCTTGCGCGATGCCGACGTTGTTCGCACACCAACGAAAGAACGGATCATCCCCGCACGCAAGCCTCTGATTGTCAAGACAACTCATGATTTCGGGCGCGATCATCATCAGATCGGACGGCCGCACCAATTTCAGATTGCCGTCTCTGCCACTCTCAAATCCCATTGTGTCAAGGCTCTTTTTTACGATTCCGTATCGGAAATAGTCCACCGCCGCCGCGACGTATGTAAGCCCCTGTTCTTCCTGTTCCGCAATCAGCCAGTTAATGAGCAGCTCCGGCGAAATCTCCACGCCCTCCACGAACGTCAGCAGGCCCTTTTGCGCCCATTCGTGCAGCGGCGCGCGAATTCTTTCAAGGTCGGGATTGCTTTTTAAGATAAAGCCATGCTCCCGCCATTGCAACAGGTCGCCTTGCCTGGTTAAATGCCCAACTACAGCGAAATCCCGCCTTGACGCGAAGTCCATCGCCGCCACGGCTTCCTGTCCCGCGTAATAGGTCGTTTCCTGTTTACTTGCAAGCAGATTTTTGTAATCGGTGACCCTCTGTTCTCTGCTCTCAATGGGGAAATTCAACCGTTTTGTGGGAAATTCCAGGTTGCCGCTTGACTGCCGTTTGTAATCCGCATACTGCCTTTGCATTTCGGCCATGAGATTTGGCATATACCGCAGGGATGGGTTCGCTTTTTCCCACATTTCCGGCATATCAATTTCCTCTTGGCTTTCGATACAGCATAGAAACGGAAGCATACCGTTGTCGTCATACAGTCGGTTCAGAATATCCTTGCCCTGCTGCTTATAATCATCGAGCGGGCCTTCCCGCACCCAGCCGTCTGAACTCGTAATGGTACGTCTTGGATGCGGCTTTTTTCCCATGCCCGAATTGCCGACGTTGATTAGGTCGTAATTTTGGTACTGATGCACTTCGTCATAATCAATTTTCCCCTGCCGCCCCGAATCCTTTGTTTTTGCGTTCCCTGTTCTGTACCGATACCTGGATTTCGTTTGCAGGTTGATGATTTCTTCCTTGTTCCAGTAAAAGAAGTGTTTCAGCTTCGGCGTGCTTTCCAAAATGTCATGCAGCTCTTCAAACGTCGTTTTTGCCTGATCCTCCGATGTGGCGAATGTGTCGATGTGATACTGCATAATGCCGTTTGCCGGCGTCAAAAGGCAGAAGTCCTCAAAACTTAAATAGCCGTTTTTCCCCGTCCCGCGTCCGAGATATAGCAGCAGCGTCGGCCATCGCGGCGTGCCGTCCGCACGGTATGTGCAGCAGTGCAATCCGAACACGAAGCGTTCCCATGGAAACAACCGATAGGGAAAGTATTTTTCATACGTCATATACGTCTCAAACTGTTTTACGTTGAAAAACAGGTCCTCTTTTTCAAAGCAGTCGGATACAAGCTCCATAAGTTTTTGCTGCCAAACGCACGTATGGATCTCCCCGTCGAGAACCATTCGCGGGTATTCCCCGATTTCTTTCGGGATATGCGCCATGCTCAAAGTGTATCGCCGTCCGCCGAAATAAACTGGTCGGTTGTGATGCCCAATTTTTCCAAAATGGCCTGCTTTTGCTTGGAAACGGCTACCTTGTCCTTGATGCTTGGATTATTAACGATTTTAGAAACCCCCGTGGACATCTTCTCTTCATAATTGATGCCCCGCTTTTTGATGTCCGCCGCCAGTTTCTTCTCCAGTCTCCAAAAATTCATATACTCCTCGACCAAATCCGCGAAGTGCGGCGCGTCCGCCTCTTTGGCTTGCAGCTGTTGATACAGAGACGCGCGGATCTGCGATTCTGTCGGCTTCTTCCGCTTTTCGGTCATCAGTCCCACCTCTCCTTTTGGCGCGTTTCTTTCGCATAAATTTCCGGGTGTCGCAATTTATGGCAATCCTCGCAAACAGCCTCCATATTGCTCTCGGTCAAAGCGAGTTCGGGATGGTCTTTCAAGTGCTTTTTGTGGTGGAGCGTGGTCGCGCGCCTGTATTTGCGCACTTGCTTACCGTCTATACCGCCGTTCCAGCAGACCTCGCAGCGATTTTTCTTTTTCTGCATTACGCGTGCGCGAAAAGATACCCACGCATAGGTTTTGTAAAAGTTTTTTCCGCTTTTCCAAAGACGCCGCACCCATTCTGCGGTTTCCGATTCTGTCATAAAGTTCCGCTTCTTTCTTCGTCGTCGGGACCGTTTGGCAAATGTCCCGCCCCGACTTTTCGGGGAGAAGAGAAAAGGAAAGCCTCGTAAGGTTTTTACCCTACGAGACTATTGTATCCTTGCAGTATGTCCCCTTGGGGTGGCTTTTAAGGGACGTACTGCGCCTATATGCAGCGGTTGAGATTTGAGAAAAATGCCTTGCGGAATGCATAAAAAGTTTTTCGATCCATAGGAACGGACAAATGCTTATAGTTTGTGTCGTGGACTATATTCTCAAAAAGCGCCTTTTGCACATTATGTTCGCCCTCTGTCGTGATCTGAATGGCTCGATCGATCGTCTCTTTTTTGTGCAGACACGCTTCTTTTGTCTTTCGATCCGCTTCGGTGGGGTCTTCCATACCGTCAATTTCCCGAATTTTCCGCACGTATTCGTCGTATTGTCGGCACAGCGCTTTTAATTCATCATACCGCGCGTCCGAGATCCCGTATTGCTGCAAATGCAGCCGCCTTTGATTCGCCATTGGTTTCCTCCTTTTATACTTCCCTTGTGCAACAAAGCCAAGATTTACCGCTCCATATTGATCGGCGTGCCGACCGTTCCGGCGCTCTCGGAGCTGTCTGTCGTTTTGAAATACTCGCCCGGCATCGGATACATAAAGCGAAACATTGCATAGTTCGCTACGTCGCACAGATATTCTGTATTCCCTGTTTTCTTGAATTTTTCAAGGCACAATTCCAATGAGCCAATCGCATCTACACGTCCCGATCCGAAGTTTTCCCGAGCCGGGCCGTATTTGTGGTAACTCATTTCGCATCGGTTTTGGCGCAGTTTATCGAATTCAAAACTATAGTCTTTTGGCATAAAATCAGCCCCCTTTTTCCTTTGGCTTGGAATTAGATTCATTCGGATTGCTCTTATGTACGCTTCTCACCATTGCCCGCAGGCATCCGTATGGACATTTGATCTTCGCACAGTAAGCAGTCTTTTCGGACGTCTGCACGCGCCAAATACATCGTTCCGCCGTGCAGAAGTACCGTAGCTTTTTATCCATCTTTGCCTCCATTCTGTTTATTAAATAAAATTGTGATTTTTTTAATAAAGCGGTCATTTTCGGTCTTTTATTAAAGCGAATTTAACTTGTGACAAGGGTCATTATTTCCGTCCATAGCGATTTTTATTTCCTCTTATTCTCTTTCCAACAAATAGACCAAATTCAAATAATTTGTCTATTGCCCAAAAGAATATGAGCAACGGCACACCAATAGGCCACAGAAACAGCATTACTACGGTCGGTCTGCCCGCTGTATCAGGTATTGCACCCATGAAGAAACAGCCGATTACAAGATACAGTACTACGAATATACAAATCACCGCTTATTCCTCCTTTTACACCAAATCCATTTTTGCGCCGCAATTCGGGCAGTAGTTACAAACTGCGTCTTGTGGCATAAGGCATTGATCGCAGTATACAACTGTATCATCAGACCCGTTTTTAACCCATTTTCCATGTCGCACCGGTTCGGCGTCAATAGTAGGAATATTATCGATCACGCCTAAAATTTCATCCCATGCGTCAAGTCGTATTCGGTCATCTCCATAAACATATTGCCGCCCATCAACCGGGCATAAGGCTTTTTGTTTTTCTTCGATTATTGCGATGACATTCTCTGTCGTAATCAGTCTCATTAAAAATTCCTCCTACTTATTTCGGTAAGGTATCCTCACGCGAAATGGCATTATTGTCCTCGCTGTCAAAATCACAATCGATAAGCTCGTCTAAATCGCTAAAAAGCCATTCAAAATTTATCATGGCACACCAACCTTCCTATCTCTTTCGGCAAATCGATATAGACAATGATCGCCTTTTTCCACGGAAGATTATTGTAACGCGATCGGCACGATTCTACCGTCAGCGCGTTGAATTCGTCGTCGCTGAGATATCGAGCTAAAACCTCAAGCACATTTGAATTTCCTTTGATAAACATCTCGCCACGTTCATTTCCTAAGGCGATAATGTATTCATCGACGCGTGCTACACCCCACGTCCCAAGCCAATATTCGCAGATTTCTCCAGCTATTTCCCCATCAACTATCGGAAACACAGGCAAATCGGGATTTTCCTGCATGAGCCTAAAAAGCTCCGCACGATTGTTCTTTTCTTTTGCGCTAAGCGTTGTGTTCATCTCTTTTCCTCTCCATGCATTCAAGCATAGCCATACAAGACGCCATAGTATGTATTGCTTCTTGATATATTTCCTGTTCTTTCTTATAATCTGCGCAAAGCCCCAATTCATTCACAGCTTTGCACATTTCACCGTATTCCTCACCAATAATCGACAGCCATACAACTGATAGGTGATTTTGCTTTCCCCACTTCTTGTCTTGTCGTATTCTTTCTTTCAATACATCTGATATAATTTTCTCTTTTATTTCCATTGCGGTTACCTCTCTTTCCCCTTTATTTTATCGCACAACAGTAAGAATGTTGTATACACCTTTTCGTCTTTATCACCAATTAACGACCATGTTTACAGCTTCTTTTTGCTGTTCCTGCGTGAGACGCGTATATATAGCTGTCGTCGATACGCTCGAATGTCCCATTACATCCGCAAGCAGTGAAAGGTTCGGATTTTTCTTTAGAAACTCTATTGCAAATAAATGTCTAAATGAATGCGGGTGCATTACCTTTTGATTGATTTTATATCTTTTAGAAAGTTGCAAAAGCATTTGCGAAAATCCTCTTGTAGATATTTGATTTCCATATCTGTTTACGCAAAGATAGTCATTCGGCTTCAAATCTTTATAATATTCTTTTGCGTCTTTCTGAAAAGAATATGGAATATATATCCGGCGTATTTTCCCTTTAGTCCACATTTCTGCATAACCACGGTCAAAATCAGATTTCTTTAACCTTATATATTCGCTGATCCGTGCCCCTGTCACTGCAAGAAGTTTAATATTAAAATACCATTTATAATTTTTGTCATTTAAAAGGCATCGTAATAATTTATTGTACTCTTCTTCAGAAATAACATTGCTAATCGCCGTAGCTTGATGAACCTTTAATGTTTTAATCCTATTTTCTCTGTGATTAACCATGTCGCAATAAGCGTTATAGGCGTTAATTTTAATATTTATGCTTTTAGGCTTTAATCCGCTTTCTTCCAAAACCTTTTTCCATTCAAGGGCATTTTTCTTGTTATCTTCATCATAGAGTTGAAAAAATTGTTTTATTGCGGTAATATATGCCCTTATAGTGTTTACGGACAATTCTTTTTCTTGTAAATAAGACCAAAATTTTTCTATTTCATTCTTTTTATCCACGACGCGTTTCCTCTTTCTTTAGATTTGTACAAGCCAATTTATACCGTTCTTTTTTCATTTTCTCTCCACGGAGATTTTAAACTTGCAACCTTTTGACTTTTCAACAAATCTTCATAACAATTTTTGCAGTAAAGTTTATCGCTAAGCACTGGCTGTCCGCAGCGCAAACATAGTCCTTCCCGCTTACGAATATCCGGAATAAGTCCACGCTCGTGCCTTTCTCTTTTTCGCCTTTCAGCAGTCTCCATATTATGCGACTTCGCCTTTATAAAATGTTCATAGCAATATAATCCGTGTGTTGCCGGTTTTGAACATCTAATGCAAATCCCATTTTCTTTATGTTCTTGATAAAGTTCTCTGCGCCGTTCTTGATATTCGTGTGCTTTAACAGGATCATACGTTTTTGCATTTATTTCCCTTATTTTATCAAGGCAATCAAAACAAAACTTCCTATGTGGCGCAGCCTTTTGTTTTCCGCATTTATGGCAAAATCCGTGTTCTGTCAACCATTCATAATCTGTCATTAAGGATTCCCCCTGATTGCATTTTAAGCTTATTAGCATATTCTGCGTTGACTATCTGGTCAACCGTCGCTAAAAAATTGAGCGTCGCTTTAACTTGATTTACCGTGTTAATAACGAGCAATTCATTCAACTCGTTTAAATCTCTTTGATCTGTCAATTCATTCCGCCGGTAAGAGCAGGCAGTCGGTAAGAGCAGGCAGTATGTGCGGCGGTGTTCCGATTCTGTACGCTTCTGAAATTTGTGGTTTCATGAATTCGCCGACAGTCGTACCGCCCGGAAGAACGATATTTGACATGAACTCATCTTCAAACACGGAGATCCCGCATTCTACCGCCTCCAGCTTCGCTTGAATCACGAGCTTTAGAGCGCGCCAGCGTTGCCGACAAGCCTGTTCCCACGCATCATATTGGCTGTTTTCTGACCGTTCACTCCCTGTCGGCGTCAATGCAAACTCTTCCATTCTTGGAAGGGGAAGCATAAATTTGACCTGGCGATCAAACATGGTGAATCCGATCAAAGCCTTGCCCTTCTCCGTTGCATACGCGAAGTTTTCCGCTCCGTACCGTACAAGGATTTTTTCAATTTCCAGTCTCGACAGTTCGGACGAAACGTTTGTGCTTTTAGCGTATTGTGCCATTATTTTTTTCGCTCCTTTTCATGGTTATATCTCCGCTCTTATTTTCTGATATATTCCCCTATGTACCCGATTACGCGGAGCGCACACGGGATAGCCAGTGAGTTTCCGAGCTGCCGATAGCGCGTTCCGTCGGAGTCCAGTTTGTTGTACCAACGCACAAACTGTTCTCTCGTTGGTAGTTTCTTTACGGCCTGACCGCGAATTTGCTTATCGAGCAAATACACTTTTATGAAAAAATCGTATTCGCTCTCGCTCATATCTTCGATTTTTGGCAGTACCGTCCAGTAATCGGGGTAGCCTTGCAAGCGCTCGCATTCGAGTGGTGTTAAGCGGCGCACGACCCAAGCGAAAGTGTTGCAGCGTGGATCACCGCCGTTACGATCGATCGTCCGAGCTATTTGTGTCTCGTATATACCGCTGTGTGGGTTATCGGACTGCATTGCATTGCTTGCCATAGATGATATGTTATACATCACTATTTTCTGATCGTGCATACAGTCAAGCGCATCCGTTTTGTGAGACAATCGTGTGTTGTCAACCTGACCGTTGCCTATAGCATAGCAAACCGCTGACGGATCTCTAATAGCGATTGTAGGCTCGCATACGACAGTCGAGAAATCCGGCACACGGCTGTTGTGGCCTGCCGTTATTGTCGGCGAGGTCATTCCATCGCCGTTTCCCCGGCAGTCGAAGATTCTGCAATCGCTTTCAGCGCGTTTTCCAGCATCTGCGGTAGTTGCTTTCCTCTCCGCTTCGCGCGGCGTAAGATACCTTTGCACGCCGTCCTGCTTAAATAGTATTTTTTCGGCACAGTCGCTTCCAAAACTTCCGATAAGGTAGATTCGACGCCGACGTTGGGGGACGCCCCAATATTGAGCGTCGAACAGTCGCCAGGCAACGCATATTCCGCGCCCTCGAACCACTCCGGCGCTTGCCCATCTCCCACTTGCAGGCATTGGAATATCGGCTTTTGTGATTTCTTCCAGCACGGCTTGAAAGTCGCGCCCATTACGGCTGGAGAATGCTCCGGCAACGTTTTCCCAAACAAGGAAAGTTGGATACCGTCCATTTGTAGCTCGCCTCATTTCATAGATGATTCTGATCGCTTCAACAAAAAGCCCGCTTCGCGTGGTTTCGTCGTCGCCCTTTTCTTCGTGTTTAATTCCCTTGCGCTTTCCAGCGACGGATAGGTCCTGACAAGGCGAACCGAACGTGATTATATCCACGGGCGGGATCTTTGCGCCGTTGATCTTTGATACATCGCCGTAGTGCTGCATTTCGGGGAAATGATATTTTGTGACCGCGACGCATGCGGGGTCGATCTCTGCCGCCCATACCGGGATTATGCCGGAAATCTCCGCACAGAGCGGAAATCCACCGATCCCGTCAAATAGGCTGCCGAGCGTTATGCGATTGTTTTCCATGTTATGCCTGCCCCACGTTCCCAAGCAAATCGAACAAAGTAGGCACGTCCTTTTCTTCATCCGCTTCGCGCAGATACCCGACACCGTCTCGAAAATATCCGTTGTTCAACTCAATTCCGATGCCGTATCTGCCGTTATCGACAGCGACCTTTGGAACGGTCATGATGCCGCCGAACGGATCTAAAACAACGTCGCCTGGATTGGAGTATCGGTTAATGATTCTTTCCACAATGTCGATCTGCAGTGGACAAACGTGCATTTCCTGCCGCCGTCTGCTTTGTGTTGAATTAAGCGTGCGCATACGCAAAATATCATCCCATACTTCATCTGACCAGCTTCCCGGAGCGACTACCATAAAGCTCGCGGGAAGTTTGTTTTCGGCGTCCAGTTCCTTTGCCAGCTGAACGTGTTCGGCATAATCATAAACATGATCTCGGCTATACTGCCGATAAACCTTTTGCAGATTTGTGACAGGTGCTGATACAAGTTCCTCTTTCGTGACCAGCCGATCTCCGCTTGAACGCCAGTAGCCGTGTGCGTCGATTTGCCACTGTGCGCGAGTGTATTCCTCTTTCGTTTTGACTACAGGAACATCTGCATAGGCTCTCGACGTGTCGCTCGGCAATTTCCGAAAAAGCAATATGTATTCCGGACAACCGACGCCCATCTTCGTGCCGTCCTTGCATTGCTCCGTCCATCCGAGGCGATAGGTTTGATTGTTTTCTCGGACAACATCGGTCACGACCGTAATCATACCGAAGTATTGAAATCCATGCTGCATATAGTGCCTGATGCACATGGCGTGGAATGGTTCCATGGTCGGAAATCCTGTCCCCGTCGCATTGCCGAATAAAACCCTGTCCTTAACATGAACCGCCATAACGCGCCCCGGTTGTAAAATACGAAGCAACTGCGGAGATAGGAAATCCATCTGTTCAAAGAAACGCTTTGTGTTCTCGTTATGCCCGAAATCGTTGTAGCTCGGTGTGTATTCGTAATGGTTGGAAAACGGGATACTTGTAAGGATCAAATCTATGCTGTTTTCATCCATTTCCGTTGTTTCCAAAACACAGTCATTGTTGACGGCTGTGAAATGCTTCCCTTGTATTTGCACTCTCTCAACTCCTATCGTTCGCGCGAGCTTGTCAATCTGCGATACACCCGCAAGCCCGTATTTTTTCACGATCTCCTGCATTTTTTGGGAAAGGTAGTCATGATTTTTCCACTTTTCCATCAGCGTATCTAAAATCGGTTGCTCCGCTTCGGTATAAATGATATCGATGATGACCTGCTCCGTTTGCAAAAATCTGTAAATGCGGTGAATGGCTTGTATGAAATCATTGAATTCATAATCAATTCCCACAAATATGGCGCGGTGACAATGTTTTTGAAAATTGCAGCCCGACCCCGAGATGCTCTTTTTGGTCGCAAACAGTCGTGTTTTTCCGTTTGAAAAGTCTAAAACACGACGCTCCCGTTCGTCATAGTCCATAGCGCCGTAAATATCGACCACGCCCGGAATTTGTCTTTTGATTTCATGCCGCTCCGCTTCGAGATCATGCCACAGAATAAAATGCGCCTCGGGGTCACTGTCTATGATCTCCTTCGCTTTTGCAATACGCTTGCATATGGATACCTTTTTTTCATTCGCCGCATCCGATAGACTGACGGCCGCATCGCGCAAAAACTTGATCTGTCCGTCTTTTTCCTGCCCCTCAAAGTATGCGTCCGCTATCTTGTGCGTGCGCACGTCTAAAGGCGGCAACGCATAGCCTGTGTCGTCATAGCCTAAATCTGACGGCAAGTGAATGAATAAAGCCCATGTCGACATCCAAATCCAAAACTCTTCTTCTTTGTGCGGATACAATGTCAGATTGTTCGCTTTTGTGCTGTCACGCTTGAAAAAACGCGTTAGCGCCTGCCCTGTATCCATAACCTCTAAATATCCTGCATAGTGGATAAGCTCTTTGTACTTATTGGGAGATGGCGTCGCTGTGGATACGAGCTTATACTCTACCCCTTTGAATTTATCTAAAAAGGTCTGATATGTCTTACTGCCGAAGCTGCGCAAAACGGATGCCTCATCAAGACTTGTCGCGGTAAATCGCTTGGGATCTATATCGCCGTCCCGCACGCGTTCATAGTTTGTCAGCACTATATCCGTATCGGCCGCTTCCGCCTCTGCCATCGTCTTAACGTATTTGGGGGGCTTTTCCCAACCTAAAATATTTACTGCGTCCATTTGGAACTCTTGTTTAACGCCTAACGGTACGACGATTATCGCTTTGCCGCCTTTGTGCGCCGTTATGATTCTGCAAAATTCCAGCTGCTGAACCGTTTTTCCAAGTCCGAAGCTCTCAAAAAGCGCGCGTCTGCCGCCGCGTACCGCCCACTGCACCGCATCCCGCTGATGCGGTTTCAGTTTCGGGCTGATTTCGCTTTGGCTGATTTCAAATCCCGATATGGGCGCAACTTCGATCTTGGATTTTAAGAATTGGATATAATTCATATGTCCTTTCTCCCTGTTATCGTTGCCCCATCACTTTTTTTACTACAGATCGTTGCTTTTTTGAGCGCTTCGTCCAAATCAAAGCTGCTTGTTTTACTCGGTCTGTTGTCGTAATTTCCCTCCATGATTTTTGAAAAGTTTTCGGGCTTTAGGATCCAGTCGATCCCGCATTTGCCCCACCGCCCGTTGCGGCCGCTTAAGAAATCGCTTTTTTCAACCCGGGCAAAGACTTCACCGAGCTTATTGCAACCGTATCGGCGGATCGCTCGTTTTGCGCGGTCGGTCCTGCCCGGCGACCACGTGTCCACATCCATCGGCTTCGGCAGGCTCGGACATTTTTGTATAAACAGATCACGCAGATATTTAAGGTCTTCCTTGGTGACTTTTATTTCCATTTTGGCTCTCCTTTTTTTGCTGTTCAAATGCAGAAAAACATAATTTCGAGCCTTTTTTCAGGCTCTTTTTGTCGGCCTTTCCGCTTCGGGTTTTCGCATATATAGTTTTTTATTGAATGATAAGAAATCCCGTGTTTTCCGCTTCGGGGACGCCTCAAAAAACACTCGCGCGCGTATTTCCCGCTTTTGTCATAAGGGGCTGCGGTCTACACACCCTTTTTATTTGCGGCGTTTTTTGACCCCGGGGGACTATGGAATGTAGTCCGTCGTGATCCATTCGTCCTCCTCCCACCGAGGCGGCGCGCCATCGGTTCGATACAGAACCGCCGACAAATACCAATGCCCATTGTATGTGTTGAATCTTGCGTAGCCACGCAGGAAGCGATACCCTTTGTATATCCTTTCCCAAAACGCCCGATCATCGACCCGCTCGGTCGCCATGCGTGCGACCGTCGAGCGTGCGATCATCCCGTCCTTTATCTTTTCTTTTGGGCGTTGAAGGTTTCGCGAGCAGCTGAATCGCTTTGCACCCTGCGGGTCTTTGCTCATGTATTTGGCGGCCGCTTCGGGTCCGAACTTGTCCGGCTGATAGTTATTGCAATTTGTTCGCAGTCCGTTCGTCCACATTGCCTCCAATGTCTTGCTGTCAATGCCGCCTGTCAGGAACAAATGAAAATGCCAGTTCACGCGCCCTGCATAGATTCCTCTTTTGTAAGTCTGCTTTTCGATTACGTAAATGTATTTGAACGGCGCTTCCAGCTTTTGGATCGCCGCCCGCAGCTTCTCCACGGCGGACGATAAGTACGGATTTTCCGGCATCTTCGCCGCTGCGCTTTCTGCCGCTGCCAAGTCTTTACGCAACCGCTTCGCTTCCGATTTCCTCTTTGTTTTCACGCGGCGAAGATAGTTTACTATATCCCGCCGCGCTTCCGCTTCCGACTGTGGGGCTTTTGCAGGTTCGTATGTCGGGTGCATGAGATAGTCCGTTGTATTAAAGTTCGCATTCGCGTATCGGATCAGCTTTTTTGTAGCCTGCACCTGATTGTATCTTTTCTGCTCCGCCGTGGATGGCTTTGTCTTCGGCGCGCGGGTTGGCAGGCGGCGACCGTCTGCGAAAACCGGGTAGAAGTCCGCTTCCAAGAGCGGCCCTGAGTATGTTCGCTTTTCTCGTTGCACTTTATCCCGCCCTCACTTTCTCGCGAGCTGCGGCATATCCGCAAAGACGTGATTGTTGACCCGTCCTGTTAATTCAAACACGGCGTTGTATAGGGCGGTGCGGAGATATGTTTTTGTATGCTTGATTTCATATGTCGCTTTCTCGTAGTTTTCGATCACGTGCAGGACGTGTTCGTGGCAGAGGCGATTGTAGATTTCTGCCACCCATTCGGCAGTCAGAGCATTTCCGGCGATCCGCACGGTGGCGGTATCCGGCAGTTTCAAGACCTCCGCAATGATCATCGCAATTTCTTCCGCTTGCTGTACATCTTTTTGATCGAAGCAATCAAAATCGATTTGCGCCTTTACGGTTTCGAGAAGTGCCGAGAACGACATCGCCCTTTTCACCTCTGCGGGGAAATGCCGGACTTGACTTGACGCTGACTTTGACTTTTCGCATAACGCTTGATGATTTCTTTGTTCCATTTTGGCGACCTCTCTGTTTTCGTTCAAATTTGCGCGGCCTTGGTTGATGAAATACTATACAATACAAGGCCGCTCGCGGGCATAAAACCCGCTATCCTATTGACTTTTCGCCGCCGCTGTGCTATCATAAATATGTAGTTAGGACAGGGCGGCGTAAAGTCGTTTTGCCGGGGCTTTCCGAGTGGGATCGGAAAGCCTTTATTTTTTTGTGTCCGGCGGTGTGCTCATGTCCGCTTCGCGGCGTGAATCGGGCGACCGTTTCGGATGTTTTGGATCATGTCGAACACTTCCTGCACGGATGCTTCGCCATACATATGTTGCAACCGTTCCATGGCGGAGCTTGTCCCGTCGGTTTCGGTGTTTTTAAACTTGGATTTTCTGCAATCGCAATGTTCGCCTGGGTCTAAATTTGCCCCGCAGTAGGGGCAGGTACGATAAAACGCCATGCTGTGACCTCCTTTTTAATAATTGTTACAAATTACTCCTCCTGAGAATTTACTCCTTAATATCCAACGCCGATATAGTCGAGTACCCGCGACCAGCCGTATTTTTCGCCCGTGTTCGGGTCGGTACAACAGTTGAACATCCAATATTCCCATTCTTTTGGATTTCTCTCTTTCAACTGGTCAAATCTGTGCGGGCGTTTTTCGAGATGAATTCCAAATCCGCACATGGAACACCCTGTACGTTGCGCCTTCGTGGTGTATAGCGTTCCATCGTCGCGTCGTTCGATTGTTCCGTAAATTTCCGGAACAGGCACGTTAAGGTCAAGTGCAAGCTGAAGAAGATCCTGCCGATTGAATATTGCAAACGGTGCTGATCTAATGGTCGATTTTCCAAAATAGTTGCATCCATTTATCCGCAAAGATTTAGCACGTCTTCCACCCTCCGAAGCCATAAGCCCTAAGAAGGGAACGCTGTTATGTTCTTTTGCCCAGTCGTCGCAGGGTTTTTCCTTTAAGTAATAGCAGCATTTAGATGACACCTTAAAATTTGGTATTTGATAGTTTGTTCCCTCAACGTCATTTGCATATCCGCCGAATTTTTCAAGCCATTTCTGTGACATTTTCATTCTGCTATTTTTTTGAAACCCACCGTATGCACCTGTTTCCCCGGTGATGATCGCATGCCTAACGGTCTGATTCTTTTCTGTAGGATGAGCAAGCGTTTCAATTTTTGCCGCGATCTCTTTTGATAAAACTGGGAAGCCGAATTCCTGTAATATTTCCGGCTTTGTCCAGTAGTGAGGGTGCCCTGCGTCATCGATGTACTTTACCGTGGATTTCAACCGTTCAATTCCAAGCTGTTTATGTACTTCCTGTATGCTTTTATCTTCCAAGTGCGAAACACTGATTCCAGGTGCATCGATGTGAATTGAATTTAGAAAAAGAAAAAGCGTGATACTATCTAAACCACCGACCGAAACGTGATAGTTTAACCCTCGGGCATCGCATTCATTAACAAACTCCCGCGCTCTGATCTCCGCATGGCGCACCTTGAGTTCGTAAGGTAGTTGTTCCTTGACCATGAAAGCGGAGATACGCTCCTGCCCGCCAATCCTCTCCATGCGTTCTAATACATTCTCAGTCATTTATACAGCTTCCTTTTCTTTTTGTTTTTCGATTTCATTTGTCGGCTTATATTTGCAGAGCATGGCCGCGAAGCGGAAAAACGTAATGTGCTGTCGCCTACACGCGCGGTAGATCGCGGATGCATCCTTGGATACGGAGATCAAATACCTCCGCAGTCTTTTTTTGCATTCGATTGCAAAAGACGCAACACGATGCTCAAATGCAATCAGCTTGTCCTCGGCGAAAAATCCTGCGATCAGCAATATCACTGCAAACGCTTCAAATATGGTTCGTATGTACATGTGGTTATGGCCTCCTTTCGCTTATAGTGTTTTTCAACGATTAACTGAGCCACTGTTTTTGGAAATACTCTCGGACGCTATCTCGGTCAACCAACCACTTGTTGCCGAACTTATTTCCTTTGATTTTTCCCTGCCGTATGTACTTTATAGCTGTTACATCCGAGCAGCGCAAAAGGCAGCAAACATCGGTCAGTTCCATGAGAACAGGAATTCGTTCCCAATCTGTATATGTTCTTGTGAATCTCATCGGCATTGCCATTCCCTCACCTCCTTATACGGTCATGTCCTATGCCCCGCAGAAAGGCATTTGCGGTTAAACCCTTTTGCCTTTAAGCTTCTCGCATTTTTGCGAGTTAGCTGGCAAAAAAAATACGCGTAGTTTCTGAATCCGAAAGATTGAGCAATTTACAAATCTTTTCAGCCTGCCCTATGGAAAATGACTGCGAATTCTTTTTTTTCCTATACCAAGTGGCTTTATCGATATTGAGATGTTTGACCATATCGGAAACCGTAATATTTTGTTCGCGCATTTTTTCTTCTAACAACTGAATATTTGCCATGATTTCACCTCCCTTGCCCATATATTACTCGCATAAATGCGAGTTGTCAACCCTAAATTTGCAAAAATGCGAAAAAATAAAATATAAGTGTTGCATTTTTGCAAATTTGGTGATAAACTAAAACTCACGAGGTGAATTGTAGTGGAAATTTATGAGAGAATTAAGGCCAGACGCAAGGAAATTGGAATGTCTGCTGAAACAGTTGCAGAAAAACTTGGCGTTTCTCCCGCGACAATCTATAGATATGAAAACAATGATATAAAAAAATTTCCAACAGATATATTAGCTCCTTTGGCAGAGGTTCTTCGCACTACCCCCGCATATTTGCTTGGCGTTGAAAACAAGTCATCGGAATCCGCCGAACCCCCGTTCGCTCTATCCGAAAAGGAAAAGACCGTTGTGCTTGCCTACCGTGCGCATCCTGATATGCAAAATGCTGTAGACCGTCTGCTTGGTTGCACTGATGATTCGGAAGCCGGCGATCCTGATGACACGGTACAAGTTTATATGGCGGCACGCTCCAAAAACGGAGCGTATGAACCCGCTGGCTATCGCAGTATCAGCAAAGAACTGCTTGAAAAACTGCAAAATGCGCCCGAAGTCAAGGACGGCGAGATATAACCTTTAAATAAAAAATTCCCGTCAGTATATACTACTGACGGGTGATTGGATTGAATATTTACGGTGCATATAAAAATGTACGCAATTCCGTATGGAAATTTTTGATTGACTTTAAAATCTCGGCTCTGCCTGTAGATTTAAAACAAATCGCAAAGCAGGCAGATATTCAGATTTTGCAAAACGCGGATGTGCATATATTGATGCCGTCGCAGTCCGGCTGTTCCTTGTTCGGCGGAGGCAAATGGTTTATAGTGTATGACGACTCAGACAGTATCCAGCGTCGCCGTTTTACAATCGCGCATGAATTTGGTCATATATTTTTAGGTCATGAACTGAAAGATGGCTACCGTCACACGCGCACCTTTGCAGAGGACAAGCCGCAATATGAGACCGAAGCGGATATTTTTGCAAGCCGACTGCTCATGCCTGCGTGTGTGCTTTGGGGACTGAATTTGCACACCGCACAGGAAATTGCAGCGGTCTGCAACGTGAGCCTTACCGCAGCACAGATACGAGCCAAACGCATGAAAGAACTCTACGCGCGAAATATGTTTGGCACGCATCCGCTTGAACGGCGCGTGATGGAACAGTTTAAACCATATATAATCAGTAAAAATCCCGAAGCGATCCGCTTCGGGGAAGAATAGAGGAGGATTTTATGTATTGTCAAAAATGTGGAAAAGAAGTGAGCGGAAACTACTGCTCAAATTGCGGAGCGGCTGTCGTCACCTTGCCTAACGACGCCATAGAGCAGACGGCGACGGAACCTATTACAACTTCTGCCCCCGATTTCCCTGTTAAAAAAGTCAGGTCCTCTAAGCCTCTACATATAATCGGGATTATTCTTTCTATTCTCAATTTTTTTGCCACAGCTTATTTAATCTTTACTTCTGCATTATCATTTGATGTCGATTATGTCGACGTTACGATATGGATAGCAGCTTGTTGCGCGCCATTTTCCCTCTCGGTACTCCTCGGTTCTGCTTTCCGAGGAAAAAGTAAAATTGTGTCATCTATTTTTTATATGCTCTCCATCTTCCCCTCAATCTTTTTGTGCTGCATAAATGTTGCTTACACGGGGGACTTTCTTATATCTGCACTTCTCACGATTCCATTTGTTGTATGTGCTTGGATTTTTGGAAATCGCTGTGTACCCCAAAAAACTGCAAAGGTACAGATTTTAGCCTATGCTTTATTTGTCGCTTTGATTGGCGGTTTGGTTCTTTATCTATATAGCGGGGAAATTGCCCTCAATCATGCTGCAAGTGAATTGTTTGAAGGAATGGCCGAATACAGTTTTATGGATGAAGTCGAAACAGCAAAAAATTTGTTTGAGTAAACGGATTGGAAATATAAAATGATATTTCCCGAAGTGATCCGCTTCGGGGAAGAATAGAGGAGGATTTTATGTATTGTCAAAAATGTGGAAAAGAAGTGAGCGGAAACGACACGCCCAAATCTGACCCCGCCCCCGCTGCGGCGGCAAGCAACGGTTCTGCGGAAAATGTTCCACCCGTCGAAAGCACCGCTTCGACGGCGGACATCACCTCTACAGTCGGCGTTGATCCGACAAGCGACTCCGCCTCTACCAAAAGCTCCGATTTTAAAATTAAGATATTTTCCTATATTATCGTTTTAATTCTCGTCTTTGGTATTTCTTTTGGCGTCGTTCATTTTCTGTTTGGCGGTAAGGAGGAAGAGGAACAACACCCGACTTTTATTGATAATAAAGTTGCCGCTGAAATCGCCTTAGAGGATTATGTCAAGTATCCCGACACATTAGAACTCTCCTTCTACGAGGAAGATTGGCAGTTTGTAACAAATGACAACAAGCGTGTAAAAATGGAAAGCACCTTTACTTGCCAAAATGCATTTGGCGTACCTGAACGGCATAGTTTCGTCTTAATCCTCACTTATTCTGATGATTACGAAAATTTCACAATAAATGATTTGACTATCGACAAAGAGGAATACATATAATATATCTTTCAACGGAATTAGATGTGATGTACCTTTTTAATGAAATGATTTTCTCAAAATAGGGTGATTTTATGCCAAAAAAATCCAACACGCGCCGTGCCGACGGAAGAATCGCTGTACAGGTATATCTTGGACGGGTAAACGGAAAACGGCAATATAAAACCGTCTATGGGAAAACACAGAAAGAAGCCGATCAAAAGGCTACTGCTCTGAAAGCAAAATTGAATAAGGGACTGGATATATCCGGTGGAAATGATACTTTCGGCGCATGGTCTACGTTTTGGTTACAGTCTAAAAAAGTAAACGTTGTGCCTGAGCATTATCATCTTCTTGAAAGTCGGCTGGCTTTTTTTACCCAAAGAATATCACAACAAAAAATAACAAGCATTCGTCCTGTAGATTTGCAGCCCATGTTTGATGAATTGTCCATTTGTAACCCGCACACAGGAAAGCCTTCCGCAAAGAAAACACTGCGTTCCTATCACCAAATTCTTGTTTCTGTATTTGATTATGCAATTGATAATCGGATAATAGACTTCAACCCAGCTGAGAGAATTCACTTGTTGAAAACTGCTCCGCAAAAAACGCGTCGTGCATTAACCAAAGAAGAACGAAGGCGTGTTGACGAATTCGAGCATAGAGGAAAAACAGCAATCATGCTTTTGATGTACTCCGGTCTGCGCCGTGGCGAGGCAACCGCGCTTCGTTGGTCTGATATTGATTTGGTCAACGGCACTATCACTGTTTCGAGATCATATAACTATAAAGCAAAGGCTTTTAAATCTCCAAAAAACGGAAAATCCCGATGCGTTTTTATACCTAATAAATTAGTTCAATATTTGAAACAAATACCTCATAAAAGCGAAAATGATTTTGTTATCGTTTCCGCAAAAGGAACTATGATGTCTATTGACGCATGGGATCGCCTTTTGGAAAGCTATCTTTTTCAAATGAACTATAAGTATGGCGGATTTACTTGCGGCTTACACACAAATGAAAAAATACCAATGGTGATCGAACCGTTTGGTCTACATGACCTTCGCCATACATTCTGCACGATGATGTATGAAGCTGGAATTGACGTGCTTGTTGCGCAGGAGCAAATGGGACATGCCGACCCGAAAACTACTTTAAATATTTATACACATCTGCAAATGGAACATAAAGCAACAAATATTTCAAAATTGAACGATTATTTGTCTGAGTAAATGATAAAACGGAGCAAAAATCAGCTAACCAAAGCTGTTATTTTTTCCTCCATTTTTGACTTGTATTTGACTTGCATCTTTGACTCTTTAAGTATAAAATTGGGCGAAATAGACTATTTTTTCAGATTTCCAAAAAGCAAAAAAGCCCCCGAAAGCCTTGTAAAACAAGCACTTTCGGGGGTTTGATTTGGTTGCGGGGGTGGGACTTGAACCACACGACCTCCGGGTTATGAGCCCGACGAGCTACCAACTGCTCTACCCCGCGATATGGTGCGCACACTTGCTGTGTGCCTAAGTATAATACTATACTCTTTTGCGTTTGTCAAGCAAAATTTTAATTTTTTCGTTTTATAAATTTTGAAGGTTGATTGTAAAATGAAATAGGACATATAGAAAAAGTCATAGCAGACGTGGTATAATTGAAGTTACCACACAAA
>CANRAU010000008.1 GCA_947628665.1 uncultured Clostridia bacterium
TCGCGGCAAAATAACGCAAATGTTAATATGCGTTGCTTGCTGCAACGGGTTGGTTTACGTATAATTCATGTTGTAGGCGGAACATATTTTTCCTATTGCCTATAACGCAAAAGCTAATAGAGGAGGCTATGCCAAATGTTAAGTGAAAACATTAAAGCAATCAGAAAATCAAAAGGACTTTCACAACAAGAGCTTGCTATCAAGCTGAATGTAGTACGGCAGACAGTTTCTAAATGGGAGAACGGATCATCTGTTCCCGACTCCGAAATGTTGATCTCATTATCGGAGACGCTTGAAACGCCGGTAAGCACTTTGCTTGGGGAAACTGTCGTGGAAGCAGCGGCTGAGGACTTAAAAGCGATTTCTGAAAAGCTGGAGGTAATCAACTTACAACTTGCACGAAAAAAGGTCATGCAACGAAAAGCACTTCATGGTCTATTTCTCATACTGTGTGTGTCCATTGTAGTAATATTTGTGGTTTTAACGGTGTTAGAAAGTCCATATTTGGGGTGGGATTTCAGTGACCCGGAAACCGCCGTTATGGGGACAGCCTTTCACGCATTTGAATGGTTATTCTTCAGAGTAGCGCCGATTATCTTGATAGGCGCAGTCATTGGCTTTTTAGTGGCAAGGAAAAAGGATAAATAATATACGAGTATACGAGGTAAAATGATATTGAATTGTCACCAACTTTTGGCAAAGCATATCGTTATAACTTAACTGGAAATCCTGGTAGCTATTCGATAAATAGGATAACCGATGAAACTGGCAGCAAATTAACTGCTATTTGACCATTGTGAATTATATTATCGAGGGAACTCAATAATTTGTTACCTGCCGCACGACGGCAAAAGAAAAAAAGCCGTCGTGTAGCAGGATATAGTCATACCTTCATTCGGCGGCTTTGAGAAATCAAGCCGCTGTTGCCTGCTTCGACACCCCGCAAGCGTATAACCTGCCTAATTTTTCCGGATAAAACGCGAAAAATTCATTGAATTTACCCGTCTGCCATGCTATACTTAAAATATCAATATCTGCAAATCGGAGGATATGCCATGAAAACTTTCAAGAAGCGGGCGGCAAAGGTTTTCGCGCTGTTGCTAAGCGCAATAATGCTGTTGACCTTTGTCCCCACCACTCTGGTGCGTTCTCTTGCGGCCGACAGCGGCAAGCTGACAGTCGGCGTTATGAACGATCTGCACTACTATCCGCGCTCCCTTATGGGGAACGACACCAATGCGTTCATCGAGGCATGTAAACTCAGCGCTTCCACCTCTTATCTTGCCGAGGCGCTTTTGGATAACGCGCTCAACGAGTACGCCATACGCGCCAAGACGGAGAACCTGAAGTATTTGCTCATCCCGGGCGACTTGACGCGAAACGGCGAATACGAAGGGCATAAAGCGTTGGCCGAAAAGCTCAAGCAGTTTGAAAAGGACACGGGCGTGGAAGTTTTCGTGGTCAACGGCAACCATGACATCCGCAAAGGCAATGCCTCCGAATTCAAAAACGGGAAGTTTACGTCTACCCGTTGGACAGAGCCGGAGGAGTTCCGCGAGCTGTATGCCGATCTCGGGTACGACCATGCCGACGCTTTCTTTACCCCGCCCGAGGGTGAAATGGCGGGTATGCTTTCCTATGCGGCGACTTTGGAGGGCGGCTACCGCCTGATCGTGCTCGATGGCGGCTGCTATTCCGGCGATAACCATTCCAAGGGATTGAACGAGGCCGAAACGCGTGGCGCATACTCCGAAGCGCTTATGCAGTGGGCGCTCGCCCAGATCGCCGATGCAAAAGCCAAGGGGCTTACCGTCATCGGTATGACGCATTTCAATCTCGTGCCGCACTTTGAAAGTGAGGACAATCTCTTTGTCGCTTTCCCCATTGATAATTGGCGCGAGGTCAGCGAAAGCTTCGCGGACGCCGGTATGCACTTTGCCTTTACGGGGCATATTCACCTCAACGACGTTGCTGCGCACACCTCGGATAACGGCGAGACCATCACGGATTGCTCCACGGCTTCCATGCTCAGCTACCCCTGCTACATCCGTGTGGTCAATTTGGACAATCGCAGTCTTGCGGGGGACATAACCGCTTCCTATGAAAGTGTGGATATCGATCATTCCCGTCCGGTAACGGCGTTTGGGACGACATACCCGCAGCCCTACCGTTATACGGCGTTTGCGCTGAATTTCGGCGGCAGCGACATCAACCAGTTTGCCGTCAATTATGTTCGTTATCTGCTCGAATACACCCTGATCCCCGAAATGAATGAGGCGGGCAGCTTATATCGGTATCTCGATAAGAGCTTTGATTTGGACGGCGCATTGGACGGGCTGCTCAGCAGCGCGTCGGGCATCGGCGCCATTCAGGGCGTTTCCAAAGTTGCGCTTAAGCTGTTGATCAAAAATGTCTGCGATCAGGTCGAGCATACCTATCTCGACGGCGGCGCGGGGACGGAGCATCTGATTTCCGTATTGGATGCGGCTGTGCGAAAAATCACTTCTATGGAAATGTCCAATTATCCCTGCGTGAAATTTACCGACACCCTCGGCTTCGGCAGCGCCGACCGTAAGGGGACGTTTGCCGATGTGGCGTCCTCGGTGCTGGCGCACTTCTATTCAGGCGATGAGGATCGCAGTGACGATCAGTTTATGACCGATGTGCTGGCACGCTTTGAGCGCGGCGAGCTTGCGGGCGACATTTTAGATACCTTGATCGACGTCGTCCTGCACGATTTGCTGGAGGATGAGCTGCTGCAGAACATCCATATTGACGTGGTCGGCATTTTGCGCAATACCAACGATGAGGACACCAAACTCATCCTCGGCGAGATCATTGCGCAGCTGATCGGCATGGGCGACGACGCCGGCTTGACCTCCGCCATACCACAGCCGTCGCTGGCGCAGATCATCAACCTGTTCTTCGCCATGGGCATCGTGGAGTATAAATCGCTCGACGACGTGGTGCAGTCCCTGATGGACGAATACCTGACACAAAGCCAAATCGAAACGATCGCCTATGAATTCTACAACATCCTTTCCGATTTGACGACGGATGAAAATCCGGGCTTGAAAAAAGACAACAATGTAAAAATCACCTACAGCGGAAAAGTACCCGTTGTGCCGACCGTAGAAGATCTGCGGCTACCCTCCGGTATTGCGGTCACCTTCGGTTCGGATTCCGCCACGACCCGCAATCTCTCCTGGTACACCAAAACGAGCGTCAAGGGGTCGGATATTGAGATCGTCCCGTATTCCGCACATCCGAAATTCACGGGTAAGCCCACCACGAGCGGTGTGACGGCGAATTCGTCGCGGGTCATGCGCACAGAACCCGGCGTAGACCTCGGCGTGATCGGCATTATCACCTACACATTCCCGGTCAACCGCCATACGGTGCAGGTGACGGGACTCAAACCCGGCACAAAGTATGCCTATCGCGTCGGCGATGCGTCGCGCGGCTGGTGGAGCGCGGTCGGTACGTTTGAAACAGCCGATCGATCCGACAGCTTCACTTTCTTCCACATGAGCGACAGCCAGGGCGGCATCGAGCGGCATTATGACGCTTGGGGGCAGCTTGTGGATGCGGCGTTTGATCTGTATCCGCAGGCGAAGTTCATTCTGCATACGGGCGACGTGGTCGACAGCGGCAAGAATTTCAAGCAATGGAATTGGGTGTTCAACAGCGCGTCCGGCAGCCTTTTGCATACCGTGATGATGCCCACAACGGGCAATCATGAGACCAACGGCGAACATGCCACGGTCGATAACTTCCTGCTGACGAATTATCCCGAGCAGGACACCACCGAGGGCGTTTACTATTCCTTTGATTACAACAACGCGCACTTTATGGTGCTCAATACCAATGATTTGAATTCCGATAATACGCTCGGCACAAAGCAGACCGAATGGCTCAAAGCGGATGCCGCCGCCAGCGACAAGCAATGGAAGATCGTTGCGCTGCACAAGGCGATCTACTCCAACGGTTCGCATTATGACGACGACGATGTGACGGCGCTGCGCAAACAGCTTTCCGTGCTGATGCCCGAGCTTGGGATCGACGTGGTGCTGCAAGGGCATGACCACGTGTATCTGCGCACGTCCGCGATGAAGGATAACGCGGTATGCGAAGTGACGACGAAGGCCGTCAAACACAACGGCGCGTCTTACAACGCCATGGTCGAACCGCAAGGCACGGTTTACGCCATTGACGGCTGTGCGGGCGTGAAATATTACCAGACGAAGGACGCGGCGGATACCGATAAGCTCTTCCCGCGTGCCGAAACCATTTATGATGCGACCGCGCCTGTGTTCTCGGCAATCGAAATCGACGGCGCGAACCTCTATTTCAACGCCTACACCTATCAGAACGGGAAAACGACCAAGATCGACAGCTTTGCCATCACCAAGGCCGCCGAAAACGCACCCGCACCGGGGCAATCTGACGGCAACGGCAACGGCTCGTCTGCATCGGATTCCGTCCCCAAAACGGCGGGGCAGCAGGCCGTTTCCATGCTGGTGTTCGCACTGCCTGTCGCTGCGGCGGCAAGTATCGCTGCTGGCGCGGTCAAACGCAAGCGCGAGGAAGAGGTATAAGCCGATCTTAGCACTTTGCACAGCAGGCATACATCCATTTTAGACATTTTGTTGAATTGACGTTCTTTTTGCCGATTGCTATAATAAAGTTGCGGTATAAATATAGCTTGGGGCTGCGGCACTACCATTCAACCGAATCAGGCGTTATGCAACTTGGCGCACCGTACCCCTCTATGGGTACGGTGCGTTTTGCGTCGAGGGGGAAAAGGAAGAACGGCAGTTTTTGGCTTTGGAAGTTTGCCTTGGGAGGTCGTGTTATGCAAAAGAGACGTTGGATTTGGTTAGGGCTCGCCTTGTCCCTTTGCGCGGTGGGCGTGGTGCTGTTTGTTTTTCTTATGCCATCGCCTGTGGAAAGGTTTGATTTTACCGACTGTGCTGTTGGCGTGCGCGCGGGATGGTCCAGCTATGTCGACGATAATCCCATGAAGATCGTGTATACGCTGACCGATGAGGAAACCGCAGAATTCGTCGAATGCTTAAAGAGCGTAAAGACGTCTTCATTTGCGGCGCATGTGATTGGAATTGTGGGTGATGCATCGCAAGTCCTGATCTTTCAAAATAGCGGTGCGGCGGTGGAAATTACCTTATATGGGGAATATTTGAACATAGACGGCCAGTATTATAAGTGTGATTACGAAGATTGCAGCGCGCTTATAGAAATGGTTAATACCTATGCCGAAACCCACAGCACATATTTGATGTCGGACGAGCTGCGGCAAATTGAGGATAAACCGTCTGCATCCGTCAGCGGAAAAGACTTGTTTGGCTTAAACGGCTGTGAACGCATCACGCTATGGCAGATCGGCAGAAAGGTCGTGGCCTCGGAAATTACCGAAGCGGATTCCGTAAATGCGGCGCAGGCTCTGCTGTGCGGCTTGGATTATGAAAAAACGGACGCCCGACCCTCTCAGGCCGGCATCCCGATTACTTTCCAAACAGCGGAGGACGCCGTCACCGTCACCGTGTGCGGGCAATATGTTTTATACGGCGACCAATGGTATCAAACCACGGTGAATCTCAGCGACGTTTTTTGCGGATTGAAGGATCACGGCGCATAAAACGCTGCGTTCCGATTCGTCCTGCATGGTTCATTTTCCCAAAATTTTGCGGCAGGGACTTGTTGCCGTCGTGCAAAGCTCCAAAATGTCGGAAAATCAAAAATTTGCCCTTGACGATGCCAAATTTTTGGCGTATCATGTGTGCATAACAACAAAGGCGTTGTGAAAAAGTTTTTTCACAACGCCTTTTTCCTTTTCCGTTCATTTTGGAAAAGGAACAGACCGTCACGCGGCAGAAAAAGGCTTTTACTGCGCGGCAGGTCGTTTATCGACACAGGCAAAGGCGCCGGGGATCGATCGATTCACGGTGTCTTTGCCTTTTCTAATAGATAGCAAATGCGTGTGAAAATCGCCGCCGAAAAGCGGCAAAGGGCCCTTTCTTATGCGTTTGCGCAAATCCCATTCAGGAGGAGAAGATATGTCAGCTCAGGAAATTTTGAATGCCATCAACGGCGAGGTTTACGGCGTATGGTTTCTCATCGGCGCTGCGCTGGTTTTTTGGATGCAGGCGGGCTTTGCCATGGTGGAGACCGGCTTCACCCGCGCCAAGAACGCCGGTAACATTTTGATGAAAAATTTGATGGACTTTTGTATCGGCACGGTCGTGTTTATCATCATCGGTTCCAGCTTATTGCTGGGCGAGGATTTGATCGGCCTGATCGGAAAGCCCGGATTCGATATTTTTACCGACTACGCGAATTTTGATTTTTCCGCTTTTGTATTCAATTTGGTATTTTGCGCGACCACGGCCACGATCGTCTCCGGCGCTATGGCGGAACGCACAAAATTCCTTTCGTATTGTATTTATTCCGCCGTCATTTCCTCTGTGATCTATCCCATCGAAGCGCATTGGACATGGGGCGGCGGCTGGCTTGCACAACTGGGCTTCCATGATTTCGCGGGTTCTAACTGTATACATATGGTCGGCGGCATTTGCGCCCTCATCGGCGCGGCGCTCCTCGGACCGCGTATCGGCAAGTTTAAACGCGACGCCAACGGCAAGGTCACAAAGGTCAACGCTTTCCCGGGACACAGCCTGCCGCTCGGGTGCTTGGGCGTGTTCATTCTGTGGCTGGGCTGGTACGGCTTTAACGGCGCGGCGGCGGTGTCCATAGACGAGTTGGGCAGTGTGTTTCTGACCACAACGATCGCGCCCTCTGTCGCGACGGTCGTATGCATGGTATTCACATGGCTGAAATACGGCAAGCCCGACGTCAGCATGTGCCTGAATGCCTCTCTTGCGGGGCTTGTCGCCATTACCGCGCCCTGCGACGTAACGGACGCTTTGGGTGCGACGGTCATCGGCGCGGTGGCGGGCGTGCTGGTCGTGTTCGGCGTATGGCTTTTGGATCACAAATTGCACATTGACGACCCCGTCGGCGCAGTGGCCGTGCATATGCTCAACGGCATTTGGGGTACGCTTTCGGTCGGCCTTTTTGCAACGGACACCGCGCCCGCCTTTGCGCGGGGCGTGGGGGACGGCGTGCATTTCGGCGCGAATCAAATCGTATCGGAAGGTCTGTTCTACGGCGGCGGCTTTAAGCAGCTGGGCATTCAAATCGTGGGCATGCTTTCCACAGCGGCCTTTACCGCTGTGACCATCACGATCACCTTCCTGGTCATCAAAAAGACCGTCGGACTTCGCGCCGGCCGCGAAGAGGAGATCGTCGGGCTGGATTCCACGGAACACGGTCTTGCCAGCGCCTATGCGGGCTTTAGCATCATCGACGTTGGCGGCGATACGCAAGCCCTGGCCGACACGGTGCAGACCGCCATGCCTGCGGCATCCGACGCGCCTGCCGTACAGATGCCTGCTGCGGCTCATGCACCCGCCGCGTCCGAAGCATCGGGCGAATCGCGGCTTACCAAGATTTCCATGGTGTTTAATCAGGATCGGTTTGAGGCTTTGAAGTCCGCCATGAACGCCATCGGTGTCAGCGGTATGACTGTAACGCAGGTTTTGGGCTACGGCGCGCAGAAAGGGCATGAGTCCTATTATCGCGGCGTCAAGTTGGACAGCGTCAAGCTGCTACCCAAGGTCAAGGTCGAGATCGTGGTGAGCAAAGTACCCGTACAGACCGTGATCGACGCGGCGCGCAAGGCGCTTTACACGGGCAATGTCGGCGACGGGAAATTCTTTGTCTATGACGTGGCCGATACCGTTCGTGTGCGTACAGGCGAAACGGGATATGACGCGCTGCAAGACGACGCATAAGCGCATTTTCAGACGCTGTTTTTCGGCGTGCGCCCGCTTTATTTTTCGACCCCATTCATTTTATAGATTGCATAGGAAAGACCGTCGATTTTTTCGGCGGCCTTTCCGCTTTATGCAGGAAAAAACGGCGTCCGTTCCGCTGAATAGCGATCCTGCAAGGGACAGGGGAGAAACGGATTTTATCCCGATTTCATAGCGGACTTGCAACCTCTTATGCCTGTTTTCATATATTGATACAGATGCAAAAAGGGGTGGGCGCAATGCTTTGGGAACTGCTTTCGGCAATCGGTACGAATATGCTCTACTGGATGCTGCACATCGAGGGCGCGGGTTCTTTCCCAAAGCCGTTGTCCGCCAAAGAGGAGCGCGAGGCATTGGCGCGTTTTCAGGCGGGGGATCTGACCGCGCGGGATACGCTCATCGAGCATAATCTGCGGCTGGTCGCGCATATCATCAAAAAATATTACGTTTCGTATTCCGATCAGGACGATCTCATTTCTATTGGCACGATCGGGCTTATCAAAGGCGTGAATACCTTCAACGGCGAGCGCGGCACACGTCTTGCGACCTACGCCGCACGGTGTATCGAAAACGAGATTTTGATGTATTTTCGCAATCAGAAAAAAAGCGCGCAGGACATCTCCATGAATGAGCCGATCGACACCGACGCGGAGGGCAATCCGCTGACCCTTTCCGAGATTATTTATACCGACGACACCATTACGGAAGATTTGGACAAAAAAATTAAAATCGAAAAGCTCAAGCAGTATATCGACGAACTGCCCGATACGCGCGGCAGAGAAATTTTGATCAAACGCTACGGACTCGACGGCGGCATCCCCCAAACCCAGCGGCAGATCGCGAGCCGCCTGGGCATATCCCGCTCATACGTTTCCCGCATCGAAAAAAAGACGCTCGAAGAGCTGCGGCGGAAATTCGAGGATTGAGCGCGCACCCGCCGCAAATATATTTTTTGTGCTGTAGGCAATCGGCAGGGGATTCGGCGAATTGCACGAGACAACAGACCGTTAGGCAAATGACGAATTGCGAGACAAAACAGACGATAGGGTAAAAGTTGGTCTGTGAAAGGAAACAGCCCGCCGTCGGTGAGAAGCGAATTTTCTCGTAAAGGTGGTCTTAAACGCTTTCCTCGCAACGTGGGCAGACGCGAATTTTCTTGCAAAAATATTGACATTACCGCGCTTTTTTGCTAAAATCTAAACCGTTATCAATGCGGGTGTAGTTCAATGGTTAGAATTCCAGCCTTCCAAGCTGGCTGTGTGGGTTCGATTCCCATCACCCGCTCCAAAGACGAGCCGACCGCTTTTGCGGCCGGCTCGTCTTTTGTATATGGGAATCGAACCCAGGCGGGTTTCGGTGTTAAGAAAATGTGCCTGTGGCACATTTTTAGCCGAAAGCGCAAGGCGGGTACCGAACGCGAAGCGTTGGGTCGCCGAAGCGGATAGTATGCAAGGCGTAAGCCGCAGCATACGGTCATTCCCATCACCCGCTCCAAAGACGAGCCGACCGCTTTTGCGGTCAGCTCGTCTTTTGTATATGGGAATCGAACCCGAGAGGGGCGAAGCGCTGCGCCGCTGCCGGTGGCAGAAACAGGCACAGCGCTGAGGTGAAGAAACAAGGAGCAATGCGAAGCGCACCAAGCGAGCAGTGCGACTATGTTTCTGAGGGGCGCATCCGCCTGCGGCACATTTTTAGCCGAAAGCGCAAGGCGGGTACCAAACGCGAAGCGTTAGGTCGCCGAAGCGGACAGTATGCAAGGCGTAAGCCGCAGCATACGGTCGATTCCCATCACCCGCTCCATTGGGAAATCTGTTTGAACTTAATATAGAAAAGTATCAATTTCTAAATGAAGTTGACATTTTTTGTATTAAGAAAGGATTTTATTATGATTAATATTATTATTCTTTGATAATAAATCATCTAAAGGTTTAAATTCCAATGATGTATCAATTTTTTCTTCTAAGTATTCTCCGTTTTCCCAATACGATTTTAAACCATATGCTTCAATATTATGATAAGATGCATCGCTTGTAATTAATCTATATTGGTCATCAACAATTTCTAATGCAGTACAATTAGACATAGATAATCCAATTTGTTCACTTGTTTTCAATAAATCTTTAACATTTTCTAATCTCCCCGGTGCATCACAATGTGGAACAAATAATCCATCAATAAATCCTAAACATTCCATTCCAATGAATGGTTGATCATCACCATATTTTATTTTTAATGAATCAGAAGAGCATTCTTTAAACCAACAGTTTGCTCCCGCAGAAACACCACACATCACTTTGCCATCTTCCCAAGCGTGTCTTAATATTTCATCAAACCTTGTGTCTTTCCAAAGTTTAATCATATCAAGTGTATTTCCACCACCTTCAAATATAATATCGGCCCAGTCAATTAAACTTTTAACATATTCTTTATCAGTTAATTTGTCACTTTTTAAATCTTTACAAGGACAACCATACATTTTTCCATATATATCAGCCATTACTTGAAAATATCCTTCTTGTCTTTCGAGTGGTTGTGAATGTGCTATTAATAAAAAGTTTGGATGTTCTTTGCCTGTTAATCTTATAATTTCTTTATCTTGATTTGCCAGTTCATAAGGATACCTTGTTCCATCAGAACCTAATCTTCCATTTTCTCCGCCACCTATGGCTACAATTTTTTTCTTCATTAATATTTTCTCCTATCTATTATCAATCCAATATCTATTGATTTGTTTATTTATATCATCTGGGTCAGGTATTGTATTTTCTAATATACCATTACAATTTTCAATTACTTTACAAGAACCAATATTTGATTTATGAGCGCCAATTAAAACTTTGTATATTTTTTTATTTTTTGCTTCATTCAATAACAATTTAAGAATTTCAGTGCCATACCCTTTTTT
Source organism: uncultured Clostridia bacterium (assembly GCA_947628665.1). Lineage (GTDB taxonomy): Bacteria > Bacillota > Clostridia > Oscillospirales > Acutalibacteraceae > Fimenecus. Next base: position 10,798 of record CANRAU010000008.1, read on the forward strand.
TCTTTCAATAGGTCTAACACCATAACCACAATGTCCCCAAGAATTTAATCCTTTAATTGTTAAATAATGCCTCAAACTTGCAGCGCCAATTAATTGATCATTTTCATCAATAACAAAATAGGAAGTAGTTGAACAAAATTCCTTATCTTGATTTGCATTTTCGTATTCATCTAATTTTTGAATTAGTTTTGCAAATTCTTCCATTGTGTCTATTGGTTTATCTAAAAACCATGGCGCAATTTGCGTATTACTTTCAACCCATTCTTTCATCATAGCATTATATTTTTCATAATATGTTAAATCAGGCTTTACAAGAAATAATTTCATATTGCTCACTCTTGCATATAATTATATCATTGATTTGTCCATTTGTATTATTTCTATTGCAAATATTTTCAATATATGGTAAGAAAGTAATAAAGAGGGATGTGTTTTATGCCAGATCGGCAGTTGAAAACACCTAAAAAATGGTACACTACTCTTGAACGGAGGTGTGTTTATGATCAAGCCGGAAATGTTGCAACGTGGCGATAAAATTGCAGTTGTCAGTCTTTCCTGGGGTGGCTTGGGCGACGAAAATTTCATGCACAAATATTATATTGCAAAAGAAAGATTGGAAAATGACTTTGGATTAGAAGTTGTCGCTATGCCGAATGCTTTAAAGGGCAGTGACTTTGTATATAACCATCCTGAAGCAAGAGCAAAAGATCTAATGGATGCTTTTGAAGATGAAACGATCAAAGGGATTTTTTGCGCGATCGGCGGAGATGATACGATAAGACTGTTGCCTTATATAGATTACAATATCATTAGAAAGAATCCGAAAATTTTTATGGGCTATTCGGATACGACTGTCAATCATTTTATGATGCACAAAGCCGGTATCGTATCCTTTTACGGTCCATCCATTATGTGTGAATTCGGCGAGTATGTCCGCATGTTTGATTATACGAAAGAAGCGGTTGAAAACATATTGTTTCACGATTGTAAAAATTACGAAATTCGATCCAGCGCGGTATGGTCGAAAGACTTTGTCCCATGGCAAGAAGAAAACATGCACGTAGCGAAAAAGCTGATCAAGGAAGAACACGGATATGAAATATTACAGGGTTCGGGAATCGTTACAGGGCAATTATTGGGTGGCTGTATAGACGTCTTTCCTATGGTGATCGGCACGGAAATTTGGCCGACGAAAGAGGAGTGGAAAGATAAAATATTGTTATTGGAAACCAGTGAAGAAAAACCTTCCCCGGATTTGGTAACGTATTATCTTCGGAATTTAGGCGCACAAGGGATATTGGATGTTATTCAAGGCGTTATGGTTGGAAAACCGCAAGATGAGAAATACTATGCCGAATATAAAGAAGTATACAGAAAAGTCCTCAAAGAATTTCATAAAGAGAATTTACCTGTACTGTATAATCTGAATATTGGCCATGCCTATCCTATCGGAATTTTACCGTTCGGTACAGATATACAAGTCGATTTTACCAATAAAAAAGTTTCTCTGTTAGAATCACCCACGAAAAGCAGATCGAATATCGGGATGTTTAACCGTATGTAAGCGCAATTGCCGAATGGTTGCTTGCGGCGCAATGAAAAGAAAAAACCTTGTATCCTAAGCAATACAAGGTTTTTCTATATGTTGGACTTCGCACACATACCTGTGCCGATAGATTGTTACCCGATCCTGTCCATATCCGCGCGAATCAAATCCTTTACGACTTCGCCTGCAAGGATGAGGCCCGCAACCGACGGGACAAAAGCGGTGCTTCCCGGAACTTGCCGCCGTCGCGTATGCGCCTGCTCCGCTTCGGGCGAAGAATTGGGGGTGGGGAAGTCGGTTTGCGCATTGTCCATCGGCACGAGGGGGACTTCTTTGGAATAAACGACTTTCAGACGTGGGATGCCCCTGCGCCGTAATTCATGCCGCATGACCTTAGCGAGCGGGCAAACCGATGTGCTGAAAATATCCGCGACCTCAAAGGCGGTGGGGTCGATTTTGTTGCCCGCGCCCATGGAGCTGATGATCGGCGTGTGCGCGGCATAGGCATGTTCGACAAGCGCGATTTTTCCCGATACGGTGTCTATGGCGTCTACGATGTAATCGTACTGCGAAAAGTCAAATTGCGCGGCTGTTTCGGGCGTATAAAAGGTCTTAAAGGTGCGCACGCGCGCGTCTGGATTGATTTCGGCGGTCCGTCGAGCCGCCACATCCACTTTATATTGCCCCACCGTTTTTTGCGTTGCATAAATTTGGCGGTTGATGTTGGAAAGGCTTACTTTGTCGTGGTCAATGAGATCCACCGATCCCACTCCCGAACGGATCAGCGCTTCCACCGTGTAGCCGCCGACGCCGCCGATGCCGAATACGGCGACGTGGGACGCCGCCAGTTTGTCCATGGCTTCTTTGCCGAGCAGACGTTCGGTTCTTGAAAACGGATCGCACATTGTGATCGCCTCCGCGTTTTAACGTTTTTTGCAGAAATAAGACCGATACCGCAAGCGGCAGTATCGGTCTCTTTGGACTTGCAGCCGAAAATGCAGGATATTATGCGGCTTTACTATATCTCTTTCTCAAAAACTTGTCAAGCGCGCCAATGTAAGCATAAATTAAAAATAGTCGCCGTCCGCAAGAGAATCGACCAAAGCGTGCATTTCCTTTTTGGACTTTACGGTATGCGTCTTTTCTAAGAATGCCTGCTTTTCGGCGTCGGTCATGGATTCAAAACGCGCCATGGCCCGTTCGTTCTGCGCGAGCGCCATGCCAAACCCCAGCGGCAATTCGATTTCTGCCATAAATGATTCACCTCACAGATAGAGTTTGCAAAAAACAGGCAAGCATACAGGCGTTTTGCCGCTTTTTTGTCGGGGAAAGCGATCCCGCGCCCGGCTCGACCGTGCAGATTCGATCTGCAGCGTGATGGTCGAAATTCCCGGGGAAAATACCTCCAATGCGTGGCCGGAAGCGATAAGCCGAGGTTTACGATCGGCTCGCATAAACGGCGAAAATGTGCATAAAACGTGCAGAATACGTGCATTTCATGATTGACAAATTTGCGAAAATAGCCTATACTGTTTCCATACATAGTTTGCTAATATGCAGGAAGCAAAACCAAATCCTGCAAATTATACATTAGGAGGCAATGGTTATGCAAATGAAAAAAGTTCTTGCCGTTTTGCTTGCGCTGGCCATGGTGGTTCTGTGCTTTGCAGGCTGCGGCGGCACCAAGGCGGGCGGCACAGGAGACCAAACGCTGAAGATCGGTGCGAGCGGCCCGTTGACGGGTAACAACGCACAGTACGGTATGGGCGTGAAAAACGCCGCGCAGCTTGCCGTGGATGAAATCAATGCGGCGGGCGGCGTCAACGGCTACAAGCTCGAGTTCCGTATGGAGGACGATGAATCCGCTGCAGAAAAGGCGGTCAATGCGTACAACACGCTCAAAGACTGGGGCATGCAGCTTTCGCTCGGCACGGTAACTTCGGACGCCTGCATCGCGTTCCAGGGTGTTGCGAAGGGCGACAATATGTTTATTTTGACGCCGTCGGCATCTGCGGTTGAGTCCATTGACGGGGACAACGCATTCCGCGTTTGCTTCTCCGACCCCAACCAGGGTATTGCGTCTGCCGACTATATTGCGTCTAACAACGTCGCCAAAAAGGTCGCGATCATCTACGATTCGTCCAATGCATACTCCACCGGCATTTATGAAAAATTCGTGGCTGAGGCGAAGGCCAAGGGTTTGGAGATCGTTACGGAGCAGTCCTTTACGGCGGACAGCAAAGATGACTTTTCCGCGCAGGTGCAGGCGGTCAAGAACGCCGGCGCAGAGCTTGTTTTCCTGCCGATCTATTACAGTGAGGCATATTCGATTATTACGAGCGGCAAAACCGCAGGCTTGAGTGTGAAATACTTCGGCTGCGACGGCATCGACGGCATTTTGGAGATAAAAAATTTGGATAAATCTCTTGTCGAGGGCGTTATGCTCTTAACGCCGTTCGCTGCGGATGCGACCGACGAAGCTACTGTCCATTTCGTGACAAAGTATAAAGAGACCTACAACAACGAGACGCCGAACCAGTTTGCCGCAGACGCGTATGATGCGGTTTACACGATCAAGGCGGCGCTTGAAAAGGCGAATGTGAAGGCGGATATGAGCGCTTCCGATATCTGCGATGCGCTGAAAGCCGTAATGCCCCAGATAACCGTGGACGGCGTGACCGGCACGGGCATCACCTGGGATGCAAGCGGCGAGCCCTCCAAGGCACCCAAGGCCGTTGAGATCAAAGACGGCGGTTACAAAGCCCTGTAAGCCATTTTTATGGGTGCGGGGAAACCGTTAAAGTGAACCACACAGTATGCCGTATAGAGCTTTTCTATACGGCATACTGGAATTTCAATAAGGGGCTTGCCCCGTCATTCAACGTGGCAAGGCGCGGCGCCGGCCGCGCTGAGAAATCAGTGGGAGATTGTATCTCTCACTGATTTTCAAAAATGGAACCCGCCGCCTTAGAGGCGGGGGACATCTTGCCTAAGTTATAAAGCGATGTACTTTGAAAAGGCACACCCTTTGCGCTTTTTCAAAATACATGGATTTGGGGGAAACCGCATGCGATTTTTAACCTCTCTTGTAAACGGTGTCAGTCTCGGCAGCGTCTATGCGCTGATCGCGCTCGGCTATACCATGGTGTACGGCATTGCCAAAATGCTCAATTTTGCGCACGGCGACGTCATTATGGTGGGTGCGTTTGTGATCTATACCGTCAGTATGGCCTATGGGATGCCTATGGTCGTGGGCGTGTTTGCAGCGATCGTGTTCTGCACGCTGTTCGGTATGCTCATTGAGCGCGTCGCCTATAAACCGCTCAGAAAAGCGCCGTCCCTGGCTGTGCTGATCACAGCCATCGGCGTCAGCTACCTTTTGCAGAACGCCGCGCAGTTGATTTTCGGTTCGGATACAAAGAGCTTTACTTCCATCGTAACCATTCCGCCGCTTACGCTTTTTGACGGCGGGCTCGTCATCACGGGGGAAACCATTGCGACCATTGCAGTCTCTGTCGTGATTATGATTGCGTTAACGCTGTTTATCCGCAAGACCAAGCCCGGCCGCGCGATGCTGGCTGTGTCGGAGGACAGGGGTGCCGCACAGCTTATGGGCATCAACGTCAACGCGACCATTTCGCTGACCTTTGCCATCGGTTCGGCGCTGGCGGCCGTTGCGGGCGCGCTGCTTTGCTCGGCGTATCCTACGCTTTCACCCACCACGGGCGCAATGCCCGGCATCAAGGCGTTTACCGCGGCGGTGTTCGGCGGGATCGGCTCCATTCCCGGGGCGATGCTCGGCGGCGTATTGCTCGGCGTGATCGAGAATATGAGCAAGACCTACATATCCACGCAGCTTTCGGACGCCATCGTTTTCGCTGTTTTGATCATAGTGCTGCTGCTGAAGCCGACGGGCATCCTCGGCAAAAAGCTCAACGAGAAGGTGTGAGGTGAACGCAATGGCACAAAAGCAAAAACACGCTTTGAGCCGAACGGTTAAAAGCAATTTGATTACATACGGTATGCTCTTCGCCGCGTTTCTCATAGCGCAGGCGCTGTCGGCAACAGGCAATATGTCCAGCCTTTTTAAAGGGCTCTTGGTACCCCTTTGCACCTATTCCATTTTGGCGGTTTCCCTGAATCTGGTCGTTGGCATTTTGGGCGATCTCTCTTTGGGACACGCGGGCTTTATGTGCGTCGGCGCGTATGTCAGCGCGTTTTTCTCTGTGACTTTTGAGGATGTGATCGAACCCGGCTGGCTTCGTTTCCTGCTCGCGCTGCTGCTCGGCGGCGTGGTCGCGGGTATTTTCGGTCTGCTGATCGGTATTCCTGTTTTGCGCCTGAAGGGCGACTATCTGGCGATCGTGACCCTGGCGTTCGGCGAGATCATTAAAAACATCGTCAATCTTTTGTATATCGGCTTGGACGAAAGCGGTCTGCACATTTCTATAAAGAGCGCAAACGCTTTGGGGCTTTCTGAAAACGGGCGCATTCTTGTAAAGGGCGCGCTCGGTATCACCGGAACGCCGCACGACGCGAACTTTATCATCGGGTTTGTTCTGTTGCTGATCACCGTGTTCGTTTCGCTGAATTTGATCCAGTCGCGCACCGGCCGCGCGGTCATGTCCATTCGTGACAACCGCATCGCGGCGGAGTCCATCGGCATCAATGTGGCGCGATATAAGCTGATCGTGTTTACGATCTCCGCGTTCTTTGCGGGGATCGCGGGCGTCCTCTATGCGCACAACCTGTCTTCTTTGACCGCGACCACCAAGAATTTCGGCTACAATATGTCGATCATGATCCTTGTGTTCGTGGTGCTCGGCGGCATCGGCAGTACGCGCGGCTCGATCATCGCCGCCGTGATTTTGACGGCGCTCCCCGAGGTTCTGCGCCAGTTAAACGACTATCGTATGCTCATCTACGCGGTCGTTCTGATTTTGCTGATGATCGCCAACAACAACGAAAAAATGAATATGTTCAAAGAAAAAATTTCCGTTTCCAATCTTTTGCGCAACAAAAAGCAGGGGAACAGTTTGGAAAAGGAGGTGCATTCCTGATGGCGCTTTTAGAGGTCAAGAATTTGGGTATTCAGTTCGGCGGCCTGCGTGCCGTGGATGAATTCAACCTGACGGTCGAAAAAGGCGCGCTGTACGGCCTCATCGGACCGAACGGTGCGGGCAAAACGACGGTATTCAATATGCTGACGGGCGTATACAAGCCCACCAACGGCAACATTTATCTGGACGGCAAAAGCATCGTCGGCAAGCGTCAGATCGACATTAACAAAATGGGGATCGCCAGAACCTTTCAGAATATCCGCCTGTTCCGGCAGATGTCGGTGCTGGATAACGTCAAGGTGGGATTGCACAATCAGATCCGCTACAGCACGGCGGAGGGTATTTTTCGGCTGCCCTCTTATTTCCGCAAGGAAAAGCAAATGAACGAAAAGGCAATGGCTTTGCTGGAGGTTTTCGATTTGCAGGGGGAGGCGGACTATTTGGCCTCCAACCTGCCTTACGGCAAGCAGAGAAAGCTCGAGATCGCCCGCGCGCTCGCGACGAATCCGAAGCTCCTGCTTTTAGACGAGCCTGCGGCGGGTATGAACCCCAACGAAACGGCGGAGCTTATGGAGACCATTCGCTTTGTCCGCAAGGAATTTGATATGACGATTTTGCTCATTGAGCATGATATGCGGCTGGTTGCGGGGATTTGTGAGCAGCTGACCGTTCTGAACTTCGGCAAGGTGCTGGCACAGGGGGGAACCTCCGTCGTTTTGCAAAATCCTGAGGTCATTACGGCCTACATCGGTGAATGAGAGGTGCGATCCAATGGCTATGCTTGAAATCAAAGACCTTGAGGTTTGCTATGGCGTAATTCGCGCGATCAAGGGCGTGTCCTTTGAAGTCAATCAGGGCGAGGTCATTGCGCTCATCGGCGCAAACGGCGCGGGCAAAACGACCATTCTTCACACGATCACGGGGCTTATCCCCGCGCAAAGCGGCAGCATCGTGTTCGAGGGCAAGGAGCTGACCAAAACCCCCGCGCATAAGATCGTCTCCATGGGCATGGCGCACGTCCCCGAGGGGCGGCGCATCTTTCAGGAATTGAGCGTGCTGGAAAATCTGAAGCTCGGGGCGTACACGCGCAAGGACAAGGCGGGGATCGCCGACAGCCTGCAAAAGGTGTACATGCATTTCCCGCGTTTGGAGGAGCGCAAAAACCAAATCGCAGGCACGCTTTCGGGCGGCGAGCAGCAAATGCTCGCCATGGGGCGCGCGCTCATGAGCAATCCGCGCATTCTGCTGATGGATGAACCCTCCATGGGGCTTTCACCGCTGCTGGTTACGGAGATTTTCAATATCATCAAGGAGATCAGCGCGCGCGGCACAACGGTGCTGCTTGTGGAGCAAAACGCCAAAAAAGCCCTCTCCATAGCGGATCGTGCCTATGTTTTGGAAACGGGCAATATCACGCTGAGCGGGAAGGCGTCCGATTTGATTCACGATGAATCCGTAAGAAAAGCATATCTCGGCGAATAAACGCAGAAAGGCGGAGCGGTTATGTGTGATCCTTATGTCATTACCATTGCAAGAGGCTACGGCAGCGGCGGGCGGACGATCGGCAAGCTCCTTTCCGAGCAGCTCGGCATTCCTTTTTATGACCGGGATTTGATTTACATGGCTTCGGAGGACAGCGGTATCAATCTCGACCTGTTCTCCAAAGCCGATGAAAAGGTCAAAAAGCCGCCGTTTGATTTGGTCGATCATACCTACAAGGGTAAGTTGATCCCGCCCGAGAGCAGCGATTTTGTGTCGGATGAAAACCTGTTCAACTATCAGGCAAAAATTATCCGTGAACAGGCGCAAAAGGAGTCCTGCATCATCGTGGGACGCTGTGCGGACTATGTGCTGCGGGATCTCGAAAACGTCGTAGATGTTTTTGTTTGGGCGCCTATGGAGGATTGCATCCGAAATGTAATGGCGCTGGAGCCTTTGTCCGAGCGCGAAGCGGAAAAGAAGATTCGACGCATCGATAAGCACAGGAGCGACTATTATCGGTACTATACGGGGCGCACATGGGACGATTACCGCAACTATTCGCTCTGTATCGACAGTTCGCGCATGGGCTTCCAAAAGACAGCGGAATATATCCGCGCGTTTGTCGGCGTCCGTTTCGGAACAACGCTTTAAAAAGTCATGCCCAAAAGGGAAAATACCGGGAGGACAGACATGCAAATCTATCGACCCGAACACCCGAATCCGCAATTTGAAAGACCCCGTTGGGAAAATCTCAACGGGGTCTGGGATTTTGGCTTTGAAAAAGCGCAGACACGGTTTCGCTTTTCCGCGGACGAGAGCAGAGCCGCTGCGATCCGCGCGAAAAATACGTATCCTTACAAAATCCAAGTTCCGTTTTGCATAGAAAGCGCGCTTTCGGGAATCGGTTACACGGATTTTGTAAACCTCGTCTGGTATCGAAAAAAGGTGTCTGTCCGCAAAAACGGCGACAGGGTTTTTCTGCATATCGGCGCGGCGGATTATCTGACGACGGTGCTTGTAAACGGCAAATGCGCGGGTCGGCACAAGGGCGGCTATACGTCTTTCGCCTTTGAGGTCACCGAGCTTTTGGCGGACGGTGAAAACGAGATCTTTATTTTGTGTGAGGATTCGGTCAAAAATCCGCTCGTGATGCGCGGCAAGCAAAGCGAGCAAAGACGCAGCCACGGCTGTGACTACACGCGTACAACGGGTATTTGGCAGACCGTTTACCTCGAATATGTGTCGCAAAGCTATATCGAGAGCTTCAAGGTGTATCCCAACATCGAAAACAACAGCGTCACGCTGAAGGTGAAGCTCTGCGGCGTCGGGAAGCTCGCCTGCGAAGCGTTTTACGACGGCAAAAGCATGGGCGGGGCGGTTTGCGAAAATGCGTCCTCGACTGTATTTGTCACCGTGCATTTAGAGGAGCGGCATCTTTGGGAGGTCGGAAACGGCAGACTGTATGCTTTAAAGCTGACCTTCGGCGAAGATACCGTCAGCAGTTATTTCGGGCTGCGGAACGTCCGTTTGGACGGCCATCGATTCCTGCTGAACAACAAAAGCGTTTTTCAACGGCTGGTGCTTGACCAGGGCTTTTACAAAAAGGGGATTTATACCGCCGAATCCGAAGTGGAAATGCGCAGGGATATAGAGCTTTCCATGGGCTTGGGCTTTAACGGCGCGCGCCTGCACCAAAAGGTTTTTGAACCGCGCTTTTTATACCTCTGCGACCAAATGGGCTATCTGGTTTGGGGCGAATACGCCAACTGGGGCTTGGATTACTCGTCGCCCAAGGCGGTAGATACTTTTCTTCAAGAATGGGCGCAGGCGGTGGACAGGGACTTCAATCACCCCGCCATCATCGGCTGGTGTCCGTTCAATGAAACCTGGGATTACCACGGCAGACAGCAGTATGACCCGCTTTTGGAAACGGTTTACAACTACACAAAGGCGGTGGACGACACCCGCCCCTGCATCGATACGAGCGGCAATTTCCATGTCAAAACCGATATTTACGATCTGCACGACTACAGCTTCGACGTCGCGTTCTTCCGGAGGAATTACGAAAAGCTCGTAAAAACGGGCGAACTGTACGAGCATGTGCTGAACGATAACCCGGGCAGGCAGAAATACGGCGGGCAGCCTGTTTTCGTCAGCGAATACGGCGGTATCAAGTGGGAGACCGATCGGGGCTTCAAGGCGTGGGGCTACGGCGAGGACGTCCGCACCGAGGACGAATTTGCGGAGCGCTACTGCGGCTTAACGAATGTCCTGCTGCAAAACGAGCGGATGTTCGGCCTTTGCTATACGCAGCTCTATGACATAGAGCAGGAGCAAAACGGCCTGTTTGATTACGACCGCGAAAAGAAGTTTTCGGACGAAATATATGCGCGTATTAGAGCCGTCAATACGCAAAAAGCCGCAATTGAATAAAAAAGCAAAGAAGCTGCCTTTTTTAAGGCAGCTTCAGCGTGTGGGAAAAGTATATGTTACTTGGCAATATGCACAAAAGGCGTAAGGTTATGGGGAACCCCCGGCGAGGGGTGCGGGTGTCCGGTGGACACCTCTGCCGAAGGCAGAAGCACCGACCGAGCCGACAGGCGAGAATCCCCACCGAAAAACAGTCCACTGGACTGTTTTTCGCCCCTCCTGCGCTCTTTTGGAACAAAAATTTCGCAGCCTGCGGGCTGCGATGAGGGCGCCGCCCCTCAACCCCGCCGCCTTTTGAAAAAGGCGGGCGAAAACTTTTCGTTATTTTGCTATCGCAAAACAGTTTATCGACAGACCGAAGCTGCCTTTTATAGGCAGCTTCCTTTTTTACCGTCCTGTCGGGACGCTTTTATCCGTCGATGACCGTGTCTGTATCCGTGAGCGTGGCGAAATCCCGCGTATTGCCGCTGCGCGGTGTGCAGTGAAAGTTTTCCAAGGTCACGTTTTCGGTGTGCCGAATGAAAATACCGTAGCACGGCAGATCCCAGTATTTGCTGGTTTCATGGGAAAGTATGTAGATGTGGGAAACGCGCGTGATTTCGGGATACCCATGCATGGCGGCCTCCGAAACGTGCTTGCGGACGTTGAGCCGTTCCGCCGTGTCGCGGTAGGTCACGTTGAAATTGCGCAGGGTGACGTTTTGCACCTTGTAGGTCTCATCGTCCGTTTGGACGCCCGTGACCGCACTTGCAAGCTCCACATTTTTCGCCGTGACATTTTCGATCACAACGCCGTCAATGCTGCCGACCGCATCCCTGCCTCTGTTCAATCGGTTGCCGAGCCAAATGAGAACGGGGGAACTGATACCCGTCATTTCAATGTTCGCTATATGCACGTTTGCGATGTTTGCGCCGTCCGCCGATTCCACGGCGATGCCCGCGTAGCCGCCCGTGATTCCGTCCGGCAGGAAAAATTCGCAATCGGCAACGTCAACGTCGGAAACGTCGAACTCGGTTTCCGTGCCGATTTTAAAGCAATTTGCGAAGGAGGCAACGGTACAGTCGGAAATGCGAACGTCCGATACATCCCCGACGGTGGATTTGATACACAAGCCGTCGTCGCCCGTCGCAATGAAGCAGTGCTTGATCGTATAGTGATTGCCGCCCGTGATGTCGATGCCGTCGCTGTTTGCAATATGCATATTGTTGTCAATGATCATATTCTGTATCGTCACATTTTCGCACGCGGCGAGCTGACAGGTCCAAAACGCAGGATCTTTGAGAACGATACCGTCTATGGTCACATTTTTGCAGTTATGCAAATACAGGATGCTTGGTCTGTCCGAGGTCTTTGCCATGTGAATTCGCTTTCTTGCCTCGATCACCCTTGTGTAAAGATTAAATTTCGCGAGCGGATAAAGCGGCGTGGAATCCTTCGGTTCTTCCGTGTACGTTAAACCCATGCCGTTGATCGTTCCGCCGCCCGTGATTCGGATGTTCTGCGCGCCGTCCGCCGTAATGACGCCAGAACGGGAAAGCTGCTGCATCTGCTCCTGTTCTTCGAGCGTAAGGGACACAAGCTCCGCGCCCTTGTCGATATACAGCGTCACATTGCTTTTCAGCGTTAGCGAAACAAACTTATATGTACCGCGCGGAATGTATACCACACCGCCGCCGTTTTCCGAAGCCGCATTGATCGCGCCCTGGATGGCGGTGGTATTGGCTTCGGCAGTGTTGTTCTCGGCCAGTCCATCTACCTTTGTAAACGCGGTGGGGAGGGGATTTCCCGAAAGATAATCGTCATACGGAATGTTTGCAATGCGTTCGCCGCTTTCGTCGGAGGTATATTTGGTCGTTTCTTTCGGCAGCATACTTTTATCCCCCAGCATAGGCGCAACGAACACACACGCCAAAATTACGCAGACAGTCAGCACGATAGAGAGCAAAACGACCGCGACTTTTTTCCGGGTTTTCATTTGGACTCCTCCTGTTATGCGGCAAAGGCATTTGCCTTTGCCGCATATTGACGTTTACTCGGTTTGCTCAGGCTTCTCAGGTGCGGGTTTTTCGGGCTCGGCTTTTTCGGGATCGGCTTGCGACGGACTTGACGCTTCCGTGCCTGCGGGCGTCGATTCCGTGTCCGCAGAAGTCGGCTCTGCTTCGGGTTGTGTCGGCGCGGTCGGCGGCGTTTTGCGCCTTTCCTCCACGATCACGTCCAAATCCCCTAAAAATTCGGAAAATACGCTCGGCTCGGATGCTTTTTCGGTTTCGGCAGGCGTCTCATTGGCGTGCGCCGACCATTTTTCGGTGTTTTTCTTTCGGTAGAACAGCCATTGCCGCCGTCTGCAAATCATCAGGAATGTGGCAATCACAATCGACGCAATCGTGACATAACAGCCGGCCTGCAGCCCGGGCGACGTATAGACCAACGACACGGTGTGCGTCCCCGCGCCGATGTTGAATGCGAGCAGCCCGTCGGAGACGGCCAAAATATCATTTGCATAAACGCGCTTGCCGTCCACGAAAACCTGCCAGTTATTGTCATAAGGGATCGAGGTGTAGACGATCTCGTTTTCGTCCGCCGTCAAAATTCCCGTGAGCTTCGTGTCTTTGTATTCGGACAGCTGGAACTGCCCGTCGTCCGCCAGCTTCTCATAGCCGCGCTTAAAGGCGTTCAAATCCAAGGCGTACGCGTAAAACAGCAGCGAGCCTTCGTTCTCGGTCGCCTTTACGGGGATCTCAACGGTGATCGGCATGCCCGCCTCGCATACGCCGAGATCGACGATATAGCCGTCCGATGTGTTGACGTCCTTGGTCTTTTCCCCGATCCTTGCGGAGGCGGTGTCGACCTGCGAGGATTTGATATAGACAAAGACCTCTTCCGACCGCTCCGGGGTCATCTCCATGGTGAAACTCGCGCCCACGTCCTCGTCTGTCTTGGAGAAAGAGATCGCGTCCGATTCGCCGCTGCCGTCCAAATAGCTCGAGAGGTTGTTATATTGAATGTCGGCGGGCTTTAATTCGCGGAACACATTCTCCACGCCCGTCGCGAGGGAAAACCATTGCTGCTGCTGTAAAAACGGATTGCTTTGAGCCTCGGTCGTCCAGTCGGCAACGTCCGCACTCGTACAAAATGCGATGGGCAACGCATAATTGTTTTCATATGCGGTGAATTTTCCCGAGGAGAACAATTCCTTATACAGCAAAGGGTTCATAGCGGAGTTGTCATTATCCACCAAATACTTCAGCCCGAACATGGCGTTGTACACGGGCGTTTGCAGGTGATAGGTATAGCTGTTGATATAATTTCCGAACATACCGATATTGCGCTGCAAATTTGAGGTCTTTTCATATGCCATGGAGGAGAACACCGAAACGCCGTTGTAATTGTACCAGCTCGGATCCATGCGCGTGCGCAGGTCGGTCAGTTCCATGCGGTAAAACGAACCGTCGTATTCGTCCAGCTTTGATTTCAGTGTGCGGAAGTCCGCATAATCCTCCGTGTAATTGGGCTTGGACTGGTTCATGGTGTAATGAGGGGTGGTGGAAAGCGCGATTTCCGAAACAGTCGTGCAGAGCAGCAAAACGGCGATCACGGATGCGGAGGCTTTCCGCTCACGGAACAGATACAGAATACACACATATCCTACCGCAAAAATCAGGCTCAGCAGCAGGGACGTATCGGTTACGTTTTTGGAGGTGATCTTTTCCACCAAAACAATGAAAGCGGCCACACCGACGCCCACGGCCAAAATCTGCTTGCCGGAAAAAGAGCGGATATGCGTAAGCGCTTTGTATGCCATGGTCAGCAGCACAAAGGTATACATAAACGAAAAACGGTAGGGGAGATCGTTCGGGAAGTGCATACCGTGCCAGAAGAAATTCAGATAATTGATGGAAAAGCTGAAATACAAAACGCCGAGCAGGCAGACGTGCGCGACTTTTTCCCGCACGGGAATTTTTTGGCAGAAGAGATACAGCGGTACGCACAACAGCGTCAGAACGCCGCTGTACACATTGGGCAGCACATCGCTGCCGCTGCTTCGGATGGTCGGCTCGGTAGAGGCCAAATGATTGGCCAAAAAGTCAAAGACGGCAAAATACTTTTTATAGCTTGTCGGCGCGCCGCCCGATGTGGCGGAGCTGGACGACAGCACCTCTATAAGGGGGAACAAAACCATGGCGACCAAGCCCACGGCCAGCACCGAATAGAAGGCGAATTTCCAGCCGGAGCAGAAGAACAGAGAATTTTTACAGCGACGAATGAGATTCGGCTTCTTCTCGGTGAGCGGCACTTCGTAAAAGGTCTCCGAGAACGCGTGGTGCGAGAAATAGAAAGTCAGGAAATACAGCACCGAGAAAATGCAGACCATGTAGGCCATGTAGTAGTTGGTGATAAAGGTCAAAGCAAGGGTCACGCAGTATAAGGTCGGCCGCCCTTTATGAATGATGCGCTCTATCCCCAACATGACAAGGGGGAACAGGTACATCGCGTCGAGCCACATCACGTTCCAGTAATAGGCGATGAAATAGCCGCAGAACGCGTACAGTACGCCAAAGGCCGCCGTACTCGCGTCGCTCTTTCCGAAGGACTTCTTGAGATAATACGTAAACGAGCAGGCCGAAAGCACCGCCTTGAGTAAAATCATCACGGAAATGGCCTCGGGAATGTTCTCATGCCCAAACAGCAGGATAATGAAAGAAATGGGGCTGGAAAGATAATTGAAAAAGTTGCCGAGGAAGTTGCCGCCTAAGCCCGTTTCCCAGGAGTAGAGCAACGAACCGCCGCTCGTCAGCCGGTCGTAAAGCTCCGCAAACAGAGGGCCGTACTGGTGGTAAAGATCCATGCGCAAAATCGTCATGTTGCCGAACGGGATCAGATTGTAGCAGTAATAGACCAAGAGCATAAGCACCAAAGCGCAGAGCCCCGAAATCAGAATGAACTTATTTTCCGTAAAAAAAGATATGCGTTTTTTTGCCTTTTTTGGTTTCATATTCTTAGCCCCTTGTGCTTTTTTTCGGCCAAACTTATCCTGTATTTTACTCTTAATATACCATAGTATGCGCCCCGATTCAAGCAATTCTTCTTCGGCTTTCGGTCGTGTCGGGATAAGTACGGATCAAACGCTTGGAAGGTTCTCGGGTTGACAGGGATTTGCAATCTGCATATAATAAAACCGACTTTGCAAATTCTGCGCTTTTTCGGGGGCTTTGTATGCACAATCTGACCGTACATAAAAATGAGATCCTGTTTGCAAGGGCGGAGGAGCTTGTCCGCATCACGCCCTGTCACCAAAACGCCATTCGCTTTGAGGGCTTTCCCGACTGCCGATGCACAGATGAAAATTTTACGCTGATGCCGCAATCGACGGACGCCGAGATCGTCGAAGAGGAAAACGCGGTGACGATGACCGTCGGCTGTTTGCAGGTGCGCCTTACAAACAGGGGAAAAATCACGTTTTACCGCGACGGCAAAGTGATTTTGGAGGAAAAGCCGGAGCTTACCTTTGAAGACGGTTATCGGCATTATGACAACAAGAGCAGTGGGCTTTGGTCGGCGCGCGCGACCTTTCAAAGCCGAGAGGGCGAGCATTTTTACGGCCTTGGGCATGAGGCGAGCGGTCGGTTTGACTTGAAAGGCTGTTCGTTTGATATTCGCAACGTCAACGCCAAATGCACCATTCCGTATGTCTATTCCTCTTTGGGGTACGGGTTTATTTGGAACAATCCTGCTATCGGGCAGGTGGAGCTTTCCGAAAATCGAACGCGCTGGAGCGTGCAGACGACCAAAAAGATCGATTATGTGGTCATCGGCGGCGCACCGAAGGAGGTTACGGAAGCGCTTGCCGACCTTACGGGACACGCACCCGTAATGCCGCATTGGGCGACGGGGTTTTGGCAAAGCCGACTGCGCTACGAAACGCAGGAGGAATTGCTGGAGGTCGCGCGCCGCTATCATCGGGAGGGCATTCCGCTCTCGGTCATCATCGCGGATTATTTCCACTGGACACAGCAGGGGGATTATCGATTCGATCCGGCGTTTTGGCCGGATGTTCCCGCCATGACCGAAGAACTGCACCGCATGGGCGTAAAGCTCGTCGTTTCCGTATGGCCTACCATTAATCGGGAGAGCGAAAACTATGCCCATATGCGGCAGAACAATCTGCTGATCCGCACGTCGCGCGGCAGTGACCGCGTGTTTGAATTTTACGGCTGGCAGGCGGAGATCGACGCGACCAATCCCGAGACGCGCGCGTTCGTTTGGCGCAAGCTCAAAGAAAATTATCTGGATAACGGCGTGGACGCGCTTTGGTTCGATGAGGCCGAGCCCGAGATCCACCCCGAGCACTTCGACAATTTGATTTTGTATGCGGGTCGCGGCGACGAGGTCGCGCTTTTGTATCCGTATTACTATTCCAAAATGGCATATGACGGCTTTACGGAAATGGGCGTTGCAAATCCCGTGACCTTGACGCGCTGTGCGTATTTGGGCAGTCAAAAATTCGGCGCGCTCGTGTGGTCGGGCGATATTCCCTCCACCTTTGAAAGTCTCGACCAACAGGTCAAAGCGGGCTTGAATATGGCGATGTGCGGCATCGTTTGGTGGAATACCGACATCGGCGGCTTTTACGGCGGCGATACTTGGAGCGAGAGCTATCGCGAATTGATCGTCCGCTGGTTTCAGTACGGTGTGTTTTCGCCCGTGATGCGCGTACACGGCAACCGCAAGCTTCACGGCGAAAAGCACGACGTCAAAGAGCCTACGGGCGACCCGAACGAGCTTTGGAGCTTCGGTGAGGAGAATTTCCCGATTTTAAAGGATTTGGTCATGCTGCGCGAAAGACTGCGGCCGTATATCGAGCGGCATATGGAGATCGCTTCACAAAAAGGCCGGCCAATCATGCGGCCGATGTTTTTCGATTTCCCCGAGGATGAGACCTGCTATACGCTCGGTACGCAGTATATGTTCGGCGACGATATTCTGTTTGCGCCCATCGTGAAAGAGGGACAGACGGAAAAACGCGTGTACCTGCCCAAAGGGCAATGGATCTTGACGAAGGATAAACGGGAGTACGGCGAAGGCTTTTATACCGTACACGCCGAAAAGCATGAATTTGTCGCCTTTGTGAAAAAGGACGCGGCAGTGCTTGAATGCTTTTGAGCGCGCTTTCCCATTTTCTGATATATCGAAACGGAGTCTTTTCCCATGCAATTATTTCTTTGGTTATCCGTCTCTCTGATCGGTGGCCTGCTCATGTCCCGTCTTGCCAAAAAGCTGAAGTTACCCGCTGTGACCGCGTATTTGGTCGCGGGGCTGCTGCTCGGCCCATACTGCATCGGCGCGCTGCATTTGCCCGGCGTCGGCTTCGGCACGTTACAGGAGGTCGAGTCTTTAAATCTTGTCTCTCAGGCCGCTTTGGGCTTTATCGCCTTTGCGATCGGCAATGAGTTTCGCTTGGAACAGCTCAAAGGCATGGGGCGGCAGGCAATCGTTGTCGGCATTTTGCAGGCGGTGCTGACCACCGTGCTTGTGGACGCGGCTTTGGTGACGCTGCATTTGATCAAGCCCGACCTCATTTCTATCTCGTCCGCGCTGACGCTCGGCGCGATCGCGGCGGCGACTGCGCCCGCCGCCACGCTGATGGTGGTGCGCCAATATAAAGCGCAAGGCCCTATGACGAAGCTGTTGCTTTTGGTCGTTGCAATCGACGACGCGGTCGGATTGGTGCTGTTCTCCGCATCCTTCGGCGTGGCGCAGGCTTTGGAAAGCGGACAAGCAAGCCTCCTGACCGTACTGCTGGAACCCGCCGTTGAGATCGTGCTGTCTTTGGCGCTCGGCGCGTTTGCCGGTTGGCTTTTGTACCGCATCGAAAAATACTTCTTTTCCCGAAGCAAGCGTCTTTCTCTCTCCATCGGCTGCGTGTTGCTGACCGTGGGCGTGTCCATGGCGGAATTTGAAATCCACGGCGTGCATGTAGGCTTCAGTCTCCTGCTCGTGTGCATGATGACAGGAACGGTGTTTTGCAATGTGTGCGACTTCTCCGAGGAACTCATGGGGCGCGTGGATAGCTGGACAGCGCCGTTGTTCGTGCTGTTTTTCGTGCTGTCGGGCGCGGAACTCGACTTGAAAGTGCTTGCCAATCCTCTGGTGCTGCTCGTCGGCATTGTGTATATCGTCTTTCGCTCACTCGGAAAGTATGTCGGCGCGTATGCAAGCTGTACGCTCACGCGCTGTTCCGAGAATATCCGCAAATATTTAGGGATCACCCTGTTCCCGCAGGCGGGTGTAGCCCTCGGCATGGCCTTGACCGCCCAACAGCTTGCCGAGGGGGAAATGATCCGCAATGTGGTGCTGTTTTCGGTGCTGGTCTATGAACTGCTCGGGCCTGCGCTTACCAAGAAAGCATTGATCGCCGCAGGGGAAATTCAAACCGACGGCAAAACCAACGCGCGCCTTGCGAACGAACCGAAAGAGCCGATCAGCCTCCGGTAAAATCGCGATCTCGGCTTGACAAAGCGAAAAAGAACTTGTATACTGGAAAAAACTGCATAGGGGCTGTCCCTATAAAGGGGTAGCCTTACATGAAATACGGTTTGAAAAGTTGTTTGCTGAGTAGATGAAAAGGGAATCCGGTTCGAGTCCGGAACAACCGCCATTACTGTATTTGACGAAAGAAAGAGCTTCTGCCATTGGGACGTTTTTGCCCCGAGAAGGCGCTCTTTTGGGACGCGGGGAAAGCCGCGCCGCGCATAAGTCAGGAGACCTGCCGTATTTCTTATGGTTAAGGCTTTGGTGTGAAGCGTGCAGCCGATCTATCGGACAGAACTTTGTCCGGCTTTGGGGCGCGCTTTTTTTGCGCCTTTTAGAAGCCATGCCTGCATGCACCTGACCGATATATCTGTTGTACTCTTCCGACAAAGCGCGGAAGAGTATTTTTTTGTGAAGGGGGCGTTATTTTGCCGGAGGACAAACGCATATGGGCGATAGACGCTTTACAGCAAAAGGCGGAGGAGACGGGGCGCACGCCGAAAAAAGAGGATTTTGACGAGACGACCCGCGCCCGCATCAAAGCGTTTCTCGGTCCGTGGCCGCGCGCCCTGGAGGCGGCGGGGCTAAAGGAAGCCAAGCCTTTATCGAAAAACAAAAAGAAAAAGCGTTCAAAACCCGCCGCTAAGCGCGGCAAGGCGCAAAATGACGCTTCAGAAGCAGGAGGTTCAAAATGAAAAAGCAGAGGATCAGTCGGTTGGTTGCCGCATGTCTTGCGGTGCTGTTGGTCGTATCCACGCTGCCCGTGTCCGCATTCGCGGCGGACATCGCGGCGCAGACGAATGAGGGCTTACTTGCCCTGCGCGGCGAGGGTACGGAAGAAAATCCGTATTTGCTTGAAACGGGAGACGATCTGAAAGCCCTGTCCGACGAAGTAAACAGCGGCGAAAGCTATAAAGGGCAGTATTTTCGGTTCGCGGCGGACATCACGCTGCCTGCGGATTGGACGCCGCTGGGCAGCGGCGGCAAGAGCTTTTCGGGAATCATCGATGGCAACGGCAAAACGCTGACCGTGCCGTCGGGCAGTCTGTCGCTTATAGGCAAGCCCGTGGGCGCGACGGTCAAAAATCTGAACCTGTACGGCGAGAGAATTCCAGGCTACGGTTTGGTGCAGGGTTATGCCACAGGCTCTGACATCACAATCGACCGTGTGACGATCAAAGCGGGTTCGCACATTTTGTATGCGGGTCTTATAGGCGGTTACGGCAACAGCTCCGTCACGATCACCCACTGCACGGTGGAAAAGGGCGTTGTCATCGGCGACGACGGCAGCGGCTTTTGGGGCGATCTCGGCGATACGGGCTACAGCTATCCGTTTGTGGGAAAGTTTGATCATCGGGACAACATCGGTTCTTTCGCAGGGGCGTTTAACGGCACGATCAGCGACTGTGTCAGCTACGCCACGGTGTACGGCGGAAACAACGTGGGCGGCATTGTCGGCGTGAAAGGGCAGTCCATGCGCGAATTCTATATCAACAGCTGTGCCTTTTACGGCGATGTGATCGCGACGGGCAAAGCGGTAGGCGGCATTGTGGGCAGCGGGTATCCTTCTGCTTCGTCGTCTCCCTGCGCGACCGTCGAAAACTGCTATGCCGTGGGGCATGTGCAGGGCGCGAACTGCGTCGGCGGTATTTTCGGCGGCGAAATGGGGACGAGCAACTGTCTGAACAACGGCGTCGGCAGTGTTCGCAACAACTTTTTTGCGGGGACGGTTGCGGCGACCGATGCGAATGCACAGGCTGGCGGCGTGATCGGATATATGAAGTCCCTGAACCGCTATAATGTGATCGACGGCAATTATTATACGGCGGATTGCGGCGCGCAGCGGGGTATCGGTGAAATACAAACCGTCAAAACCGCGGCCGACGACCCGCACTATGGGCGCGAGGACGATCCGACGGGCGCGGATGCGGACGCCGTCGCCATGCAAATTCCGACGGCAGACCTGACCAACGGGAATTTGGTCTCGCGGCTCAACGCTTCGCTTACCGGGCATTCGGACTACAAGCAGGGCGCGCGGCATCCTGTTTTCGGCGACGAAAAGCATGTGATCAGCGTCACGTCGCCAAACAAGCTGGCGTCCAGTCCCGAAAAGTCGGTGTACGCATATACGGACTATTCGCTTTTGGAAAATTATGACATCACCGTTAAATACAGCGACGGCACAGTCCGGACGGTGAAAGCGTCCGAAGGCACATTTTCGGGCGTGGATTTTACAAAGACGGGGTATCAGCTCGCGACGCTTTTGTATGAAGGCTATGCGATGCACTTCGGCGTGAAGGTCAACGGGCTTCCTGCGTCCTCCAATGCGGTGTCCGTGACCGTTTTGGGCGATACCAACCACGGCGACAACGGGGAAGTCCATCTTTTGAAAAACGGCGATCTTTCCACATGGGTCGCCAAAAAGGCTTATTTGCTCGACAAAGGGCTGACCGTGAAAGACCTTTTGGAAAAATGCTTTGCGGAAAAAAATATTTCCTTTGTCAATGAAACAGGCAATTACATTTCACTAATCACCTTTGACGGCGTGACGCTCGGCGAGATGACCAACGGCGCGAATGCGGGCTGGCTGTATGCCGTAAACGGTGCGATCTCCGATTTGGGTATTGCGGAATATGTGCCGCAAAACGGCGACGAAGTCATCCTGTTCTATTCGGACGATTATACGCAGGAGAATTGGCAATATAATGCGGACGTGCTGCAGGTCACAAAGCTGTTGGAGGATTTGCCCGAAGCGGACGGCCTGACGCCCGCGTATGCGGCGCAGGTTTTTGCCGCGCGGGACGCATATGCCGGCTTAGACGAGGACGAGCAAGCCTTTATTTCGGACGAATTGAAAGAGAAATTAGAAGCCGACGTGCTGAAAATCGCGGAGCTTCAAAAAGCGCAACAGCAGGCTTTGTCGGATATTTACCAAAAGACAGGGAACGCACTGCTGCAAGACGCCAAGGCAAACGGGCTGACTGTTTCTTCCGTCGGCGGCGAATGGGCGATGATCGGGCTTGCAAGATCGGGTGCGCTTACCGACGACGTGGCGGACGCCTATTATCAGGAAGTCGTAACCGTCCTGCGCGAAAACGGCTCGGCAAAGTTGCATACCGTGAAATCCACGGAGAACGCGCGCGTCATCCTCGCTTTGACCGCCATCGGCAAAGACGTGACCAATGCGGCGGGATACAATTTGCTCGAACCGCTTTCCGATTGGGACTATGTGCAATTCCAGGGGGTCAATGGCCCCATTTGGACGCTGATCGCTTTGGACGCGCATGATTACGCGATCCCCAAGGCCGAAGCGGGAAAAACGCAGACGACCAGAGAGGGGCTTATCGCGTACATTTTGGAAAAGCAATCCGCAAACGGCGGCTGGGGCTTGCACGCAGACGATGACGCGGACGCGGATCTGAGCGCCATGGCCATACAGGCGCTTGCCCCGTACTATGCGGAAAACGCAGAGGTTAGGCGCGCGGTAGATAAGGCGTTGGACTATCTGTCCGCTGTGCAGAATGCAGACGGCTCTTTCTCCTCGTGGGGGACATCGAATTTTGAATCGGTCGCACAAACGATCATCGCGCTCGCGACGCTCGGAATTGACCCGACTGCGGATGCGCGCTTCATCAAAAACGGCTATACGCTTATGGATGCGTTGTTGGCGTTCAGCACGGGGGACGGCTTTAAACACGCGTGGGACGACGAGCAGAAAAACGATATGACGACCGAACAGGGGTATCTGGCGCTCGTGTCGTATAACAGATTGCAAAGCGGCAGGACGAGCCTTTACGATATGCGCGATGTGCAGATCATACCTTCTAAGACCCCGTCGTACGGTACACCCGCAGGGGACAACGGCACGTCTGCTCCAAGCATCCCGCCCCAAGAGGGGAACGGCGTGTCTGCTCCAAACACCCCGCCCCAAGAGGGGAACGGCGCTCCCAATCAGAATACCGTGGATATTCCCGACACCTTCGGCGAACGCTTCGGAACACCCGACCAATCCCTTTGCATGTGCCTTGCGGCAGGAACTCTGCTTTGCCTTGTACGCAGGATTCTGACAAAAAAAGAAGAAGTGTAAACAAAATAAGGGGCATACGGCTTTTGCTGTGTTCCCGATCTTAACGCCGAACCGAAAGGGGGGAGAAGACCCATGCAAACAATGAAACGACTGCTTTCAAGGCTGTGCCTGCTGTTCACGGTATGTTCGCTGCTTGTGTCGGCAATCCCCTTGTCCGCCGCAGCCGATGCAGCCATCGGTTACGCAACGTGGAGCGTGGAGCTGTTCACCATCGGGTGCGGGTATTTGGTAAAGCCTGTCCGTATGCCGATCTACAAAGGGGAAACGGCGGCGGACGGACTGCTTCGTCTGCTGTCCCAAAATGGCTTTGCCGCGTATTACGGCGGCACGCCCGACGAAGCCTTTTATCTTGGCTATATTGCGGACGGTACGGCCTCCAATACGCGGTATAACGGGTATCGAAAAAGCGCGACGCCCGCCGCGCCTAAAAAACTGAATCTTTCCCCCAGCATCCCGTCCATGCTCGACGGACATCTCAAAAGAACGATGACCTTTTACGATCCGTCCGACTACCAAAAGCATTACACGGGCTATATCGGCGAATTTGTGATCACCAACGGCTCGGGGTGGATGTACAGCGTCGATCACCGTTTTCCGAGCGTCGGGTTTTCCGATACCCGCCTGTCAAACGGCGACGTTGTCCGCGTGCAGTTTACGCTCGGTTTCGGCGCAGACATCGGCGGCGGCAAAGCGGCGGCGAGACAGTTGGGACAGGCGAATGCGCAGGACAGCACGGGCTACTATACCGTCGCGAACAAAGACGAATTGACCAAAGCGATCGGCGACGCGCTCTCCAAAGGGCTTACGGCGAAATCTTTGGTCAAGCAGGCATACGAGAATGCCCTTTCCGTCGCGGAAACGCTTGACGCTTCGCAAAATACCGTGGATGCCGCGACGCGCGCACTGCGTGCCGCACTTTCCAAGGCACAAACGGCGCAAACGACGACTTCCGACAAGATGGGAGGAAAAAGCACGCAACCGACCGAAGCGCAGGCTTCGTCCAAAGTCCCTGTCTCTCAAGTGCCGACCACAGCGGCGCAAACCGAGGGCTTGGCCGCTCCCGAGAACGGCGCGGGGACGACCGTGAACGGCACCCCCGCGGAAACCGCCTCCGGCGCCGTGCCTGCGCAGGCAAGCGAAGCGCCGAAGCCGACTGTAAAAACGCGGCATTGGATAGCCATACTTTGCGCGGTTCTTGTCCCTTTGATTGCGGCGGGTGTGTACGTCCTTGTGCGACACAAACAGCGGAAAAAGGGGACAAACCCGCATGCATAACGCAGGCATACGAACGCAGGCAAACGCATAATTGCTTTTGCGTTTCTCCGACGGCCGTGTTTGTTGCCGCTCTGTCGGCAGATTTCGATTTGCCTGAAAATCAAATATGTGCTGAAAAAATGGACCGCTTTCCGTTTGTACACGGGAAGCGGTCCATTTGCATGGGATCGTTTTATATAGGAAAGGTGACGGTCATTTGAAAGGTGTGGCTGTCGGACATTTGCGCCTGGATCTTGCCGCCGTGGGCGTGTACAATGGCATTCGCCACGGACAGGCCGATGCCATGCCCGCCCGTTTCGGAATTGCGGGATAAATCGGTGCGGTAAAAACGGTCAAATATATGTTGCAGCCCGTCGGGAGAAATGGCGGCTTCGACGGCGTTGCACACACGCAAAACAAGCGCTTTGCCCTGTTTTTTCAATGTAAGCGATATGGCGGAGTCAGGCGCTGCATATTTCAACGCATTATCCATGAGGATATAAATCAACTGCTCGATTGCCTTTTGGTCGCCCCTGAGCGTCAGCATGGGCTGCACCTCGCAAAGAAAGGTTTTGCCCTGTATCTGCGCGAGCGTCGAGAATGGTCGGGCGGCCTCCTCAACGACTTCGGACAGGGGAAAATCTATCTTTTGCAGGTTTTGCCCGTTTTCCTCCATACGCGCCAAATAGATGAGATCGTTTGTCAGTCGGGTCAGACGTGCGGCCTGCCCGCGAATATCCTCTAAACACTCATTTTGCCCTATATCCATTTCCAAAACGTCGGTATTGGCCTGTATAATGGTAAGCGGCGTTTTGATCTCATGCCCCGCGTCGGTGATAAAGCGTTTTTGCTTCTCGTAGCTTTCGGCGATCGGCTGAATGAATTTCCCCGCGAAAAAGAAAATGACGAAAAAGACGATCCCAAAGCCCAAAAGCGCCATACCGATGCTCGTCAGCAGGAAGCCGAAATATGCGTCCAGCTTCCGCCCGCAGTCTAAGAAAGTGATGCGTACCGTATCGCCCTCCACCGTGCGCATATACCGAAATCGGTCGGCAAAACCGCGCGCCTTGCCGCTTTTTTGCACGCTGTTCGCATAGGCGATCGCCATGGAGGGGTCTACCGCGCTGATGCGGCCGGTTTCGGTGTGGAGAACGTCCCCGTTTGCACGCAGCAAAACGGAAAAGTATCTGGATTCATACGGCAGCTCCGGCGACATATTCGGCGGCATATGGTTTTCTCTGCCGCCACCCCCAAACTCGGGAAAAACCCCTCTATTTTGGGAAAGCAGCGTGAGTACCTCGTCGGCATCCCGCACGACGGAAGTATAATTGATCAGATTCATCCCCACGACGATCACCGTAAGCAATACGAACAGCGAGATCATGGACAGGGCGACAAATTTGCGCTTGAGTTTTTTGATCATTCGGATTCCTCCAACGCATATCCGGCGTTTCGGTAGGCTTTGATTTGAATATCCGCGTGCAGCGTCAGCAGCTTTTTGCGCAAGTAGGAAACATATACCCACACCACGTGGATTTGCGCGTCGCTGTCATAGCCCCATATTTTTTCCATCAACCGCGCGGGGGAGAGGATACAGCGGGGATTGGCCATGAAAAGCTCCATCAACTGAAATTCCCGATTGGCGAGCCGAAAACTGCCGAACGGCGAGGAGAGCGTAAACGTCGCGCGATCCAGGGTGATATTGCCGACGGTCAGCGTGGAATCCGCCGCATTCTGCGTTCGGGTGATCGCGCGGATGGCCGCGAGCAGTTCCCTGGTATCAAAGGGTTTGGTCAAATAGTAATTCGCACCGCTGTCCAGCCCCAATACCTTGTCGTCGATCTCCGATTTTGCCGTCAGCAACAGAACGGGCACGGTGTTTCCCTGTTCGCGCACTTTGCGTAGCGCCGTAATGCCATCCATTTTCGGCATCATAACATCCAAAACGGCGACGTCATAGTCTCCGCATCCAAGGTAATCGAGAGCGTCCGCCCCGTTATATACCACATCGACGGCGTAATGATTTTTTTCCAAAATTTTGCACAGCGCCTTTGCAAGCGCGCGTTCATCTTCGGCAAGTAAGATCCGCATCCTGCACCGTCCTTTCTTACTTTACACGATTGTATTTTAATCGGCGAACATTAACCGAAATTAAAAGAAAAAATTTTTAAAAAGAAAAATTTAAATTTTTTAGTTGAATTAAGCTACCGTATGTATCATAACACAAGAAAAGAGGTGCGGCAATGGGTTATCAAACCGTTTTTAAACGCTACGAACTCAAATATTTGCTGACGCAGGCGCAAAAAGAGCATATCCTCATGGCCATGAAGCCGTACATGACCATGGATCAATATGGACGCACCTGTATTCGCAACATTTATTTCGATACGGACAATTACCGATTGATCCGTAAATCCATCGAAAAACCGGCTTACAAGGAGAAACTGCGGATTCGCAGTTATCAGCGCGCGACCCCGCAAAGCACAGTGTTTGTGGAACTGAAGAAGAAATATCAATCCGTCGTGTACAAACGCCGTCTGCCATTGACGGAAGATGACGCGCTTGCATGGTTGAGAGGAAAGTGCCGCTGTAAAGAGGACTCCCAAATTTCGCGCGAGATCGACTATTTTCTCTTCTATTATCAAACCCTGCATCCGACGGTGTTCCTCTCGTATGCGCGCGAAGCATATTACGCGCTTGACGAAACAGATTTCCGCGTCACTTTTGACGATACCATCCTTTGCCGACAGACCGACCTTTCGCTGGAAGCGGAAGCGGGCGGCACGCCGCTTTTAGAGGATGGCACGACTCTTATGGAGATCAAATGCGGTGGCGGTATCCCGCTTTGGATGGCACACGCTTTATGTGAAGCGCACATCTGCAAAACCTCGTTTTCCAAATACGGAACGGCGTATCAAAAACTGATTTATCCGCAATATAAGGAGGCGGCACAATATGCTTGATTCTCTCTTTCAAGGCTTGTTTGATTCCGATACCCTTTCGGTCATTCCGATCACGGATTTTCTGCTTTGCATAGGGATTTCTCTGCTTGCGGGGCTGATCATGGCGTTTGGATATATGTACCGCACACGCTATACCAAGAGCTTTGTCGTCACGCTTGCACTTTTGCCTGCGGCCGTGTGTATCGTCATTATGATGGTCAATGGGAATGTCGGCGCGGGCGTGGCCGTTGCGGGCGCTTTCGGACTGGTGCGTTTCCGCTCCGCCCCGGGGACGGCAAAAGAGATCGGCGCGCTGTTTTTGGCCATGGGCGCGGGGCTCATCGCGGGCATGGGCTATCTCGGCTTTGCGCTTTTGTTTACCGTGATCATGTGCGCGGTATTTATCCTTTACAATCGTTTGGATTTCGGCTCGAAGCGAAACGCCGCAAAATATAAAACCCTGCATATCACCATACCCGAGGATTTGGATTACTCGGGCGTGTTTGACGATATTTTTGAGACCTTTACAACGACTTGCGAACTGGAACGGGTGAAGAGCACGAACATGGGCAGTATGTTCCACCTGACCTATCAAATCTCCCTGCGCGACCCGCAGCGGGAGAAAGAAATGATCGATCAGCTTCGATGCAGAAACGGCAATTTGGAGATCACGGTTTCCAAGCAGGAAACGGCCGTGTCCGAATTATAACAGGGGGGTTGCTTTATGAAGCATATCGGAAGGGCTTTGGCGCTGATTTTAAGTTTTATCCTGCTTTTGTGCGCCTGTACGGTGCAAAAGGAGGATACGCCGTCTGAGACCGACACGTCATCCACCGCGCAAAGCGGCGTTTATGCGGAGGATGCAGATATGTTTTCCGCCCGTGATTACGAGATCGGATACGACGAAAGCAACAGCATCCAAATCAAGCTCAACGGCGACTCCGTATCCTGCGATTCCGATTCCGTTGCTATTTCCGATACGACCGTGACCATTCGGGACGAGGGGACGTATATTCTGTCGGGTACGCTTCGGAACGGACGCATTGTTGTCGACGCGGAAAAAACCGATAAGCCGCAGTTGGTTCTAAACGGCGCTTCGATCCACTGCGAGACCTCTGCGCCGCTGTATGTGGCGCAGGCGGATAAAGTATTTGTCACTTTGCCGAAAGACAGCAAGAACACACTGTCAAACGGCGGTACTTTTACCGCCGTGGACGAGAACAACATTGACGCGGTGATTTTTTCCAAAGAGGATCTGACCTTGAACGGCGAGGGCAGCCTTACGGTCACTTCCCCTGCGGGACACGGAATTGTGTCCAAGGACGATCTTGTCTGCACAGGCGGGAATTATACGGTTAAGGCGGCGTCCCACGCATTAGATGCGAACGACAGCGTGCGGCTCAAAAACGCCGCATTTACGTTGGACGCGGGGAAAGATGGCATTCATGCGGAAAACACGGAGGATACCGACCTCGGGTTTGTTTATATCGCAAGCGGTACGCTGCACGTCACAGCGGATGGGGACGGCATAAGCGCGGGCGCGTATATGCAGATCAAGGGCGGCAGTTTTTCGGTCGAGTCGGGCGGCGGAAGCGACGCCGCTGTAAAAAAGCAGACGACCGATCCCCGCACAGGCTCTGTAGGAAGACCCGACCGTTTCGGGAATTCCGCTGCTTCCGACGCGGCGACAACCGATACCAGCGATGTAAGCGGCAAGGCGCTCAAGGCGACGGGGAATCTGCAAATCCGGGACGGCAGTTTTACTTTGAATGCAGCGGACGATGCCGTACACGCCAACGCATCGATCACCGTGGACGGCGGTACTTTTCAAATCGCTACGGGCGACGATGGCTTCCATGCCGACGAGACGTTGACCGTCCAAGCAGGCACGGTCGAGATCACGGAGAGCTACGAGGGACTGGAAGCGTTGAACCTGAATATCCAAGGCGGGGATATTCGGCTGACTGCCGACGACGACGGATTAAATGCCGCAGGCGGAAAGGACGAAAGCGGTTTCGGCGGACCTCGCGGCAACGCGCAGCCCGACCGCGGAGGGATGGATACCTTCGGCCCGGGCGGAAAAGGCGGAGCGGGCGGTTCTGCTTCCAACGGTACGATTTGCATTTCGGGCGGCACTTTGCAGATCACGGCATCGGGCGACGGCATCGATGCAAACGGCTCTGTGACGATCTCGGGCGGCAATATCACTGTGTGCGGGCCGATGCAGGGGGATACCGCAACTTTGGATTTTGACGTCAGCGGCACGATCACGGGCGGCACGTTTATCGGTACAGGCGCAGCCGGTATGGCGCAAACCTTCAGCGCTTCCGAGCAGGGCGTGCTCGCGGTGAACGTGGGCAGCCAGTCGGCAGGCACGCAAATCAAGCTGCAAGATAAGTCCGGCAAAACGCTTCTTTCCCATACGCCGCAGTTACCTTACACTGTGGTCATCCTCAGTACGCCCGACCTGAAAAGCGGTGAAACGTATACGCTTTCGGTGGGCTCGTCCTCCGCAGATTTTCAGGCAAGCTGACCGTTTTTATGCAATCGGCGGCTAAAAACATTGCCGACAAAGAAAATATATACCCTTTAGGCCGTTGAGATCGCTCGGCGGCCTTTTTTTGTGTGCAAAGCCCCGGCCAAAAGGGTAGACAGCGCAGGAAAACTTTGCTAAAATGGATTTACAATGCAATCCATACGAAAAAGGAGCAGATATATGAAAAAGATCGTCCTGTGCGTCGTCGTCCTGCTCGTGGTCGGCGTCGGCGTGTTTTTCGCCGCAGAACTCCGCTCCCCGAAAACCGAGGCCATGCAACGGGAAACAACAGGGGAAGTTTCAAGCCGTTTGGACGCGGTGCGCACATCCGTACATGACCCGTCCATCCTTAAAGCGGACGGGAAATATTACATTTTCGGCTCGCATATTGCCGTGGGCAGATCGGACGATCTGATCGCGTGGGGCGAGTTGATCGCGGGCGTGAGCGATCAAAACACGCTGCTCGTACCGCAGGGCAAAACGCTGCGGGAAGTTCTCGCCGAGCCGCTTGCGTGGACGGACGCCTATCAAAAACGCGAAAAGTATGATGATGAAAAATGGGAGACCAATGTATGGGCGCCCTGCGTAATCTATAACGAAGCCATGGGCAAATACTGCTATTACGCCTGTTCCTCCGTGTTCGGCACGCCCTCGTCGGTGATTTGGTTTGCGACCGCCGACCGGGTCGAGGGACCGTACACCTACGAGAAAAGTCTTGTGTATTCGGGCTTTGATAAGCGCGAAAATCTGCTCGGCCGCCCGAAGCTCCCCACGCATTATGCGTTTACGAACATCAGCGACTTGATCGAGGCGGGCGTTTTCACGAAAGAAGAGGTCGAAGCGCAAAACTGGTTCGCCGAGAACGGCGGCTACAACTTCACTTATGGGCAGTATCCGAACTGCATCGATCCCGCGCTGTTCTATGACGCGGACGGTAGACTTTGGATGACGTACGGCTCTTACTCTGGCGGTATTTACATTATGCCGCTGATTGCCGAAACGGGTATGCCCGATTACGCCTATATGCGAAATACCGAAGGCTACGATATGTATTTCGGCAAACAGATCGCCAAAACCAACGAAGAGACCAACGGCTCGGGCGAAGGGCCGTATATCACCTATGACAAGGCGAACGGATATTATTATTTTTATCTGACCTACGGCGGGCTGGGCGCGCTGGACAGATACCAGATCCGCGTCTACAGAAGCAAATCGCCCGACGGGGACTATACCGATGCGGCGGGCAACAGTGCGCTCAAAATGCAGAACACGGGCTTGTTGCTTTTCGGAAACTACCAATTTGCCGAAAACCAAAACGCCTATCTTTCGGGTGGCCATTCCTCGTCCTTTGTGGATGACGACGGCAAAATGTACCAAATCTATCATACCCGCTTTAACGACGGCGAGGGCGGCTATTTCGAAAACAGGGTGCATTTGATGGCGGTCAATACGGACGGCTGGCCGGTCATGCTGCCGCTTACATACAACGGCGAGACGATCGCCAAAGAGGGCTATACGGCAGAGGAAATTTGCGGCGCATATGAATGGATTCTCCATACGCCCGAGGTACTCAAAACCGATACGGTATACAGTTGGGAGAATGTCGGAGAGATCATCCGTACCCCTGTCGATATCGTCCTCACCAAAGACGGTACGGTCACGAAAAACGGCAAGACCTGCGGGAATTGGTCGGTAACGGCAGGAACGCCGTATATCACGCTCACCGTGGAGGGCGGCGTTTACAGGGGCGTGTTATGCGAGCAGACGAGAGAAAACGACGCGCAGTCGAAAACCCTGACCTTCGCCGCGTGCGCCGACAACAACACGACCGTTTGGGGCGTGAAAAAGTAAAATTTTGTCCTTCCCGCGCCGACAGGCGCGGGGCTCAGCAAGCTGATTTTATAAAATACAGTGCAATCGACGACGGAAAGGAACGCACCGCATGAAAAAACTTCTGCTTCGAGTTTTGACTTTGGCATTGAGCGTATATTTCGGGTTTGGATGCTGTTTAACGGCATTTGCCGAAAACGCACGATCCGCCGCACAGCCGTCACCTCAGGGCGTTACGGGCGATTTTGATACGGCGAAAACCGCCATGCAGATCGCGTCGGAAATGCAGATCGGCTGGAATTTGGGCAATACGCTGGATGCCACGGACGGTTCGGGAACGGACTGTGAAACCGCATGGGGCAATCCGAAAACCACCGAGCAAATGATCCTCGACGTTAAGGCCATGGGGTTTCATACCATCCGCATTCCCGTTTCGTGGGGCGTACACGCAGACGCAGAGGGCAATGTAGACCCTGTTTGGATGGCGCGCGTCAAGGAGGTCGTGGATTATGCGTATCAAAACGATCTATATGTGATCCTTAATTCCCACCACGACAATTCCTTTTACGACGTTGGCGGCTGTGTTTCGCAGGCGGAAACCTTTGCGGCGAGCAAGCGGAAAATGGCCGCGCTTTGGACGCAGATCGCCGAGACTTTCAAGGATTACGACGAGCGATTGGTGTTTGAGACCATGAACGAGCCGCGCACCGCGGGCAGTGAAAAGGAATGGACAGGCGGAACAAAGCGGGAGCGCGAAATTATATATGGTCTCAACTGTGCGATCGTGGAGGCGATCCGCGCCACGGGCGGCAATAACGCCTACCGTTCGATTATGATGCCCACGTATGCGGCGACGTCGATGTCCGGCGTTTTGCGCGATATGCAGCTACCCGACGACGACAGGATCATCGTTTCCGTACACGCCTATTTGCCGTATGCGTTCGCCATGGACGCCAACGGTTCGTCCGAATTCACGGCTAAGGATCAAAAAGAGCTGGATACGTTTTTTACCGACCTCAACCGCATTTTTATCCGCAAGGGGATTCCCGTTGTGATCGGCGAATTCGGGGCGACCAACAAGGGGAATACGGACGCTCGCCGCGCGTGGGCGGAATACTATATAAAAGGCGCGGGACAGTATGGGATTCCCTGTGTCGTATGGGATAATAACATCGGTACGAACACGGGCGCGGAATGCTTCGGCCTGTATGACAGACAATCGGGGAATTGGGTGTTCCCCGAACTTGCAGAGTCCATGGTAAAGGCCGCAGGCATTTTCGCCGATTCCACCGATGCCGCCGATCCAACCGATCCCACCGATGTCGCCGATCCCTCTGCTCCCGCAGAACAGACGACGGAAAATACCCGACAGCCGATTTTGGTTGTCAGCATCACAGCGATCCTTTTGACGGCGCTCGCCATTCTCATCGGCATTTGCATACGTGCAAAACGCAAACGGCAAAAGAACGTGACGTCCCGTTAAACGCCGGGCGGAAATCCCGTTCGTCGTGTACGGTCGACAGCCCCGCTTTGGAATCCACGGCGGGAGATTGATGTTGACTTTGCAAAGGGGATTTGCTATAATATATGAAATTTCAGGGGCGAATAAGTTCGATTTTTGTTTGTTCCTCTTTTTTAGGGAATCGGCGCGAAGGAGACTTCCTGGCGCGTTACGCCTCTGTAAATTGCGCCGATGGCAAGGCTTTTCGAGGAATCGCGTAAGCGATACGCTTGACCGGGCAGCGCCGCAGTTGCATTCTCTGTTGCCCGGGGCGGTGCGCCAATAAGACCATAGGTTGATTCCTGCGGCAGTACAGGCGGTCGGCGCGGTGCACATCGCGGTCTTGACCGCCTTTTCCTATCCTTGCAAAGCGCGGCAAAAGTCGATGCCGCTCATGCCGACGGACAGATCGACGGAAATATCCCTTTGGAGAGCCTTTGTGGGGTCTTACGCGGCTTTTTGGTGGCTCTTTCGGGGGAACGGACGGCCATTCTGCAAAAACTGGAGAATGAATCACGCTATGGAAAAAGAAAACAAGCGTCTCAATCAGGTTGCGTTTTTTAATATGCTCGGCCCGATTCTGCTTAACGGCATCAGCTTTTTCACCATCCCGATTTTCACGCGGCTGTTGGGTACGGATAACTACGGAATGTACACCGTCTACAATTCCTATCAGAGCCTGTTGGTGATTTTTATGGGCCTGCAAACGCAGGCCATCGTCGCCCCGACCAGCGTTTATTATGAGGGCAAAAAACGGGATCGCTGCTTCTCCAACGCCCTGTGCATTTCCCTGTGCGCCTGCGCGGTGTTTGCATTGCTGTGCGCCGTCTTTATGCCGTACATTACCGCTTTTTCCGGCTTTTCCTCCCGCATCGTATGGCTGATGCTGGCGCACACGACCGGCATGGTGGGCGTACAGTGGGCGTTGTTCAAGTTTTCCTATGATCGGCAGGCAAAAACCAACTTTGCCCTGTCTACCTCCATCGCGGTGTGCAGTGTGCTGCTGTCGCTTCTGCTTATCAAAGTCGTTCTGCGGGAGCAGCAGCCGTATATCGGGTATGTGCTTGGCCACGCAGTACCGTATATTTTGGTCGGCGTGGTGATGTTTG
The DNA here is from genome assembly GCA_947628665.1 of uncultured Clostridia bacterium. GTDB lineage: Bacteria > Bacillota > Clostridia > Oscillospirales > Acutalibacteraceae > Fimenecus. The sequence goes on from CANRAU010000008.1 coordinate 45,104, forward strand.
CCTATTTCCTGCGCAAGGGCAGGAGCTATTTTTCCAAAGCGGAATGGAAATTCTGCCTGGGTCTGTGCCTGCCCCTGATTTTTCACGCGCTCTCCAACACGCTGCTGCACCAGTGCGACAAGATCATGGTGCAGAAAATGATGGACGAGTCCTCTGCCGGGATCTACGGCTTTGCCGTTACCTTTGCCAACGTACTCAATATTATCTATACGACCCTGAACACCACTTGGGTGCCGTTTTATCATGACGACGTCAAGGCGGGGGACATGGAGCGCCTGCGCCGCAAGACGAACAATTATGTGTTCCTGTTCACGGGGCTGACCATCGGCTTTATCATGATGATGCCGGAAGTGGTCAAGCAGTTCGTCCAGGAGGATTTCTGGCCGTCCATACAGCTGATCCCTCTGCTGTCGGTCGGGATTTATTTTGTGTTCCTGTACAGCTTTCCGGTCAATTTCGAGTTTTATTATCGTCGAACCAAAAATATCGCCATGGGTACTTCCATGGCCTGTTTGGCCAACGTGGCGCTCAATTTTCTGCTGATTCGTCGGTTCGGCATGATCGGCGCGGCGACGGCGACGCTGCTCGCCTATGTGCTGCTGTACGTCTTCCACCTGATTATGGCAAAATGGGTGATTCGCGAGACCTATCATTACCCTTATCGCTTTTTCCATGTCTATATGCTCATCGTGTTGGGCATGGGCGGCCTGTTCTATCTGCTGGTCGACCATCCGTTGGTGCGCTGGTCTATCGCGGCGGTGACGGCGGCGCTGATGCTGATTCGCGTATGGCGCAACAAATCGATTTTCTGAAAGGACTGATCTCTTGAAAATACTGGCAGTGATTCCTGCGCGCGGCGGCTCAAAAGGCATTCCTCGGAAAAATGTGCGCCTGATGAACAATCGCCCGCTGATTTATTACGCGATCCACAACGCGCAAACGTGTGCGGCGATCACCGATGTGGCGGTCTCCACCGACGACTGTGAAGTCGAGAGCATCGCGCAGATGTATGGCGCAGAGGTGGTGCTGCGCGGAGAGGCGCTTTCCTCCGACGCGGTCACGCTCGACCCGGTCGTATACGACGCGGTAAAGCAAATGGAAGCGCGCCATGCCTGTACGTATGACGCGGTGATCACGCTTCAGCCGACTTCGCCGCTGCTCTCCGCCGAGACGCTCAATCGGGCGATTTGCGCATTCCTTGCCGACAGCGACAGCGACACCTATATCAGTGTCATCAATGCGCCGCATCTTTCCTGGTCGAAAAACGAGAGCGGCTATTTTCCGCTGTACAAAGAACGCCTCAATCGCCAGCAGCTGCCGCCGAATTTTCTGGAAACCGGCGCTTTCTTCCTGACCCGCCGCCGTTTTGTGCGGGAAAACAGCCGCATGGGCGAGCATATTTCGGTGTTTGAAGTGCCTGCCAATGAAGCGGTGGATATTGACACCATACAAGATTGGATCGTCTGCGAACAGATGCTGCAAGCCAAAAAGATCGTGCTGCGCTGCGATGGCTATCGGCAGCTGGGAATGGGGCATATATACCGCTGCCTGACGCTCGCGTACAACCTGACCGGACACAACGTACATTTTGTACTCAACGAGCGCAGCCGCGAGGGGATCGAAAAGATCAAGGCCAGCTTTTTCCCCTACACGGTAGTGCCGGACGACGAAGCGTTCTACGATTTCCTGCGCAGAGAGCAGCCGGACATCGTGATCGTGGACTGTCTGGATACAGAGCGCGACTATATCAAGACCTTAAAGTCCCTTGTGCCGCGCGTGGTCACCTTTGAGGACTTGGGCGAGGGCAGCGAATACGCGGACGCCACGATCAACGCGCTCTACGAAAATCGAAATATGCGTCCCACCGTTTTCAGCGGCGAAAAATATGTCCTGCTGCGGGACGAGTTCATGTACGCCGACCCGATCACGCCGCACAACGAGGTGCGCCATGTATTTACCATGTTCGGCGGCGCAGACCCGCTGAATTTGACCGGAAAGATCTACCGACTGGCGACCCATGCGGTGGAACGTCACCCGCAGTTGGAATTTACCTTTGTGACCGGCCTTGCGTATGACGCCGCCGCGCACGGGGTAGTGAGCAGCGAGCGCATTCGGGTGGTGCAGGACGTCAAGCGGGTGACCGAGTATATGACCATGGCGGATCTTGCGTTTACTTCGCAAGGGCGCACGGTGTTTGAATTGGCAAGCATGGGCATCCCTGCCGTTGTGATGGCGCAGAATGCGCGCGAACAGCTGCACACCTTCGCCCAAATGAAAAACGGCTTCCTCAATTTAGGCTTGGGGGATCGCGTCTCGGACGAAACGCTGGAAAAAACCTTTGAATGGCTGCTGTCCGCCTATGAGATTCGGCAGAACATGAGCGAGTTGATGCAGCAGCATTCGTTTAAAGGCAATATAGGCCGAGTCAAAAAAATTATTTTGGGAGAGATGATATGAACACGATCTTGTCGAGACTTAAAAACGGGCAATTCACCCTGATCGCCGAGGTGGGCGTCAATTACTACGACATCGCCAAAGAGATGGGTATCGGCAATATGGAAGCGGCGAAGCTTATGGTGTTGGAAGCCAAAAATGCCGGGATCCACGCGGTCAAATTCCAAACCTACAAGGCGGAAACGCTCGCCGCCAGGGAATCCCCGTTTTATTGGGATATTACGGAAGAGCCGACCCGTTCGCAGTATGAACTGTTCAAAAAGTTTGACGCGTTCGGCGAAGCGGAATATCGCGAGCTCTATCAATACTGCGAGGAAATCGGCATCGAGTTTTTGTCTACGCCGTTCGACATACAGTCGGCGGATTATCTGTGCGACATGATGAACGTATATAAGATTTCTTCCTCTGATCTGAGCAATCTGCCCTTTATTACCTATATCGCCCAAAAGGGGAAGCCGATCATTCTCTCCATCGGCGCTTCCGAACTGGAAGAGATCGAGCGGGCGGTGGAGACGATCCGTCGGTACAACAGTCGGGAACTTATCCTGATGCACTGCGTACTGGAATATCCCACGCCGCTTGACCACGCCAATCTCAACAAAATTGTGTCGCTCAGGCAGCAGTTCCCGGACGTCTATGTCGGCTATTCCGATCACACCAAGCCGACCGAGCAGATGGAGATCATCCAGACCGCTTACACGCTGGGTGCTACCGTCATCGAAAAGCATTTTACGCTGAATAAGACCCTCAAGGGCAACGACCATTATCACGCGATGGATCCGAGCGACGCGAAGCGGATTTTGCAGGCGATCGAGCATTTGGATGCCATTCGCGGCAGTTATGAACTGCGGTGTCTCGACAGCGAGCAGACTGCCCGCAAAAACGCCCGTCGGTCGCTTGTTGCGCTGACCGACATCCCGCAAGGTGCTGCCATCACCCGAGAGATGCTGACCTTCAAACGTCCGAACAGCGGGATCTCTCCGTCCGACATCGAGCGGGTGATCGGGCAAAAAGCGGCGCAGACCATTGCGGCCGATACGGTACTGCAATGGGACATGCTGACGGAAAATTAAATCCACTTTTCCGAATTGCGGCTCTTAAAACAGGATAGAAAATATTTTTGGTCTCACCTTTGTCTCTGATTTTTGTATTTTCGGGCAGAAGGGATCAAGAAGAAAAATGAATTGCCATCTATTCGTTTTAGAAAGGTATGGATCGACAAAATGGTTAAAATAGAACAGTGGATGGAAGGGCATAAAATCACATCGTTCTTTTTGAACAGGGATCACTTTGCATTGATCTACACGACGATCTGCATTTTATGGTTTTTCCCTTTGCTCGGATGGTTGATTGATCCGTTATGTAAAGTGTGTTTTGCTTGGGGTGCGCTTTTGATCCTATGGGATTTTTTGACGAAACGCCAAATGTTCCGTTCCGCCTATTGGGTTTTCCCCCTGCTCATCTTGTTTTCGTTCGGCATTACGATCCTGTTCAACATCAAATACAGCTTTTACATGGGCGTCAAGCACGCTGTTTATTTGGGAATCAGTTTGCTGCTGCTTTACGGTCAGGACAGGAAAAAATCGTTTGACAGCCTCAAAACGCTGTTGTATCGCCTAAATACGATTATCATTTCGATCACCCTGATCGCCGCCGCAATCTCCATATTCATGTTTATCTTTCAAATATCGTTCTCCTTTTATTCGGGCGATGTTTTATTGCGGCAGGGATTCTTGGAAAACAGATTATTCGGCGTGTATACAAGCCCGAACACCGGTGCGCTGTTTGTTATGATTTCCATTGCGGCCATGCTGATCAACAGCATGATCAAAAGCAACGGCGTCATAAGAGCAAACCGATTCTATATTACGAATTTTGTTTTTCAGACGATTTATTTTTCGCTTACCTTGTCCAACGGCGGGTTTTTAACGCTGATCGCATTTTTCTTTCTTTTCTGCGTTGTCTATGCTTTCCCGAGGTTTCAAAGCAAGCTCGGAAATCTAAAAGCCGTTCTCGCGAGCTTTTTGGTGGCGGTGATCCTGGTCGCCGGCACTTATGCCGTCACACAGAGCGTTCGGTACGGCATGTCTTATCTTCCCTCCATGGTGAAATCCATTCGGGAATCCGTCTCTTCCACGGGTTCGTCCGAGGAAGACCCGAGCAAGAAGGACGATGAAATCACCAAAATTGAAATGGAGCGGATCGAGTCCGGCGACGATTTATCAAACGGACGTTTTACGATTTGGGTCGGCAGTTTGAAAGCGCTTCGGCAGCACCCGCTTTTCGGTTATGCGAATATGTGGGTCGCGGAAGGCGATGCACTGCGATTTGACACCTCCTCTTTTAGTCAGGAGGAGACAACGTGGCTCTATAAGCATATGGGCAATCTGCATAACGCCTATATTCAAATCATCGTTTACAGCGGCGCGGTCGGGCTTCTCCTTTTCGGCCTGTTTGGCCTTTTGCTCGTCAAAAAAGTCGGCTTGGTTTTGATTTACGGGAAAAAGAATACCGCGCATTACAATATTCTTGCACTCCTGTTTGCCGTGATCGGCGCGATCCTCGCAAACGGTATGGTGGAGGCGCACCTGCTCTATACGCGGCAAGACCCGTATGGCGCGATATTCTGGCTTTATGTGGGCATTGCGGTCGTTCTGTCGGAGCTTTATCAGCGCAACGGCGAAACGGCGGACGGCAAGAATTGCGAAATCTTCGCTTTGGCGGCCGACACGCCGTTCCAAACCATGAATTGCGTCAATTTTGTCCTGCATAATACGGACGGCAGCGCCGACAACGCCGACCTGTATATCTACCATCAGTTCCGCAATTCGCATGAAATCGCGGAGCGTATCCGGCAGAGCGGTATTTTCCACAACGTATATGACATAGAGCCTTACAAAACATATTCGCCGCTTGTCCAAAAATTTGTAACGCTTTATCGTATGTTTCTGCCGCAAAATACGATACAAGCCTCCTGCAAGCAGAAGCTGCGCTTGTATCGAAAGGGATATAAAACGCTGTGCATCAGCTTCCCGACGCCGTTTACGCTCGGACTGCACATGGCTTTTCCCAACGCGCAGGTCTATCATATTGAAGACGGCCTCGGCTCGTACAGCGGCAACCTCAATGCGGATTACGCTTCCGGCCTGTTCCGCCTCATCGACCGATTTTTCTACAGCGGGAAATTGGAACTGCACCCGACGGCCTGCTACCTTTCGGCGCCCGCATTTTCCAAAAGCACCATGGAAGGGGAGGTCAGACAATTGCCTCACCTTACGCCGGGCTCGGATTTAGAGACCATGCAGCAGATATTCTCCTATCGCGCCAATCGTCTTTACCGTGATCGCGCGGTCTATTTGACGCAGCCTCTTGAGGAACGCGACACATACCGCCCCGAACAGGAAAAGCGGTTGCTTGCGCTTATTCGGGAAAAGCTGTCGGATCGCGCCCTTGTCCGTATCCACCCGCGTCAGGCGGAGGCGGATTTTGCCGGCATGGAAAAGGACGCCTATTGCAATTTGTGGGAACTGGAATGTATCGATCAAATTGACGATCGGAATATTTTGATCAGTGCATTTTCGACGACGCAGTTTATGCCGAAAATTTTGAAGGATGTAGAACCCACGGTTCTGTTTACCTACCGATTGTTGCTCTCCGACCTTGACGACCCGTTTTTAAAAGATTTTGCAAACCTGATCGACGATTTCCGCGGGTTGTATCGGAATCCGGAGAGAATTTATGTCCCCGCTACCTTTGAAGAATTGGAAACGATTTTAGATACCCTGTCCGCACAAGCCTGACCGAAACAGACGAAAAGCGAAAATATCCGCTTTTTTATCGGGCAAAAGCAGGGGATCGCGCCACCGCGCGCGAACGGACGCATCGCCGGTTTGCAGTTCAGAAACAGCGTGAAGCAAAAAAACGTGGACGCGTGAAGTTAAAAAAGCCGACGGCTCGGATTTGTTTTCCGAACCGTCGGCCTTTTTGCGCCCGTTTTAGGCTTTCAAAATATCCTGCAAATAGGAAACCTGCGTTTCAATGTCAAATCCCGCGCTGCGGATCTCGTCGCGGGTATCCTTGCGCTCGTAATCGGTTTGCGAAAGCACCGTTTCTGCCCATACCTTTGCACTCGCTTCGGCGTCTATATAGTTCAAAAACGGCGTCACTTTTGCCGCCTGCGGAATCGCGCTACTTGCAAAGCACAGAAGCCCCGCCGCCTGTGCTTCCACGAGTGCAATGCCAAGCCCCTCAAACCGCGACGGCAACAAAAAGACGTCCATAGCCTGCAAAAGCCTTGCGACATCCGGGCGCACACCCGTCATAATGACGCTTTCCGCAAGTCCCAATTCACGAATCTTTTGGCACACGGCGTCCTTATCCTCGCCGTCGCCGACCAAAAGCAAAACCGCGTTTTCATTCCGCTTTCGGATCTCATGAAAAATATCGATCAAAAACAGCGAGTTCTTTTGATAACACATTCTCCCGACGTGGCCGATGACCAGCTTGTCCGCAAGCCCGAATTCCTTGCGAACCGCTTCCCGCACCGCCGCGTCAAACTGATATTTGCCCGCTTCTATGGCATTGTTGATGACCTTGGTTTCCTGCGCGTACCGCTTGCCGAACATGAATTCGGCGGCAGCCTCGGAGCAGGCGAACCGCGTATCGGTCATCAGGTTCAAAAACGGCCGCAGGAGCATGTGTACTTTTAGGTTGCCCACGGAATCGTTGTGGCTGTGCGTAATGATTTTTACATTTCGTTTCCCAAACAGCGCAAGCTCCGAAAATACCGCCGACGCGGATAAAATGTTGAAATACACGGTATCATAGCCGTTTTCCGATACGATTTTCCGAATGGAGGACATATGCTTGACGATATTCTCGCGCCGCGCGGGAATGTGATAGATTTTCCCACCCAAACGTGTGATCTCGTCCGCATAGGCGACGGTCGGGTAATCCGTTACAAAGTCAAACAGAACGTCGTTTCGGTCAAATCTTCGGAAATAATTCATCAAATAGGCTTCGATCCCGCCGCTGTTTTCGGTCATGCCGTAAACCAGTATTCTATGCATATGCGCACTCCTTATTTGATCTTCATTTTATGGAACAGCCTGGAGGCTCTGTGCTGTGTGAGATAAATCAGCTTAGCCGCAAGCCCGAACAAAAGGGGACTGTTGATTTTTACGACGATATTCATGATCGCCTGCATTTTGGAATTGGCGATCGCATATTTTTTGGCTTCCTGCGTGTTTTCGTGCCGCAAAAGCGCCTTGATGCGTTCTCTGCGTGCGCGGGAAGACAGGCCGCTTGCCGGACTGCATTCGTTGGCCGCAGCGGAAAAGACATGCTTGATATGCACGCTGCACATCAGATTTCTGGCTTCGCCCGAATACGCCCCGTTTTCCGAAAGCAACTTGCGCTGGGCGGAAAAGCGTTCGTTGATAAGCTCGGAAAAGCCTTTCAAATACGACATATTGGTCAGGGTTTCCCGTTGGTATTTCAAATAGTGATAAAACGCATACGACACGGTTTTGAACGAACGTATATAGCGGAACAGGTCGATGATAAAGAAATAATCTTCGCTGTGCATACGGCTTGGAAACTGCACGCCGTTGTCCGAAATCACACAGGCGCGGTAGATTTTATTCGGGCTTACAGCAAGCACCTTTGCAGCGTCCAGCATCGGCAGCGAGGTGATACAGTCCTTGTTCGTCGCGGCCTCCATAACGGGCGGCAGTACTTCCACACCGTAGGCAAAGCGGTCTTCCGCATCCAAAAAATCCTGATGATACCCGTCGATGACCAGATCGCAGCCCGAATCGCTGATTTCCGCATGCATCCTCTCCAGCATTTGCGCGTCGATGAAGTCGTCACAGTCGATGAATTGAATATACTCGCCCTGCACGATTTTCAGCGCGGCGTTTCTTGCAGGCCCCGGACCCGCATTGGAAGCCTGATGCAGCACCTTAATGCGCGCGTCGGCTTTCGCATAGGCGTCGCACAGCTCGCCGCTTTTGTCCGTAGAGCAGTCGTCCACAAGGATCAGTTCAAAATCGGTATATGTCTGCCCGAGTACGCTTTCTACAGATCGCTGCAAGCAGTGTTCGGCATTGTAAACCGGCATAATCAAACTGATCCTGTCCGTTTTGCACATGATAGATTCCCTGCCTTTTTGTATAAATGCGGATTTTTGATGCATAAGCCTCACGGGCTTTGAAACCGCCGAAACGCGGCATATTACTGTACTGTAGTATACCATAGGATGCGTTGCATTTCAAGAAATAGTTGTTCTATTTCGGGACAAGTAACCATATATTGAATTGAGGTGACAAGCAATGGAAGCGCAAAATGAACGAATTCCCACAGAGGTTTTAACAGCGCTGCCCAAACGCCTGCGACAAGCGCTGCTTTTGCTGCCGCAGCATTTGGCCGATACCCTGATGGAGCTGCGTCTGCGCGCGGGGCAGCCGCTTGTTTTGGTCACGCCGCAGAACAACTGGTTTATGACGGCGGGCGGCAAACCGACCTGTATGTGCCAAGGCTCGCTTCTGCGCGTTACGCAGACAGAGATCGGCGAGATCGTCGCGCACGCGTGCGGGTATTCCGTACACAGCCATCAGGACGACTTTTCCAACGGCTTTTTAACGCTGCCCGGCGGGCATCGGATCGGGCTTTGCGGCACGGCGGTCGTCGGAAGCGGAACGCTTACGGGCATTCGCCAGATCACGTCTTTGAATATCCGCATCGCAAGGAATATTCCGAATGCCGCACAGGAGACGCTGCGTACCTGCTTCCAAAGCGGGCTTTGCAATCTGCTGCTCGCAGGCGCGCCGATGTCGGGAAAAACGACGATTTTGCGCACGCTGGTCAAAGCGCTTTCGGAAGGGTATACGGGCAAACTGCAAAAATGCGTGGTGATCGACGAACGCTTTGAATTGGCGTCGGGCGGTGCGGCAAACGGCGGGAATTTAAGCACAGAGACAGCGTTTTGCAATGCCGATGTGCTGTCGGGGTATTCCAAGGCCGACGGGATCAAAACTGCGGTGCGCGCCCTCGCCCCCGATATGATTTTTTGCGATGAGATCGGCTCTTCGGAGGATGCGCTCGCGATCTCCGAAGGCATTCGCTGCGGCGTGCATTTTACCGCGACGGCGCACGCGCGCGACATGGCGGATCTTAAGCGTCGGCGGCAGATCTCGCGTCTGCTCGAAGAACGGGCGTTTGACACGGTGATTTTTTTGGATACGGGCGAGAACGTCGGGCGTATTTGTCGGGTCGTAAGGGTAGGTGAGCAGGATGCTCAAAACGGCGGGATTGCTGCTGATCCTGGGCTTTTGCGCATGGACGGGCGCGTATATGTCGGCGCGGGTGCGTAAAAGAGCGCCGGAATCCGAACGGTTTTTGCGCCTGCTTACGGTGATGCGCACACAAATTGCGTATGCGCTTCTGCCGACACAGGCGCTTCTGGATAAAGTGTGCGATGAGAGCGAATTCCGCGACTTTTCGTTTATCCATGCGGTGCGCGGTGCGTTCGGGAGCGGGATGTCCTTTGAGGACGCATGGAACAAAGCCCTGCACGAGTACGCGGCGTCCTCCGCGTTGGGAAATCGGGAGATCGAACTGCTTTCGGCGTTTGCGGGTACGTTCGGCAGTACCGACAAAAACGGACAGACCGCGAATTGCAGCTATTTTATCGAACAGCTGCAGGAGTTCGTCAAAACGCAGCGGGAAGCGTCCGCCAAAACCGCCCGTCTGTATAACGCGCTCGGGGTGCTTACGGGGCTTTTTTTGGTGATTCTACTTATGTAATGCGGAGGCGCTATGGAAATCACGTTTATCTTTAAGATAGCGGGGATCGGTATCATCGTCGCCATGCTGTATCAGATTTTATCCAAATCAGGGCGTGACGAATACGCCATGCTGGTTGTTTTGGCGGGTATCGCCGTGATCGCCGTCATGATGATTCCGCAGATCGAGACGCTGATCGATCTGGTGAACGCGTCGTTTGATTTATAGATCATGTTCAAAATCGTTGCGCTTTGTCTTGCAGGTACGCTTTTGCTGGTGCTTCTAAAGCCAGCGCGTCCCGAATATGCCATGCTGCTGCGCCTCGCTTTATTGCTTGTCGTGTTTGCGGCGCTTTTAGAGGGCGTCGGCAGCGTCGTATCGGGAACGTCGGCGCTGATGACCCTTGTCGGGGAGAACGGCGAGATCGTGCGCGTCATGCTCAAGGCGCTGGGAATTAGCTTAGTTGCGCAGATCGCAAGCGACCTCTGCAAAGACAGCGGCGAACAAACGCTTGCAGGCGTCGTGGAGCTTGCGGCAAAGCTCGGCATTTTGATCATGGCGCTGCCGCTTGCCGCACAGCTTGCAGAAATGTGTCTTGGATGGCTGCAATGAAACGGATACGAAAATCTTGGATACGGCTGATTGTTTGCATCCTTATGCTTTTGACGCTTTGTGCCGTCCCCTCGACGGCGGCGGAACAGGGCGGCGACGTTGAAGCGGCGCAGAATACGGCTTCGCAGATTTACGAAGCGGTGGACGGGGATACCCGTAAGGCTCTGGAGGCGCTCGGCCTTGAACATGCGGACTACCAAAGTATGCTCAAACTTTCGCCGCGCGCGGTGGTGGAGGAGCTGGTGCGGCTGGTCACGGGTAAGATGGCCGAACCGCTGCAAACCGTAGGCTTGGTGTGCGCTTTTTTAGCGCTGCAAGCGGTGCTTTCGAGCTTTCTGCGCGAAAAAAACAGCCTGCAAACGGCGTTTTCGCTCTTGTCCGCTTTATGGGTGACGGTGCTGCTTTTGCAGTCGGTCACCAAGAGCTTAACGGCGGCGTTTTCCGCCATAAAGCTGTCGGCGGATTTCATGCTCGTCTACATTCCGGGCTTTGCGGGTGTGGTCGCCATGAGCGGAAAGCCTCTGACCTCGGCCGCCTACAGCGGGGTGATGGTGGGGGTTTCCAACCTCTTTTCCGAAGTGCAGGTATACGTTTTCCTGCCGCTTATACAAGTCTTTTTCCTGTTCCATCTCTTAGCGGCCTTGCAGGAGGACCGCGCGTGGGACGGCGTGACGGCGTTTCTCAAAAAGACGGTGCAGATCGTTTTGGGCTTCTGCGCGACGGTGTTTACGGGACTTTTGAGTATCAAAGGTGCGCTCGCCGCAAGCGGCGACAGCGTAGCCGTGCGGGGCGTCAAAATGCTGATCGGCTCCGCCGTTCCGATCATCGGCAGCGCTTTGGGCGACGCCTATACGTCGGTACTCGGCAGCATAGGGCTTATCAAAAACACGATCGGCGTGTTCGGCATTCTCATTATCGCGCTGGTCACGGTTCCCGCAATATTGGATTTGCTTTTGTGGTATATCGGCGTATCGTTTTGCGCCGCAGCGGCGGGCGCGCTCGGGCAGCCGCAGATCAAAAGACTGCTGGACGGCGTCGCCTCGACCGTGTCGCTCGTCAATACGCTGGTGATCTTTACCGCATTTCTGTGGATCATCTCCACGGGCATTATTTTACAGTTCAGAGGTTGAAATGGAGAACATAAAGGTCTGGGCGGCGTCGGTTTGCGTGTTTTGCGTCGTTTTGCTGTTTTACAAAATGCTTTTCCCAAACGGCAATTTGAAAAAAACGGGTGAAACCGTCATGGCGCTGCTGCTTTTATTCGTGATGCTGCGGCCGTTCGGCGATCTGCGGGTCGATGCGGGCGCGCTTTCGGGGATCGACGCTTTGGATGCCGCCTTCGACGTCGATGAAACGCCGTCGTATGCCGAACCGCTGAAAACCGCCGTTGCCGAAGCCCTCGCCGACATAGACGTGTATCCGTCGGACATTTCGGTGCAGGCAGACCTTGACGCAGAGCAGTATTTGGTGCTGTCGGGCGTGCGGTTGACCGTTTCAACGGAAAAAACGGACGAGGAGATCAAAGCCTGTCTCTCGGAAAGTCTGGAGATCCCCGAAACGCTCGTTACGATCGTGAGGTGATGCGTATGGAGGCGCTCAAACGCCTGAAAGACGTCTTTCAAAAGGAAAAGCGCGTTCGGATTTTGGCGATCATCGGCGCGCTCGGGATATTGCTTTTGTGCCTTTCGGAATTTCTGCCGAAAGCGAAAAAAGCCGAGACCAATACAGAACCCGCATTGAGCGCTGCGCAGTTCCAAAAGGAGACGGAGCAACGGCTTCGGGAGACCCTGTCGAAGGTGCAGGGGGCGGGGCGTGTAGAGGTCATGGTGACTTTGGCAAGTTCCGACGAACGCGTTTATGCCGCCGACGAGAAAAGCGACGTCAAAACGGGGCGCGATTCCACACAGCAAAGCCGTGACGCGCAATATGTCATGATCGACGGCCAAAACGGCGACGAGGGGATGCTCGTCAAAACCAACACGCCGCAGGTGCTTGGCGTGATCGTCGTCTGCGACGGCGGCGACAGCCCGAGCGTCAAAAACCAAATCACCAATGCGCTCTGCGGGGCGCTCGGGATCGGCGCGAACCGCGTCAGTGTTCTGAAAATGAAATCAGCGGAGGAATAGTTATGTCAAAAACCATCACCAAACGGCAAATCGTACTGGGCGGACTGGTCATCGCCCTTGCGGCGGCGGTGTTCGTGAACTGGTATTTCACAAGACCCGCGGCAGAGATCGACTCCGGCATTTCAAAGGCAACCACAGCGGCCGCCAATCTCGGCGATGCGCAGTATGTCAACGCCACGGAGAACGGCGATTATTTTGCGTCCGCACGCCTTAAACGCACGCAGGCACACGACGAAGCGAAAGCCGCGCTGCAAAAAACGGCGGAGGATGCGAACGCCGACGCCGAGAGCAAGGCCGCCGCGCAGGCCGCGCTGGAAACGCTTGCCAAGGATATTACTTTGGAAGCGGAGGTCGAAAATCTCATCACGGCGCGCACGGGCGGGGAATGTCTGGTCACGCTCGGAGAAACGGCGGAAGTGGTGCTCCAAAAGGGTACGCTCAGCGACACGACGGCGGTGCAGATTAAGGAGATCATCGTCAACAAAACCAAGATCTCTGTGGAAAAAATTACGTTAGTTGAAGTAAAATAGTTGCGTATTTTTCAGTTTGTGGTACAATAACCTATATATAACTCTTTAAAAGCGGTACTTTGCATTCCATCTTGCATACGGCCGCGGGACAGCATGCGCCAAAGTCTTTATGGGCTTCGAGACACGCCGAATATGCGTAAGTCTCGTCGGGCTTTGCGGACAGAATATAGGTGAAAGGACATTCTCCTTATGAACACAAACGAAAAGACACGCGAAAGCAGCGACATCATCATTGCCAACGACGTGATCGCCGCCATTGCCGTCAACGCATCCAGAGATGTGGAGGGCGTGAGCGGCTTTGCCTCGAAAACCGCCGGTCGTCTCATGCAGGGAACGAAGGCGGAAGAAGCGGCGAAGGCCGTCAAGGTCATGGCGCTTGACAATGAGATTCGCATTCAGATTTACATCCGCGTCAAAAGCGGCGTCAATATTCAGACGGTCAGCGCCGCCATTCAGCGCAGCGTCAAAAACGCCGTGCAAAGCATGACCGGCAAGGTGGTCTCCAAAGTCTGCGTCTGCATTCAGGGCATCGACTTTGAAAATACCGAGGAAGTACAGGCAAATTCCTGACATACGGCTCTCCGCAGTTTGGCGCGGAGGGCTTGTTTGGCTTTTACGGAGGACAAAAAAGCATGACCAGAACCGAAGAGCGCGAACAGGCGTTCATTCTGATTTTTGAAAAGTCTTTTAATATGGATACTTCGGCGGAGGATATTCTCGCTTATGCCAAGGAAGCGCGCCTGTTAGAGCCGACTGTTTTTTCCGAATCTCTGTTCAAACAGGTTTACGAGCAGCTGGAGAGCATCGACGCCGTGATCGAACAGTACGCCATCGGCTGGAAAAAGGAACGCATTTCCAAGGTGGCACTCTCCCTTTTGCGCTTGGCGATATGTGAAATTTTGTACGTTGATTCCGTACCCTGCGGCGTTTCCGTCAACGAGGCCGTGGAGCTTGCCAAGAAATATGCGACCGGAGAGGACGCCGCGTTTATCAACGGCATTTTGGGCGCGTTTATAAGGAGCCGCGAATCGGATGCTGTACCTGGGGATTGATACCAGCAATTACACCACCTCCGCCGCGCTGTATCTTTGCGAACAGGGGACAATTTTGCAGGAAAAGAAGCTGCTGCCCGTGAAAAACGGGGAAAAGGGACTGCGGCAAAGCGACGCGGTGTTTCATCATACGGTGCAGCTGCCGCAGGTGCTGGACGCGCTGTTCTCGGCGTGTGGGCAAAAGCCCGACGCCGTCGGCGTTTCGGTGTTTCCCCGCCGCGCGGAGTGCTCTTATATGCCGTGCTTTTTGGTCGGCAGCGCCGCAGCGCATGCGGTATCCGCCGCCATGCAGATTCCCTGCGCCGAATTTTCGCATCAGGAGGGGCATATTGCCGCCGCCCTGTATTCTGCGGGACAGCTGGAACTGATCCACACGCCGTTTTTGGCGTTCCATTTGTCGGGCGGCACTACCGAAGCGCTGCTTGTAAGACCCGATCCTGCGCATATTTTTTCAGCTTCCTGTATCGCGCAGTCGCTGGATTTGAAAGCGGGGCAGCTTATCGACCGCGTCGGTGTGATGCTCGGGCTTTCGTTTCCTTGCGGCGCGCAGCTTGAAAAGCTCTCCGAAAAGGCCGACAGGCATTTTCACCTGCGTCCGACCATGAAGGGCATGGACTGCTGTTTGTCGGGACTCGAAAATCAGTGCCGCACGCTGTACGAAAAGGGCGAAACGCCCGAAAATGTCGCGCGTTATTGCCTGGACGGCGTGCTTGCCGCCGTCGGCGGTATGGCGGCCGCGCTTCGGGAGGTCTATCCGACGCTGCCCATGGTTTTTTCGGGCGGCGTGGCTTCCAACGGCGCACTTCGCGACTGTTTTCGGGACAAATACGGCGCTTTTTTTGCCGAACCCGCATTTTCTGCCGACAATGCGGCGGGTATCGCGGTTCTGACCGCACTGAAAGAGGGAAATCAAAGCTATGCTTTATAACGCGCCGCTTGTTTTATCGGTGTCGCAGCTCAACCGATACGTCAAATCCAAACTGGATGCGGATGAAAATCTCTATAACGTATTTTTAACCGGCGAAATTTCCAATTTTACGAACCACTATAAAACGGGGCATTTCTATTTCACCCTCAAGGACGAAAGTGCGCAAGTGAAAGCGGTCATGTTTAAAAGCAACGCCGCAAGAGTGAAATTTCAGCCGCAGGACGGGCTTCGCGTGATCGTTCGCGGCCGCGTTTCGCTGTATGAAGCGGGCGGCTCGTATCAGGTCTTTGTCGACGATATGCAGCCGGACGGCGCGGGCGCTTTGAACCTCGCCTTTGAGCAGCTGAAAGAAAAATTGGAAAAAGCGGGGATTTTCGACCCTGCGCACAAAAAGGCGATCCCGCGTTACCCGCAGCGCATCGGCGTGATCACTTCGCCCACGGGCGCGGCGATTCAGGATATTTTAAAGATTTTGGGGCGTCGGTATCCGCTTGCCGAAGTCATTTTTGCCCCCGTGCTTGTGCAGGGCGAGGGCGCGCCCGAGCAGATGATCGCCGCCTTGCAGGCATTCAACCGCAAATCGTGCGCGGATGTGCTGATCCTTGGGCGCGGCGGCGGTTCGGCGGAGGATTTGTGGGCGTTCAACGACGAAAAGCTGGCTTACGCCGTCTATGCGTCCGAAATTCCCGTGATCTCGGCGGTCGGGCATGAAACGGATTTCACGATTTGCGATTTCGCCGCCGATCTGCGCGCACCTACGCCCTCTGCGGCGGCAGAGCTTGCCGTGCCGGACGCGGCGGAAGTCCGCGCGAATGTGTATGCGCTGCAAAACCGCTTGCAACGATCCGTCTCGTCGCTTTTGCAAAACAGACGATACGCCTATACCGCGCTTACCGAGCGGGGCGTTTTACAAAACCCCTCTCTGTATTTCGACGCACTTCGGATGCGCACGGCGGATCTGTATCGGCGATTTGAAGCCTTACAGACGGGCTTGCTGCAAAAGGAGCGTCTGCGGCTTTCGGAAAACGCCGCGAAGCTGCAATCGCTAAGCCCGCTTGCGGTGCTTGCGCGCGGATACGCGGTCGCAAGCCGTGCGGACGGCTCTGTGGTACGCTCGGCGAACGCTTTGCAATCGGGTGAAACGCTCAAGCTTCGTTTTGCCGACGGCACGGCGTCCTGCGTCGTAAACGAAATCTCATAAAAGAAACGAAAGGGACGGTACAGCGCAAAAATCGACATTTGCCGATGCGAATGCGCGTACCGTATGGCGATCACAATGAAACCGAAAACGTATGAAGAAGCGATCACCGCGCTGGAAAAAATCGTTGCACGTTTGGAAAACGGCGACACAAATTTGGATGAAGCGCTCCGGCTCTTTCAGGAGGGGGCGGAGCTTGCCGCTTATTGCGGCAAGGCGTTGGATGACGCCGAGCAGAAGATCCGTACCCTTTCGCAGGTACAAGATGGGGAGGAGAGCGAGTCATGAAACCCAACAGGGATGTTTATCGACAAATGGTGGACAGCGCTTTAGAGCGTTACGTATACGATGTTTTTGACGGACAGCAGATCGTGCTGGACGCCATGCGCTACAGCGTCCGAAACGGCGGCAAACGCGTGCGCCCCATGCTGACGCTGGAATTTTGCCATGTGTGCGGTGGCGATCCTGCGCATGCGCTTGCCTTTGCCTCTGCGGTGGAAATGATCCACACGTACTCGCTCATTCACGACGATCTGCCCTGTATGGACAATGACGACCTGCGGCGCGGCAAGCCCTCCTGTCACAAGCAATTCGGCGAAAGCACGGCTTTGCTTGCGGGCGACGGGCTTTTGACGCTCGCTTTTGAGACGCTTTGCAAAGCCGAGGACGTTTCGCCCGCTTTCATTTTGCGCGCAGTCGAGACATTGGCGAACCTTTCGGGCGTGCGCGGCATGATCGGCGGGCAGGTCATCGATCTGCTCTCGGAAGAGAAAGCGGTCGATTACGAGACGCTTACTTGCATAGACCGCCTGAAAACAGGCGCGTTGATCGAGGCCGCCGTGCTGTTGGGCTGCTATGCTGCGGAGGTCTCGGATGAAGCGGTTTTGACCGCTGCCAAGACCTACGCTTCGTGTATCGGCCTTGCATTTCAGATCGTGGACGATATTTTGGATGTGACGAGCGACACGCAGACGCTCGGAAAACCGGTCGGCAGCGACGAGAAAAACGAGAAAAGTACCTTTGTAAAGCTCTTGGGCGTGGAAAAGTGCCGCGCGATTTCGGATGAACTGACGCAAAAAGCGGTAGATGCTTTGGACGCTTTGCCGGGCTCTACAGACTTTTTGGCGGACTTTGCGCGACAGCTTGCTTCCCGCAAGAATTAGTCGGCAGTCACGGGGTGTAATTTCAATATGGGATATTTGGATCAAATTCTGTCGCCGGCCGACGTTAAGCGGATGAATCCTATGGAATTGAAGATGCTCGCAGAGGAGATCCGCGCAGTGCTGATCGATACGGTCTCGCAAAACGGCGGGCATTTGGCTTCCAACCTCGGCGTGGTGGAGCTTTCCATTGCGCTGCATCGGGTTTTTGATTCCCCGAAGGACAAAATCATATGGGACGTCGGGCATCAGGTGTATGCGCATAAGCTGTTGACGGGTCGCTATGCGAATTTTTCCACGCTTCGGCAGGAAAACGGGCTTTCGGGCTTTTCCAATCCGAACGAGAGCGAACATGATCTGTTTTTCAGCGGGCATTCCAGCACTTCGATCGCCGCCGCGCTCGGTGTGGCGACGGCAAACGCGCTTTCGGGCGATAAGCACACGGCCATTGCCGTGATCGGCGACGGTGCGCTGACGGGCGGCCTTGCCTATGAAGCGCTCAACAATGCGGGGCGTTCCAAAAAACGGCTCATTGTGATTTTAAACGACAACGAGATGTCCATCTCGAAAAATGTCGGCTCTGTCGCAAGGTATCTGGCTGTTCTGCGTGCAAAGCCCGGGTATTACAGACTGAAAGCCCGCACCGAACGGGTACTGCAAAAGATCCCGCTTGTCGGGCGGCCTTTGGCGGAATACATTTTCCGCGTCAAGACCCGCATCAAAAACCGCATTTACAAAAGCACCTTTTTTGAGGAACTGGGTTTTCGCTACATGGGTCCTATCGACGGGCATAACATAGAGCAGCTGACCGAAGCGCTGGAGAGCGCGCGGCTTACCAACAGACCCGTTTTGCTGCACATCAACACGGTAAAGGGCAAGGGCTACGATTACGCCGAAAAAGCGCCGGGCAAGTATCACGGTATTTCAAAATTCAACATAGATACGGGCGAGCCGCTGCTTTCAGGGACGAATTTTTCGGAGGAATTCGGAAAATTCCTTTGCGAAGTGGCAGGCAAGGATAAGCGCATCTGCGCCATTACGGCCGCCATGTCCCTGGGGACGGGGCTGGAAGCGTTTCGCAAGAGCTATCCCACGCGCTTTTTTGACGTCGGCATTGCCGAGGAACACGCCGTGACGTTTTCATCGGGGCTTGCGCGCGGCGGGATGATCCCGATTTTTGCGGTGTATTCTTCCTTTTTGCAGCGCGGTTACGATCAAATCGTGCATGACGGCGCGATGCAGGGGCTGCATATGCTCTTGGCTATAGACCGCGCGGGCTTCGTCGGGGAGGACGGTATTTCGCACCACGGCCTTTTGGACGCCGCCTTTTTAAACGGCATCCCAAACGTGACGGTGTATGCGCCGTCTACCTATCGGGGGCTGAAACACGCGTTTATACAGGGGATTTACCACAAGGACGGTCCGGTCGCCGTGCGCTATCCGCGCGGGCAGGAGATGCCCGTCCCCGAAAGCACGGAGGAGAGCTTCCCGGAGTTTGAAGTCTACGGCGACTTGCAGGCGGATTGCCTGCTTGTAACCTATGGACGCATTTTTGGCAACGCCGTAAAGGCTTGCGACGCGCTTCTCGAAAGCGGTATAAGCTGCGCCGTGCTCAAGCTCAACCAAATCGTGCCCATCCCGCCCGACGCGGTGGAGGCAGTTCCCGATTCCGCGCACGTGTTCTTCTTTGAAGAGGGGATCCGTTCCGGCGGGATCGGCGAGACCTTCGGCGCGCGGCTTTTGGAACGGGGATTTTCGGGGCAATTCACTTTAACGGCAGTCCCCGATGAATTTGTCCCGCACGCTTCGGTTGCTTCGCAGCTGAAACGTTATCATTTGGACGCCGAGGGAATGCAGACGGTGATCACGGAGAATCTACATGGCGACAGATAAGCAAAGACTGGATATGGCGCTTACACAGCGCGGGCTTGCCGAGAGCCGCTCCAGAGCGGGCGCGCTCATTATGGCGGGTCAGGTCTATGTAAACGGTCAAAAGGCGGCCAAAGCGGGCGAGACGGTCAAGGAAAGCGACAAAATCGAGGTGCGCGGCGAAAAGCTGCCCTTTGTCAGCCGAGGCGGCTTAAAGCTCGACAAGGCGGTCAAAGCGTTCCATCTGCACCTGCAGGATCTTGTGTGCATGGACATCGGCGCTTCCACGGGCGGCTTTACGGATTGTATGCTGCAAAACGGCGCCAAAAAGGTGTATGCGGTGGACGTCGGCTACGGGCAACTTGCTTGGAAGCTGCGCACGGACGCGCGTGTGGTCAATTTGGAACGCACCAATTTTCGCTACCTGACTGCGGAGCAGTTGGACGAATTGCCCGCCTTTGCAAGCGTGGACGTTTCCTTTATTTCGCTGAAAATCATTTTGCCCGTCCTGTATACCCTGCTGTTGGAAAACGGCGAAGCGGTGTGCCTGATCAAGCCGCAGTTTGAAGCAGGCAGGGATAAGGTCGGCAAAAAGGGCGTGGTGCGTGAGCAATCGGTTCACAGGGAAGTGGTCGAGACGATTTCGGCGTTCGCCTTTTCCTGCGGATTTTCGGTACTCTGCTTGTCGTATTCGCCCATAAAAGGCCCTGAGGGCAATATCGAATATCTGATGCACCTGAAAAAAGAGCAAAACAAAACCTTTTTGGATATGGACGTCGGGGATTTGGTGCGATCCGCACACGATAGCTTAAAGTAGGTGAGTGTATGAAAATAGCCCTGCTGCCGAATTTGACGCGGGAATGTGCTTTGCAGGTCACGGTCGATGTGTGCGCCAATCTGCGGTGCTTCGGCATATCCTATGGCTTTGAGGACGCGCTTTGCGGGCAGATCCCGGGGGAAACGGCCTTTTTTCCATCGGAACGGCTTTTGTCCGACTGCGACGCGGTCATTGCCGTCGGCGGAGACGGCTCGCTCATCCACGCCGCCAAAAAGGCGGCGGCCTATCAAAAGCCCGTACTCGGCGTCAATGCGGGGAATCTCGCCTTTATGGCGGGTGTGGAGAAAAACGAACTGCATTTGCTCAAAAACCTCATGAACGGGGAATATGTGACCGATGCGCGCATGATGCTGGAGGTGTTCTGCCAAACGCCGACGAAGGACGCCCCCGTCAGCCTCGGGTATTGCATGAACGATGTGGTGATCGCGCGCGGCGAGCAGATCAAGCTCATTCATTTGGACATTTTTGCGGACAAGCAGCCCGTCAATCATTATTATACCGACGGGATCATCCTCTCCACGCCGACAGGCTCTACGGCGTATTCGCTTTCGGCGGGCGGGCCTGTGGTCGATCCGAAAATCGAAAGCATTTTGCTCACCCCCATTTGCACGCATTCCCTGTTTGCGCGTTCGCTGATTTTTGAGAGCCATTCCGAGATCAGCGTGCATATTCCGTCGGACGCCGAAGATATACGCATTTCCTGCGACGGCGACCCGTCTTTCGCCGTCGAGCCGGGGAGCGTCTTGACCGTGAAAAAGGCAAAACGGTATGCGGATTTCATTCGCATCAAAAACGATTCGTTTATCGATGTGCTGAACAGCAAACTGGCGCAGAGGAGGGCGTAACGTGAAAAAGAAACGCCATGAATTGATTTTACAGCTGATCCGCGAACACGAGATCGCCACACAGGACGAGCTGTTGGCGCTTCTGCGCCAAAACGGCTTTGCGGTCACGCAGGCGACGGTATCGCGCGATATTAAAGAATTGCGGCTGGTCAAAACCGCGTCCAAAGGCGGTGCTGCCGTCTATATGCGCAGCGATCAGGAGCTGCAAAACGGCAAAGTCAAAAAGTTTTACAGCATTTTTTCCCAATCCGTGATCTCCGTGGACTTTGCGGGCAATATCGCCGTGGTCAAATGCTATGCGGGGACGGCGAACGCCGCGTGCGCCGCGATAGACGCCATGGCGTTTGAGCAGGTCGTGGGGACGCTTGCGGGGGATGATACCGTATTCGTGCTTTGCCGCAGCGAACAGGAGACCAAACAGTTTAAAGAACAAATCGAATCCATGCCGAGCGGTGAAAACTGATGCTTTGTGAATTGCAAATCGAAAATATCGCCATCATCAAAAAAGCCGTGCTGACTTTCTCGCAGGGCTTTACGGTCATGACCGGCGAAACAGGCGCGGGCAAATCCATTGTGATCGATTCGATCAACGCGGTTTTGGGCGAGCGCACCTCGCGCGAGCTTATCCGCACAGGCGCGGACAGCGCCTATGTGTCCGCGCTGTTTTACGAGACAGACCCCAAAATCACCGCACTGCTTCGGGAAATGGACTTGCCGAACGAGGAGGACGGCAGCGTTCTCATACAGCGCAGACTCTTTGCGGACGGCAGAAACAACTGCAAGATCAACGGCGTGACCGTTACGGTGTCCGCTGTGAAGCGCGTCGCGAAGCAAATGGTCAATATCCACGGTCAGCTTGACAATCAGTCGCTGCTCTCGCCCGATTCGCATTGCGCCTATATCGACAGCCTCGCCGAGGACGCCGATCTGCTGGAAGCATACGCGTCGGCGTATCGCGCGTATCTTGCGGCGCAGAGGGAGCTTCGCTCCATGCATATCGATGAAAACGAAAAACTGCGCCGTTTGGATATTTTAAACTATCAAATCGCGGAATTGGAGAGCGCCGAGCTGCGCGTGGGGGAGTGCGCCGAATTGGAAGCACGTTTGGAGGTGCTGCGCAATGCCGCGCACATCACCGAGCTTTTGCAGCGCGCGCACGCGTGTTTGTGCGGCGGGGAGGATTTCGGCGGCGCGGCGACCCTTGCTTTCGATGCGGCAAAAAGTCTCGAACAGGCGGGGCGGTATTCCGAGGAATTCGCATCCCTGCTCTCCGACGTGCGCGAGGCTGCCTATACCTTATCCGCCTGCGGCGACGAATTGCGGGACAAGCTCTATTCCGACGATTTTGACCCCGCGCAGATTGACCGCATCGAGGAACGGCTCGATCTCCTGTACGGCTTGCAGCGCAAGTACGGCGGGAGCGAAACGGAAATGCTCGAATTTTTGCAAAATGCCGTGGACGAGCGCGAGAAAATCGAAATGTCCGACGAGATTTTGGAACGCCTGCAAAAAGAGGCGGACGAAGCCTATGCGGCGGCATATGCCGTTGCCGAACGCCTGAGCGCGGCGCGAAAGACTGCGGGCGAACAGTTTTGCAGGCGCGTTTGCGAAAAGCTCTCCTTTTTGGATATGCCGAGCGTGCGATTTTTTGTGCAGAATACGCGCGGGGAACTGACCGAAAACGGGCTGGACGCACCCGAATTTCTGCTTTCCGCCAATGTCGGCGAAGCGCCCAAGCCTCTTGCAAAGATCGCTTCGGGCGGCGAGCTTTCCCGCATTATGCTGGCCATCAAGAGCGTTTTAGCCCAAAAGGACGACGTGGGCACGCTGATTTTCGACGAGATCGATTCGGGTGTCAGCGGCAGGGCGGCGCAGAAGATCGCGATCCTGTTGAGCGAGGTGTCCCGCAGCCATCAGGTCATTTGCGTCACGCATTTGGCGCAGATCGCGGCTTTTGCCGACGCGCATATGCGCATAGAAAAAAGCGAGCGCGAGGGGCAGACCTACACCGAGGTCGTCCCGCTGGATTTCATCGGCAGAAAACATGAGCTTGCGCGTATTTTGGGCGGCCTTACAGTCACGGCATTGCAGCTCCAAAACGCGGAAGAGCTTTTAAAAACCGCCGAGCAGCAAAAAATGCTTGACAAAGCCTGAAAGAATCGGTATAATCCACGTATCGGCTATGAAAAGAAGAAGTACATCGCAGATTCGGCAAAGAGAGCTTTCGGTTGGTGTAAGGAAGCGCGATATGCGGTCGAAATACATCTTGGAGTCGTAGGGAAGAAAGGATAGTAAGCCCTACCGTGCGCGAGCGTTAATCGCAGAGTGATGTTGGTCACTTGCCAAGGCCGTTTTTGTGAAAAAGCGGCGCAATGAGGTGGTACCGCGTAATTTTTACGCCCTCTGTTTTTACGGAGGGCGTTTATATTTTTTCGGAGGTAAAAGGAAATGGGCGTTTATGAAGAATTACAGGCGCGCGGCCTGATCGCACAGGTGACGGATGAACCCGAAATTCGGGAGCTTGTCAACAACGGGAAAGCGGTGTTCTATATCGGCTTTGACCCGACGGCGGACAGCCTGCACGTTGGGCATTTTATGGCGCTGTGCTTAATGAAGCGCCTGCAAATGGCGGGCAATAAGCCCATCGCGCTTATCGGCGGCGGCACAGGGATGATCGGCGACCCCTCGGGGCGCAGCGATATGCGTCAAATGCTGACGCCGGAGACCATTCAGCACAACTGCGAATGCTTCAAAAAGCAAATGAGCCGTTTTATCGACTTTTCGGACGGCAAGGCGCTGATGGTCAACAACGCCGACTGGCTCATGGATCTGAATTATATCGAGCTTTTGCGCGAAGTCGGCGCGTGCTTCAGCGTCAACCGAATGCTGACCGCCGAGTGCTATAAGCAGCGCATGGAAAAGGGTCTGAGCTTTTTGGAGTTCAACTACATGATCATGCAAAGCTATGATTTCTATGAGCTGTATCAAAAGTACGGCTGCAATATGCAGTTCGGCGGCGACGACCAGTGGAGCAATATGCTCGGCGGCACGGAGCTGATCCGCAGAAAGCTCGGCAAGGACGCCTACGCCATGACCATTACGCTGCTTTTGAATTCCGAAGGCAAAAAGATGGGCAAAACCCAGTCGGGTGCGGTTTGGCTCGATGAAAACAAGACTTCGCCGTTTGATTTCTATCAGTATTGGCGCAACGTGGACGATGCGGATGTGCTCAAGTGCATTCGTATGCTGACTTTCCTGCCGCTTTCGGAGATCGAAAAAATGGAAGCGTGGGAAGGCAGTGAGCTCAACCGCGCAAAAGAGATTTTGGCGTATGAGCTTACCGCGCTGGTACACGGCGAAGAAAAGGCGGCCAAAGCGCAGGAGGCGGCGCGCGCGCTGTTCTCGGGCGCTGCCAATACCGAGAATATGCCGACGGTCGCTTTGTGCGCCGAGGATTTCACCGACGGGCGCATACAGGTCAACGAAGTCATGATGAAAGCGGGGCTTATCAAGTCGAAAGGCGAGGGCAGACGCTTAATCGAGCAGGGCGGCGTTTCCCTCTGCGAGCAGAAGGTCACCGACCCGCTGGCATCCATTTCGGCTTCCGAACTCGAAGCGGCGGGACAAATGATCCTCAAAAAGGGCAAAAAGGTTTTCTATAAAATCGTTTTGGCATAATGAAACACGAAAAAGTATGTGTCACTTGGCAATATGCACAGAAGGCGTAAGACTATGGGGAACCCCCGGCGAGGGTTCCCCACCGAAAAACAGTCCACTGGACTGTTTTTCGCCCCTCCTGCGCTTTTTTGGAACAAAAATTTCGCAGCCTGCGGGCTGCGATGGGGGCGCCGCCCCTCAACCCCGCCGCCTTTTGAAAAAGGCGGGCGAAAACTTTTCGTTGTTTTGCTATCGCAAAACAGTTTATCGACAGACTAAAAGAACCGCAGCAAATGCCTTGCTGCGGTTCTTTTTCTGTCTGCGCCCTTGTGTCCATAGAGAGGGGGAGGACACAAAAGCAGCGTCTTAAAAGCAATCGTTTGCGGCGTCCTCTATCCTTTGCGCAAAGGTCTTTTTGCCGTGCTTTTTGCGCCATTTATCGTCTAAGATATTCAGCACGATCAAAAGCGGGACGGTCACGCATACCCAAAGAACCGTTTCAACGGTGTCCGCATCTTCCTTGTCGCCGCCTGTTTTCGGAATGGACGGCGCGGGGACGGCGTTTGGCTCTTGCTTGTCTTTCTGCGTGTTTGCATCGGCTGCGCTCGGGGCTTTTGAACCGCTTTGCGCTGCATCGTTCCCACCGGGCGAACCGCTGTTTGTATCGGAGGTTTGCGGCTTTTGCGGCGTTTGTCCGCTTTCGGATTGCCCGTCGTCAGGCAGGGGATCTTTCCCGCCGCCCTGCTCTTTATCTGTATCCTTGTCCACGTTTCCGCTGTCTGCGGGCGCGTAGATCTCAAATTCCAGGTTGACAGTACCGCAGTAATTGCCGATACCCACCACGGTCAGATACGCCGTGCCGACTTCTACATTGTTGGAATAGGTGACAGTATATTCCTTGCCGTTTTCGAGGAGCTTGTTGTTTTTGTATACCGTGACCTGCGGCTCGATTGCCGAACCGTTGTATTCCGTGTTACCGTCCACAGTAATATCCTCCGCGCCGAACAGACAGGGCAGGATGGTGAAATCGTAAGATCGTTCGCCCTCAAAAAGCCCTATGCCGCAGATCGTCACCGTCGCTGTTCCCGCGTTGACATTGTTTTGGAGACGTACCGTGTAGTCCACGCCCTCCCTCAAAAGTTGCGTACCGAAATAGACTTCCATTTCGGGCTTTAGGGGCGTGCCGTCATAGGTGGCGGTCATTTGCGTTTCGGAGAATACGGTAAAGGCATACACGCTGTTTTTGTAAATCGTAAAGGATTTCTCCACAACACCGCTGTAATTGCCGATGCCTCGAATGATCACCGACGCCGTGCCGCTTTCGGTATTGTTGCGGTATTCGACGGTGTAGTCGACGTTTTCGGTCAGGACTTTCCCGTCTGCGGTGATGGTCACTTGGGGTTGGATGGTTTGCCCCGTGTATGTCTGATCGGCGATCGCGGATACATCGGCGGAAGAAATATCCTTGCCGAATATGCGGAACTGTACGCGCGCCGTACCGCTGAAATTGCCTAACCCGTAAATCACGACCGTACCGAAGCCCGCATTTACATTGTCAAACCAATTGACTTCAAAGTCCTCGCCATATACGAGCGTAAAGCTGTTCCAGGTAAGCGTGGGAACGGGGCATATTTCTTCGCCCGTGTACACACTATCGGGGATTGCACAGACGGTTGCTTCGGCAATATCACGGCGAACTATATTGTAATAGCAGTCAATCGAATCCCTGTAGTTGCCCTTTCCCTGGATCGTAAACAGCATAGTTCCCGTATCTGCTCCGCTGGTATACTGAATTGTGTAATCAACGCCCTCAACAAGCGTTTTTCCGTCCAGCTTTACCACAACGGCAGGTTTGATGTCATCGCCCGAATACACATAATCCTCTACATATTCAACTTCGGCCGCCTGAATGCTGCGGCGTGTAATTGTGAAAACCCTATAGGCATCGGGGAGACCCTCAAAATCACCTATAAAGTGAACTGTTACCGTCGCGCCTCCCACATTCACATTCTTTTCAAAGGTCAGGATATAATCCGTGTTCTGCACAAGCGTCATATCGCCCATACTCACGATGATACCCGGCTCTATTTTGCTTCCCGTGTATTCGTATACGTCCTTTTGGAAGCCAACGCTGACAGCGATAACGGGAATATTGTTTTTTACTGCGTAATTATAGGCGTCGGAGTTTTCATCACAGTAGAACGAAAGCTTTGTGTAGCCCTCAAAGACATTTTTGCCGAAGGTACATTTTGTATTGTCAAACTGTGCGAGATAAAGCGAAGTACAGCCTTTGAACGCGTTGTCACCGATTTTACGCACGCCGTACAGCTTCAAATTTTTAAGCGATACGCAGCCTGCAAACGCATTTTTCTCGATGTACTGCATACCTGTTATATTCTGAAGTGCGATGCAATTTGTAAATGCGCCTTCATAGATATAAGCGTCTTTAAGCATTACGCTTTGCAGATTTGAACACCCCGCAAGAGCATATTTTCCTATATCGTTCAGCGTCATATCAAGCTTTTTTAAGGCGGTGCAGCCGAAAAAGCATCTTTCCCCAAGTATTTCGCATTTGGGCGCATTTACATTTACGAGAGAAGTGCAGCCGCTGAAGAATTTTTCGGGAATATACTCCGTAAGCGGCATATTTACACTTTCAAGGGCGGTACAGCCGGAAAATACGCCTTCACTCTCGTCAGTTGACCAGTGCCAGGGATCATATTCGATGCGCCACATCGGAAGATTTACGGTTCTGAGCGACGTACAGTCCTCAAAAGCGTAATCTCTTAAATCCGTACAGGAAAGAAGATTTGCTTCGGTAAGATTTTTGCATCCGGCAAAGGCATATGAGTGTATTTCCTGCGTATCGCTCAGGTCTATATCCCTTATGGCGCTGTCCGCGAACATGCTATAGCCTATCGTCTTCATGCCGCCCTTGGGAAAAGTTACTTTTTCAACCGAAGTGTCATAAAAGCTTCTGTCCAGTAGACCGTAATATATCAAATCGGTGTCATTCTCTTCAAATTCAGGGTAAACGACAGGCCTTGTGAAGTTTACTTCTTGGATATATCGGTTTCTGCAAAAGGCAAGATAGCCTAACGTAAAGTCCTTATGCACATCGGCAAGCGCCTTTTCGGTTGAATAATAAGCGCCTTTCTTTGCACGCGGATAGCAAAGGAGGATAAACACGTCTCCCTCATCCACATAAAGCACGCTGTTATCCGAGCGGTAATAAGGATTGTTCGGGGAAACCTCGATCGTCTCCAAAGCGTCTAAATGATAGAAGCCAAAGAAATCGGAAGCAAGATAAATATCGTTGTCCGTAACGACCGTAGGCAAAAACGCTGCGCCTATGTATATATACTCTACATTCGTACATCCCTCAAAAATATTCTCGGCAAGACGATATGATTCAAAACTGGGATAAGATAGATTTATGCACTTTACCTTGTCACCAATTCGGATTTTTTTAAGGCCGGTACAATTTTGAAACGCATAGTCGTAGACAGCTATATCATGGTCAAAATAAAGCTCTTGAAGACCCGTACAGGCGGCAAAAGCAAAGGATCCGATTTCTGTAACACCCGATAGATCAAGCGAAGTTAGTGATTTGCAGCCTGAAAAACACTTTTCGGAAATACCGATATTGGATATGTTTACATTTTTCAGTGACGAGCAGTTCGCAAAAGAGGCGTAATCCAGTTTGCTTACCTTTGAAAAATCGAAATATTCCATTTCGGAGCAGTTTTCAAACGACAATCGGCCTATGTTTATTTTGCCGTTGCAGGTGAAATTTTTTAACGATGGGCAGTTTGCAAACGCATAGTTGCCGATTGCCGTTGCATGGCCGACATTTACCGTTTGGAGATCGGGACACTCGCTGAACATATACGGATATATGGTTTCATACGTGGTAATGCTGACATCGCGCAAAACAGGGCACTTATAAAACAAATACTCCGAAAAAACGTCCCGTTCCGATATAACCTTGCCTGTACGGGGATCTGTTGTTTTTTCCGTTTGTTTTAAAGGAGATGCATAAATTTCAGCCTTTATGAGATTCGGACATTCCGAAAAAACATACTGACCGAGACTTACGCCCTTTGGAACCGTAATTTCACGAAGTCCCGATTTTTGAAAGCACGAATTTTTAATCACCATGCCGGTAGGATTGCCGAAATCGACCTTTTGAAGCTTAGTCAAGCGTGCGAAAGCGGATGCAGCTATGGTTACGTTTTGCGTTTTCCCGAATGTAACGGATTGCAAATTGAAACAGCTTTGAAAAGTGCCGCTGTATATCGTAATATCGGTTACGTTTCCGAAAGCAACATTTTGTAATTTTTCACAGTCGTTAAATGTATAGACGCCCAAAGTCTTAACGGTATCCGGAATGGTAACCCCCACAACCATGGAGCAGGTATATGCATCGTAATCCCCGAAAAGGTTGTTGCCCAGCGCTGTTACGGGCGTGCCGTTGATTGTATCTGGAATCACCAAATTTGTACCGAAGTTTTTCAATATGATTCTATTGATTTTCACACCGCTGCTCGTTTGCGTATATGTATACACATTTCCGTCGGCGTCTGTATATTCCGTACTTTCCGCGGCGCTTTGGAACGTACATACCGCAAACAGCGACATGACAAATACGGCTGCGAGTAAACATCTTAAAATCTTTTTCATCATGCTTCCTCCTGAACTTTGATCAAATAGCTGAATGAACAGCCTTCATATTCGATCGTGACAATGCGGTTGGCGGGCGTTTCGGTGGAAAAACCGTGTATACTGCAAGCGGATACGGGGATCTGCTTTGTGCTGCCGTTATCGTAGGTCGCCGTTACGGTCAGTCCGCGCAGATCGATGGGTTCGCCGACCTTGTAATCCCGCCTGAAATCCGCGCTGTAGGACGCGGTGAGCTTTATAACGCAGGGCGCGGCCGTTTCGTCCTCGTCGTCCCGCACAAAGGGCTTTCGCGTAGTGGTTTCGTGCGCTTTTGTCGTGGGCGGGTCTTCGGGGGAAAGCACCTGCTGCAAATTCGGATTTTTGGGCTTGACCGTACTCTGCGCGCCCGTAGTCGTCGGACTTCGATTCGGCTGCGTTTGCCCGACTGCCGACGCGGCTGCGGACGGCTCGCCTGTGCTTTCCTTTTCTGTTTCTTGTGCGGTCGTTTCGCTGGCGACTTCTGAAACGCGTTCCGTCACCGCTCGCTCGGTTTCGGGCGGCAGAGTGATGATCGGCTCGCGCTCCTGCCCGACAAAAATATTTCGTACAGCCTCCGCCGCGCGCCCCAGGACGTTCACGCCCGTGGCTTTTTCGGTCACCGTATTCGCCGTAACGAGGAAAGCCAGCGCCGCACAGACGGCGAGTCCCGCTTTGACGGCACGGTTTATGGATTGCCATTTCTTGTTTTCCGAAACACGCGCTAAAAACGCGTCTGCGGTTTGCAGCTTCCTGATGACGTGCAGCGTGCCGTTCTCACCGTAAAGGTCGTTGAGCGCTTCGCTGTATGCGTCGATCAAATCAAAATCCGCTTCGTCGTCCGTTTTCCGAAGCTCCTCGTCAATGAGGGCGTTTAACAATTCGATCAATTCTTCCCGCAGGGCGCGGTCGCAAAAAATGCCCTGCGCGATTTCTCTGTTCAAAACGATTGCCTGCATAAATTTGACCACCTTTCTATAGCAGCAGATCGCAAAGCTCTTTTTTTAGCTTTTTGCGCAGTCTCGACAGCCGCATGGTCACCGCGCCTACCGAAAGTCCCGCTTCTGCGGCGATCTGCTCGATCTTTTTTCCGTTCACATATTTTTCCGTATAGAAAAACCGCTCCTCTTCGTCGAGCTTTTCTTCTAAGAGCCGAATATATTTTTCGTAGTCTATGAACTCTTCCGCAACCAAATCGATATGCACGTCGGGGTCGTCGAGGGAAAGCGTATGTTTTTGTTTCGCAGAAATTTTGGATTGCTGCTTTTTGACGATCTGATCGAGCGTTCGGTACAAAAATGCGCGCGGATGCTCGAAGTGTTCGCCCGATTTCAGCCTGTTGTAAAACACCATAAACGCCTCCTGCACGCAATCCTCCGCACAGTCGTCCATTTCGCGAAGTCTTGCGCGAGCAAAGTGGATAAGGCTTTTGGCATATGCATCATAGCATTGTCGAAAAATTTCCGCGGCATCTTTTTCGATGCCTTTTGCCATATGATCTCTCCTTTGCTGTATTTTGTCCTTCGCAAAGTAGTGCCGAAAATCGGCAAAACCTAACAAAAATTTTAAAAAATTTTCTGATTTGACAAAAATTTGCGTTTGATTTCAGTATACACCCTTTTCAAAAGCGCAGCAATCGGACTTTTTTACCATATAAGATTTGCAAACAAAAACAGACCGCAGCAAAACAAAATTGCTGCGATCTGTTGCCGTTTTCTTTTGTAACGCGTTAAAATACCTTGTGGAGCGCGTCGAGCGTATTTTCGAGATCCGCTTTTGCCACCAGGACGGAAATATCCACTTCGGAGGTCGTGATCATGCTGATGTCCGCTCTCGCTTCGGCAATGGCGGCAAAGACCTTGCCGGCCACGCCCGGGCAGCCGCGCATGGCTTCGCCGAACACCGAGACTTTGCAATGCCCGTTGCTGATGGACAGCTTCAAACCGGGGTTCAGCGCGCGAAGCTGGGAGGAAATTTCCAAAATCTTCCCCATATCATCGCCCGAAACGGTAAAGCAAAGGTCGGGCATATTGCTGTGCGGGGGCGTTTGCGAGATCATATCCACGTCAATGCCGGCCTCGGAAATTTTTTTAAAAATATCGGAAATCAAGTTGATGTCGGCAGGGGAGTCCTGCAAGGAAATGAGGGTGACGTCCTCCACGACGGTAATGCTTTGAATGGGCTGCATAAAAATACCTCCGTTATTTTTCGGCAATGAGTTCCTTCATGGAATAAAATCCCGCAGGCTTGCCGTTTAAGAACAACGCCGCGTTGACCGCACCGACGGCAAAAAGCTCCTTGGAACGCGCCGAGTGTGAGATTTTGATGATTTCATCCAAGCCCGCGAAAATGATCTCATGCTCGCCGACGATCGTGCCGCCGCGCACGGCATGGATACCGATCTCATTTTTCGCGCGTTTTGCACGTCTCGAATGACGGTCAAACACATAGTGCGGCTTTTCCTGCAGGGCTTCGGAAACGGAATCCGCCAGCATCAACGCCGTGCCGCTGGGCGCATCGATTTTTTGATTGTGGTGCATTTCCACGATCTCAATATCGAATGAACCCTCCAGCACCCGCGCCGCTTTTGCGGCAAGCTCCGAGATCAGGCTTACGCCGATCGACATATTCGCGGAGAAAAACAGCGGGATTTTCTCGGAAGCCGCCTTGAGCTTTTCGATTTGCTCGTCGGAAAGTCCCGTTGTGGCCACGACCGCCGCGCACGGTTTTGCGAGCGCGTAGTCCAAAAGGCCGTCGAGTACGGACGGATGCGAAAAATCGATGATGACGTCCGCATCTTCCTGAATCTCCGCAAAGCTCTTGTAAACCGGGTACTCCGCCTCTCCTTCACCGATATCTACGCCCGCCGCAATGGTACAGTCCCCGCGGCGCGAAACGCAGTCGGTAATTACGCGACCCATTTTTCCGAAACAGCCGCTTAAAATGATTTTCGTCATTTGTTTTCACATCCTGTAAGGAATCGGCTTACTTGACCAAACCGTATTTTTGCATAATGCCCTGTAACTTTTCAGTCTTTGCCGCCGTCATGTCGCAAAGCGGCATCCGCAACGGACCCGCGTCAAAGCCCATCATACGCATAGCCTGCTTGACGGGGATGGGGTTGACGTCCATAAACATGGCGTTGCAAAGCTCCAAATATTCCAGCTGCAAGCGGCGGCTTTCCTCGAAATCGCCCGCGAGCGCAGCCGCCGCAATGTCGTGCGCGGCCTGCGGGGCGACATTCGACAGCACCGAGATCACGCCCTTGCCGCCCAGAGCCATTATGGCGGTGATTTGGTCGTCGTTGCCCGAATACACCGAAAAGTCCTTTTCGCAAAGCGCGATCGTTTTGGCGATGGCGGAAATATTGCCGCCGGCCTCTTTCGCGCCGTAGATCATTTTGTGCTTCGAGAGCGCGGCGTACGTTTCCGGCTCGACGTTGCAGCCCGTGCGGCTGGGGACGTTATAAATGATGATCGGTGTGGAAACACGATCCGCAAGATAGGTATAGTGTCTGTAAAGCCCCTCCTGCGACGTTTTATTGTAATACGGCGTGACCATCAAAAGCCCCTCGACGCCGATCTTTTCCGCCTCGTTCGACAGCTCCAACGCATACGCGGTGTCGTTGCTGCCCGTCCCCGCGATCACGGGAATGCGTCCTGCGACGGTTTCGACTGTAAAGCGAATGGCCTCGGTATGCTCCTCGTGCGAGAGCGTCGCACTTTCGCCGGTCGTACCGCAGATCACGACGGCGTCCGTACCGTGCGCGATCTGGTATTCCAAAATAGCCTGTAGGGCAGGGTAGTTGACTTTACCGTCTTGTGTGAACGGCGTAATGATTGCAACGCCCGCGCCTGTGAAAATCGGTTGTTTCATACAGAACCCCTTTCTGTTTGTACGCGTTCCCGTTTAATCCATATAGCCTTCTGCACAGAGCAGTTCCGCAAGCAGCACTGCGCCGCCTGCCGCACCGCGCAGGGTGTTGTGCGAAAGACAGACGAATTTATAGTCATACTGGGTATCCTCGCGCAGCCGCCCTATAGAGATCGCCATGCCGTTTTCGAGCATACGGTTCTCTTTCGTCTGCGGCATATTGTCCTCGGTGAAATAGTGGAGGAACTGCTTGGGGGCGCTCGGAAGCTTCAGCTCCTGCGCGCGACCCTGAAAGTCTTTCCAAGTCGCAAGGATCTCCTCTTTCGAGGGTTTGTTCTCGAAACGCACGAACACCGCGCCCATATGCCCGTCGGAAACGGGTACGCGCAGGCACTGTGCCGTGAAATTCGGAGAAGTCGCAGGCACGATCTCCTTGCCCTCGATCTTGCCCCAAATCTTCAGCGGCTCTTTTTCGCTCTTTTCTTCTTCACCGCCGATGAACGGGATGACGTTATCCACCATTTCGGGCCATGTCTTGAAAGTCTTTCCCGCACCGGAGATCGCCTGATAGGTGCAGACCAAAACGTCCTTCACGCCGAATTTCGACAGCGGGAAGAGCGCGGGTACATAGCTTTGCAGAGAGCAGTTGGACTTGACCGCAACGAACCCGCGTTTTGTCCCCAGACGCTCTCTTTGCGCGGGGATGATATGAATGTGATCGGCGTTGAGCTCCGGCACGACCATAGGCACGTCGGGCGTGTGCCGATGCGCGCTGTTGTTGGAGACGACGGGGCATTCCGCCTTGGCGTACCGCTCCTCCAGCGCTTTGATCTCATCCTTTTTCATATCGACGGCGCAGAACACGAAATCGACCATAGAGGCGATCTTCTCCACGTCGCCCGTCGCGTCCATGACGATCAGGTCTTTGACTTGTTCGGGAATTTCACAGGTCATGCACCATTTCGCGCCCACGGCCTCGGCATAGGTTTTGCCTGCGGAACGCGGACTTGCCGCAACGACCTTAACGGAAAACCACGGATGATCGGCAAGCAGGGTCAAAAATCTTTGCCCGACCATGCCCGTTGCGCCGATCACACCGACTGTATACTGTTTTTTCACTTGTGTTTACCTCCAAAATATGCTATTCTATTGCTTGCGCAAAGGTACGTTCCGCGCCGCATAAAAAAAGCCGGTTTTTACAACCGGTCATCAAACGCTATGGCAATGCACGGCGCAAACGAAATATTCCCGCGCCGCAATAGCACTCCATCAAACGCATGATGACAGTTATGCCGCTGTTCGCAAACATACCCAAACGGCGCTTTTTCGGCCAAGCCGCCGCCTTCGGCAAAACACCCTTTCGCGCGCCGTGATCGACAGCCGAATGCCTGAACCGCGCTACTGATGTGTTTTGCACCTCTATTGCAGATAAAAGCATCATAGCATTTTTAAGCGCAATAGTCAATCATTTTAACAGATTTCTATACTTTTCGGGAGAATACGGATGAAAAAACAGGATTTTTATTATGATTTACCAAAAGAATGTATTGCGCAGACGCCCATAGAACCGCGCGACCATGCAAAATTGATGGTTTTGCGGCGGGATACGGGTGAGACGGAGCATCGGCATTTTTACGATATTACGGATTATTTACAGCCGGGGGACTGCCTGATTGTAAACGATACGCGCGTTTTGCCCGCACGGCTGTACGGCGTGAAAGAGGATACGGGCGCGCACGTGGAATTTCTGCTGCTCAACCAAAAGGAAAACAGCGTTTGGGAGGTTATCACAGGCCCCGGCCGCCGCGCCAGGGCGGGCAGCGTATTCACATTCGGAAACGGCGAGCTGCGCGCCGAGATCACAGAGGTTTTGGAAAACGGCAACCGCCTTGCGAAATTCCTTTTTGAGGGAGACAGCATTTTTCCCATTCTTGAAAAAATCGGCAAAATGCCGCTTCCGCATTATATCACGGAAGAACTGCAGAATAACGAACGCTATCAAACGGTTTACGCGAAAGAATTGGGTTCTGCCGCCGCCCCCACGGCGGGGCTGCACTTCACGCCCGAGCTGCTCGAAAAAATCCGGCAAAAGGGTGTGCGCATCGGGTATGTGACGCTGCATGTGGGCTTGGGTACGTTCCGCCCCGTCAAAGCCGAGCGTGTGGAGGATCATTTGATGCACGCCGAACATTATCATCTGCCTGAGGAAACCGCGCAGTTGATTCGGGAAACGAAACGGCAGGGCGGCCGCGTGATCGCGGTCGGGACGACCAGTTGCCGGACGCTGGAGAGCGTCGCGTCCGAATACGGCGAAATTCGCGCGGCGGATGCGTGGACAAGTATTTTTATTTATCCCGGCTACACGTTTAAATGCATTGATGCGCTGATTACCAATTTTCATCTGCCGGAAAGCACGCTCATTATGCTCGTGTCCGCTTTTTACGACCGCGAAAAAATCTTAGAGGCGTATAAGATCGCCGTCCAAGAGGGCTACCGCTTCTTCTCCTTCGGGGATGCGATGCTGATTTTGTAACCTTCAAAACGCAGGTCGCTTGCATGAAGCCGATTCAAGCGGTAAATTCTATTGACAGGACGGAAAGAAACTTATTATAATAGAATACGGAATCCGTTTATGTTGCAGAAAGGAGAGCGTTCCCATGAGCGAACGGGAATTTGCGCAGGAGTTTGTCAGGAAGCTGGTTCTTGCGTGGGATCCCGACTTCACAAAGGCAACACCGGAGGAAGCCGCCAAAATGAAAGAGGCGGAAGAGAGCGGATTCATCCCCGAAGATGAAATCGACTGGGAAAACTTAGGAAAGTATGCGCAATAAAAGGGAAAACGGCAAGCGTATTGTCGCTGAAAGCGTATGGAAAAGCGGAAACACGCTTTTTCGATCATACAGGGAGTACCTGTGACAGCAAGACAGTTTGTTGTATGAGCCGTGAGAGCCTCCGTTACGGAGGCTCTTGCTGTGCAAAAACGCAAAAGGAAGACGCGCTTTTCTGCCTCCCGCAACCATCGCCTCCGCGTGATTTTGTAAGACGGCTCAAAAAGGACTTCGGCGCAGGGAGCGCCTCATATGGCCGAATAAGGAGAAGATATGTTTACTGTTTTAAAAACCGATGGGAATGCCCGTCTCGCCGAATTTACGACCGTACACGGCGTTGTGCAAACGCCCGCGTTTATGAATGTCGCGACGCAGGGCGCGATCAAGGGCGGGCTTTCCGCCTATGATTTAAAGGACATAGGCTGTCAGGTGCAGCTTTGCAACACCTATCATCTGCATCTTCGCCCCGGGGACAAGCTGATTCGCGAACTCGGCGGATTGCACGCGTTCACGGGCTGGGATGGGCCGATTCTGACCGACAGCGGCGGCTTCCAGATTTTTTCCCTGGCGGCGCTTCGCAGAATCCGTGAGGAGGGCGTGTATTTTTCCTCCCACATCGACGGCAGAAAGATTTTTATGGGGCCGGAAGAGAGTATGCAGATCCAGTCGAACCTCGGCTCTACGATCGCCATGGGATTTGACGAGTGCGTGGAAAACCCTGCAGAATACGACTACGCCAAACGCTCCTGCGAACGGACAGCGCGCTGGATGGAACGCAGCAAAAAGGAAATGGACAGGCTCAACGCCCTGCCCGATACCGTAAATCCCAACCAGCTGCTGTTCGGCATCAATCAGGGCTGTACATATGAAGATCTGCGCATCGAACATATGAAACGCATCGCGGATATGGACATGGACGGCTACGCGATCGGCGGCCTTGCGGTGGGCGAGCCGAAGGAGGAGATGTACCGCATTATTTCGGCGGTCACACCGTTTATGCCGATAGATAAGCCCCGCTATCTCATGGGCGTGGGTACGCCCGGGAATATTTTGGAAGCGGTGGAGCGCGGCGTGGATTTATTCGATTGCGTTATGCCCAGCCGCAATGCCCGCCACGGGCATCTGTTCACCAAAGAGGGTATTCGCAACATCAACAACGAAAAGTATAAAAACGACCTTTCGCCAATCGACCCGCAGTGCGGCTGCCCGACCTGCCGGCGGCATTCCCGCGCCTACATCCGCCACCTGTTTAAAGCGGGCGAAATGCTTGCCATGCGCCTTTGCGTGATCCACAATCTCTGGTTTTATAATACGTTGCTCGCGGAAATTCGTGACGCACTGCAAAACGGCACATTCGCGCAGTACAAAGCGAAATACGTGGATATTTTGGATACGCGCATTTAGTTTTCTATAGGCTAAACTGAAGCAAAATAAAATAGATAAAATAAAAGGGTATCGCTTGGGGCATCCTCCGTAAGGAAGATGCCCCAAGGTGGCTCTTGTATTAAAATGTTGCTTGATTTCTAACGGTGTAGCCTTGCGGTTACACCGTTTTTACTTTGTTGCGTTCTGCAATGTGTTGCTGGAATGCTTCTTCCATTTCTTCGGGGCTGAGTTCGTGCAGGATACCGATGACGCTGTAGTAGATGTCCAAAAGCTGTACCCGTCTGCCGTCAACATATCTCGGCACACAGACACCACCTCCTTTCCGTTTCTGCCGGAGAATAAGAACCTGTCAAGGGTCTTTGACCGCTTTGCGGCTTACGCCCTTGACAGAACCTTGTTTCGGGTGTGTTTTACACCCGAAATAGAAAAAGCCCTTGCTTTCCGTAAATTCTCGGGGCGATTTTGGAGCATTTGTCGCTCTGTAACCGCCTTTGAAAGCAAGGGCTATGTATTCGTATTCAGTTATACCCCCACGCCAAAATGGAGCGTTTGGGGAAGAAAAAGACCGTTGACTTTTCACCGGGGAGCCGGTGTGTCAACGGTCAATCTTTTGATATTCAGTTGTTGCGTTCAGTTCGACAAACTGGAATTTATAATAAAAAAGCAGAAATAATTCCTGAAAACAAATTAGAAGCGGTATGAATGATCCAACTTGGAATGATTGAGCCTCTGGAAAGTTTTTCGTTGATGTATCCCATAAACCATGCAATAGTTCCCGTAAACACAATAATCAAAGCAGTTTTTACACCTCCCGCAAACGGGAAAAACATCGCTCCGTGTAATAAACCGAATAATAAAGCCTGCGCAATATTTGCAATGTTAAAACTAAACTTATTTGTCACTCTTTTTAATATAAACCCTCGGAATAAAAGTTCTTCCGGAAATGCTGTATTAAAAGCCGCATATATAACTATTGCAGGAATGGCTGCCACACCAAGCCCTGCAAATTCAGAAGTCGCCGTTTCAATTCCGCTTACCATATAAAGCAAAAACGCCCCTAAAAGCATAAAAGCAACTGATGCTATAACAACGGCAGCTAAAGTCTTTTTGCCGCCCTCAATTTTCTTTAACCCTATCCACTCTGCAAATTTTTGCTTTTTTCTTGCTGTAACAAGCCACCATACAAACGGAATGAACAAAAACAGTATAATTTGCAGTATGCTGCTGATAACTTTATTAACTAACAAATTCATAAATTTCCTCTTTTCAAACCCCGATTTCGTTCTGATTCACTTACTGAAAAACAGGAATCTCTGTCACATTACATCATTACTTTCTCGTTTGCATGGGCATAATAGATTCTCTTTGGTTTATAGCCCATAACACGACTCCAGTCTTTTTCAAGCTTTGGATTATCTTCATAAGCGCCCAAAAAATCGATAGGTTCCAAATCGCCAACAATACAATCCCCATCGTCCAAAATTACAGAAACGCTGTCCTCGCTATGGCTTGGCGTGCTGATGATTTCTCCTTTAATTCCCATTGAGAGAAGAAACGAACGGCTTCTAGCGCAACTTATAACCGTGGCGAGACTTTCATCTATCGGAATATATTTTATCTGTTTTTCCCGTCTGAAGATTTCATCAGAAAAATGAACATACTCGGTTTGCGTATCTATCAACAGCAGTTTTACGCCGTGTTCCATAAGCTCACTAATAAGGCCGATATGGTCTGGGTGATAATGCGTAGCCATCACATACGTTATATCCCGAACATCTATGCTATGCCTTTTTATCTCCTTGTAAAATGCCGGCAGTGTTCCGGCGTAATCTGTATCAATCAGTAAATT
>CANRAU010000009.1 GCA_947628665.1 uncultured Clostridia bacterium
AAACATTGAAAAATTTTTTCAGCGGCAGTCGTACTTACTACCGGATCATGTCGAAAATTGCATAAATGATTTG
The DNA here is from genome assembly GCA_947628665.1 of uncultured Clostridia bacterium. Classification (GTDB taxonomy): domain Bacteria; phylum Bacillota; class Clostridia; order Oscillospirales; family Acutalibacteraceae; genus Fimenecus. Next base: position 74 of record CANRAU010000009.1, read on the forward strand.
TTTTATATCAATTTTCGCGTGGGAAAATGCCCCTTTTTTCCGATTTTGGGGACACTTTACCTATATAACCCTTTATGATCGTTTTCATTATACAAAGTTCTTGTCAAAAATTCAATGCCTTTTTGGCCGTATTTTGAAATTCTGCATTTTAAACAAGTTCTTTTTAGTAATTTTGTGCAAATATTATAAAGGAAATTTTGCTATTTTCACGAATTTTTCTTCCTCTGCGCAAGCTCCAAAAACGTCGCTTTGTGCAATTTGGTACATTCGGTATGCCCTTAAATTTGCAATAACAAGATATTGTGGCTCGTCACGCGCGCCGAAACGCCTGCAAAAGGTGTGCAGGCAAAGAAATCGGCCCCTTCACAGAAGGAGCCGAAACTTATATAGGTCATTTCTGCTGTTGTCAATCCTTAAGGGTCAGCCCATCATCAATAATCTCAAGCAATTCTTCCGATGAAACGCTATATTGCAGGTTATCACAGGTAAATACCACTTCATAATACTTGCCATTGCTGATAAAATATGTGCCGTGCGCGCGATAAATCAGTTCGCCCGACTTTTCCTTGATAGTCAACTCTGCAGCAAGTGCCGGAACATTTTTGTCGGTGAGTACCACGTCTGTGGTATTCAACTCCACATCATATATCTTCCGGACCTCATCCATAAAGGGATTTTCCTCGGATTCGATCTTATCCATGAGCGTATGTAGCGTCTCCCCGTCGCCCACCTCGCCTAAATCATCAAATTTAATGTGTGCCATCCCGTTAGTCCCGTCTTTTGTGAACGTACCGTCATCGTCCAACGTCCACCCCTCGGATATGGTAAAGGTAAAATCCGCTGCCTCATAGGTGCTGCCGTTGATGATCTTGTCCGGGAATTCAATGTAATTGGTCTGGCGTTCGCCGTTTGCATCCTTTACATATCTGCCGCGGTCGTCGGTCACGTAAACCGCTATGTCGCCATCCGCATTCAGCACGCTGCTGCCCTCTTCATCGGTCACCACAACGTACTCCATGCCGTTTTTGCCCTTGATCGTCGGCTTCTTGCCGCAAGCAACAAAGCAGGTCACGAGCAAAAGCATGATAAGACCGCAAGCTATGATCTTCTTTTCCATAATAATCGCCACACGATACGGCGTGCGCCGCAAAACGCTCAACCGAGCATTTTGCGCACGGTATCATTCCTTTCCTTCGTTTTTCACGTCAACGGCCCCTCAAACGTCCGTGCGCCGTTTTCCGCAACAATAAAATTATAAAAGTTTTATTTTGCAAAGTCAATGCGTCCGAGGCAAATTGTTCGGCGCGCGCTTTGGCTTAATACGCCTTGCCCCAATACAGCATCTTTTCGGCGGGGCGGCCGCAGCACACGCAGGTGTCTGCAACATGCTCCTGCTCGAAAGGAATGCAGCGCGAGGTCACGCCCGCAAGCTCCTTGAGTTTATCCTCACACGCGCGGTCGCCGCACCACATGGCTTTGATGAAGCCCGGTTTGTGCTCGGCGACGTCCAAAAGCTCGTCCAAGGTCGCGGCCGTATAGGTCATGCGTTCGCGGCGTTCCAGCGCACGGGCATATAATCCCTGCTGTACTGCGTCGAGCAATTTCGGCACTTCCGTCTCCAGCGCATCCAGCGAAACGAACGCCTTTTCGCGGTTGTCGCGGCGCACCAATACGCATTGGTTCTTTTCAATATCCTTAGGGCCGATCTCCAGCCGCAGCGGCACGCCCTTCATTTCATACTGCGCGAACTTCCAGCCCGGGGAATTGTCGGTCGTGTCGATTTTGACGCGGCAGATCTTTCCGAGCCGCGCGGTGACCTCCTGCGCTTTTTCGGTCACGCCCGCTTTGTGCGCCGCCACGGGGACGACGATGACCTGCGTGGGGGCGATGTGCGGCGGGAGTACCAGCCCGTTGTCGTCGCCGTGCGTCATAATGACCGCGCCGATGAGCCGCGTGGTGCTGCCCCACGAAGTCTGGAACGGATATTTCAGGGTGTTGTCCTTATCGGTGAACTGAATATCGAACGCACGGGCAAATCCATCGCCGAAATAGTGCGAAGTCGCGCTCTGCAAAGCCTTGCCGTCGTGCATGAGCGCTTCGACGGTGTAGGTATCCTCCGCGCCCGCAAAACGCTCCTTTTCGGTTTTCACGCCCTTAATGACGGGCATGGCGAGATCGTTTTCGCAAAAATCGGCGTAGACGTCCAGCATCCGCACCGTCTCCTCGCGCGCTTCCTCGGCGGTGGCGTGGATGGTATGCCCCTCCTGCCACAAAAATTCACGTGAACGCAGAAACGGGCGGGTCGTTTTTTCCCAGCGCACGACGGATACCCATTGGTTGTAGAGCTTGGGCAGGTCGCGGTAGGAGCGAACGATCGCTTTGTAATGCTCGCAGAACAGCGTCTCGGAGGTCGGGCGCACGCAAAGGCGTTCCTCCAATTTTTCATTGCCGCCGTATGTGACCCACGCGACCTCGGGCGCGAAGCCCGCGACGTGCTCCTTTTCCTTATTTAAAAGGCTTTCGGGAATAAACATCGGCATACAGACATTTTCATGCCCCAGCGCCTTAAACATACTGTCCAAACGGCTTTGGATGTTCTCCCAGATCGCGTAGCCGTAAGGACGGATCGCCATACAGCCCTTGACGCCCGTGTATTCAATCAGCTCCGCCTTTTTGACGACGTCCGTGTACCACTTCGCGAAATCCTCCTCCATAGAGGTGATCTCTTCTACCATTTTTTTCTGTTCAGCCATATCCATTTTCCTTGCTTTTGAAAATTGGGGAGCGTTTTTGGAAAAACGCTCCCGCAGCCATAAAATCAGTGTTCTTCAATATACTTTACAATGTCGCCGACGGTTTTGATGTCCGACAAGTCCTCATCGGGGACTTCGATTTGAAATTCATCCTCGAACGACATCACCAGATCGACCAAATCGAGACTGTCGGCCTCCAGGTCATCCTCCAGCAGCGTATCCGCCGTAACAGCGTCCTCATCCAAATCGAACTGCTCGCAAATGATCGCCCTGACTTTTTCAAAAATCATATGCACGCCTCCAAGCATATTGTATAGACATCATATACACCATTTTAAGAAAATATTTCCCTTTGTCAATATCATTTTATAAATTCGCGTAAAAATTGTTCTAAGGGCGCTGTATCGGGGAAGTCGGCTTCGTTCAGCCACGTCAAAAGCGCTGCGCCGATCCTTTGCACGCCCCCTGCCACGTCGCTCTCCAAATAAAGGGGCAACACGGGGTCGTGGACGCTCAAACGCAGGATGAAAAAGCCGTTTTTGTCGGGCGCGCGGAACAGAATCTTCGTCCCCTCGCAGCTGTCCGCCGCGATCTCGACGTCCTCGCTGCGGCGCGCTTTGGCCTCCATGGCGGAGATCACCTGTTCCCCAAAGGCTTTGAAATCCGTATCGGGCAGGCGCAGACGCACTTCGCCCGATTCGACAGGCTCGCGGAAGCCCACCAGCAGGTCGTCGAGCGTTCTGCCCGCGCGCAAAAGCGCGCAGAGCTTAATGATCAGCCGCGTGACGAGATATGCGCCGTCATCCAAAAAATAATTCTCGCGAAACGCCGCGTGACCCGAAGTTTCCATAGCCAGCGGCACGTCCTCTCCGTTCGCGCAGCGGCGCACAGCTTCGTCGATCACATTTTTATAGCCGCGTTTAAAGCGAATGTGCCGACCGCCCAAGGTTTGGTTTATAAAATCGCTCAAGCCCGCGCTCGTGACCGAATCCGTGACCACGCCGCCGCCCGGATGTCCTTCGAGCGCAATGGCCGCCGCAAGTGCGACCAGTCGGTTGCGGTTGAGTTCGGTGCCGTCCGCCGTCACCGCGCCGCCGCGGTCAACGTCCGCGTCAAAAATCACGCCGAGATCCGCACCCGATTGAAGCACCGCCTCGCGAATGCTCGCCATGGCCTCGGCATTTTCGGGGTTGGGCGCATGGTTCGGGAAGTACCCGTCGGGTTCGAGATACCGACTGCCCGCAATATCCGCGCCCAAAGGCAACAGTACGCGCGACGCATAAAATCTGCCCACACCGTTGCCCGCATCCACCACGATCTTCATGCCCGTCAGCGGACGGGCATAGTCGTCGGCGTTGTTCACGCCCTCGCGGATCATGGTTTTGAGCTGCTCGCAGTAAATCGAAAGGTAATCGAGTTTGCGTGCGCAAGGCTGCCCTTCCAAGGGGGTGGGCGGCGTTTGCTCGGCGCGCGTCAAAATCTCCTCGATCTGCGCGCCCGAAAGCCCGCCTGTGGGCAGAAAAAATTTCAATCCGTTTTTATCCCACGGGTGATGGCTGGCGGTAAGCTGTATCGCACCGTCGCATCCCTCGGTCTGCGTGGTCATGAACATGGCGGGCGTGGAGCAAAGCCCGCAGTCGAGCGTTTGCACGCCGCGCGCGCACAATTCTTCAAGTACGGCCTGCTTCAAGCGCGCAGCCGATACGCGCGAATCATGCCCGACCGAAACGGTCAGCCGTTCTGCCGAAACGCCTTTGCTTTGCATCAGCATTTGCACGAAAGCGCCTGCAATGCGTTTGACGACCTCATCCGTCAGGTCAACGTCGGGGTGCGCGTCTGTGCCGACCGCAACGCCGCGCACGTCCGTGCCGCTTTTCAGATATTGCAGTTTCATGCCTTATGTTCCTCTCTGTTTTCGGAGGGCGTATCCTGCGCTTGCAATAAGCCCCGTTTGCACAGCTCCTCGGCCGCCAACAGCACGCCGATCTTGCCGCTGTGGAAGTTTAAGCCGCCCTGCATCCAAACCGCAAACGGCTCGCGCAGCGGCGCGTCGCCCGAAAGCTCAATAGAAGAACCCGACGTGAACGCGCCCGATGCCATAATGACTTGGTTGTCGTAGCCGGGCATATCCCACGGCTCGGGCGTGACATGGGCGTCCACGGGCGAGCCTTTTTGCAGTCCCTGACAAAATGCGATCAGCCGTTCGGGATTTTCCAAACAAATTGCCTGAATAATATCGTGCCGCGCTTCATCGGGTGCGGGCGTGACCGCAAAACCGAGATGCGCAAACAGCGCGGCGGCAAATACCGCCGTTTTCAGCGCTTCGCCGACCACATGCGGCGCATGGAACAGCCCCATAAACAGGCTGCGGTTCTGCCCAAGCGTCGCGCCGACCTCCGTGGACAGCCCCGGGGTGGTCAGTCGGCAGGCACAAAGCTCTACCAGATCCGCGCGCCCCGCGATGTATCCGCCCGAAGACGCGATCCCGCCGCCTGCGTTTTTGATCAGAGAACCCGCCATCAAGTCCGCGCCGACCTCGGTCGGCTCTTTGCGCTCGGCAAATTCGCCGTAACAGTTATCCACCATGACCACGGCGCGGGGGTTGACCCGATGCACGATCTCGCAGACCTGCCCGATCTCCCGAACCGAAAGGCTGTGCCGCAGGGTGTACCCGCGCGAACGCTGCAAATAGACCATGCGAACCCGTTCGTCCGCTGCTTCCGCTTCGATGGCGGCAAAGTCAAGCGTATCCGCCGCCGTCAGGTCGATTTGCCGATACTCGATCCCGAAATCCGCAAGCGTTCCCTTGCCCGCGCTTTTGCCGCCGTCGATGCCGATGGTCGCGCGGATCGTATCGTAAGGCGTCCCCGTCACACACAGCAGCACGTCCTTTGGGCGCAAAACGCCGTACAGGCAAACCGACAGTGTGTGCGTGCCGCAGGTCAGCATTCCCGCGCGCAAAATCGCACGCTCAGCGCCGAAAATCTCCGCCGTTAAATGGTCGAGCTTTTCCCTGCCGCGATCATTGTAGCCGTACCCTGTGGTCGTGCCGAGATCGGCTTCGTCCACACGGCAGCGCCCAAAGGCGGCAAGCACCTTTTGCTGGTTGTATTCGGTCAGCGCATCGATTGCTTCAAACTGCGCGCGTGCCTTTTGGAGCGCCGCATCGTGCGCGGCCTGTATGGTTTTGCCGACCGCAAAAAAATCCTGTATCATTCTACCGTTCCCAATTCCGTCTCTGTTTTTTTCGTAAATCCCGATTTTTCATAAAAACGCTGTGTTCCGGCATTTGCGCACAGCAGAAAAATTTCGTTTTCCGCCGTTTGCAGTTCCTTGCAAAGGCCGCGCACACAGGCAGAGCCGTAGCCCTTCCCGCGATCCGCTTTTCTTGTCGCCACGTCGCGCAGATACACATACCGTCCGCAAATATCCGCTATGGCGACGCTGCAGGGTGCGCCCGCCTCGTCATAAACCGCCTTGACGACCGTGCGGCCGCCGAACACCCCGCGCGCCGTCGCGGACAGCCAGTGCCGATAGGCCGTATCCGCTTCGTCTGCCGACATACCGTCCAGATCGGCGTCTGCGTTCGCGCGCAAAAGCGCATAAATCGGTTCAAAATGTTCATATACGGAAATCGCCGTACCCGATGTGTCCTCGGACAGCCTGTCCAATGTCAAAATACTGCGGCGGGTAAGGGATTTGCCGCCGAGCTTTTGAAAAAGCGTGGGCGCACATTCCACCGTACCGTCGAGCTGCCGCAAAAACAGGCGCAGTTCCTCGCAGTCCGCCGTTTGTGCCGCCGCCAAACGCACGCAGCCCTGCACGGGCTGCACGACCAGGGCGGTCACTTTGTCCTCCATAGTCTGTACCCACACGCCGTTTGCCGCCGCTTCGTCGAGCAAAGGCAGCAACGCATAGGCGCTGTATACGTCCTGCGGCAAAGACGCCTCCAGCCGCTTTACGATGTCGGGACGGGGTCTTTCTAAGCGTTTAAGCATTGCAAAGCGTCTCGGCAAGCACGCGAATGAGCTTTGCCGTGCTGTCTATATCCGCCTGCTTTGCGGTACAGGCGGGCGAATGGATATACCGACAGGGGACGGAGACCGCCAGCGTGCGGACGCCGCCCGCCGCCTTATGCACAGCCGCCGCGTCATTCCCGCCCGCGATCAGGGTCTTGGTCTGGCAGGGAATCTCATGTTCCTTTGCCAAACGAAATGCCAAATCGTAAAGCGCACGGTCATACACCGTGCCGCGATCCATAAATCCGACCACCGCGCCGCCGCCGAGCTTACATACCTGCTTATGCCCCTCGACCTCAGGCAGATCCGCCGCCGTGGTGCATTCGATCACAATGGCATAATCGGGCGATACCGTAAGGGCTGCCGCCGCCGCGCCGCGCGTGCCGATCTCCTCCTGCACGGTAAAGCAAAAGGTCATATCAAACGAAAGCTCCTCGCGAAGCATTTGAAGCATCAGAGCGTTTCCCACGCGGTCGTCGAGCGCCTTGGCAGTCAAAAAGCCGTCTCCGAATTCGGTAGGCTCGCCGCAAAAATACGCATTATCTCCCAGCGCGACGAGTGCTTCGGCCTGTTCCTTCGACTGTGCGCCGATGTCGATATACAGATCCTCGACCTCGGGGACGGCGTCTTTCTCGGCTTTCGAGCATTGGTGGATCGCCTTGCCGCCGATCAATCCGGTCACGCCCTTCGACCCGACCGAAACCGCCTTGCCAAACAGCACGCGGGGGTCGATGCCGCCCACGGGCGCGAATTTCAAAAAACCCTCTTCGGTGATATAGGTGACGATCAAAGCCACCTCGTCCATATGCGATAAGAGCATCACCTTGTTTTTGGCGGAGGATTTTCCCTTTTTCTCCACGATCAAATTGCCGAGCGCATCCACCTTGTAGGAAACGTCTGGCGGCAAATGCGCGATCAGGTATTCGCGCACAGCTTCCTCTCTGCCCGAGGCGGCGTTCAGCCTGCACAGTTCTTTCAGCATGGCGCGTTCCCTCCCCGCAGAATATATGCGGCCAACAGGCGCGCGGTATTTTCAACGTCCTGCAAAGCAATTTCTTCGACCCCTGTGTGCATATAGCGCAGCGGCACGGACAAAAGCCCCGTCTGCACGCCGCCTGCTTCGCAGGCAATACCATCGGCGTTCGTACCACTCAGGCCGCCCATGATCTCCAACTGATAGGGAATGCCGCTTTCCTTTGCCGCTTGACACAAGCCCTCGCTGACCGTGCGCGTCAAAGACGGCGCATAACCGATCATCGGCCCTGCACCCAGAACGCCGCACAGCTCCGCTTTGGAATCGGGGGTTTTGGCAAAGCTGACGTCTACGGCAAGGCACAAATCGGCGTTCGCACGAAACGCCGCCGCTTTTGCGCCGCCCTCGGTCGTCTCCTCACGCGTGGAACATACCGCCGTGACGGTATCGGGACATCCCGCCGCTTTTAAAATCTCCATAGCGCCGAGCAGAACGGCAAGTCCCGCACGGTCGTCGAGCGCGGGTGCGCTGACCCTGTCCTGTGCAAGTGTTGAAAAGCGATGCCGAAGCGCGATCCTGTCGCCCGGGGAAACGAGCGTTTGCGCGCGTTCCGGGGACAAGCCTATATCGATCAAAACGGTTTCGGGCGCTTTCGCGGATTCGCCGTCCTTCTGCAAATGCGGCGGGGTGCTTGTCACCACGCCGAACAGCGGCTCTTTGCCGTATACCGTCACCCGTGACGCGCTCAGCACGCGTTTATCCGCACCGCCGCAGGGTGCGGCGCGCAAAAAGCCCTCGGGCGTGATCTCCAACACGACCAACCCGATTTGATCCATATGCGCGTCCAAAAGGATGCGCCGACCGCTCGTGCCCCGCATTTCGCAAAGCACATTGTTAAGCGCGTCCGTCGAAACTTCGCCGAATGCCGCGAACAGCCGCGCCGCCTTTTGCCCGATCTCCCGCTCGTCTCCCGAGACGCCGGACGCGGCGGTCAGTTCACGCAGAACCGCTTGATAATCCATGAAATCCTATACTCCTTTGGGGTCAGATCTCCGTGCCGCCTACGGGACGGATGGAAAGCACATAACAAGCGCCCTCGCCGAACACGGATTCCATGACTGCCCGATACTCGTCGAGCTTCCCATACGGCACAAATGCCTGTATCGTCCCCGCAAAGCCGCCACCGTGCACGCGCCACGCGCCGCAGCCCTCCAAAATGCGCTGCGACAGGGCGAGCGCCAGCGCCACCGGCTGCTCGTGGGGCTTTTTGACCGAAAATACATTTTGATTGTATTTATAAGAGGAATCGCCGCTTTCGAGAATTTGCCGTTTAAAGGCTTCAAAATCCCCTGCGCGCAGCGCGTCCACTTCCCGCAGCACGCGGGCGTTGTCCGCATAGAAATGCATGGCGCGCAAAATCGCCCTGTCGCCCACCTTCGCGCGCAGCGACGGGATTTGCGCATAAAACTCCGCTTCCGGAACTTCCCGTAGCACCTTTTTGCCGAAAACCTGCGCCACCTGCTCCATTTCTTCGCGGATGGCGGCGTAATCCTCGGTCAGATCAGAGTGACTGCCCTTGGTATCCACAATGCAGAGCGCATGACCGCAGGCCGCAAAGTCAAACGGGACTTCCTCGATCTCGGGATTTGCGGGATCGGCAAAATCGATCGTCACGAAAGAACCGACGGAACAGGCCATTTGATCCATCAGACCGCAGGGCTTGCCGAAATACGTATTTTCGGCGTACTGGGCGATTTTCGCAATGGTCACCGCATCCACTTTGCCGTCGTTGTAGAGATAATTCAAAATCGTTCCGACCAAAACCTCATACGCCGCCGAGGAAGAAAGCCCCGAACCCGACAGCACATCCGATACCGTCGCCGCGTCAAAGCCGCCGATTTGGTAGCCGCAGTTCAGGAAGCCCTGACACACGCCGCGCACCAAAGCGGGCGAATGCCCGACCTCCGCCTGCTGTACGGAGAGGTCGTGCAGATCGACAACGTCCATGGCGTACCCTGCGGATTTGACACGGACGATCTGCTCCGAATTCTTTGCCGCAGCCGCGACCGCGTCCAGATTAATCCCCGCCGCAAGCACGCGACCGTGGTTATGGTCGGTATGGTTGCCGCCGATCTCGCTTCTGCCGGGCGCGGAAAACAGGCGAATCTCCCGATCCGGCGCGTAAAGCTCGGCAAACGTGTCGACCAGTGCAAGATAACGCGCCCGCTGTGCTGTAACGGCATCCTGCGTTTTGTAAACACGCGCAAAATGCGCATCGTAGCTTCCCGATGCGATCTGTTCTTTCCACTGCGTTTGGTTGGGCATAGTGTAACATCCTTTCGAGAGGTGTTCATCCGCTAAAGCCGCGAAGCAAAATCGGACGATTATTTTTTGAAATTGGCATTGTAAAAGCTGATCAAATGGTTCACGACGAACACCGACAGCCCCGAAAACGTCAGCAACAGGATGATCGGCAAAAGGAACGCCATGGAAAACGGATCGAACACATGGCGGCCGATGATGCTGTAGGAGACGAGCTTCGGCAGAAAGCCGAGCGTGGAGCAAAGCAGATACTGCCGTATATCATAGCGCATTGCGCCGTAAACCTGACTGATCGTATTGATCGGGAAGCTCGGCACGATGCGAAACGCAATGAGCAGCGCGCCTTTCGCTTTGCTGTCGCCGTAATCCAAAACGCGCCGCACGTCGTCATTGCGCACAAGGAATCGGTGTACCAACCCGCCGCCGAGGTATTTGCCCCACAAATATTTGATGAGGGACAGCAGCGAAAAGCCCACAAGGTTAATGAGTACCGCGTAGGGCGTCGGGAAAGCGATACCCGCAATCACGCAGATCGCGGAAATGGGCAGCGGCAAAACCGCCTTGGAAAGATAAATCAGCAAAATGACCCCGATCAGGATGCCTTTGTAGGGGATCGCCGCCACGGCATATTCAAAATCGGCGAGCTTGCGCATGATCTCGTCGTAATGCTCCAAAAAAGTCGGGTCTTGGAACAGGAGCGCCACACAAAGCAATACAGCCGCTAAAATCAGCAGCACAAGCGCCAGCAGATTCAGCAGCTTTTTTCGATTCAGCTTTCCGTGCGCCAAGGCGTCCACCATCCTTTTGTCGTTTGTTACGCGCGGACAAATCGATTTACAGGCAAAATCCAATTGACATTTTATAACAGAATCACGTTTTGGTCAACACAAACTGTAAAAATAAAAACCGCGATTTCCCTGTTATCGTATGAATTTTTATGGTACAATATCCATAAGCTGAGGAACAGATCGTAATTGCAGGTGAACATTATGAAAATTGTGATTTTAGACGGGATCACGACCAACCCGGGTGATCTTTCCTGGGATTGGATGCGTACATACGGCGAGGTCACGGCCTATGACCGCACACCGAAGGAAAAAATTATCGAACGCTGCAGGGATGCGGAAATCGTCGTGACCAACAAGACCCCCTTGGGGCGGAAAGAAATCGACGGTATGCCAAAATTGCGCTTTGTTGCGCTGCTCTCTACCGGATTTAACATTGCGGACGGCGCATATCTGCGCGAAAAAGGCATTCCGCTTTCCAATATTCCCGCCTATTCCACGGGAGCGGTGGCACAGCTCGTATTCGCTTTTCTGACCGCGTTCACCAATGCCGTCCAGCTGCACAGCGACGCGGTGCACGCGGGCGAATGGACGAACTGCCCGGATTTCTGCTTTTGGAAGACGCCGCTTGCGGAGCTTGGCGGCAAAACGCTCGGCATTGTGGGCTTCGGCAAAATCGGGCAAAAGGTCGCCGATATTGCCGCGTGCTTTGATATGCGGGTGTTGGCCGTTTCGGGGCATGAGACCGACCAGACGCACCGCGCAAATTTTGCGTGGACGACCTTAGACGAGCTTGCGGCGCAGTCGGATTTTATCACGCTGCACTGTCCGCTGAACGCCAACACCCAAGGCCTTGTCAATGCGGATTTCCTTGCCAAATGCAAGCCGTCCGCCTATCTCATCAACACCTCGCGCGGGCCGGTGGTGGAGGACGCCGCCCTCGCCCACGCGCTCAACACCGACCGTTTGGCGGGTGCGGCTCTCGATGTGCTGACCACAGAGCCGCCCCGTGCGGACAATCCGCTTCTGCACGCGAAAAACTGCCTGATCACGCCGCACATTGCCTGGGCGGCCTACGAAACGCGCGAACGGCTGATGCACATTTTGCAGGATAATTTCCGCGCCTTTATGGACGGCCATCCCATCCATGTGGTGAATTGACAAAAGTACCTTTCAAAAACAGCCCCTCAAAAATTCGCTTGAGGGGCTGTTTTTCATTTGTCGGAAAGCCTGCGGATGTGTGCCGTTTCGTAAGGGTGGCGAAGTGCGAAAGCAAACCGTCAAGGTTTCCTTTCGCGTATGCGCCGCAGGCGGCACGTTCGGCAAAAGGCCGATGTGTGTCATTTCGACGAAAAAGGATCGTCGCTTTTCGGCAAAATGAAAGCATCCCCTCGAAAGGTCGAGGGGATGCTTTGCTTACATCAGAAAGGGGAAGGGATCAGCCGGTTACTGCCGGATAGATAAAGTTGCTGTAAGTCGTGGTCGTGGTCGTAGTCGAGTCACCAATGGCCTGTACGGTATTGGTGCGAACCGTGAACTTGCCATATGCTGTATAGGTATAGCTCAAATCAATCAGTTGACCGCGGTCGTTCACCCGGAAAGACACCTGAATATCGGAATAGCGCATAATCAAGTCGGTCAGCTTCAACACGCCGAAGTCGGTGTTGTTGAGCGACACGCGGGACTGAATCAGCGCCGCGACTTCATTCTGTACCAAATAATCATTGGTGAGTCTGGTCAAACCGCAATCGCTTTGTCTGTTCGGATGATCCACATTCTTCAAACGAATGCTGTACACGCTGTACGCACCCGTGCCCGCAGGCGCGTCATAAGCGCTCACAATCTGAATATCGTCCGCCGTCAGCTGCGTCGGCATTAAGAAGTACTCTTCCTTCAGGCTGTCTTCACGATCGGTAAGATCCATATCCGGCGTAACATCCGTCAAGATATTTCCTACGCCGACAAAAGAGCCGACGATCTGGTCAAGCGACAAACTCGCCGCGCCGAGGATCTGATTGATGGTTTCGGTTTGTTCACCGACGGAGACATGGCCGTCCGGCGTATAGTCCGCTTTTCTGTCCAGTCTGTACCGCGTCGCATTCTGCGCCTGTGCAGTCGCTTCGTTCAGCAGATCAACGATCCGCTGTCTGTCTTCCTCAGCGCCGAGATCCGTGTCCGCTGCAAACGGATATTCCACAGCGTCATGCGTGATAACAGGCTTGCGGGTCAAAGAAGCCTCCAGCTTGTCAATCAGGTTCAGTAGAGAATCTTTGAAAGACTGAATCCCGTTGCCGACTGTGACGCCAAGGCCGCCCAAATCAAGACCGCCGAGGTTGCCCAGTATACTGCCGATGTCAAGCCCGCCGAGAAGCCCCAAAAGGCTGTCGAGCAGCCCGCCGCTCTCTTCCGGTGTGGTCGTGGACGGCGTCGAGGTAGAGGGGGTGGTCGGCGTAGGCGTTGTTGCCGCCGGAGTCTGCGGAGCGGGCGTCGTCGTCTGCGGAGGTGTGACGGTATTGCCGCCGCCCGTCTGCACGACGTTCGGATACACCTGAATTTTTGTCGGTTCGCCTCTTGACGCCATGCCGAACATACCGGCAGTTAAAGCAACCGCAAGAATGATAGCGCAGAAGCGAACCCAGCCGCGCTGTCTTTTGGCTTTTTTCGCTTGAAGCTCTTCGAGCGTAGGCTCGATCTTGGCTTTCTTTTCTTTAGCCATCATATTCTTCCTTTCATAAGTAATCTGCTTTCAGTTTTGTGAAAGCGAACCGAATCAATAAACGAAGTTGCTGTAGGTCGCCTTGGTGTCCATGTCGCCCTTGCCGTGAATCGTCCCTAATTTCACGTTCAAGCCAAGTTCCGTTACTTCTGCATGATAGCTATAGGTCAGTTCTACCAGCTTGCCGTCCGTAATCACGACTTTGACATTGATGTTCGAGTAAACACCCTGCAAATCCGTAACGGTGATCGCACTGGTGAACTTCTTGATCTCCTCGGCAACTTCCGACTGAATAACAATATCGTCCGTCAGACGGTTCAGCGCCGTAGAGCCGTCCCGCTTCGGTGTGGTAGCATCATCCAGTGTAAAGGTGTACGTGTCGCCGTCTACCTTCAGGTTCTTAAGATCGCCCGCTTCCAGAGTGGTTGCCTTCAGCTTATAGCTGTTGCCGTGATAATCAATGACTGCGGCTGCATCTTCACCCTTTTTGATGGTCGCCGTCTTGGGCTGATCTCCGCCCGCGCCGACAAAGCCTGCGACAACGCTCTCAATGGTTGCGTCTTCATCAATTCCTCTGATAATGGGGTTCAAGAGCCGCTCCAAGCCACCGACGTCTACCTTGTTGAGCTTGCTTTCACGCGTCCAGGTGTAGCCCGCCTTGACCGCCGCAGCCGTCGCCGCATTGATCGCTTTGACCGCTTCCGCCGCCTGATCCGCCTGCTCGGGTGTCTGCGCAGCCGCATTATCGCCGGAGCCGCTCGCAGAGCCGTCATCCCAGCTCTGTGTGCCGGAGGAATTGTTACTGTTTACGGCAACTGCATTTTTATTGTTTTCTTCCGCAAGGCTGGAAAGCTCTGCCGCTGCGGCTTCATTTGCTTTTTTCGCCTGTTTTGTCGAGACGACGGTTACGCCCGCAACCAGCACGAGGGCAAGCACGATCGCCCAAAAGCGCGTCCAGCCATTGGAGCGCCGTGTCTTTTTCTCTATGATCTCTTCAGGGGTCAAATCCACTTTAGCCATAATCTTGTCTCCCTCTTATCCGAATCAATAAACGAAGTTGCTGTAGGTCGCCTTGGTGTCCATGTCGCCCTTGCCGTGAATCGTCCCTAATTTCACGTTCAAGCCAAGTTCCGTTACTTCTGCATGATAGCTATAGGTCAGTTCTACCAGCTTGCCGTCCGTAATCACGACTTTGACATTGATGTTCGAGTAAACACCCTGCAAATCCGTAACGGTGATCGCACTGGTGAACTTCTTGATCTCCTCGGCAACTTCCGACTGAATAACAATATCGTCCGTCAGACGGTTCAGCGCCGTAGAGCCGTCCCGCTTCGGTGTGGTAGCATCATCCAGTGTAAAGGTGTACGTGTCGCCGTCTACCTTCAGGTTCTTAAGATCGCCCGCTTCCAGAGTGGTTGCCTTCAGCTTATAGCTGTTGCCGTGATAATCAATGACTGCGGCTGCATCTTCACCCTTTTTGATGGTCGCCGTCTTGGGCTGATCTCCGCCCGCGCCGACAAAGCCTGCGACAACGCTCTCAATGGTTGCGTCTTCATCAATTCCTCTGATAATGGGGTTCAAGAGCCGCTCCAAGCCACCGACGTCTACCTTGTTGAGCTTGCTTTCACGCGTCCAGGTGTAGCCCGCCTTGACCGCCGCAGCCGTCGCCGCGTTGATCGCTTTGACCGCTTCCGCCGCCTGATCCGCCTGCTCGGGTGTCTGCGCAGCGCCCGCATCGGTGCTGCCGCCTGCAGTGCTGCCGCCTGCAGTGCCACCGATCACAGAGCCGCCGCCCGTGCCTACAGCTACCGTGCCGGCATTGATCTGTACGCCCTGATACACGGTTCTGCCTTTACCGAAGGCCACGTATGTAACCGAATAGACAAACACAACCGCCAAGAACAGTGCGCAAGCCTTTAAGAAAGTTTCACCGAAAACCTTTCTTTTCGCTTTTTTTCTCTCTTCTTTGGCTAAGCGCTCTTCGGGAGTGAGCTCTATTTTCTCTTTCTTTGCCATTCTGTTGAATCCCCTTTCTAACAATGAGCAGATTAACACCACGTTAATCGATACGATTACAATTTACAATAAAATCATCGAATTGTCAACAAATATTCAAGATTTTTATAATACTTTTATTAAAAAAAGCAATTCCAAGACTGCAAATATCTGCAAAAATCAGGAAAGAATCGGTTAATTTGCCGATTCTTTCCGAATTCTCAGCGCGATCACGGTGACGTCGTCGCAGCGCGGAGAGCTGTTTTGTTTTTTTGCGGTGTCTGCCAAACGCTTGGCAAAGGCGGAGCACGGCTCTTCTTTTTGCACAGCCGCCAGCGCCTTTTTGACCGCCCTTTCGGCATAGTCGAACGCGCCGTCCGAGGCCAGCACCACCACGTCGCCCTCCAAAAGCTGTCCCTCGGTCTCGGCAAACCGCACCTCGCGCAAAATGCCCGCGGGCAGGGATGCGCGTTTGATCTCCAGACACCTGTTTTGCCGTCGGATCAGCGATTTTGCCGCGCCCGCCTTGTAAAAGGTCGCCTTGCCCGTGTACAGGTCGATATGCAGCACGTCGAGCGTGGCGAGGGATTCGTCGCCCGACTTTAAAAGCAACGCGGCGTTGACCATTTTCAACGCGCTTTGGAAGCCGACACCCGCCTTGACGAGCCTTGCCGTTAAGGAAGCCGCCATGGTGCTGTCGAGCGCGGCGCGCGTACCCTGTCCCATCCCGTCGCTCAAAATCACGACATAGCCGCCGTACCCGTCATAGAAGCTCTCAAAGCTGTCGCCGCAGAGGCGTTCGGAATCCGCCGTGATTTTTGCCGCCGCCGCTTCCACGCTGTATTTCATGCGTTCACAGAATATTGCGCGCACGCCGGTTTCCGTCTCCCGAATTTCGGGCAGCTCCAAACGTCTGCCGAGCGCGGTTTCCAACGCGTCCGCAAGCGGTCTTTGCGCAAGGGTTACGCCTGCGGGCAGTTCCAGCTCCAGCCGGAGCTTTCCCGCGTCGTTATAAGTACATAAAACGCTCGTCGGCGTACAGGCAAATTCGTTGTGCAACGCATCGCGCACGCGGCGCGCGGCGGTCTCGTCAAAGGTACGCTCTTTGGCGAGCGTGCCGGAAAATTCCCGCAAAATGTCGCAAAGTCCTTCCATTTGATCGGCGGTCACGCTGCGGATCTCGTTGATCTTCATCTGCGCCGCCGTGCGTTCCGCCGCGCGCACGGCGCAGCGGTTGAGGCTTTCCGATAAGCTCGTCAGCCGAATGCAGCGACCCGTAAGCGTGGGCGGCATGTTGCCCGCGCACAGCGTCTGGTTGTTTGCCAGCTGCTTGCCCGTCTGCTGAAACGCCTTGAGCGTATCGTTGCCATGCTTCTCCCAGCAAAACGCATACCGTCCGCAGTTCGTGCAAACCTCTTCCTTCGCGCGCACGAACACCTCCTTTTCCTCGGGGCGGCAGGGGTATTGGAGCGTCTCCGCCGCGCGCTTGACCGACCGCGACATTTCATTGACCGCCTGTGTGGCCGTTTCCAGACGAAAGAGGATCTCGCTGCGCTGGGGATTGTCGTCGCTGCTGCGCGTAGGCAGACACGCCGCCCGCTGCAGCTTCTGCAAAACGGTTTTCGGCGTCAGCAGGAACAAACCTCCCCCGATCGCCGCTTCTAAGAGCAGATAGGCCAAGACCGCTTCGCCGCCCGTAAATAAAAACGCGACCGCGAAAGCGCTCAGCATCGCCGCTGTGCCGAATACGCGTTTGGTGTGCGAAAACATCCCTGCGAACAGTCCCGCCGCACAGTACGCCCACGCGTGTAAGCCCACGGCGCCGTCCGCCAAAAACGCGCAGGCCGCAGCGATCCCTGCCATTGCGCCGCCCGTTTCCCGATATACATATGAAAATACCAAAATCAAATACACTGCCGTCGCACGCGCCGGAGATATGCGGAAAACCGAAATATCCGATACCGACAGCAACAGCAAAAACACCGTTGCGCACACGCCGGAGAGCATCCTTGCGGGAAGCTCGTGCCGCATACGGAATTCCCGTGCGGCGCAGATCGCGACCGAAAACAAATACGCCAGCAAAAACGCGGCCGCCGCCTCGCCGAGATACAGATAGAAATTGCGCAGGGTAAGCCCGTCCGCCGTAAGCATCGCCATGCCGGTCAAAAAGCTGATGAGGAACGCCACGCACGAGGGCAGCAGCCGAAAATTGCGCAGTTTTTCAAACTCGACGACCAGCCGTGAAAGCACGCCGACCGATATGAGCGCGGCAATATAGCGCAGCGCGGTGACGCTGTCCTGGGTCAGCAAATACCCCGCCGCCGCGCCCAGTCCCGCCGAGAAAATATACCGCGTGGGTACAGCCGCCAAAAAGGCGACGCCGCAGGGCGAAAGCGATATATCCGTATGCAAAGAGGAAAGCAGCAATCCGCAAAGGAACATCCCTATGTGCCGTATGGCGCTTCGCACGTTCTCCGGCAGGCTGTTCCCCGCCCCGGCGCGGCGCGCTTCGGTCTCCTGCCCGGTTGCTTTGGTTGTCAAAACGATCACCACGCCTGTTGTAAAATTCCGCCGCCCGCCGCAAAGGGTCTTTGGGCGGCACACTGCACATTATACACACAGACGCGGTGTGGGATCTGTCATATTCTGCTGTTAAAAAAACCGATTTCGCGTCGGCTTTGGCAAAAATGCGGTCAGTCGGCGCGAAATCGGTTCGTTCTCTTGAAAGAAAGGGGGTTACTGCTGCACGTCAAACGGCGGATCGGGCATGACAATGGCGCAGATGATATAGATCACGATCCCCGGGAAGCCCGCCGAGAAGAACGAGAGCGCCGCGTAAAGAATGCGCGCCAGCGTTGCGTCAATTCCCAGGTATTCGGCGATGCCGCCAAGCACGCCGCAAATCATTTTGTCGGTATTGCTTTTGTACAACTTCTTTTTCATAACAAAATCTCCTTTTATTGTATATATCCGTCCGTATCGGACGTGATTTTCAAATCACCCGTCCCGATTTGCAGTGTAATGCGGCTCGATGCCGTCCCGTCCGTCGGATTTGCAAGCGATCCCGTCCATCCGGCGCCCTTTACCTCGGTCGAACGAATATACGTGCGCGGTACGCCCGCATCCACCTGCACCTTGCCCGTCTCCACTGCAAAATCCAGCGTAAACGGCGTTTGGGGCAAACGGTACTCCACACTGCCGCACTCGCATTCCAGCGCAAGGGATTCGCTCGCCTCAACGTCCTCGATCTCCACATTGCCGAGATCCGCTTTAGCGGAGATCTGCTTTGCGGTGATCCGCTGCAGCTTCAAATTCCCCTGTCCGGCCTGCACGGTGAGCGTATCGCAAAGCACGTTCTCCACGTCCACATTGCCGATCGGCGTTTCAATGTCCAGCGCGGGCAGCGACTGCGGCACATACACAGTCAATTGTGCGCCTACCCCATGACGGAAATCGGTCTGTGTGGACAAAAGCCGCAGGGTATGCTCGTCTTCCCAAGTCAGGGTAAACTGCCCATTGGTGCTTTCCAGCAGGGTCTCCACACCCTCGCCCGTTCCGCCGACGACGCGGATATTTCCGCAGTCCGCAACCACCGAAATGCTGCCGCCCGCGTACAGCCCGAACGTCTCTTTTTGCCCCACGCTCACGCTGTCGCCGCGCTGATTTGACGCAATGTTATCGTCTATGCGCCGTTCGATTTCATCCGCCCACGTTTCCACGATCCCGCCGTCGCTGAACAACTCGACAACGGCGCGCGACCCGAGCGACACGCCGAAGCAGATCGTCGAGATCAACGCGGCCACAAATAAAACCGAAAGGGTTATGATCCATTTTTTCACGATACTCTCTCCTTCCTTACAGTCCCGAGCGGCGGAAGCTGAGCCGCAAGAGCCAAGTCATCACCAGGAACAGCAAAAGGCCGCCCGTAAAACACAGCACGCCGAGAGAGATCAAAAATCCGACCATCGCGCCCCCGGGTACGGCGGGGATCAGGAAAAATGCCGAAACGATCAGCGCCAGCGGAATCAGCATCAATCCGCATGCGGCGGGGTATGCGCCAATGGCGCAGACAAGCGAAATGAAAAATACGACTTTCCAAAGGGTTTTGTTGCGGCGCTCGTTGATATGCGGGGCGGGCGCGGCATTCTGCGGACGGGGAGACGCCGCCGTTTTCTGCGGATAAGGGGGTTGCACCGCCGCCGTATTTTGCGCGGCGGCCTGCGGAGCGGATGTGTTCGTGCCGCCCGTGCCGCGCAGGTACTGCAGCGCGCAGGCATACGGATTCCCCAACTCCGTGCAGATTTGTTCCTCGGTTTTGCCCTGTTCCTCCCCCACCTGGAAATGCTCCTCAAAATCGGCGACGATGTCGTCGCGCTCCGAGGGCGGCAGCGAGGAGAGATGATCGTACAGCTGCTGCAAAAATTCAAATTTTGTCATATCCGTCACCCACGCCGAGCCTGCGCCGTACAAAGTCGGCCGCGCACGCCCGTTCTCCTTTCTTCGTATTTGTTTTGCGCACCGATCGCCGCGTCATGCGTTGTCTGCAAAAACAATTTGCCGACAACCGTCTTTTGCGCACGCGGCGCAAATTCCTCCCGGAAGCTCACGTCGCATCACCTCCGATAAATGCGGAAACGCTCTGCGTGAACTCGCGCCACTCGCCTTCGAGATGCGCCTGCATTTCAACGCCCTTGCTCGTCAGTCTGTAATACTTACGCGCAGGCCCTGTAGGAGATTCTTTCAAATACACCTCAAAATAGCCCTCTGCGCGCAGCCGTTTCAACAGCGGATAGATCGAGCCTTCGGAAATATCGATCTTTTTGCCGACCGAATCCGCCAGCTCATAGCCGTATTTATCGCCCTGCTTGAGTAAGGACAGCACACAAAGCTCGAGAACGCCTTTTTTAAATTGTGTGTTCATCGCCGGCTCCTTTCCGACAAAGCAGGCTTTAGCCCCTTGTCTTTTTACAGTAGCAGTATAACACAAGCTACCTTGCAATGCAATATACTTTGTAATATTTAATATTTTATTCATAATTTATAATTATGGAGTAAGAAGAAATAAAACGTGGGCTTGCGGTATCTCTCCCCCAGTCGCCTCCAGCGACCCGCTTTCTCGCCGGAGAGAGGAAATACGCACCTGAACTTCTGTGAAAAATCTACTCTATAAAAATCTACTCTATATAAAACAGCCATGCTCTGCCAAATGCGGCGTGCAACGCCGCATCGGGGAACCCCCGGTAGGGGTGCGGGTCGCCAGTGGCGACCTTTGCGGCGCAGCCGCAAAAGCACCGACCGAGCCGGCAGGCGAGAATTCCCCGCGTCAAAACAGTCCACCGGACTGTTTTGCCTCCCTTCCTGATCTCGCTGCCGCTTTGGGATTTCGCAGCCTGCGGGCTGCGAGGAGGGCTCTGCCCTCCACCCGCCGCCTTTTTGAAAAAAGGCGGGCGAAAAGCTTGAATTTGGGGTTCGGGAAGTAAGAGAAAAGGGCAAGCAAAAGAAAAAGCGGAAGCCGTAAAAACGACTTCCGCCGAAAGAGCAGATCTTATGCGGATTTCGCCGCTTTGCGCTTGTCGTGCAAACGCTCGAAGCACTTGACGACCTCCACAAGCGGTATGATCGCAATCGCCAGCCCTAAAGCCACCGCGTACTCTTCCATGCTGATGTGACGGAAGCCGAACGCATCGCGCAGGAACGGTATGTAAATAACCGCCGTGGTCGTGATAAGCGACGCCACCGTGGAAAGCAACAGGAATATGTTGTGGCTGCCGTGGAACATCATGGAGATGACCGAGCCCTTTTGCGAACGCATGTTCAGCGAATGGAAGATTTCGCACATCGCCATGGTCAAGAACGCCATCGTCATGCCGTCGGGGCTTTCGGTGATCTCCCAGCGACCCACTTCCATGAAGTGGCCGATGAAATACGCCGCAAGGGTCAAAAGCGTGACCAGCAAGCCCTGATAGGCGATCTCGCCGCCGACGCCGCCGGCAAAAATACCGTCGGTGGATTTCCGCGGCGGACGGCGCATGATGTCGCGTTCGGCCTTTTCCATGCTCAGCGCCAATGCGGGGAAGCAGTCGGTCACAAGGTTGATCCACAGCAAATGCACAGGCTCCAAAATCGTGAAGCCCAAAATATTGGCGATGAAGATCGAAATGACCTCGCTCAAGTTCGACGCGAGCAGGAACTGAATGGATTTGCGGATATTGTCGTAAATGCGGCGGCCTTCTTCCACAGCGGAAACGATGGTCGCAAAGTTGTCGTCCGCCAGCACCATATCGGCGACGTTTTTGGTGACGTCCGTACCCGTAATGCCCATGCCGACGCCGATGTCCGCGCTCTTGATGGAGGGCGCGTCGTTGACGCCGTCGCCCGTCATGGCCGTGATCATGCCGCGCGCGCGCCAGGCGTTGACGATGCGAACCTTATGTTCGGGCTGCACACGCGCATAAACCGAATACTGCGTGACCTTTTCCTGAAATTCCTCGTCGGAGATCTCGTTAAGCTGTGCGCCTGTGATCGCTTCGGACGCGTCGGAAATGATACCGAGTTCCATGGCAATGGCCACGGCGGTATCCTTGTGGTCGCCCGTGATCATAATGGGACGAATGCCCGACGTGCGGCATTCTTCGATCGCCGCTTTGACCTCGGGGCGCACGGGGTCGATCATGCCGACCAGACCTATGAAGACAAGTTCATTCTCCAGCGCTTCGGGGCTTTGATCCTCGGGGATGGCGTCGAACGTTTTATACCCGCAGGCCAGCACGCGCAGCGCGCGATCCGCATATGCTTTGTTCTGCGCCAAAATCTCGGCACGATCCTCGTCGGTGATCGGCTGCGGTACGCCGTTTTTCAGCACATACGCGCATTTCTTGAGGATCTCATCGGGCGCACCCTTGGTGAACTGCAAAATGCCGTCGTCGGTCTTGTGGATCGTGGTCATCATTTTGCGCATGGAGTCAAACGGCGCTTCGCCGACGCGCGGCGCTTTTTTCAGCAGGTCGTTTTTATTCAAATTCAAAGAGAGCCCATAAGCGACCAACGCCGCTTCGGTCGGTTCACCGACCAGATTCCCCTCGTTGTCGATGTTGACATCCGTGCAAAGCGCCATGCCCTCGGCCAACAGCTTCTCGTTATCGCCGTAATGCTCGACGACCGTCATTTTATTCTGCGTAAGCGTGCCGGTTTTGTCCGAGCAGATGATCTGCGCGCAGCCCAGCGTTTCCACCGCAGTCAAGCGGCGGATGATCGCGTTTCTGTGTGACATATTGGTCACGCCGATGGAAAGCACCACGGTGACCACGGCCGCAAGTCCCTCGGGGATGGCCGCGACCGCCAAAGAGACCGCCAGCATAAAGGAGTGCAGCAGGAATTCAAAATTCAGGGTGCTGCCCACGATCAGGCAGCGGACAATATCGAATGCAAACATGAAGATGCAGATCCCGAGCACCAGCGCACTCAAAATCTTGCTCAACTGTGCGAGCTTCTTTTGCAGCGGCGTCTGCGAATCCTCCGCCGCGGCCAAAGCGCCGGCAATCTTGCCCATTTCGGTCTGCATACCGACTGCCGTCACGACGGCACGGCCGCGCCCGTATACGACGGACGAGCCCATATACATCATGTTTTTGCGGTCGCCCAAGGGGACGTCCTTCTGATCGCCCAAACCGATGGCGGCGATCAGCTTGTTGACGGGTACGGATTCGCCCGTCAGCGCCGCTTCTTCGATTTTCAGGCTCGCGCTTTCGATGATACGCGCGTCTGCGGGGACGGCGTCGCCCGCTTCGAGCAGGATCACGTCGCCGACGGTCAGATCTTCGCTCTTCATCTCCACGACCTGCCCGTCGCGCAGCACCTTAGAGGTGGCCGCAGACATTTCCTGCAAGGCTTCGATGGCCTTTTCCGCCTTGCTCTCCTGATACACGCCCAGCACCGCGTTGATGATCACAACGAACATAATAATCACCACATCGGTCGGCGGCTCGTGATTCATGATCGACGTAATGGCGGAGATCACCGCCGCCGCGATCAGGATCAGGATCATGGGATCGACGAATTGTTCAAGGAAGCGGCGAAGAAGGGATTTTTTCTTTCCCTCCTCCAGTTTGTTTTTGCCGTTTTTCTGAAGCCGCGCCTGCGCTTCGGCGGAAGTCAACCCCTGCTCGGAGCTGCCGACTTCTTGAAAGACGTCGTCAACAGAGTGCAAATAATGCTGCATACGGATACCTCCTGTTTTTTCTGGACTGTGCTAAGAAAAAAGACCCGCGACAGAACCGAACGTCTGCCGAAGGTCTTGCTACCTGTAAAAGGCTCGCTGACCAGCCGCAAGCGACATGATGTTGACCAACGAGTAAAAGCTACTCCCCTTCAAAAAAGGATCTTGCTATCGATTTTCGCAAATGCCGACAATCGGCTTTACTTCTATTAGCATACCATTTTCATGCGCTCTTGTCAAGCACCTGTTTCGGCGATCCAGATATAATTCTCCACGCCCGCGCTCTCGAGCTTCTCCAGGTCGGCGCGGTCATAAATGATCGGTACAAAGCTCTTGGTGCTGTAGTTCTCTTCGAGCTTATCCCGAAGCGCCGAGCAGGCTAAGGGCAGAAGTGTTTCGGCAGACATATCCGCGCTGTACTTCGTCTGTCCGATCAGCGTCCCATCGGGCAGCGCGCTTCGGGCAAAATCCACCGCGCAAAACGCGGCCGCGCTGTCAAAAATCCCGCCGTCGTACAAAAGAGCGTCGCCGTTTAAGGCCGCGTACAGGGGCATCGCCACCGAAACAGGTACGTCCCCCGCCGCCGAGACCGCAAGCTCAATAAAATCGTGCAGAACCGCGTTGTGGCTAAAGAGACTTTCCGCTTCGCCCGGAAAAGCCGCGCGCTCGACATAGCGGCCGTTCGGGAACGAAACGCCGTCCAAGAGCACCGCGTCCGCACCGAATTCCACCGCTTTCTGCACGATGCCCAACAGATAATTCCGCGCCGTTTCGGAGTACGGATTCAGCCACGGGTCGCCGTCGTTGCGGGCGCTGTCGTCCAGCCAAACGGTCACGCCGTCGGCCTCGGTCACCGCCGCGCCGGGCAGTCCGGCCGCCGCGAGCGGGTCGCGAAAGCAGTAGATCCGCACAAAGATACGGTAGCCCGCTTCCTTTAAACGCGCCACGGTCTGCGCCGCGTCGGCAACGGCGTTGCTCTCTGCGCCGATGTCTGCGGGCGTTCCGCCCACCTGCGTACACAAATACCCGTCGGCGTCCTTAAAATCCAGCAGCACGGCATTTGCACCGACCTCCGAAAGCGTGTTTTGGAACAGATCGAATGCGATGCCGCCCGCAAGCTCATCCGCCGACATATACACCGTTTTCAGCTGCCCGCCCAAGTCATCCGCCGTATGCGCCGCGCCGTCGTCAAGCGGACGCCCGGACAATTTCAGCGCGACCGCCCCGACGACAAAAGCCAACACAAAAACCACCAGCAGCCCAATCGCATACACGATGGTGTTGGCACGTTCCTTTTTGCGGCGGGTGCGGCTTTCGCCGATCACATAGGTCGTACCCGTGCGCCGCCCGGGATAGTTTTTGGCAAAGGGATAATAGCTTTTTTTGCGTGGTTTTATATCTTTGTCATTTCTGAACATAGCCGTTTCCTTTTGGTGCGGCCGCGCAAGACAGCCTTTTCACACCGGATTTTCCGAAAAAGCGCGCGGTGACCCTTTCCGCCGCACACAGTGTCGGTTCAAACGCCGAACCCCCTGCCGGTAATGCCCGTAAAGGTGAGCGCCAAGATCGCCGTATACAGGAACACGGCGGGCGTGCCGCGAAAACAGGCGGGGATGCTTTCGTTCTTTTGGATGGCGCGCAGACCGAAGCTGATGAGCAGCACGGCGAGCAGGAAGGCAAGCCCCGCGCCGATGCCCGCGCCCAATGCCTCGAACGGTCCGAAAGCCGCGCGGTAATTGATGAACGGTACGGCCAGCACCAGCGTATTGAACGCCGCAATGCCGAGCCTGCGCACGGTGCGCGGCTGCGCGTGTACCACGAACAGCACGATGACCAGTGCAAGCAGATACACGATCACCAGCACGCCCGTAAAAATCAGCGCGTGCCAGAAAATATTTAAGCTGCGCACGGCGGCGATGCGGTCGAGCAGGACGCAGCAAAGCGACGCCACCGTGGAAAACAGCATGATAAACAAGCTCAGCGGCAAAAGCTGCTTTGGCTTCGCCGCCATACGAATGGCTTCATCCGCGCCGTAGCCGCCCGAAAAAATCAGATTCTGAAACAGGCAGGCGAAAAGCGCCGCCGAAAGCATACTGCCTAAAATACTCATACGCCGCTCTCCTCCTTTGCCTGTCCTTGTTCGGCGTTCTTTGCCGTCTCCGGCTTCTCAACGTCTGCTCGCTCCCCGCCCGCGTCCTTTGCCGACGAAGGCGTTTCTTCGTCCGACGCCTCGGCGGGCGGCGCAGCTTCGGATTTTTCCTGCGCCAGCTTGTACGCGTCAAGCTCCGTAAGCATTTCGTCGAAGTCCAGCAAATAGCTCTCCCGCTTTTCGCGGTTCATATTTTTGGTCTGCTGCGTCGGAGACTGCGTTTCCTCTGCAAGGTGCGGCTCGATCTTGGCAGCCTTTTGCCGCGTGTGCTTTTTTGGACGTTCGGGACGCGCTCCCGGTTTCTTCGATCTTTCCGACGCCTGTGTCCCCTCGTCATACGGGTCAAATTCCGCATCGAGCAGGGTTTTGAGACGGCCGATGTGCGATTGCGAAACTTCCTCCAAACTGAATGCCGCTTCGGGGTGTGCATTCGGATAGCGCCTCGCGATCACGGCTTTCAGCGCCGCCGCAAAAAAGCCGAGCAGCAAAAGTCCGCCGAAGGGCAGCAAAAATCCGGGAAGCTGCACCGGCAAATGCAGCGAAACCGAATATACCGTACCACTGCCGAGGATCTCCCGCACAAGACCGACCGCCAGCACCACGACCGCATAGCCCGCAGCGGCAGAAAGCGCGTCGATGCACGTATTTTTCGCGGAATTTTTGACCGCAAAACGCTCACAGTGCAGCGCGATCAGCGAATTCACCGCCAGCAACGGCAAAAAAATGCCCGCGCTGTTGGTCTCGTTGGGGGTGAAGTGTTCAAAGAACAAAAAGAACGGAATGTTGATGAGCATGCCGAAAAGCGCGTAGATCGGCACGCGGAAATAGCTTTTTAAGCGTTTCAGCGCGAGGCACGCAAACATCTCGATGAGCAGTAGCTCCGCGCCGGAGACCGCCGCAAGCATAATGGCGGATTTGAGCGACACCGCCATGGCCGCCGCAGGTGCGATCCCGATGGCTTCAAACAAGGCGGGATTTTGGATCACCGCACTGCTGCGCACGCGTGCGCGCAGTTCACCGTGTTCTCTATGCATTTGTGCCGCCCCCTTCCCGCGCTTCGACCGTCTCCGCGCTCGCCGCCTGTTTTTCGCGGCGAACCGCCGCCCGTTTACGGCGTTCGCGCGCCGTCAGCGGCAGTTTATCAAACACGGCGGACAGAACGTTTACAAGCAGCACGGCAAACACCGCGCCCTCTTCAAATTCGCCCAAATGGCGAAACAGCATACAGAAAAGCCCCGCCGTCACGCCGTAAAGGAGTCTCCCGTAAAAGTGTTTCGGCAAAAGCGCCTCTTCGGGCAGCAGAAACAGCGCGGTGAAAAACAGCATCCCGCCCGAAAGCTCCATAAAGACCGATTGGAAACGCCCCGTTAAAATGCGCGGGAACAAAAAGGCGATGACCGCCGTCGTGGCAAGGCACGCCCCCGCCGCCGTAAACTGCCCGGGACGGCGAATCGCAAGGTACAGCAGCGCGCCGAGCAGCGCGATCATACAGCCCGTACCCATAGGCCCCGGGAAGCTGCCCAAAAGCACATCGATATAATTTGCGGCGGAGCTGCCCATAGAGGTGCTTTCCGACAGCATCTTCGCCAGAGAAGTTCCCGACGAGAAAGCGGACGCGCCGTAAGCGGCGACCGCTTCGCCCGCGTCGGGAAGCGCGGGATAGGCAAACATATACTGCGGCAGGCAGACCGTGACAAAGGCGAGCCCTGCCGCCACAGGGGAAAACAGGAGACTGCGCGTGCTGCCGAAGGGGACTTTGACAACCAAAATCGCAAAGGAAACGGCGAGAGGCCCTAACCACAGGGGCGAGGACGCGGGCAGACACAGCGCCGTAACAACGCCCGTGACCGCAGCAGACAAGTCGCGCAGCGTCGGCACAGTGCCGACGAGCTTGTCCCCGACGTACTCGCAGAGCATCGCCGTCAGCACCGTCAGCAAAAGGATGCGCAGCACCCCGCCGCCGTAATAATACCATGCCATAACGACGGGAGCGGCGAGCATCACGAGGTTGTCCAACATATATTTTCGAGTGGTTTGCACGTCGGCTTTCAGCTGTGGTGTATACAAACGCCCGTCTTCGGGCGTATGGGCGTCTTGACGCAAAAAATCCACCTCATTTTCCAAGAATTTTGCATTGCAAACGGCAAGTCCGCGCAATATGATGAATACAGAGCAGCTTTAAAATTGGGGGCAGCATACATGGAGTTACATAAGAGATCCGAAACCCGTTTGTTTGTTCAGCTCAGCCGGGCGGATCTGTCCGGCTATCGGCTTTCTTTCGACGAGCTCAGCGCCGAAGGGGAACGCACGGCGGCCGTCATTCAGGATATTTTGGCGCGCGCCGAGGAAATGCTCGACTGGGCGATCCCCGCGCGCAGCCGCGTGTGCATTGACGTGCTGCCCGAGGAAAACGGCGGCTGTATTTTTCTGTTCACGGTGCTGCGTCCGCCGAAAAGGCGATTCCGCGTCAAAACGCAGTCCGATATGCTGCTGTGCGTCTGCGCGGACACCGAGAGCTTTTTGCAGCTGCTCGGATACTGCCGCACAAGCGAGCTTTGCCCGCATGCCTCGTTTTTCCGACTGGATTCGCGCTATGCCGCGCTGTTTTGCTTTGTCGACCCGGTAAGCGCGCAAGCCATGCGGTTCTCCCTTTCGGAATTTGGGAAAATCTCCTCCGCCGACCGCTTCACGCAGCTGTTTTTGGAGGAACACGCAGAGCCCATCACCCTGCGGCAAGCGCCTTAAAGCGTGCAATCGCCGCGCCCAAATCGGCGTTGGCAAACAGCGCGCTGCCCGAAACGAACACATTTGCGCCCGCTTTGGCCGCAATCGGGATCGTTTGTGCCGTAATGCCGCCGTCGACCTGAATGTCCAGATCCGTTATGCCGCGCCGCGCACATTCGTCGCGCAGCTTTTCGATCTTGGGCATCATATCGGCCATAAAGCTCTGCCCGCCGAAACCCGGTTCTACGGTCATGACCAGCACCATGGCGAGCTTGTCTAAATACGGATACACCGTTTCAATCGGCGTGGCGGGTTTTACGGCAAGCCCCGCCTGCCGACCGCTTGCCAGGATCGCGTCGACCGTTTCGCCCGTGTCGCTTTCGCTTTCGACATGAAAGGTGATCCTGTCCGCGCCCGTCTCCACAAAATCGGGCAAATGCGAAAGCGGCTCGGAGATCATCAAATGCACGTCAAAGGGGAGCTTCGTCACGCCGCGTATGCAGCGGATCACGGGCGCGCCCAGTGTGATATTCGGCACGAAATGCCCGTCCATAACGTCAATATGCACCATATCCGCGCCCGCCTCGGTCAGGCGGCGCAGTTCGCGCTCCAAATTGCCGTAATCGGCGGAGAGGATAGACGGAGAGATCAGCAACATTGTACGTTCCCCCTTTGAAACAGGCTTTTTCGTGAAGCGATCATGCCGCGCTTGCAGGCGCTGTACTTGTAGACGTCGTGCTGTCCGACGGCGCGCCGGTCGTATTGTTCGGCGCTTCGGTCGTACTTTGCGGCGCGGTGGTCGCGGTTTCGGGCGCGGACGTGTTTTGCAGTGCGCTGATGTAGTACGCATCGTCCTTTTCGCGCAGGGTCACGCGCATATATTTGTCCGGTTCGGGCGCGATCATATTGCCCTCGCCGTCCTGCGCCCACTGGTCGCCGCCGAGATACCCGACGGTCAGTACGATTGTATCCCCACTCTTGTCACGGGCGATCACGCGCGGCGTATAGAGCGGCACGATGCCCGTCAAGGGGATGGTATAGGTCTTTTTGGCCGCGTCGTACACAAATTCATAACCGTACCCCTCCACCGTGGCGTGGGTCGGCTGGATCTCCGTGCCGAACAGCTTTTGGAACTCAGCGGTCACGTCCGCTTCGGGAATGACCATGCCGCTGTCGTCGTATTCATAGCGGTCGGGCGGGAGATCGCTTTTGAGGATAGACCAAATCGAAATGTCAATCAGCTGTGCGGGATTCGCTTTCGTAATGTCGTCGAACGCGTCGGGGTCGTTCATGACCACAGGCGTGAGCAACCGATTGTAGTCGTCAAAATTGCGGCTCTTTTCCACCGCTTTCTGCACCGCGTGTACACCCGCGACCACGACCGTCACAGCGCCGACCACAGCGAGTACCGCAAGCAGCAGTCCCAACGGAAAAGCCCAGCGCCGCGCGCCGCGTTTATGTTTTCTGTTCTGATTTGCCATACGATCGCCCTGCGATACGGGATCGCGGCGATACGCTTTCCCTGCGCCGCCGTGTACGCCGTACCGTTTCCTTTCGTTTTGTTTTTGCGCGGTTCGTTCGCCTAAGCTGAGGGGAGTCGAACACAATATGGTTTTTACGGGCATATTTTCGCAAATTCTGCTTCAAACGCCTTGGGAATACGAAAGTATGCCCTTCGGCGTTTTCATTGCCTCTGCAAAAATCTGTTCCGTAAAAACTGCCTTGCATTCCACGTCGAGGAATTTTTGAGGGATTTTTGCTTTTTTCGACGTAGGCGGGCTGACGCCCGCCAAGGAGAAAAGGGCAAAAAGAGCCAAAAAGAACCGACGTGGGACATATCGGGTTCGATTCCCCTCAGCTTACGTTCAGCGAACCTGCCCGTTTCCGTAAACCTTATATTTTATGCTCGTCAGCTGCGGCAGCCCAAGCGGCCCGCGTGCGTGCAGCTTTTGCGTGGAAATGCCGATCTCCGCACCGAAGCCGAATTCCCCGCCGTCGGTAAAGCGCGTGCTTGCGTTATGGTACACCGCAGCGGAATCCACCGCGTTGAGGAAGCGTTCGGCGGCCTCGGCATTCTCGGTCACGATGCATTCGCTGTGTCCCGAAGAATATGTACGGATGTGCGCGATGGCATCCTCCAAGGAATCGACCACCTTGATAGACAGGATATAGTCGAGGTATTCCGTGCCCCAGTCGGCATCCGTCGCGGGGACGATGCCCGGCAAGATCGCCTGCGCGCGTTCGTCACCGCGCAGCTCGGTATGCTTTTCGTCGAGCCGCGCCTTGATAAGCGGCAGGACGGTTTCGGCAATATCGGCATGCACGAGCAGGCTCTCCGCCGCGTTGCACACCGACACGCGCGAGGTTTTCGCGTTAAAGGTGATCTCCGCCGCCATGGCGGGGTCGGCGTCCTTGTCCACATAAATATGGCAGTTGCCCACGCCCGTTTCGATCACGGGTACGGTCGCGTTTTCGACCACGGAGCGGATCAGCCCCGCACCGCCGCGCGGAATGAGAACGTCCACATATGCATTCAGCCGCATAAGCGCCGTCGCGCTCTCGCGCGAAGTATCCTCGACCAGTTGGATGCAGTCCTGCGGCAGGCCGACCTCCCGAAGCGCCGCGCGCATCACGTCCGAGATCGCGATGTTGGAGCGGATGGCCTCTTTGCCGCCGCGCAAAATCACGGCGTTGCCGGATTTGAGGCAAAGTGCCGCCGCATCGCTCGTGACATTCGGGCGCGCTTCAAAAATAATGCCCAAAACGCCGAGCGGCGTGGAAACCTTTTGAATGCGCAGACCGTTCGGCCGCCGCGTTTCGGAAAGCACGACGCCCACGGGGTCGGGAAGCGCGGCGACCTCCCGCACGCCCTGCGCCATACCGTCTATGCGCGCTTCGGACAGAGCCAGACGGTCAAGCAGCGACGCGGACAGCCCCGCCTGTGCGCCTGCATCTAAATCCTTTTGATTTTCGGCAAGGATCTGCGCACAGTTTGCCTGCAGCGCGTCGGCAATCGCCAAAAGCGCGCGGTTTTTGCGTTCCGTGGACGCCGTCATCAAGATACACGAGGCGCTTTTCGCCCGCATACCGTATGTTTCCAATGCTGTCATATGCTCGGCCGGGATACCGAATCTCCGAAAGGGTCGGTATCGTTCCTTTCTTTGTTTGGATTTATGGGGTATGTGCCGCCCGCGCCGGGGGCGGGCGAAAACTTTTGTTTGCCTTTAGGTAAGCAGGGCAAAAATTTTATTTTTGTACGGCAAAAGGCGCGAGAACCCCTTTACTCCCCTTTTTGCCCGACAAAAAATGTGCCGACCTGTTTGCCGTCCAGCGCCTTATAAATATCCTCGGGCGCAGCGCCGTTCATAACGATCACATCAATGCCCGCAGACGTAGCCAGCCGCGCTGCATGGAGCTTTGTGACCATACCGCCCGTGGAAAACCGCGAGCCGTGGCCGCCCGCAAGCTCGAGCAGCTCGTCGGTGATCTCATGCACCTCGGGAATCAGCCGCGCATCCTCCTCTTCCTGAGGATTCGCGTCGTAAAGGCCATCGGTATCGGTCAAAATAATCAGCGCGTCTGCGCCGATGAGCCGCGCCACAATTGCGGAAAGGCTGTCGTTGTCGCCGTAGACGATCTCCTCCACCGCGACGCAGTCGTTTTCGTTGATGATCGGGATCGCCCCAAATTCAAAGAGCTTTTGGAACGCATTGATCAGATTTGCGCGGCGTTCGGGATTTTCGACGTCGCTTTTGGTCATCAGAAGCTGCCCGACGCTGTGGCCGTATTCGGCGAAGAGCTTATCGTACATAAACATGAGTTCGCATTGCCCAACGGCGGCCGCGGCCTGCCGACCGGGCGTGTCCTCCGGCCGTTCGCGCAGCCCCAATTTCCCTACGCCCACGCCGATTGCGCCCGATGTGACCAGCGCGACCTCCAGCCCCGCGTTCACAATATCGGACAGCACCGAAACGAGCTTGTGCATACGGCGTATATTCGTTTTTCCCGTGTCATAGGTCAACGTGGAAGTTCCCACCTTGACGACCAGTCGCTTTACTTGCTTTAAAACTGCCAAAATCCTTCACCCGTTCACAAAAGCCGCAGCGCAGAGAGATCCGAAAGCGCATACGGATATAGCTTATTTTATCATATTTTTATGTAAATCACAATATGCAAATTCACAAAGCGGGCGTTTTGCCGCCGAAGCATAAAATCAGACCCGATGCAAAAGCATCGGGTCTTGATGTTTGATTTCCTTCTCCCCACATCTAAGGTCAGAAATCTATGCATGGGGGATTCAGACGCGCGTGGGTTCTTCTTCCTCATCTTCATCCTTCCTGCGTGCGATGATGAGCAAAAGCAGGAAGAAGGTCAACAGGAAGATCCCGCCCGCCACCAACGGGTACTCGCGAATCAGCGCGCCCGTTGTGGAGATCACAGGGTTGTCTGTGATGAAGTGCTTCTCCGTAGTGGGTTCTTCCGGCACAGGCTCTACAGGCGCTTGCCCGGGTACTACGGTAACGGTCCCGTCCGCATTGACGACAAAGTCGAGATAGAGATGTTCCGTATTTTCGGGAACGGTCACAAGCTGTGTGCCGTCCTCCAGCACGTCTACGGTTACTTCGGTTGCGTTCGGATCAACATGAACCGAGAAATTCGCAGAGCCGGCCACATTGCCGTCCTCATCGGAAATTTCTACAACATAGAAGCCGTCCTTGACGTCGTCCGCATTGTATGCGCCGTCTTTATCCGCATCCGCCGTGATGTCGCCGAAGTTGAAATCCAAATGCGCCTTCGGGAACGGATCTTCGCCGCGATGAACATGACCGCTCATGCCCATATGCGTACAGGGATCCCCCTGGTGATCATGGTCGCCGGGATTCGACGGGTCGTTCGGATTGGTCGAGCCGCCCGGATTTGACGGGTCGTTCGGATTGGTCGAACCGCCCGGATTCGACGGATCGTCCGGGTTGGTCGAGCCGCCCGGATTCGACGGGTCGTTCGGATTGGTCGAACCGCCGCCGTGTTCCGCGTCATCGCATTTTTCAAACGTAAATACGATGTCCATATCCGTGCTGATCTCGTTCAGTTTCAACTGCCCATAGCGTACTTGGTCGGTCACATCGACGCCGTTGACGGTTACCTTTTTCAGGTGGCTGTCATGCAGGCAGACAACGTCCAGACCTAAATTCGCAAAGCGGTCAACCGTGATCGTTTCGGGGTTTTGGAGACGACGACCATTGTTGAGAATGTACCCGCCGTAATTGAATGATACGGTAATTTCATGGGTGCTCGGGACTACGGTTTTCAAATTTGCACTGTCGGCGAAAGCGCCAAGCTGCAACGAAAAACACAGCAGTAGGCAAAGTAGAATGCTGCAAGCTTTTTTCATGAAACCACCTCCTTAATACTACTAATCAATCGCAAGTTAAGCCGCTTCATAGGTAACCGTAAAGGTGACCGTGCCTGTGTATGCTGCGATCGGTGCATCCGCCCAATTTGCGATCGATACGCTGGGCTGCGTTTCGGGAGCCTGCTCGTTGCAGTCCGGCCCGAAGGTCGATTCTGCGCCGTTTTGGAGGGCAAAGGTCAACGTCTTTTCGGTCAGATTCGACGTCATTTTCCCCCCGTTGTTTTCCTCGGCCTTAACCTTCAGCTGTGCGCCGAGCGCAAGCTGCGTGGTTACTTTATAGCCAAGCTCATACGAATCGGTATCGCCCCAGGCGATGGTCACTTCTGCAGGGTAGCTCACGGTATAGGTCGAGGGGTCTTTCCCCTCTTTATCGGTCGTTTTGGTCGTCACATTTGTCTGACCGGTCGGACCCGTATCCTTCGTGATCGTTTGATCTGCCGCGAAAGCGGGTACACAGACCGCAAACAGCATAACGAGCGCAACAATAAGAGAAATTGCTTTTTTCATAATCATTACTCCTATTCAAAACGCGTTTAATCAGTTGCGGGAATGTATGTAACCGTAAAGGTCATTGTGCCGACATATTCGGCGATCGGAACGCCCGCGAAGCTCGCGATTTGCACGGTGGGCTTCGTCACGGGGGAAGCCTCGTCGTTTACTTCGTGGAAGGTTGCGGCTTCGCCGTTTTGGAGGGCAAAGGTCAGGGTCTTATCCGTACCGACCGCCTTCATTGCGCCCGCATTGTCCGCCGCAACGGCAACCGTCAGCTGATCGCCCAGCAACAGCTGGGAGGTCACGGTATAGTTGACTTCCTTCTCAGCGGTGTCGTTCCAGTCGATCTGCACGTCCGCCGGAATTTTGATCGTATACGTATACGAGTCCGTCGCCGCGTCGATATTCGTCTTTACTTCCACTTTGCCTTCCTGCGGCACAGTATCCTTGGAAATCTCTTGCTCTACCGCAAAAGCGGGTACACAAACCGCAAACAGCATGGCGAAAGCAACGACGAGAGAGATAACTTTTTTCATAATGATCTCGCTCCTGTTAAAGCCTTATCAGACAGCTTATACGGGAACGTAGGTTACCGTGTAGGTCAGGGATACCTTATACACGGCAATCGGAACGCCGTCAAAGCTGTTGACTTGGATGGTGGGGGACTGCGGCGCGGTTGCGTTATCGTTGACCTCGCCGAATGTCGCTGCGTCGCCGCCCGTAAGCGTGTAAGACAGGAAGTTCACTTCGTCGCCGTCGGGTTTCATTTTGTTCTCGGCGTCGCCGTCGATCTTCACTTTCAGGGATTCGCCCTTTTGAAGCTGGGAGGTCACATGATAGGCTACATCCTGTGCCTTGGTGTTGCCCCAGGCGATCTCTACATCCGCGGGAATGGTCACGGTGTAGGAACGCACTTCCTCGCCGGCTTCATTGGTTGTTTTGGTAAAAACATCTACTTTTTGGGGATCTTTCGGAGTCGGCTGTCCATCTGCGCCGCTTGTAATATCGGCCGCAAAAGCAGGAACGCAGACCGCAAACAGCATAATGACTGCCAGCAAAACAGAAATTGCTTTTTTCATAATGGTCTACTCCTCACAAAAACTGTATAAAACTTACTTTCCTTACGCCGCAGGAGCCGTGTAAGTTACCGTAAAGGTTACAGATCCGGTGTACTTGGCGACTGCCTGATCGAAAGCATTCACCCTGACCTTGGGCTGTGCCGTGGGGGTCGTACCCTTGTCGTTAAGGCCTGTGAATTCCTGTGTGTCATTGTCGCTCAAGGTGAAATACAGATAGGTCACGCCGTCGTCCGATTCCAGTTTCATTTTACCGCTGTCGTCCGCCTCCACGGCAACGGACAGCTTCGCGCCATATAACAAAACCGATTCGATGCTATACGCCAAATCGTGATCTGTCTTGTCGTCCCAGGAGATGCCGAGATCGGCGGGAATGGTCACGGTGTAGGTGCTGGTCACATCTGTAATGTCGGTATAAACATCGACCTGATACGGTCCTTCCGGAGTTGGCTGTCCGGTCGCGTCGTTTTTCACTTCAACCGCAAAAGCGGGTACGCAGACGGCAAACAGCATGCATACTGCCAATAAGACAGATAAGAACTTTTTCATTGCGCAAACTCCTTTCCGTACAAATTTAAAAGGGTTGCTTTTTCAGCATTCTGCCGAAAGAGGGGATAATTATGCGTCAACAACGGCTACGGTGAAGGTCAGGTGCGCTTCATACCCTGCAACAGGCGCGGTCTTCCAGTTTTCCTCGGTAATGCCGATGTTGAGCGTGTTGGTCTGGGTGGTGGTAACAGTATCGACCGTCACATCCGTGTCGCCGCCGAGGGTGTAATCCAGCGTGTAATCCAAATATTTCATTTGCTCGTAGTCTTTATGCTTCGTAACCTTGACGCTCAGCTGTTTGCCGGCTGCCAAATGGGTGGTGGAGGTGTACTGGATGTCGGTGTTCTTAGTGTTCCAACTGATGTGAGTCTCTGCGGGATATCTCACTTCGAACGTACCGCCCGCCATAGTTCCGGTGTCGACCTTTACCATCGCGTCGCCGGTATTCGCACCCTTATCTGTGAGCGAATTCTCTACAACAGCAAACGCGGGGATAGAAATTGCGCAGATCATAAGCACTGCAAGTGCAACAGAAAGAACTTTTTTCATGATAAAACTCCTTTTTTTATATTAGATTGGGATTGCTTTGCGGAATGCTTGTAGGATTTGCTGATGGGGCTTGTAAATGAGGTAGTGGCTTACGCGCCCAAAACGTCGACGGTGAAGGTCAGGATGTCTTCATACTGACCGACAACCGCTTGGTTCCAGTCGTCCGCCGTGATGTCAACGGAAATGGTCTTGTCGGCCGCAGGATAAATCACAGGGCCTGCGCTCGTGAACGCGGTATCGCCCGAAAGCGCATAGGGCAGGGCGAAGCTGTCCGAAACGGATGCCTGATAGGTCATTTCGTTGTCGCCCGCGACGTCGATTTGCAGGCTCTTACCGTAGCCAAGGTGGGATTCTACCGAATAGGTCAGTTCGGTGTTCTTGGCGCCCCAGGTGATCTCGGTATCCGCAGGGATGCTGACGGTGAACTTTTCGGCGGATTCGCCGTGTTCGTCGGTCATGGTCGTCTTAACGATGGTCGTACCCGAGCCGGGGGCAGTCAAGTCCGCGAATGCGGGGATCATCATAGCGAACGCCATAACGAGCGCCAAGACAAGTGCGAGAGTCTTTTTCATCATGTATACTCCTTTTCAAAAAATTTGTTTGCACCGTTATTTCACATATTCAGCGGTAAACGTCAGCGTATCGGTATGCTCGCCCGCGGCCGCCTTTTTCCACTGGTCTGCACCGATATTCACGGTAAGCGGGTAGCTCTTGCCGGCCTCGCCGGGGGCGAAGGTGATACCGTCCGCACCTGCGAGCGTGTACGCGATCGTCTTTTGCGCGTCTGCCGTGTTGACGAGCTTGTAAGCGTTCTGCGACTCTACGCGCACGTCTACCTTCGCGGCGGGTTCGATCCAGAGGACAGTCGCCGCCACTTCGCCGATGGCGGTCGAAGACGCTTCCCAATCAATGGTGGTGTCGGCGGGGTAGGTTAGCTGATAGGAAGGGCCGTTCCCGTCCGGGCCGTTTTCGGTATAAATCCTGGTGTCATCGGCAAAAGCGGGGATCGCACAAACCGCCAACATCAACAGCGCAAGGACGAGCGAAAGGGCTTTTTTCATGGTTCTCAACTCCTTTGCAGTAGATTTACTTTATTTGCTAAAGCTTATTGTGTACTGCCATCCGAATAGGTGACGGTATAGGTAAGCTTCGTTTGGTATTTGTCGGGTACCTTGCCGGACCAATCGGTAACAGTTAGGGTGGGCTTGGGATCGGGCAACGTCTGCTCAGTCATTTGCCCCTCGAACCTCTTTTGGACGTCAAATTCCGCCGTCGTAAACGCGATCTTGGCGTTGGGGTCGTTGCTGCTGATTAGTTTGCCGGGCTCTGTGCCGGAGTCTTTGACCGAGACTTCGATATGTCCCTTAGACAAGGTGGTCAAGACCTTATAGGAGACGTCTTGTGCTTTGTCGTCGCCCCACTTAATGGGTATCTCGGCCGGAATCGACACGGTGTAGTTATCGCCGGGCGCGAAGAGAATCTTGATTTTCTTCGTCAACGGCTGCTGATCGCCGCCAAGAAGCGGCGTGCCATCGCCATGGTAGAACTGCACGGTCAATGTATCCGACAGCGCAACCGGCACCTTGGGGTCGGCCGCCAAGCTCACGTTGAAGGTGAAGTTTAAGGGTGCGCCTTGTGTCGCCTTATTGTTCGCAACCTCGCCGATTTTCGTCTCTGTCTTTAAAGCCGAGGCGTCGTAGCTCGCATCCGCCGGTGTATTGGAGTCAGCCTTATTCGGAACGGTCGATTCGCTGGAGGGACGCGTGATTGCTACCGTATAGGCAGCCTCAGGATTCGAGCCGCCCTGCATCGTGACATCCGACATCAGTTTGCCGTTTTCGGAGGTGACGGTTATGTAGCTGAGCGATTCGGTGTCCGTCTGCGAGGGCAGGAACACGGAATACTGCACGTTGTAGGTCGCCGAGCCTTGGAGTTCATCCGGCGTCAACGTGACGGTCGCCTCCTCAAGGTCTTTGTCGCTGTTCAGCGCGACCTGCTCGGCAGGGAACAGCGGATAAATACCGTCTGGATAAGTGTCCTCACCCTTTACCCTTGCATCGCCGTCTAATTTAACCTGGTCGGCTTCTTCGTGCCAAAGGTTATACAAATCCAAAATGCAGTAGTAAGCGGGAATGAGAGAATGGTACATTTCGTGCTGATCGTACAGCGTCTTCAGCTCAATGGTACTTTCGTTAAACAGCTTTTTGTTTTGGATGGCGTCCAGCGTTTTCGCGTAATAGTCCTCATACTTCGCTTTGAGATGGAGAACGCCGCCATCCAATTTTACGCCGGTGCTGTTCCAAGTCGTCGTATCATCATCCTCCGGCGTGTTTGCCGCCCCCGCACCGCACTGGTAAGAATTGACGTTGCAGCGAAGCCTCTGGAGCGTAACGATAATGCCATCGTTGTTTTCCTGACCGAGGTACAGTTCGCCGGGCAACATTTTCATATTTCTAAGAATGTACTTGGCGTAATAACCGAGGTCTGTGTACGCTTGCCACGCTTTGGAAAGTGTGCTGCCGCTCGAGTCGTTCAAATCCGTCGCAAGGGAGAAGAAGAATTTACCGACTGCCGAATCATCAGGAGATGCGTTTCCCGGGTCGTGGTACAGTTCCTCAATCTGTGCGTACGCGGCATTTGCGGCAGTTAACTCGCCCGCCATATACACCAGACGCTTGGCGTTGGCGTAAGCGTTTTCGAGTTCTGCTTTTGAACCCGCCAACTGCTCTTTCTCGGTTGGGGACAAGCGTGCATAGCTCTTTTCATACAGGTCGATGATTGCTTGCGCAGCCGCTTCGTCCGTCAAACCGTACTTGGCATAGTCGATTGTCCCATCTTTTATGTTATACAGGCCGGACATCTCGTTCTCATGACCGTTTCCTGTATACGACTCTTTTGTTTTGGAATCCCAGCCTGCAATCGCAGCTTGAATCGCGCTCACGTCCTGCTCGGCAGCGGGTCTACTGTGGTTTGTCGCCCAATCCTGATATGTCAGCAGCGTTTCATGCGCCTTTTTGACGGACTCATGCGTCGTTTGGAAAGCAGTCAAGCTATTGTAAGCCTGCAACGCCTCGTTGACAGCCGCCAGGAAAGCATCATAATTCTCCCCGTAAGAGTAGGGGTCGATTGCATTGACCTTTTCTTCGAACTTCAACGCGCTTGAGGACTTGGAATCCGTCAACGCTTCAAAGAACGGGTCTGTATTCGGCCGAGCCGATTTATAGGCATTTTCGTCGTAGGAGAAGCCGACATTGTCGATGGTGAACGAGCGTCCGTCCATCTGCTTCGCGGCCGCCGCGCCGTCGGTATTCTTCACGTCCAAAGGCGCAACGCCAATCTGAACGCGGTAGATGCCGTTCAAAGCCTCTTTGTCGGTGCTCATCGAATAGTTATAGTCTCTGCTTCCCACCGCGCCGCGCAAGCCCGACTTGAAATACTCCAGCGGAATCATGATATACCCGCGGTAATTGTCAAGGGACAGCTCCTCTACGCCGTCGTTGCCGCTCGAGCTGGAGGGCAGCGTATAAATTTTGTTGTCGACGTTGCACTGTACCCATTCGCCGGTATTGGGGGACAGCAGCCAA
Organism: uncultured Clostridia bacterium; assembly: GCA_947628665.1. GTDB lineage: Bacteria > Bacillota > Clostridia > Oscillospirales > Acutalibacteraceae > Fimenecus. The sequence goes on from CANRAU010000009.1 coordinate 40,388, forward strand.
AAGCGTCTGTTGGCTGCGTTGGAGCCGAAGTCGAGCGGGAAATCTTCAAATTCGGAAGGCGCGTCCGCAGCGTCGTTGACATTGTTCGGGCAATAGGCATGGAGCACAACGGACAAACGGAAATTGGAAAGCTGCGAGAAGTCGGCATAGAACACCAGGCAGATGGGCGGGTCGGCGTTGTTATTTGCAATGGTAATGTCGCTGCTTGCGAAGTCGCCCAAGGAATCCAGTCCCGTGGTCTGCTTACGAAGCTCAGCGGGGTCATCGTTCTCCGCCCCCTTACGGGTAAAGGAAACCGCCGTATAACAGCCGTTGTTTTCAGAATAATACTGGCTGTCGATGGTCGTCGTCAAGCCGTGCGTACCCATAAAGCCGTTTTCGTCTACGGTCGCCCAAGCGGGGTCCCAATAGATGTCGCCGTTGCTCTTCAGGTTGTTGCCCAACGTATCGACAACGTTGCTATCGCTTGTAGCGTTATCACTTGTATGCCCATTGAAGGTATGCATGGTCGAGCCGGTATAGGTGACCAAACTCTTTTTGAAGCGGTAGTCGGCCGTGGAGAGATCCGCTACATCGTCACGGTAGTAGTTACCGCCGAGACCCACATTATTCTGTTGCGAACCCGGGTTGCCCGCGTTTGTATCGTTTTCCAGCTGCCAAGCGCGCGTGCCCACAGTCTCCTGCTCAAAGTCGTTGAACATGATATAGGGCGTACTCGCCAAGGAATCGCCGACGGGAACGGAGTTTTCGCGCAGCTGGAACGCCATAAGCTGGACATAATCTAACAGCTTTTGCTCGTTCGCACGCCCGAATACGGTCAGCTGATCCAAGGAAAGATGCCGATAAATCTGCCAAATCTTCGTAATGGTGTCCTTCGTAGTCTGCGGGATGGTCAGAAGATTTTCATCGGGTCCGGGCAGCTGCTCCAAATCGACAATAAGCGGCTGCACGATGTCGAGACCGTTGTTGTCCTTGTGGTACGTTGACGGCTCCGCGTTTTTACAGGCTTCCCTCGCATCGGTGAATTTCTTCCAAGCGGCACTCATATTGAGTTCCGCGGCCTTGGCCGCAAGTTGGTCATCTGTCAGAAACTCATTTCCTATCTCCTTGTTGGCCTCATACCCCTTCTGATAGGCTTGTATCATTTCCTCGATATACGCCACTTCGTGGAAATCGCCCCAGTCGGGGTTGCTGTCAAACAATTCGTCGCAAGCGGTGAAAATGGCGCGCGGAATTGCCGTCTTTTGGTCATAGTAATCCGCCATGGGGTCGCCAATGTTGCCGGTGCCATCGTCGGGGTACGATCCCCCGTCGGTACGGTAAAAGAGGACGTTGTCGATAAAGAAAGACTTATCGACGGAGTCCGCGCTCGCGCTTTTATAGCTGAAGCCGCATGCCATCATGTCCTCAATGGCCTTGTAGGCGGTTTCACGGTTCGGAATATTGCCGTCCGCATCCATCGTCGCGCGTTTGGGGTTATCGTTTGTGACATTCGTAGGGTCGAGATCCACAGCAAGCATTTTGCCGAATTCTTCAGAGTAAGTTTTTCGGGCTAGATCACTGCTTCCATGACCAAACTTAGCACACAAACCGAAGTGCTGCAGCAAGAGCGCATCCTTGATAGATGTGCCGGCAGGATCGATGGTTACTTCTTTGCCGAGACTGAAGTGCTTGTCGAACATTTCCTTCATTCTCGCACTCATTGACTCAGTATTCCACCCACTACCCCAATGCTCATTTAATTTAAAATCGTCAGTATAAGACTGGCTCCAATCATCGTTTTTCGCTGTGACTTTGGAATCCTCGGTCAGGCAGAAGAACTCAATCGGGATACGGATATAGCCGCGGTAATGCCCTAAATCAATCGTACCTTCCGGCATGCTCTGCTTGAGCCATGTGCCGTCGGCCTGCTGTATGTAGCAATATTCCGGCTTTGTCTCTTTCTCGGACGATTTTGTATAACCGAGCGTAGAGAAGACATCGCTGTCCGCCGTCAAATAGTCGGTTTCACCTCCACCGGGCGCATCCGCATGCACTTTGCCGCCATCCGAACGGTACAGGGTCTTTTCGTTGGACGTCATTTGGAAAGAAAGCCCTTGCAGCTCGACCTGCGAAAGGTCTACCCAGAACCAAACCTCTTCGGCGCCGCTATAGTCCCACATCTGCCGCGAGTAGCGCGTCATAAAGCCGGCGGGGTTTGCTTGCCGAATGGTGAAGCCGTAGCCGACGGTATCCTTGTTGTAATTCTCGCCCGCGCTCGCGCTCACGTTCTCCTTACCGGTTTGATCGGCCGCGCCGACAACATGCAAATCGCTCTCCGCGCCCTCCGTCAAAACATAGAAAGGCGCGGTAGACCCCTCTAAACGATTCTGCTCCATATCCAACATCACGCGCGCGGCGGTTGCACCCGTCGTCAGCGGCGTAATCCCGTCGTAATTCGTGAACTTGGGTACGTTGGAAACGGCCGTATTCAGCGTTTTGGAGAACCAGCCTTCGCTGTCGTAAGCGGTGATGGAAACGCTGTAGGCGTGGTTGGGATCCAAGCCGTTTTCAAGCCCCTTAATCCCCTTGATTTCCTCAGCGGTAATGGTTGCCGTGCGGAGTTCTATTTGCTCCGCCGGCTCCGCTTCGGGCTCCTTTACGGTCTTGCGGAGAATCACCTTGTCGGTGTGCGGCACTGCGTCTCCCACGTTGCCCATATCCACAAGCTCAAGCATATAGCCTTCAACCACTTTACCCGTCTCGTACTTATCGTTGTTGGTGGGTAAGGCTTTCGGGAAAGTGACGGAAATGTCACCCTCTCCCGTTTGATAAGCCGAATAGCTGCTCGCCGTCTGCGCCGCAGAATCATCCGTCGGAAACGTCGGCACGGGATCGTAGGTATGCTGCCATTCCGTCGCCGCAAGAGCCAACGGCAAAGACGTCACGAGCAAAACGACGCACAGCACGGCGGCCGTTACACCCTTTAGAAGCTTTTTGCTTTTCGTTTGCATAGTCGAAACTCCTTTCTTATAAGATAACGGCGTTATTTCGCCTTAATAATGGTTTTGAAATCCATATTGTTCAATGGCCTCTGCTCCTTGTCAAAGCTGTAAGGTCTGAAATGTACGATCACATTGTATTCCCCCGGATCCAGCGCGCGATTTAAGGTGAATTTGGAAATCGCGTAGCCGGGCGGGAGCAAATCGGACGTATATAAAATGTCGCCCGTGCCTTTGCCCGTTTTTACATCCAGCATCTCGATCTCGATCTTGAAATAGCAGGGATTTTCTTTGGGATTGGAGAACACGAAGTTCTGCTCGCGCTGCCCCGCCACCAGATTCATCTCGGCTATGCCGTTGATCTTGATGTTCCTGCCCTGCGTCTCGGTTTTTGCCGGTACGGAGATGCTGCCTTCGCCGAGCTCCGCGTTGGAATCGATCACGCCCGGCGCCTGGGTCGTCGGTTCGGGCTTGCTGTTCGCCTTGATCGCGCGATACGACCCGAAGCCGATCGCCGCAAGCAAAAGCAACAAAATCAGCGCCCACAGCAGCCACAACAGCAACATGTCCTTTACAACGGCAAGGTATTCATTCTCGCCGACGCATATATACCCACGCACAGACGTATGCGGCATTTTGACCGGCGCATAGACCGTCTCGACCACGCCGTCCTCCGAAGTCACGCTGCCGATCTCATCGCGACCCGACGAAATCTGCCCCACGACGGAAAATCCGCCCGCAGGATACATGGCCTCCATCTGCTTTTTGGTGTAAGACGGCGCTTCAAACGCCGTTTTGCGGTTTCGATAGCTTTTTTCGGCCGCTTCCGCCGCAGACGCTAATGAAAAAGAGCGATATTCCGACAAAATTAGCCCTCCGAACTGTAAACTCCCGCGCATTTGCGCGTCATGCAGAAAAGTGCGGCTTTTGCACCCCCAAAGAATAGGGGGCATATGCCCTTTTACACAATTCCTCATTTTGCATTTTTATTTTATTATTTTTTTAGGCATTCTGTCAAGGCGCAAGAGGCAAAGTTCCGCCGTTGCAATGTAGAAATGCCGCTTTTGATTTTGTGCAAATTGACGGGCAAATAGACGTTTTGGGGTCGATTTGTCTATTTTTTCTATAAAAGGCGCGCAGAGCGGCATAGGAAGCGACCCCGTCTCCCCGCTCTCCCCAAGGGCGCGCAGGGAGATCCCGCTTTCCGGGCGCGGCGCATTTCGGCAAAATCCGCCGATCACAGCTTTGCGTCCCCGTAAACGAATATATTGTACATTTTAGACAAAATTGTTTCCTTGTACAAGACCTGCGGGGCATCCGACTGCGTCCGCGGGGTATCGGACGAAAAGCCTGCGCACACGCACCTGCGGAAAAGGGCATAAAAATGATCGCCCGCCCTAAAAAGGACGAGCGACCGTTTTGTCTTTTTCTATGGAAATATAAAGTCCGAGGCGCGCCGCTTTGAAATTTGGCGTCCTGCGGGACGCGAGACGGGACTCTGTCCCGTCGCCTTGCCGTCTTTTGAAAAAGGCGGGCGGAAGCTCGGATTTGGCTTTTTGTAAGCGAGCGGTGAAAGGCGCGTTACGACAGTTCAAACTGCCCCGTGTATAGCTGATAGTATTTGCCCTTTTGCGCGAGCAGATCGTCATGGTCGCCGCGCTCGATGATCTCGCCGTGTTCCAGCACAAGGATCGCATCCGCGTTGCGGACGGTGGACAGACGGTGCGCGATCACAAAGGTCGTGCGCCCCTGCATGAGCTGATCCATGCCCTGTTCGATCAGCCGTTCGGTGCGCGTGTCGATGGAGCTTGTCGCTTCGTCCAAGACCAGCACGGGCGGGTCTGCCACCGCCGCGCGCGCGATTGCCAGCAGCTGCCGCTGCCCCTGGCTCAAATTCGCGCCGTCGCCCGTGATGACCGTATCGTAGCCGTTCGGCAGGCGCGTGATGAAATCGTCCGCGTTCGCGAGCTTCGCCGCCGCCACGATCTGCTCGTGTGTCGCGTCCAAATTGCCGTAGCGGATATTCTCCTCCACCGTACCCGTAAACAGGTGCGTATCCTGCAAAACCATGGCCAGCGAACGGCGCAGGTCGCCCTTGCAGATCTTCTGAATGTTGATGCCGTCATAGCGGATCTTGCCCGACCGGATCTCATAAAACCGATTGAGCAAATTCGTAATCGTTGTTTTGCCCGCGCCCGTCGAGCCGACAAACGCGACCTTCTGCCCGGGCTTCGCATACAGCGAAACATCGTGCAGCACCGTCTTTTTGCCGTCGTAGCTGAACGTGACGTCCTCAAACTGCACGTCGCCCTCCAGCTTCTTATAGGTCACCGAGCCGTCCGCGCTGTGGGTATGCTTCCACGCCCAAAGCCCCGTATGCTCGGGACACTCGGTCAGCTCGCCCTTTGCATCATATTTCGCGTTGACGAGCCGCACATAGCCCTCGTCCGTTTCGGGCTTCGTATCCAAAATGTCAAAAATGCGTTCCGCGCCCGCCAAAGCCGACAGCACGGTATTGAACTGCTGCGAAAGGTTGGTGATCGGCTGTGCAAAGGTCTGCGTGTACTGCAAATACGACAGCACCGTGCCGATGGTCATGCTGCCGCCGATGGCGAACGCGCCGCCGACCGCCGCGATGACCGCGTACACGACGTGCGAGAAGTTGCCCATGATCGGCATCAGCGCGCTTGCATAGGTGTTGGCGGAGGTCGCCGCGTTCTGCAATTCGTCGTTGAGCGCGCAAAAGTCCGCCATGACCTGCTGTTCGTGGTTAAAAACCTTAACGACCTTTTGCCCCTCTATGGTCTCTTCAATAAAGCCGTTGGCGCGTCCGAGCGCCGTCTGCTGCAAACGGAAATACTTCGCGCTCTTCGACCCCATGCTTTTGATGATGAGCAGCATGATCGCGACGGATACCAGAATCACCGCCGTCAAGCGCAGGCTCAGCACCAGCATCATCACAAAGGTCGCGACCACCGAGATCACGGACGAGACCGTCTGCACGAAGCCCGCGCTCAAAAAGTTGCGCACTGTCTCCACGTCGTTGGTAAAGCGGCTCATCAGCTCGCCGTGGGTATGCGTATCGAAATACGAGATCGGCAGATCCTGCATCACGTCGAACAGATCGCGGCGGATCGTATTGACCGTGGACTGCGACAGCGTGAGCATAATGCGTGCGTAGCCCCAGGAAGCGAGCGCGCTGAATGCAAACAACCCGCCCATTTTGACAAGCATCAGAATCAGCGGTCCGAAATCCGCGTTTTGCGCGCCTGCGGCGAGCATCGGGATCAGATAATCATCCGCCAGTATTTTAATAAAGTAAGAGGCAAGCACCGTCCCCGCCGTACTCAAAAGCACCAGCAGAACGACCAGAATCAGCAGCCATTTGCGTTTGGCAAGATAGCCCATTAAGCGGAAAAAGGTCTTTTTGCCGTTTTTCGGCTTGCGGAAATTGCCCCTGCGGCCTTCGCCGCGCACGAATTTGGGTCCCGGCATCAGCTCTCGCCCCCTTCTATCGTTCCCTTTTGCTGGGAATGGTAAACTTCTCTGTAGATCATGCTGCGTTCAAGCAGCTCCTCATGCGTGCCGATGTCGGAAATTTTCCCGTTATCGAGCACAAGGATACGGTCGGCGTCGGATACCGAATTGATGCGCTGTGCGATGATGATTTTGGTGGTATTCGGCAAATTGCTGCGCAGGGCTTCGCGAATTTTGCTGTCGGTAAAGGTATCGACCGCGCTCGTGGAATCGTCCAAAATCAGGATCTTCGGTTTTTTCAGCAGCGCGCGCGCAATGCATAAACGCTGTTTTTGCCCGCCCGAGACGTTCACGCCGCCCTGCCCGAGGTCGGTGTCGTATCCGTCGGGGAAAGCCATGATAAAGTCGTGCGCCTGCGCCGCTCTGCACGCCGCTTCGACTTCCTCGAGCGAAGCGTTTTTGTCGCCCCAGCGCAGGTTGTCAAGGATCGACCCCGAAAACAGCACGTTGCTCTGCAGCACCATACTGACCGCTTCCCGCAAATTTTCGAGCGTATATTCCCGCACATTGTGTCCGTCGACCAGCACTTCGCCCCCGGTCACGTCGTACAGCCGCGGAATAAGGCTCACCAACGTGGTTTTGGCGCTGCCCGTTCCGCCGATCACGCCGATGGTCTCGCCCGCATGAATATGCAGGGTAACGTGATCGACCACGTTCTTTTTCCCCTGCGCGTCGTATTTAAAGCACACGTCGCGGTATTCCACGTCGCCGTTTTCCACTTGCAGCGCGGGATCGGCCTGCGCGTCGTTCACGTCGGGCTTTTCGTCGAGTACCTCCTGAATACGCGACGCCGCCGCACGGCTCATAACGTAGTTGACGAACATCATGGCGATCATGACGACCGAAATCAGAATCCGCATAATGTACGTGAGGATCGTAGCAAGGCTGCCGACCTCCATTTGCCCCGCGATAATATACCGCGAGCTGATATAGGCGATCGCCAAAATCGTGCCGTACATCGTCAGCATCATCATCGGCTGCGCCGTGACCATCAGACGCTCTGCGGAGACCGCCGCGTGCATCAAATCGTCGTTCGCCTTTTTGAACTTCTGCTTTTCATGCGTGCCGCGTACAAAAGCCTTGACCACGCGAATGGCGATCAGGTTCTCCTGTACGGAGGCGTTGAGCCCGTCAAACATTTTAAACATACGCTTAAAGCGCTGCATGGCGATCGGCCCAAAAATCACAAGCGCCAAAAGGATCAGCGGAATGACCACCAAGAACACCTTGGAGACGTTCGTGTTGATGCGGAAGCTCATCACCAGCGCACAAATGAATTGCAGCGGCGCACGGAAAAAGATACGCAGCATCATTTGATACATATTCTGCACGGTCGTCACGTCCGTGGTCAAGCGCGTGACCAGCGACGCGGTGCTGAAGCGGTCGATATTGGCAAAGGAAAAGGTTTGGATGTTTTGGAACATGGCCTCGCGCACACGCGCGCCAAGCCCCATGCTTGCCACGGCCGCCAGACGCGCCGCAAGCGCGCCGCACAGCAGGGAAGCCCCCGCCATGGCGACCATTTTCGCGCCCGTCGTCATAACGTACCGTATGTCGCCGCCCGTGATGCCGATGTCCACGATCCTGCCCATATACAGCGGGATCAGCACTTCAAACAGCACCTCGCCGGTCATCAGAAACGGGCAGATGATCGACTGCCAGATATACGGTTTGGCATATTTAATCAGTTTCCCCATACCTGTCCTTACCTCCTGTACAGAATGTATCGTTGCGCGTTTCGTGCAGATCTTTCTCTTTTGGAATGTCCGCCGAAAGATTGGCGCATAAGCGGTCGAGATAACTGCCGAGCGCCGAAAGCTCCTCGGCGGAAAATCCCGCAAGCATTGTATGATCGATTTCGTCAAGGCATGCGTGAATGCGGCCGATCTGCTCGCGCCCGAGATCTGTAATGCTGACGCGGTTGCAGCGCAAATCGCTTTCGTCGACGGCCTTTTTCACAAGGCCGCTTTTTTGCATTCGTTTTAAAGACACCGCCACCGAAGCGGGCGAAACGTGCAGTGCGCGCGCAAGCTCATTTTGCGTGCAAGTGTCGTTTTTCACCAAAAGCTCCAAAATCGGCGGCTGCCCGAAATACACGCCGCTATCCTTGAGCGCGCGGCAATGCACATCATGCCGAACCCATTCGAGATGATGGAGCTTTCGACAGATCTCCTCGTGCTGCCCGGACATACGCGCGCCCCCTTTCCAAAAAAATATTTAGCCGTTTAACTGTTTGCCTATTGTACGCCCGAAAGAGGGAAAAGTCAACAAAAATATTGTGAACAATTTGGTCAAAAAAGAAAATTTTCGCGTTTTTCACAAAAAGTCTCGCTCTTTTTTCGATTTTGACCCCATTTTGGGGACATTTTTGTCCGCTTCGGGGTATAGGTGAAAGGGTCTTTCAAAAACAACATCGGAAAGGATGATCCGCACAATGAAAAATACGCTTTCGCAAAAACAGCTTACGTTCTGCCGTCAGTATGTGCGCACGCGCAACGGGCGCGAGGCCGCCGCTTTCGCGGGGTTTTTGCTTTTTCCCGAAAAGGCCGCTGCACGGCTGCTGGCAGACGCGCGTATACAGGGCGAGATCCAAGCGCTGGAAGCGGACTGCCGCGCTTCGCGTGCAGAGCTGATCGCGGGCTATCGACGGCTCGCCTTCGGTTCGACGGCGGACGCGGTGCGCCTGCTTTTGCAGTGCGACGACGTCCCGCCCGACCCCGATACGCTCGATTTGTTTGCGGTCTCGGAGATCAAGCGGCCGAAAGGCGGCGGCATGGAGATCAAATTCTTTGACCGACAGCGCGCACTCGACAAGCTTTCGGAGCTGCAAAGCGGCAACGCCGACAGCGCGCTGCCCTTTTACCGTGCGCTCGAACGCTCTGCGGCGGCGCTGCACGGAAACGGAGACGAGCTGTAATGCAGAGTACGGAATTTCAGAGCTTTTCTCAAAAACAGCTGATCCTGCTTTCCTGGTGGTGTGAACAAAGTCCCTTTCATACGTTTGACGCCGTCATTTGTGACGGCGCGGTGCGCAGCGGCAAAACCGTCTGTATGTCGCTTTCGTTTGTGTTTTGGGCGTTTTACCGTTTTTCGGATCAGGCCTTCGCCCTGTGCGGGAAAACCGTGACGGGGCTGCGGCGCAATGTGGTCACGCCTTTGCTGCCTCTGCTGCGGGAGTTGGGGTTTGAATGCCGCGAGCAGGTCTCCAAAAATATTTTGGAGCTGCGCAAGGGCGGCAGGACAAACCGTTTCTACCTGTTCGGCGGCAAGGACGCCTCTTCCGCCGCGCTCATTCAGGGGATGACCCTTGCGGGCGTAATGCTGGACGAAGCCGCGCTGATGCCGCGCTCGTTTTGCGAGCAGGCGATCGCACGCTGTTCGGTGGAGGGTTCGCGGCTGTGGTTCAACTGCAACCCCGAACACCCCGCGCACTGGTTTTACAGAGAATGGATCTTAAAGCGCGAACAGAAAAACTGCCTCTACCTGCACTTTACCATGCAGGACAACCCCTCCTTATCCGAAGCCATGCGCGAACGTTACAAAACGCTGTACAGCGGGGCGTTCTACGCGCGGTTTGTCGAGGGAAAATGGGTCGCCTGCGAGGGGCTGGTATACCCGTTTTTCGACGCGTCCTATCTCTATGACGTGCCAAAGTCCTTTGACCGCTTTATCGTCTCGTGTGACTACGGAACAGTCAACCCCACCTCTATGGGGCTTTGGGGACACAGCGGCGGACACTGGTACCGCATCGACGAATTCTACCACAGTTCAAAAGCGAAAGGCTTTCAAATGACCGATGAGGAATATTACCGTTCGCTTTGCACGCTCATCGGCGGCAGAACCGTGGACTGTGTGATCGTAGACCCGTCGGCGGCGTCCTTTATCGAGTGCATCCGACGACATGGGGAATTTGCCGTGCGCCGCGCGGACAACGACGTCCTCGGCGGCATCCGCCAGACCTCGGACGCGCTCAAAAGCCGAGAGATCCGCATTTGCAAAACCTGTCCCGACATCATCCGCGAATTTTCGCTCTACCGCTGGGATGAAAGCGCGCGTTACGACGCGGTGAAAAAGGAAAACGACCACGCGATGGACGATATGCGCTATTTTGTCGCAACCGCGCTGAAAACCACGGACGACGACTTCTTTGTCGTCGCCTGTCCGAGAGAAAGGAGGTGAGTCGGTGTCGAAATTCCGAAAACAACCCGCTCCCGAAAAAACGCCTCTGCAAACGCCGGTTTTGGCGAGCACGGGCGCGTACGGTCTGTCCCCCTTTTCCGCTTTGGACAGCTACAGCCCGCCTCCGTATCTCAACAGCGACCTGTTTTCCACGCTTCGTGAAGCCATTCCCATCATCGATACCGCGATCTACAAGCTGGTGCGGCTGACGGGCGGCTTTCAGGTCGTCTGCGCGGACGAACGCTTTGACCCGCTGCTCGAGCGATTTATCGCCCGCGTCCCGTCGGACAGCGGCGGTATCTCCTTACAGAGCTTTGTCGACTGCTTTTTTGAGCAGCTTTTGACCTACGGTACGGCGATCGCGGAAATGGTTCCCGACCCGGACGGCGGTATCGGGTATCTCTACAACGCCCCGCATACGGATTATCTGCTGCGGCGCAGCAAAACGGATTTTCGCCGCGTGGAGGTCTTAAAGGCCTCGCTCCCCGAAACGCCCCTGCCCCGACAGGATCTGCTGCTCATCAGCACCCTCCATCCGAAGCCCGGCCAAGTTTACGGCACGTCGCTGCTTGCGGGACTGCCCTTTGTCAGCCGGATCCTCATGCAGATTTACAACGCCATCGGGCAAAACTGGGATCGCGTGGGCAACGTTCGCTTCGCCGTAACCTACAAGCCCTCGGACGACGCGGGCGGCAAGGCGTACGCCAAGGAACGCGCCATGCAGATCGCTTCGCAGTGGGGCGAAGCCATGCGCAGCCGTGAAGTGCGCGACTTTGTCGCCGTCGGCGACGTGGACATCAAGGTCATCGGCGCGGACAATCAGATTTTGGACAGCCAAGTCCCCGTGCGCCAAATGCTCGAACAAATCGTGGCGAAGCTCTCCATTCCGCCGTTTATGCTGGGGCTTTCCTGGTCGACCACAGAACGCATGGCAGACGAGCAAACCGATATTCTGACCACGGAGCTGGAATACTACCGCCGCCTGCTTACACCGGTCATCGAGACCGTGTGCCGCACGCATCTGCGCGCTTACGGCTGTACGGCGGACTGTTCGGTCGTATGGGACGATATAACCCTTAAGGATACCGTTGAGGAAGCCACCGCACGCCATTTGGACGCCGAGACTCAAAGCATTTTGGCAGGTCTCCCGCCGAAGGACACAACAGAATAAGAAAGGAGTGCCTATGCAAAAGCAATTTTCCATTCAGCCGCAGGACGCCGACGTCAGCCCCGAAATGCTCGAAAAAATCAACCGCTATTCCCGCAAAACGCTGACAGCAAGCGAGGTTTTCGTGTTTTCCGCCGTACTTTGCGACAACGAGATCGACCGCGATTTTGAATGCTTTACGCCGGACGCGCTCAAAACCCTTGCGCCGCTGTTTGAAGGCAAAACCGTCATTCAAAACCACAGTATGCAGACCGACGATCAGAGCGCGCGCACGTTTTATACCGAAGTGTTGACCGATCCGTCGCGCACCACGGCAACGGGCGAGGCGTACACCTATTTGAAGGCTTACTGCTATATGCCGAGAATCCCCAAAAACGAAACTTTGATCGCCGAGATCAACGCAGGCATTAAAAAGGAGGTTTCGGTCGGCTGCGCCGTCGCAGAACACAAATGCTCGATTTGCGGCAGTGTGGAGGAGGTAAGCCCCTGTAAGCATCAGCGCGGCAAGCGTTACGGCGGTACGGTCTGTCACTACACGCTTGAAAAGCCGACAGACGCTTACGAGTGGTCGTTTGTCGCCGTTCCCGCACAGAGAAACGCGGGCGTGACCAAGGGCTTTGCCGACGCGGACGCGCTTTGCAAGCAGTTCGGCGAAACAAACGCCGAGCAGATCACGGTCAGCCGCGAAGAGGCCGCGGGTTTTGCAGAGCTCGTTTCGTCGCTCAAAAGCGCCGCTGCGCTCGGAGAGGAATACACCGCTTTGCTGCGGGAAAAGGCCGTTTGCGCGCTGCTCGGGCGGCTGCCCGAACTGCAAAGCGAGCAGGCAGAATCCCTTTGCGCGCCGCTGAAGCCCGCCGAATTAAAGGCGCTTTGTGCCGCGCTTTCGGGAGACGCCGCGCAAAAGAGCGCGCACCTGCCCCAGCTTTACACCGCCAAAGCGCGGGAAACGGACGTCCCCGCCGACAACAACGCGTTCAAATTTTAAACACAGAAAGGATGTTATTCCATGGCAAATTTTGAAACCATTAAGCTCGACAAGGGCTTATACACCTCCGGCAAAGGCTTTACCGCAGCCTTAGAAGAGGTCGATCCCTCCGAAGACTATAAGGGGACGTCCCTCGAAGGTCTCGATGCGTTCGAGCGACAGCTCAAGCGTTTTGACATCAAGCTGCACGGCGCGGCGAGCGACTGCGTGGAAAAATTCTTCAAGACCACCGACAGCGCCGCGCTCTTCCCCGAATACATCGCCCGCGCGGTGCGCAAGGGCTTGGAGGAAGCCGATCTTCTGCCGTATATCGTCGCGACTACCACGAACATCAACGGTTTGGATTACCGCACCATTGCCTCCATTCCGACCGAGGCGGAAAAGGAACTGCAGGAGACCGAAGAGGGTTCGGCGATCCCCGAAACCGTCGTCCACACGCAGGAAAATCTCGTAAAGCTCAAAAAGCGAGGCCGTATGCTCGTCGCCTCTTACGAAGCCATTCGTTTCCAGCGTTTGGATCTGTTCACCGTTACCCTGCGCCAGATCGGCGCATACATTGCGCGCACCCAGCTCAAAGACGCCGTGACCGTGCTCAAGGACGGCGACGGCAACAGCAACGCCGCGCCCACGACCTCTTTGGGCGGCAAAGCCGTTTCGTATGCCGCTTTGGTGGATTTCTGGAACAGCTTTGACCCCTATATGCTCAACACCATGATCGCCGCGCCCGATATGACGGCGGCCATTCTCAAACTCGCGGAAATGCGCGACGCGGCGGCGGGGCTTTCCTTCCACGGCGACGGCAAGGTCGTCACGCCTCTGGGCGCGAACCTCTTTAAGAGCAGCGCTGTCGAGGCAGGCACACTCATCGGTTTGGACAGGACCTGTGCTTTGGAGCAGGTCACGGCGGGCGGCATTCTCACCGAGTACGACAAGCTCATCGACCGTCAGCTGGAGCGCGCGGCGATCTCGCAGATCTCCGGATTCTCCAAAATCTATACGGACGCTTCGCGCGTGCTTTCTTAAAGCACAAAAGGAGGCTCGTTTATGATTGATGTGATCGGGGTAACGCGGCTGCTGACCCGTTTTTCCGCGTTGACGGAGGATTTGCTCGCCGACGCGATGCCTGTTGTCGCCGTCGCCTGCGCAGAATGCACCGACAAGCTCAAAAAGCCCGCATATGCCGAAGAACCCGCTGTGCTGGAGGCGGTCGCCGCGCTTTGCAATTACCGTCTGCTTCTGCGCAGCGAACAGGTGCGCGAGGGTACGACCGTTTTTAAAGCGGGTGACGTTTCGGCGACCGTGAATTTGACGGTCATGCTCGAAACTGCGCGTGCGCTGCGCGACGATGCATTTTTGGCCGCGGCGCAGTTTTTTGAGGATTCGGATTTTTTGTTTACGCAGGTAGTCGCATGAGGCAGGGGTTCAACCGTTACGGAAAAAGCGTATACCTTTCGGACGGAGCGGGCTGGTATTCTCCGTACTTTAAGGCATTTTTGCAGCCGCTGCGTTACAAAAACAAAATGTATCTGGAAGGCCTCTATACGCCCATCGGCCGCGATATAAACGGCCTGTATTTGTACATCGGTCCGTCCGACCACGATTTGACCAGGCTGTCGTCCGCGCACGCGCGTGTACACGACAGCGAAGCCCGAGAATATGTGATCCAGCGTGCGGAAAAGGTGTTCCGCGGGGATAAGATCTACTATGTCTGGGCAATTTTAAAGGAAGTAAGTGAGGGAACAGCCAAATGAATTTTTCCACCACCATCCTCCCGCTGCTGATTTTGGCGATCAAGGAAGACCCGAATTTTGAGAATGCAACGGTGACCGCCGCCTACGAAAATGACATCAAGCCCTACCCCGTGACCAAGCCGATCGTGGCCGTGTCCATAGACAAAGAGGTCATCGGCAGCCGAATCGTAACGGTCGCCGAAAACGGCGAGCGGACGCTTTCCAAGCAGCGGCAGATCGACCTGACGTTCAAGGTCAGCATTTTTGCGCCCTATGAAAGCGGCGCGAACACCTGTTTTTCCATGTTTGAGAACATGTCTGCCATGCTGATGTTCAACGACGCTTTTCACATTGTCAACGGCCGCTGTTTCGACTGCAAGTACGTGCGCGACTGCAACGCCTTGCAGCTGGACGCGGAATTTATCTGGCGAACGTACAGCGACAGCTGATCTGCATCGGTGTGTAGGCTTCGGTAGCCGAATCTGCAAACGACCCCGCGCCCAAAAGGGTGCGGGGTTTTCTTGTAGATAATTCTTAACTAAAACGTGCCGGGGCGGGCAGGCGCGAACAGGGGCAAACAAGTGCATATAGGTGTCAGCAGGAACAGGTCAAAACAGGAATGCTTACGACTGCCGCGTCCCTTCGGCGGGTTGTGGCGCGCGGACGAGACGAAAAGCGGCGGCGCGAATCAGGCGGTTATAGACGGCAAGGCCGACCCCCGTTTTGTCGGGACAGCGCGCATAAACGGTTTTTGCGCCCTGTTCGTCCAGCTCGCGCAGCGCGTCAAACAGGCGCGCGGCCTGCGCTTCGCCGTCATGCGCTTTGCCGTAGGCGACCGCGTGCGCAAAGAGGTTCTCCTCGCCCGAAAAGCAAAGCACGAAAGCGTCCTTGTCCTGCACATATGCGCAGAACGCCGCAAGCGTTCCCTCTACGATCGTAATTTCGGCACGCGGGGCATAATGCTTGTACTTCATACCGGGGGATGCGGCGCGCACGCCCGCTTTCAGCTGATGCAACACCGCGTCGTCCACCTCGACCTCGCCCAAAACTTCGCGCAACTGCTCGACCGTCACCCCGCCCGGCCGCAGCACGCGCGGCACGACGTCCGCCAGCGTGATAACGGTGGATTCCACGCCAACCTGCGCGCTGCCGCCGTCCAAAATCAGCGGAACGCGCCCGTGCAGATCGTCCCAGACATATTTGGCATTGGTGGGGCTGGGACTGCCCGAAAGATTCGCGCTCGGCGCGGCCAGCGGCAAACCCGCTGCTTCGATCACCGCCCGCGCAACGGGGTGCTTCGGCATACGCACGGCGACCGTGGAAAGCCCCGCCGAAACCGCATGGGAGATTTTCCCGCTTTTCGGCAAAATCATGGTCAGCGGTCCCGGCCAAAAGGCATCCGCCAGCCGCTTTGCCCCCTGCGGAACTTCGGTCACAAGTTCCCCTAAAGTCTCAAAAGCCGCAATATGCACGATCAGCGGATTGTCCTGCGGTCGTCCCTTTGCGGCAAAAATTTTGGCCACGGCGGTCTCGTCGAATGCATTCGCCGCAAGTCCGTAAACCGTTTCGGTCGGAATGGCGACCGTTTCGCCCGCGCGAAGCAGCTCGGCGGCGCGTTCTATGGCGGCGGTCTTCAGTTCGTGTTCACCCGTCCAAGCGGACAGCATTTCGGTATGCATCAGATTGCAAGCGCCCTCCCGCCCGCGCGGGAGCGTCCTTTCCGTGTATTTTCACTTCTCCTGCTTTCGTGGCAGAGCGTTCGTCAGGCGAGCAGCGCACGGATCGCAAAATACGCGACCACCACCGCGCCCAGCACAATGCGGTACCAGCCGAACACCTTGAAGTCGTGCTTTTTGATGTACCCCATCAAAAAGCGGATGATGCCCACCGAAACCGCGAACGCGACGACCATGCCGGTGAGCAAAATGCCGATCTCCAGACCCGAATAGTGAAAGCCGTATTTCACGAGCTTGAGCGCGCTTGCGCCGAACATTACAGGCACGGCCAAGAAAAAGGTGTACTCTGCGGCGACGGTTCTCGATACGCCCAAAAGCAGCGCGCCGAGAATGGTCGCGCCCGAACGCGAAGTCCCCGGGAACACGGCGGCGATCAGCTGAAACAGGCCGATATAAAACGCCACGGGATAGGTGATCTCGGAAATGGAGCGGATCTTCGGCGCTTTCTTTTGGTTGATGTTTTCGATGATCAGGAACGCTATGCCGACCACAATGAGCATAACGGAAACGGTCTGCCAGTTGTAAAACAGCGCCTCAAGCTGTTCGTCAAACAAAAGGCCGACCACCGCCGCGGGCAGGCACGATACCACGACCTTGAACCACATGGTGAATATGGGCTTTTTAATGAGCAGTTTGTTGTCGCGGATGCCGAACGGCCACAGCTTTTTCCAAAACAGAAGCACGACCGCCAAAATCGCGCCGAGCTGGATCACGACCAAAAACATACTGCGGAATTCTTCGGACACGTTCAAATGTAAAAATTCATCGACTAAGATCATGTGTCCCGTGCTGCTGATGGGCAGCCATTCGGTGACGCCCTCCACGATCCCCAATAAAATGGCTTTCAAAATTTCCAACATGGCATACTGCCTCCTAAAACACGCAAACGCGCTTGGCCGCGTTTACCCTTCTGCCGCCGCGCCGAGCTTTTGCGCCGTATCGGCGGTGATGAGCGCATCGATGATCTCGTCGAGATCGCCGTTTAAAATCTGCTCGATTTTATAAAGCGTCAGCCCGATGCGGTGATCGGATACGCGCCCCTGCGGGTAATTGTAGGTACGGATGCGCTCGCTGCGGTCGCCCGTACCGACCTGACTGCGGCGTTCGCCCGCGATCTCGGCGTCCTGCTTGGCGCGTTCGATCTCCAACAGGCGGGAACGCAGCACCTTGAGCGCTTTGTCCTTATTTTTGTACTGACTGCGTTCGTCCTGACATTCCACGACCATGCCCGTGGGCAGATGCGTCACGCGAATGGCGGAAGAGGTTTTGTTGACCTTTTGCCCGCCCGCGCCGCTGGAACGGAACACGTCGATCTGCAAATCGGCGGGGTCAAGCTCCAATTCGACCTCCTGCGCCTCGGGCAGCACCGCCACCGTCGCCGTGGACGTATGCACGCGCCCCTGGCTTTCAGTTTCGGGCACACGCTGTACGCGGTGTACGCCGCTTTCAAATTTCAATCGGGAATACGCGCCCTCGCCCTCCACAGTCAGGGTCACTTCCTTAAAGCCGCCCAATTCCGTTTCGTTGGCGTTGATGATCTCCGTGCGAAAACCCTTGGCTTCGGCATACATGGTATACATCCGATACAGCGTCGCGGCAAACAGCGCGGCTTCCTCGCCGCCCGCGCCCGCACGGATCTCCAAAATCACGTTTTTGTCGTCGTTCGGGTCACGCGGCAGCAGTAGGATCTTCAGCTCCTTTTTTAAGTCCTCCAGCCCTGTAGCGGTCTCGTCGAATTCCTCCTGCGCCATTTCCCGAAGCTCTTTGTCGGTATCGCGCGCATCCAAAAGCGCCCGCGCTTCCTCGTTCTGTGCGCGCAGCGTTTGATATGTGCGGAATTTCTCCACAATGGGCGTAAGGCGCTTGGCCTCGCGCATCAACGCGGTATAGCGCGTTTGGTCGGCGAGTACGGTCGGGTCGCAAAGCTGCTCGTTCACCGCCGTGAACCGTTCTTCGATGGCCTCTAATTTTTCAAGCATGGTTTTCTTCGTCTTTCCGCAGTATTTTTTTGATATTTTTTTCGATCTTCACGCGCGGCGCCATGATTTCATGCCCGCATTTCGTACAGCGCAGGCGAAAATCCATCCCCACGCGCAGCACGGCAAATTCCCGATTGCCGCAGGGGTGGGGCTTTTTCATTTCCAGCAGATCGCCGACACGTACATCCATATAGAAGTCTCCTTACGACGGTTCGTTTTCGTCCGTTTGCACATTCGTACAGCCGCGCAGCACGCAGTTCTCGACGCCGTTCGCCGTTTCCCCGAGCAAGCGGTTGCCGCGTATCGTCAGTCCCTCGACGCTTTCGATGCAAAACGCCGCGCCGTTCGCCAAATGCACGGTGTTGTCCTCTATCGTGATGTTTTTGTGAACGGGGACGTCGGGCAACCGCCCGAGCGCCGTCACGGGATGCACATATACGGCGGGCGCGCTGTCGCGCGGTGCGGGGCAGAGGAAAAATTCGTTGCTGCGGATGGTCACGTCGCGCACAGGACCCGATTCATACCATTCGCCCGAATCGTTCGACAGGAAAATGCACGCCATAACGGTGGTGGCAAAGCGGTTGTTTTCGATCAGCACCCGCCGACGCGTGGTACACAAGATCCCGCGCGTGGGGATGTGCGTAAACGTACAGCCGCGCACCGTGACCTCGGGCGTATAGGTGCTGTTTTCCGCGACGTATTTCGGCTGCGCGCCGAGTTTTTCGCAAAGACAGGCGGGCAGCGGCCGGTCAAAGGCGACGGTCATGGATTTTAAATCGTTTCCGTCCTCGCCGGGTGCGCCCGCTTTCGTTACGGTGTATACCGTCTCCTGCCCCTCTGCGGGCAAAAGGGTGTCGCGCGCATAGAAAATAACCTCGTCCCCGACATGGAACTGCGGGAAGCCGCCCTGCTGCCGATGCACATAGCGCAGGCGCAGCGTGCGGTCGTCGAGCATTTCCTCCACACGCGTAAACGTGCCGTGGATGTTGATCGGGTCGTCGTGCGGATGCGAAAACGTGCAGTTTTCAATTTCGATTTTGCCCGCCGCGCCCGAAACATGCAGGGAATCGGCGTAACCGGAGCAAAATCTTCCGTCCCCCGGCACGAAGCGGCAGTTTCGGAACGCAACGTTTTTGCACATTTGCACAAGCCACCCAAAGCCGTGCAGGAAATGGGGCGCGACCGAATCGACCGTGATCTGCTCGCTCTCCCAAAAGAATGCGCCTGCGGTGGGACGGTGTTTGGAGGCGCAAAGCTGGGCGACCGTCCCCACACTGCGCCAGGGCTTCGGCACAAATCCGAAGTAGGAGACAACGATCCTGCCCCGGTCGTCAACCCGAATTTTTCGAGCGCGGGAAAACGGCATTTCCGTAAGTCCCGTGCGCCGCTGTATCCCCGACTGCGGATCGTAACAGACGGCGCACCAGCTTTCGTGGTTATTCCATTGTACGGCGTAGGGCTCGTTTGTATACGGACTTTTGGAAAAAATCCATTGGATGCGTCCGTTTTTCCATGCGAAATCACAGCCCTTTGCGGGGGTGAAAACCGCATATGTGCGCCCCACGTCGGTCACGGTCATTTGTGACACGGTGGGGCTTTCAAAATCCCATGCAAAATTTCGGAGGACGATGTTTTTCGAGCGCACGACGGCCAGAGCCATCATATCGCCGTGGAACAGGATGCGGCAGCCGTTGCCCTCGATCGTCAGGCCGTTTTGCTCCTCCAGCAAAATGCCGATCGTTTTTTGCGGATAGTCTACGCTGTCGGTGTTGGAGGTATGGAATTCGCGTACCGAGCAGTGATCCTTATAGATATGCAGCTCCCCGTTTTCGGGCAGTTCAAGCGTACACGGCTCGCCTAAAGCGCGGATATGCGCCAACGCGTTTTGCAGTGCGCGCGTACAGTCGCCCGCTTTTGCTTCGGGCGTCGTTTGCAGGAAGTCTTGGAAATCCACACGCATGGCCTGCTCCTTTCCGTCGGGGCGACCCGCATAGGGTAAGCCGCCGAACCGCCTGCGATGTGTTACGCCATCGTGAAGATCCCGTAGGTCACAAGCGACATGATGACCCCCGCGATAAACACGCCCAGCGCAATGATCGGCAGGGAACGCTTCATGTCAATGCCCAAAAGCGCCGCCATCAGCGCGCCCGTCCAGCCGCCCGTACCGGGCAGCGGTATGGCCACAAACAAAAGCAGCCCCCATGATTTATAGCGCAGCACCTTGTCACGGTTGCGCTCGGTTTTTGTCTCTAATTTGGTGATGATCTTTTCAAAAAAGGAAAACCGCCGCAAAAAGGCAAAGATTTTTTTGATGAACAAAATGATAAACGGGATCGGCAGCATATTGCCGATATAGCAAATGGGGAAGGCTCTCAAAAAGGGGATCTCCAAAAGCCGCGCCGCGATCATGCCGCCGCGCAGCTCCAAAATCGGCAGCAGAGAGACGACAAACGCCGTCAGCTCCGGCGGAATTTTATCTTGAAACAGTTCTACGAAAAACTGCGCCAGTTCTTGTGCCATAAGCTCTGCTCCCCCTCATTTACATCAGGTCGTGTTCTTCCATAAACGCCTTTGCGCGCTGCAAAATGCTTTTGTCGTTCTCGTAATTGAGCGTTTTCAGACAGGCGTCGAATTCCAGCCAAATATAATCCTCGATCTCGCTTGGCTGAATGACCGTCTGCGTATCCGACGTGGTCGCGAGGAAGATCATGACCGTTTTGTCGATCCGCCCCTGAATGGTATAGACGGACTTCGCCTTGAAGCCCGGCAAAATCGTAATGTGCAGTCCCGTTTCCTCCAGCACCTCGCGCAGGGCAGTCTCCTCGTCGGTCTCGGTGTTTTCGACGTGGCCTTTTGGGAAACCCCAATGGGCGCTGCGCTTGTTTTTGATGAGCAGGAAACGCTTTTGCCCGCCGATGTCGCGGAACACCACCGCGCCGCACGAACGCTCATAAAAACAATCTATGGAAACGCCCCGCCCTTTATGCATAAATGCAACGGCGGGCGCAATGTCGTTGATGATAAACTGCTTGGATTTCGGGGCGACCACGAGGTAGACGGCGTGCCGACGACTGTCCTTGATCACCGCCGTGACGCGGCCGTCGAAATGGCGCACGGGGTGATCGACCCCCATAATGTATGCGCCCGCCACGGGCGAATGCGGTTCCAGTCCGTTTTCCACAACGCCGTAGTTCAGCAAATATTTTACATTGGTTTCCCGGTCAAAGCGGCCAAGGGGTTTGGTGACCCGAACTCTGACAAAATTGCCCAACATCTGTTGTATGACTCCTTAACATCGGGCGACGGCGCGCCTGCAAAAATTTCCGCGCCCGCTTTCGTCTGCGCACACGAACCCGCGACGCAAAGCGCGGGCGACCGCAAACAAAACAAATGCCCGATCCGTAAAACTGCCCCTATTATACAGGGAAAATTTGTCGGTTGCAAGTCCTTTTTCCAAGAGCGGGACAGGTCTTTGCGGAAAAGCCGCGCGGCGGTCGGTCGGCGCGCTGTCGGACTTAGCAAAATGCACAAGAAAAAAACTTAAAAACTGACTGCGCGATTCCGAATTGTATATTTTGTAAAGTGTTCAAAACAGGCTGTAAGCTGTTAAAAGTTTCACAAAAGTTATAAACATTGGTTCAAAAGTCGGGTTTTCGCATAAATTTGGCGTGTTTTGGGGAACTTTTTAACATTTTGAACATGGTTTTGAACATTTCTGCGCAAAAGGAAACTATACTGTTTGTATAGTTTTGTAAGTTTTTAAATTTTGTTAAAAATCCCATATTGACAAAATCCGCACGGTTTTGCAAAAGGGAGATTCGTATATTTTCCCGTTAAAACCCAATACTATGAAAAACGAAAAGCGGAGGATACGGCATGGTCAAAGGGATCAATCGACAGGTGCTGGAAATACAGGAAACGGGGTCGCCATATTTTGATCGCGCGTTCTTTTTTGTAAAGCCGGAATTCGCCTTTACGGACGAAAAGCGACTGCGCAGGGCGGCGGAGGATGCGTTAAAGCACCCCGACCGTTTGCCGAAGACCCGTCGAAAGCGGATCAGGAGCGCCTGGCTTTGGGCGATCGGCTCGGGCGCGGCGGCGGGCGCGGGCGCGATCATCACGGCGCTTTGCGTGCATTAAATCTTATACGGCGTACAACGGATTTCAACATCCGCCGTGCGCCGATTTTTTCTGTCACTTTCTGAAAGCCAAAACATAAGTTTTCGCCCGCCTTTTTCAAAAGGCGGTGAGGTGTCGGAGCGAAGCTCTGACTCGCCCCTCGCAAGGGGCGAAACACCCAAAGCGTCAGCAAAGCGCAGGAAGGGAAGAAAAACGTCCCAGTGGGACGTTTTTCGCGGGAATTCTCGCCTGCCGGCTCGGTCGGTGCTTTTGCGGCGATGCCGCAAAGGTCGCCACTGGCGACCCGCACCCCTGCAAGGGGTTTCCCGATACGCCGCGTAGCGGCGTATTGTGAAAAACACTACAGAAAAAAACCTCCCGTATGGGAGATTCCAGCGTGTAGAAAAAGTATGTGCCACTCGGCAATATGCACAAAAGGAATAAGATTATGGGGAACCCCCGGCGAGGGTTCCCCACCGAAAAACAGTCCACTGGACTGTTTTTCGCCCCTCCTGCGCTTTTTGGGGACAAAATTTCGCAGCCTGCGGGCTACGATGGGGGCGCCGCCCCTCAACCCCGCCGCCTTTTGAAAAAGGCGGGCGAAAACTTTTGGTTTGACTTTTGGCTAGTGAGAGGGAAAAGTCAGAGAAAAACTTTTCTTTCCTTTGTGCGTACTGGCGCGAGGAGCTTCGTGCATATAGCGCGCGGCGGATTGTAAAAAACACTACAAAAAAACCTCCCGTATGGGAGGTTTTTTCGTATAGAACCAAAGGCAAACGCCCGCAGAACGTGCGTTCTGCGGGCGCGTATAATTGGAGAGAATTCAGTCACTTAGCTTAAGAGTCATTTTCTACTCTTGGCTTAAGAGTGTTTTCCTCACAGTTTAAGAGTGTTACCTCTCGACTTATTCGTCGCGATCCTTCTTGGAACGGACAGCCATGGTGACAAACGCCGCAGCTGCCAGCAGGGAGATCGCGGAGAAACCGGTCACCGCAGCACCGGTTACGGGGATCTGCGGGAGAGTCTTATCCGGCTGCGACGGATTGGAAGGAGCCGCAGCATCTTTGGTCTCCGTTGCGCCGCAAACCGAGCAGGTTCTTACCTGTTTGCCGTTTTCTTCTTTCCACTCGCCATACTGATGGCCGGCAGCCTTCACGGTCGGGTCAAAAGCGTTGTTCGCAGCCGCGTCAGCTTCCGATTTGAAAGCAAGACCGCAGTCGTCGCAACGATAATACTCCACGTTGCCGTTTTCGGTGCAGGTTGCAGCCTTCGCTTCAACCTTGGTAAGCGACTGGTGACCCGTCGCGGGAGCAACAACAGACGTCAAAGCTGTTTCCTTAGCGGCATATATATCATCCGTAGCGAAATCCAGTCCGCAATAGGGGCAATGATAATAGGCAACCGTGCCGTCCGCCGTGCAGGTGGGCGCTTTCGCGGCAACAGCCTCAAGATGACGGTGATGATGGACTTCGTCCATTTCCGCAACCAAACTGAGCAGGTGATCGGCAAGCGGCTCTCTGTCGGTTTCCAGAGCCGTCAAGATCTCATTCTTGACATCCTCCGGCAACTGCATTTTGAGCGCATTCTCCAAAATGCCGGTCTGAATCGCCATTTTGATCAAGGTGTTGGTCTCTCTGTAGCAAATGAGGTTATCATAGAGATAATCATAGACGATCTTGACAACATCCGCCGTGGATTCCGCCTCAGCAACGCGGTCAAGCTGCATATGTCTGAATTTAAGACTTACAATCGCCGTCATGGGCATAATCTGAGATTCTGTGGAGATGCCCAAAAGGCCCTTCGGGGCTTTGCCGTCGCCTTCCTCGCGATCCACAAACGTAATGTCCAAGGGGGAATTATCGCCTAACAAAGTACCAATCAGGAAATTGACCAAGCCTTCGATGTCCAGTCTCTGCGGGTCGGTTTCATTTTCGGCTTCACCGATAGTGGGAAGACCATTGATTACATCGGAGACACTCTGTAAGGTCTCTCCTATGTCGGGAAGATATGTCGGAAGGTCTTTTGCCATCTTCTGCACGGCAGACCCAATAAGCGCAATGCCCTGGTACACTTTCGCGCCGCTGTCTTTTTTCACTACGTTCTGAATCATACCCACAACGTTGTTGGAAAGATCCGGGAACAGAGCGTTCACAACATTCTTGGTCATGTCAACAGCGAGCTGTTTCTGTTCAGCAGTTCCAAGCACGTCGCACTCTTTCGCTTTATGCCCTTGCTGGTCAACGCCGAGACCTTCGCACAGCGCATCAAAGCCGTTCTGAATGTCAGCAAGCGGATGCTTCAGGACGAGCATATCCAACATCATAAAGATTCTCAAGTCAGATTCAAAAACTGTGTCTACGAAGTTAAGCATTTCATTCCGGAACTCTTCCATAGAATTCACTTCAATGGGATGTTCCTTGAAGAATTTGGTGAAAGTGCCTTCTTCGGTAACATTGCCTTCGTCGTCTTTCACATCCGCGTCGATCTTAGTGCCGTCTTTCGTATACTTCG
Source organism: uncultured Clostridia bacterium (assembly GCA_947628665.1). Taxonomy (GTDB): domain Bacteria; phylum Bacillota; class Clostridia; order Oscillospirales; family Acutalibacteraceae; genus Fimenecus. The sequence continues at coordinate 65,313 of CANRAU010000009.1, forward strand.
CCAAATCGGCAAAGCGCTCTTTGTTCAACTCGGTTGTTTCCGCGTATTTATCTGGGGCAGTCATGCTTGCCGTGCCTTTGGTGTAAAACTCAACCGTGTCGGCTCCGCCTACACCATACGGCGACCCAAAGACCGGCAAGGTCAAGCCCGGCAGCAGCTTGTAAAGGCTCTCAATCACGGAACCATTCAAGAGCTTCGCGCTTAAAACCGTGTTCACGTCGTCAAGCAAAAGCTCGACGTCTTCTTCGGTTACTTCATCGCTGTATGTGGGTTTGTAGGGGGCGGCCGCCGACGCCATGGTCGCGGCGAACATGGAAATGACCATGACAAACGCCAACAGTACACTCAGAAGCTTTGTACTTTTTTTCATGTGTGACTCTCCTTTTACACAAATTTGATTTATAAATTCACCGCGCTGCGGCGCGGCAGATTTACCGAACGTTACCCGCACAGACCGTTTATGTTAAAAATCTGTCAATTCGACACGTTTATATTGTAGCATCGGCACAGAGGATTGTCAACAAAAAATATGAAAAAAATATGAACTTTTTCAGGAAATGTTTACACGATCTCCCGTTCCGATTCCCATCGTAGGGAGCAACTTGTTTTACCCGACTTTCTGCGAAAAAATCTACTCAATAAAAGTAGGAATTTTTTGCCAAATGCGGCGTGCTTCGCCGCATCGGGAAACCCCTTGTCAGAGGGAGCAACTTGTTTTACCCGACTTTCTGCGAAAAAATCTACTCAATAAAAGCAGGAATTTTTTGCCAAATGCGCCGCTGCGCGGCACATCGGGAAACCCCTTGTCAGAAGGAGCAACTTGTTTTACCCGACTTTCTGCGAAAAAATCTACTCAATAAAAGCAGGAATTTTTTGCCAAATGCGCCGCTGTGCGGCACATCGGGAAACCCCTTGATAGGGTTTCCCACGCCAAAACAGTCCACCGGACTGTTTTGCCTCCCTTCCTGATCTCGCTGACGCTCTAAGTATTTCGCCCCTTGCGAGGGGCGAGGAGGGCTCTGCCCTCCACCCGCCGCCTTTTGAAAAAGGCGGGCGAAAACTTTACTGTCGCTTTTGCCGGTGTGTGGGAAAAGGCGGCCAAAAACTTGCTATCGACAGACTGACGACCCGTATCCGCGTTCTGTCAGCTTTCTATTGTATAAGCGTTCAGCCACGTTTCCATCACTTTTTGAAACGCTTCCCCTTTCAACGCTTTCAGACAATCTATGCGGTAAGACGCAAATAAATTGCGTTCCTCGTCCGCGATATTCTCCCGCTGTACCGCAAAAATGGATTCCCCCGCTTCCACCACACCGGCTTTCCCGATCTCAATCGCCGAAACCTTCTCGAAAAAGCCCGACGGGTAATTGGTGTTCGTCCGCGACAGCACGACCGTCTCCGTATCGACGCTCGTATTCTCCATTTTCCCCGCCTGCGATTCCACAGACGCGCCGTTGTTCAGCTCCACCGCCGCCTTTTCAAAAGCCGAACGCAACGTCGCTTTTTCCACGTCCGAAAGCGGGACGGTGTTGCCGTTGTTGTCCGCCGTGGTCAAATAGCCCGTGACGGCCATAAACGCCACATAATTTTCATTGAAATACGCTTTGAGCGTTTCTTCCGCTACGGGCTCGTCCCCATCCGGCGCATAATAATCCGCCATCAGGGCGTCCCTGTACGCCTTTTGCGCTTCAACCTTATATATATCCTGCTTGCTGACGCCGACGGATGTATAGTATGTGCCGAAAAGTCGCCAAAGCGCATTCACATTTTGCGAGATCGCCGATTTTTCGGCGGTGGTCAGCGTAAGCCCACGATCCGCAAAAATCGAATTGACCGCAACGTATTCCCGAACGCTTTCCCTGACCGCCTGTTCCGTTTCCTCTTCCGCCGCATCGGGCGAAGCCCTGCGCGCCTCTTCCCTGAAATACAAAACCACGCCCGCATCGACCCGCGTGCCGTTCACCCGAAGCTCCGATCGCCCCGAACAGGCGGACAAAAAGAGCAGGCAAAGACACAAGAGAGCCGCGATCCCCGCGCTAAAGCCTCGTTTCATTTGCCTGTTCCCCCATTCATTTTAACATGAATTCCAACGTAAAGGTCTTTTCGCCGCAGTGCGCGGTAATGGTACAGCCCACCGTCGAAACAAAATATTCTTTAAACCGAACCGTTTTGTGAATTTCCTTTTGCAGCGCTTTGAGCTGCGCGTCGCTCACACCCGCAGTATGGGACAAAAACGCCCGATCCGTATCGATCCGCCCCCGGTACTGTTCAAGCAGATCGCGCACATACTGCATTTGACAGTTTTCGATCTTGCCCCGATATTTCTTGCCGACGACCAGCGCGCCGTCGCGCATGACAATAGACGGTTTGATGCCCAACACATTCGCCCCGAGCGCGGTTAGCCCCGAACAGCGGCCGCCCTTGTGCAAAAATTCCAGCTTATCCAGCACAAACGTGGTGACGACCTTTTCGCGCTTGTATTCCAGCTCGTGCGCAATGGTCTGCGCGTCCGCCCCCGTGGCCGCGAGTTCCGCGGCCTTGATGCACAGCAGGGTGATGCCCGTGGTCAGGCTTTTGGAATCCACCACATAGACATTGTCGAACCCCTGCGCCGCGATCACCGCGTCCTGATGCGTCGCCGAAAGCTTGGACGTAAAGCTGATATGCACGACCGAACTGCCGTCTGCGGTAAGCGTTCGGAAAAAATCCTCGTATTCCGCCACGGAGACCGCCGAGGTCTTTGCAAGCATCCCCGTTTCGCGGTAAAATCGAAACAAATCGTCGGGCGTGACATTGACGCCGTCCTCAAAGCAGTCGTCCCCCATGAGGATATGCAATGGGATGACCCGAATGTCGTATTTCTCGCGTATTTCGGGAGGAACGTCCGCAGGGCTGTCAGTCGAAATGATGATCTTGTTCACGCAAATATGCCTCCCAAACCTGTTCTTTTTTGGCCGCTTCCCGCTTTTCGCGTTCGATCTGCTCGCGCACGGCACGTCTGTTTTTCCCGATGCGTCCGTTCCTGTAAAATGCGACCAGGAACATCCCCGCAAGCGCGCCCGCCGCCGTTACGATGAAATCGACCATGGTATCGACAAGCCCCGCGTCCGTTGCGGGCTTGGAGCATTGCAATTCCATGCCGTACAGGCGATCCATGGTGAATTCATAAATCTCCCACCCGACGGAGATGCCGAGCGCGAAGCACAGCGAAAACAGCGACGCCAGTGCGGGCGAGAGCCGCGCGTAACGCCCCTGTATGATCTGCGCGAAGGAATACCCGCCCCACGCGGCGATAAATCCCGCGCAAAAGTGCGTGACCAAATCGAAATCGTGAAAGTCCGTGCGGTTATTCAGCGTACTGCCGACGACGACGCCGATAAAAATAAACACATTGAGCATCGTCCCCAAAAGATAATCGACGCGCGTGATAAAGGAATTGCCGCCGAACACCTGAAAGAAATCCCACAAATGCGTAAACAGGATCGCAAAGACCGCTTCCAAAAATTCGACCGTCGAGCCGTGAAACAGCCCGTAAAGCCCCCAAAGCATGATCCCGACACGCAGGAAAAGCCACAGAATACGGTGACTTTTCGGCAGATATTCGGGGAAAGTATGATCTGTCATAGCTTAAAATCCTTTTTCCAAGTCGGGTGCGCGCAATCGTGCGCGTTTTTCTCTAAAAATATATTCTATCATCATTCGGGCGGCTTTGCAATGCGGCTTTGCGTTTTCGGATGCTATTTTAAATATTTTTTCAAACCCGTCTTTTCGACGGCAAGCATCAGCGGAACGCCGCCCGCAAAGCAGACGACCGCTTCTCCGAACGCGACCCACAGCGCGTTGATCGGGTAGACGGAGAGAAAGCTCTCCGGCAAAAAGGCGGCGACCTCCGCCCCGACGATCAGCCCGTTGAACAGCACGGGAAAGCACGCGGACAACAGCGGCAGGCCCTTTACGCGGATATTGCGCGTAAGGTACGAACAAGCCGCCGCACACAAAGTCGCCAGCGTCCCGCAAAGAATATCGACCATGCCGTAAGGACTGCCGAGATTGCCGAGAAAGCAACCGACGGTAAGACCCGGAATGGCGGCGGGGGTGAACGCCGCGAGGACGGTCAACGCTTCGGAAAAGCGGAACTGCACCGCGCCATAGGCGAGGTTGACTGCGCTTGCGGCATAGGTCAGCGCGGCATACAACGCCGCAATGGCCGCGCCCTGTACGAGACGGATGGTTTTGCTCTGATTCATTTTTCTTGCTCCTTAGTTTTGTTTGGCGTAGGGCAATATGAGCGAAGTACTATAGTTTTGGGGGCGCAAAGCACTCGTATCGTACTGCCTGTTCCGCCGGTCGGGATGGTTTCGAACCGACCGCCCCGAAGCATATTTTCGGGACTGTGACATAGTATAATAAAGTTTGGGATTTGTCAAGGGTCACGGCGATTTGCACAGCCGCGCGCAGGCTTTTTAAAAACCGACGGTTTCCCCGCGCTTTGGCGCGGACGAAAAAGCGCGCGAACCGCCCCTTTTGCGGGCTTGGGTTCTCCCTCCCCCGAAGCCATTGAAAAACAGCCGCATTTCTGCGGCTGTTTTGCTTGTAGAAAAAGTATGTGCCATTTGGCAATATGCACAAAAGGAATAAGATTATGGGGAACCCCCCGGCGAGGGGTGCGGGTCGCCGGGGGCGACCTTTGCGTCAACGACGCAAAAGCACCGACCGAGCCGGCAGGCGAGAATGCGGGTGTCCGGTGGACACCTCTGCCGAAGGCAGAAGCACCGACCGAGCCGACAGGCGAGAATCCCCACCGAAAAACAGTCCACTGGACTGTTTTTCGCCCCTCCTGCGCTCTTTTGGGACAAAAATTTCGCAGCCTGCGGGCTGCGATGAGGGCGCTGCCCCTCAACCCCGCCGCCTTTTGAAAAAGGCGGGCGAAAACTTTTCGTTATTTTGCTATCGCAACACAGTTTATCGACAGACTGAGCAGCCGCATTTCTGCGGCTGCTTTACTTTCTTGTTTTCTGTTTTTCCTTTTTCGCTTTGCCGAAAGACCTGTCGGCGACGAGCGTTTTTGGACGCGCTATTGGGCGGTCTGCGTCTTTTCGGTCTCTGCGTTCAATACGCACCGAACGGTCACTCTTGCGCGGCCGTTCCATGTGCAGGTGAAAAGGGTCAAATCCCAATCGCCGCTTTTCATTTCCTCGACCGCCGTGCCGGAAAGCGTTTCCATTTGCCGGATCGTATAGGAAAACACGTTGCCGTCCATGTCGGTGAATTGCACCGCGTCTCCGGCGGAAAGATTCTTTAACCGCCCGAAATGCGATGTGTAATTGTGTCCGCAAATCACCAAATCGTTCAGGTATGCCGAGCCGCAATACCGACAGGGCGCGGTTTTCATGCGCTTATAGTCCCAGCTGTCCATCACGGGAAGCTCCAAATCCAAAGACGGAATGTACAGCCTGCCGATATAGCGATACCCGTTGATCTCCGCCGTCGGCATTTCCCGATACGGGTCAAGCAGATAGGCGGGAACGCCGTCCGCGTTCAAAGCGCCGGAGGGGATCTCCTCCACCAGCCCCGCGACCTCGGCGTTCACCCGATAGTCATCCCAAATATTATAGCCGATCAGGGACACCGCCGCCAAAAGCAGGATGCTGCCCACGGCAATCAGCAAAAGCGCGATCCTTCGGTTACGCATCCGCATCATGCCTCGGCTTCAAAAGCAGGAATATCCCGCTGAACAGCGCGATCGTGCCGAGCACGGCCAGCACGGGTACAGGCCACCACAAAAGCCCCGTTTGCGGCAGTTTTGTGTCGGACGAACCCGTCAGCGTTTGCGAATCCGTCGGCGTTTGCGAACCGGGAGGCGTTTGCGAAGGCGTATCGCTGCGCACGGTATTGGTCACGATGAAGGTGTCGCCCTGCTGCTGCATCTGCACGGTATAGTTCTGCGGAACGTCCTTTTCCGTCAGCTGCCAATCGTGATCGGCGTCCAGCTTTTCCCAGGTGTACGACCAGCCGTTGGCACTGTTTAAGGTCTGCTCCGCATAGACCTTGCCGTCGCAGAGCAGCTGCACCGTAATTTCGGACGGGCGCGCGGATTCGCTGCCCTTGTCGTTCCAGACTTTCAAAGCGCGGCGCACGATGGGTTCTTCCGGAATCAAAACGGCGTCATATTTCGGTTCGGTCGTCACTTGAAATTCGGACGTGCCGTCCGCTTTGGTAAACGGAACGGAGACGAGCGTAGACTGCGGCGAAATGCGCACTTTGTCTTTCTCCACGGGCGCGCCGACCACCATGTAAAGCCCTACCGTTAAATCCGAAAAGGTCACGCTGCCCGTTTCGTCCGTCTGCCCTGCGGCGATCGGCGCAAGCCCGTCGCGGGCGGCATAGGCCGCAAGCGTCGAAGCCAGCGTTTTCCACTCCGCGCTGTTTGGGTCTTCGGGCATGGTAACCGCATAATCGGAAAAAGGATAGGTTACGGTATACGCGCTTCCATCCCACACGGCCACCCTATAGATTTGAAACTGCGCCTGCGCGACCGGCTGATCCTCGTGGCGCAACAATACGGTGACAGAACCGTTTTCTGCGGCGAACGCCGGCAAAACGGCCGTCAGGCAAAGCAACGCCCCTATGAAGATGGACGCTAAGCGTTTTCTCATGTCATATCCCCCTTATGTGTGAGACAGATCCTCGGTTTTTTGTTTTGCTTTTTTCCTGCGGTGAACCATCACGGCAAGGACAACGATGCCTGCGCCAATCGCGGCAGGCAGGAAAAGGAACCAACGGTTCCATGTGGACATTAAGATTTTTTCAGCCGCAGAAGTGCTTTGCGCGTCGTTGGCGGGCGTTTCGATCCTGCGGGCGGTGACGACCAATCGGTGGGTGTTTACGCCGTAGGGTGTGCAGGTGATCAGCGTACACAGCTCCTGCCCTTCCTCGATTTGCATATCAGCAAGCTCTTCCGGGCTTGTGCGGTATATATTTTCCACTCGATACGTCAGCGTTTGATCGAGGACGTGCAGCGTGAACGTGTCCCCGACTCCCAATTTGTCCAAATCGGTGAAGAGCCGCGCGGACGGCAGACCGCTGTGTCCCGTAAGCACCGTGTGTACGCTTTTCCCCGGCACAGGCAGGCTGGACGCCTCCAAATGCCCCACTGCGATCTGCAAAACGCTTTCGGCCGTCCCGTGGTAGACGCCGAGAAAGATGTCGGATTTTTCGATTTCAATATAACCGATCAAGCCTGTTCCCGTAACGTCCAAAAGGCTCTCGTATTCTTCCCGCTGCGCTGCGGTAAGCTCGCCGATATACGGCATGTGCCGCGCGAGATTTTCATTGTAGGCCTGTACTTCGGCCAGCATCCGTTGGCATTCGCTTTCGCCAAGCGACTCCACCTGTTGCTGATAATCGTGGATCGCCCGTTCGTTGCGCACATTGTTGTACATGTTAACAAGCGTCGGGTAGAGGATCAGCCCCAAGCCTATCAGCATCAGCGCGCTTACAAGGATCTTGGGAAGCAGGCGAGACGATTTTTTTGCTTTTTCTTTTGCTTTTGTTTTTTCCTGTTTCATAGCCGTTTATTTGCGCCGCCCGGTGCGTTTGACAGCCAAAAGGATCGAGAGGATCGCCGCAAGCGCAAGAACGATCACCGCCGCCCACAAGGTCATGGGGAGCTTCAGGGAAACGGTGTCTGCCGCTTTTCTGCTGTTTGCAAGCCCCGTCTGCGGCGTTTCGGTGCGCACGCCGCGCACCAAAAGCCTGTGCGTGTTGATCCCGTACGGGGTGCAGGTCATCAGCGTGCAGAGATCCGCTTCGGGATCGACCTCCTGCTTTTCGGCTTCCTCCGGCAAAACGACCATTACCGATTCCACCCGATAGGTCAGCTCCTCGCCGAGGACGTGCAGCGTGAAAGTATCGCCCGTCTCCAGTTGGTCAATGTTGCTGAACAGCTTGGAGGAAGGCAGGCCGCTGTGTCCCGAAAGGAACGTGTGCGTGCCTTTGCCGCCCACGGGCAGGGAAGAACCCGCCAGATGCCCGATCCCGCTCTGCAATACGGCTTCGTCCGTGCCGTGATAGACAGGCAGATAGATGTTGAGCTTTTCGATCTCCACATAGCCCATCATCCCCGTGCCGGACGGGTCGAGCAGGGATGTGTAACGCTTCGCCTGCTCTGCATTCAGCGTTCCAAAGCGCCGACTGTTTTGCACGAGCTCGCCGTTCCACGCGCGCGCGTCTTTCAGCATGTTCTGCACGGTCGTATCGTCTAACTTCTGAACGTTTTGTTGATAAGCGTCTATATCCTTTTTGTAATCCAGCGAATGGACGTAATTCGAGACAGTCGGATACAGCAGCAGGGAAAGTCCTATCAGGATCACGAGCGTGACGATCACGGCGGAAACGACCGTGTGGCTTTTCCGCTTCGTTCTGGTTTTCGTCTCTTGCTCCATAAGGCTCTCCCTGCCGCCGTATCCGAGGCAGCATGAAAAACTGCCCCGGATACAAACGGTCTTAACGGTTCATTTCAAATTTACGCGTTTTCCTGCCGACCGCGTTTCTTCGCGATGATCACCAGGTAAAGAACCGCGCCCGCGATCATAGCGCCGCCGACGACATAGAAGATCAAAGTCCCGATGCCGCCCGTAAAGGGTAAGGACGCCGCTTTCGTGTTGACAAGCTCCTGCCCGATCAGCCCGCTGTTGTACGTACCCGTATTGGTGGTTCCGTTGTAGGTCGTAACCGCATCGCCGTTCGCCTGATAGGTAAACTCGGAAAGCGCGGATTCGAGGATCGTCGCATTCACTTTCAGTTCAAAATCTTTCATGGTGTTATATCCCGCGGGTGTGATGATCTCGGAGAGGGTGTATGTATCCGCGTCAAGACCGACCACGTCGGGTATTTCGCCGAGGGTACCGGGTTCCGAAGAAGAGGTAAGGAGATAGTCTTTCAAAGCGTCAACTGCATCCTGCAAGTTCTTGCCCGCCTTGCCTTCGGTCATGTCTTTCTGATCCTCATAGGAGGCTTTGTCCCATTTTTCCTTGGCTTCGGTATACTTGGCTGTCAGAGCCTCGACCGTTGCCTTTTCTACCCAGCCGTCAAAAACACGCTTGTTGTCTACATCTTTGAATTTGGCGTAAGAACTGCCATCGGCGTTTTTCAGCACGAAGCCCGCGCCTCCCAGGCCGTTGGAGGATTCATCGACCTTTTTCAGGTCAAAGCCGAACGTGTAGACCTTAACGGCGTCGGATGCGGATTTTGCGGTGCTCGCGGGATGGTTGAGGTCGTTTGCATATTCAAGAACCACCGCGTTTTGGTTGCCGGTGCTGCCGAGCGTGGCTTTCTCGTTCAACGCCGCTTTGTAGGTAACGGTGATTTTGGTATCGGCGGTGATGTCGCTAAAGCCGAGCGTTTTCAGATCGTTGATCACGACTTCAAAACGGCAGCCGTCATCGAGGTTGGTCGCCGCATCGGCCTGCTTTTTGACGGTATACTGACCGTCTGTGAGGGTATGGTCGCCGACTTTTACCTCAAGCGCCGCCTTGGATTCGTCAAACGTCATCCCGTCGCCCATCGTATCATGGAACGTATAGGCGTAGCTGTGGAAATCTCCATAGTTTTTGGGAAGCGTCCCCTCGAGAACAAAGGTGACCAATTCGCCGATGTCGGCGGTGGCGGCTTTGTTGGCATTTACCGCATTGATCCATTTGGTAACCGAAGGCGCGGAGGCTTTCAGGTCAATTTCCTGATCGCCCAATACCGCCAAAATGTACTCGGAGATCGCATCTTTGGAAGTGTGCATATGCTCTGAGTCGCTGGTTTCCGCAATCAGATAATAGCCGGCTTCCGTTACCGTGATGTTGGAGACGTCGTCTTTCGGAGCGGCCGCGTTCACTGCGGTCGAGGCCGTACCCTTGGTCGTATCCAAATAGCCGTCGCTCGAGCCGGTGCCGGCCTTGCCGTCCACAATAAACTCGGAGAATCTCTCCAAGAAGTCGTTGCTGCGGCCAACCAGCAGCCGCGCGAGTTCTTCGGCTGCGTTCGCCTCGGAAGCGTCGGGCAGATCCGCAAACACATTTGCTTCCGCCTCAAAGAATTCGGGGAACTTTTCGCCGTCGGTGGCATAGTTCAAGTTCTTGAGCGCTGTCACCAAATCGTCGCTCTTGATGCCGGAGCCCCATTGGATGTCGGCCAAAACGTAGTTGTTCCAGTTTTCGGCGTTCCACTGTTTGTCTTTCGGCGGCTCAGTATCTTTGTGCGGCGTACCTTTAAACAGCTGGTAAGCCTTAAATTGGCCGTTATACATTTTCGGCAATCCTTGGTTGTTTTTGATCGTGATGGTCAGGTTTCCGGCCGCCAGCGTCGGTACCATTGCTGAAAGCACCAGTAACAATGCCAACGCGAGGCTCAGCAGCCGTGAAAAGTTTTGCTTGGATGTTTTCATGGTTGTAATCACCTCTTAAAAAATTTTTGCTTTTTGCCTTTTTTTATATTTCCAAAAGGAGGATGCAAGGTTCACATAGATCGTTGCCTCCTTCTACGGATACAGTAGTATGTGCAGGGCGGAACGGTCAGCAGCGCTATGCCGAGTACGGTCCACAGCAGCCAACCGAGACCTCCTGTAAACGGAACGTAAAACGCGCGGCCGTTCACAAAGTGGAGGTAAATTTCGCTGTGATCGTGGTCAAGCGTTCCGCTTACCGCGCGGTGTCTTGCGTCGAAGCCGTCGCCGCTTGTGCTTGCCGCGATCTGCGCGCCCGTTTTGTCGAGTACCTCCTGCAGATGATAGCCGTCCGTCTTTTCCTCCGTCACGGTATAGTCCGTCCCGTAGGGAACATTCTCAAGGACGAGCTTTTGCTCGTGACAAAGGGCGAAGCTGCCGACGAGCGTACCGCCGTCTTCCGTGCGCCATTCGATCTCCACGGGGCTGCCGCCGCCGTCCGTCGCTTTCAGGGCTTCCGACGACAAAACCATGCCTTCGGAATTCGTCAGCCTGATTTGGAAGTTGAAGCTGTCGGTCAGGCACGGCGTGTCATTTTGAATGGTCTTTTCCACCGTGATCGAACCGATCCGGGTGTCGTTGTTGACAAAGGGAACGATCACTTCCGTGCCGTCGAGTTCGATGTCGTCCCCGCGCACGCCGTCGGTCAAATATGCATAGGTAGCGCCGAAGCTGACCTTGCCCTCCAAATGGCTCTCGGTATTGTAGCTGTTGGTCGTGACGGTCAGCAGGATGTCCGGCTGGATACAGGCAAGATCCTCCGCGTCAAAGGACGAGGTGTCCTCGCGAATGGTGAATTGATACTGCATTTTCTTCGCGCCGACATTGCCGACGTGCAGTTCGCCGAGCGGAAGCGTGCGTTTTGTCCAGCCTTCCGCCGTTGTTTCCGAAGAAGCGGTATTGTCGATCGTAAACGTATATTTTCCGTCGCCGTCCGCATGCCAGTCGGCCGGAAGCGTAAGCGTGCCGTCGGCAATGGCCGCTTTGGCAGCGGCGTCCGGCTCTATGGTAAAGGTAAAGCGTTCGGTCGTCCACAGGCGTCCCGTCAGTTCCTTGGTCAGCGACAGCGGGAAAGCGCCGCTTTCGTTATAGCTGTTGATAAAGTTCAACGTCACGTTGCCGCTGTTGTTTTCAAAGAACGACCCTGCGCCGCCGGAATCGTATTTGTCGGGATCGGCCGAAACCGCCAGCGACAGCTTGCCCTCGTTGCTTGTGGCGACGACCGTGATCTCCGTATGGCCGAGCTTCGGATCCATGCCGCCCGAGCCGAGACCCTTTCCGCCCATTTCCGTGACGGTGAATTTGTAAGTCCCCGGGCTCTCAAACGTGACGGTCGGCAGGAAAGCGGTATATCGCTCGCCCATTTTGCCCTCGGTGGGACTGATCGCCACCGAGCCGTCGCCGTCGATTTTCGGCTTGTGCGCGTCGCCCGAACCGGGCCAGGAGGTCGGCGTGACGGTAAAGGTAAACGCCTCGTCTGCCAGCCAATCGCGCCCTTGCAGTGTTTTGGTCACGGTCGGCGTCCACTCGGTGGCTTCGGAATAGACGTTTTCAAATTTCATGGCGTGCGTGCCGGCGTGCGACTCATGCTTCACAATGAAGGTCACACCCTGGTTGGTTTGGAAGTCGTTAAAGGTCGATTCGTTGATCTCTGTTTCCCTGCCGTCTATGTAAACGAAATAGCTTCCGTCCCTGACGGTCACCTCGCGGATCTCGCCTTTATTGTTGACATAGTACTGGGAATAGGACGTGGTCGCGCCGGAGGAAGGATCGGGCTTTATGTCTGCGAAGATCGCCTCGGGATTCGTCCAGTCGGCGAAGCTCGTCACGACCCGCTGATCGGTTTCGCAGGTGGCCTGCGGCGAAAGATGCTCGTCGATCGCCTCGGGCGCCGCCTTGTAGAGCCGAAGATCCATCTCGTCGATGATGCCGTCGGTCACATCCTTGTTCGGGTCGTTGGGATCGGCTTCTACGCCGTCCGTAAGCGAGTTCTTGAGGATGATGACCATGGTGTATTTGGTTTTGTCGTATGTGATACCGCCCACGCCGCTGTCGATTTCGTCAATGACCAGCTTGTAGACAATATCCTGCGTGCGGGATATCACGGGGTAAAACCGGGTGCTTGTCGTAAGCTCCGCGTCTTCCACGAAGTAGTTGCCCGCGCCGCCGGAAAGCTTATAATATTCGGCCATCGCCTCCGTGACGGACAGGACGACATTCTTTTCGCCTTCCTCTGGCGGCACAGGGTCGCCCTTTTTGTACCCGGTCGGCGCATCGTCGGTGGAGAAGATCCACTCGACGGGGAACGCGAGGTCTTTAAAGTCCATCTCCTCGAAATGGAACGTATGCCCCTCGTCGACCTCTTTGGAGGGGTACGAAGGATCCACACTGTACCCGTTCGTCACATTGGTCTGGTTGAATACGATATGTTTGATCTCGGCGTAATTGTCGGTATTACCGTGCAGACCGCCGATGTAGATGTTGCCCTTTTCCAGCGCCTGCTGTGTCACCTCGTCATAGCCCGAGATCTCGACCGTGAAGCGATCCGTGTCGAGCCAGCCTTCTTTATACCCCTCGCCCTTGTTTATGATGTCGCCGTTTTCGTCCAAACGGCCGGTAAAGCTCTTTTCGATCGAGTAGCTCGTTTTCTGCGCGACGGGCTGTACAAAGTAGGTGTTGGTAAAGGTCGGCGCCACGCCCGCCCAGCTTCTGCGGCCGCTGTAGTCCGTCGGGTAAACGGGGTTTTGCGCCTCGGCGTCTTTTGGATCCTGATAGTACATGCCGCGAACGTCCGCGTGCAGATAGGAGTTTTTCGTCGTCAGCGTCGCGCTGCTGTCCGTGTCGGGATTCGGCCTTCTGGTCACGTCCACGACCAGCGTAAACACGCGGTTGGTGCTGCGCATCGTGCTGTCGGTGGCGTCCGGATTCTCGCGCACGGTAAACGTGTACGTTCCCGCGGCGGGGAAGAAATGTGTATCGGGCGCGGGCGTCGCGTCGCCCGTGGTGGAGGTGTTCAGCATCGCGTCGTCGGGTTCTGTCTTGTTGTACCCGCCATCCTCCAATTCAATCGGGTCGTCGTTGACGATCAGCGAAACCGACTGCCGGGTATCCGGGAGCGACTCCTCCATATCGGGTTGGCCGTTGACCGAAATGATATTTTTCGCCTCGGGGCTGTTGTAGTTTACGGTGACGTCATCGACGCCTCCCGCACGGTTGATCGCCTCGATAAAAGCCTGCATTTTCGCATAGAAAGCTACGCCGCTGTCTGTTCCTTTTTGAATCTCAAACTCTTTTTCGTCGATCTCGATGGCGCCGGGGTAATTGTAGGTATCGGCGGCAAAGGAAAGCAGCGTGTTCTCTTTCCAAAAAGCAAGGTCAAAGGTGAATTTGTCATGGCCGTTCCACGCGCGGCCGTTGATCCGCTTGCGGATGGCCATATCGCCGTTTGCGGGGATGTTCGCGATATTCGCCAGCACATAACCGTCCGAACCGAAAACAAGGTTTTGGGTTTGATAAAGCTCCCAAACGGCGTCGTCGGTCATGTCAGCCGGACGATCCTTGTGGTATTCGGCGCATCCGTCCGGATGGATGATATACAGCGCCTCCATCACGCGGTAGCCTGCGGGGGCGAACACCTCGCGCAGGATGTAGTGCTTGTCGGGATCCAGTCCCGCGAAAGCCACACGGCCGTTGCCTCTGGTCGTCGCGCTGCCCACCTGGTGCGCGTCGAGCCATGCCATGGCGTCACTGTCCCCCTTGTCGATGCGCGTCTGCACATCACTCAAGGTGAGAGACCCTTTCTCTTTGCCGACGCCGCTGCCGTCGCCGTCCAAATCGCTGTAAAGGCGGAACGTCGCGCCGGAAAGATAGTTGCCATCCTCGACCGCGCCGGTGTATTTCTGAATTTCGATCACGCCCGGGTCTTCGGCGTTGGTGATATTGATGGTGATTTCGGCGCTGCCCGTGTTGCGATCCAGCACGGCGTTGAACGGCGCCGCCGTTTCGCCCGCTGCGGGCTTAGAGCCTGCGGGCAAAGCAGACTTCCACCCGGTTATGTAGGACAGATCCTTCCAGTCCGACACGCCGTCGCGGTTCAGATCCTCAAAATCGAGTTGGTTGCGAACGCCGTCCCCGTTGGTGTCGGGCAAATCCACATAGAAATTGTCGCCGACAAAGTTTTGGTAATTGCCGGTCGTAGCGTCGTATTGGAACGTATGCTTAAACAGCTTCGTGCCGAAAATATAATATTCGGCCGCGACATACCAGTCCTTGACGGCCTGCCCCCCGACTTCCTCGAAAAGCAGTTCATACGAATGGGTCAGCTTGTCGATCTTCGCCAGCGGCCGCTCGTCGTAGACGTGGGACGTGTTGTCGGTGGTGGTGTAGCACAGCTCAAACACCGGGGTCGCTTCGATCGCGTCCGTCGAAGAAGCGCTGAGATCCCAGGTCTTTTGCAGCGTCAGCTTGGTGTACGGCCGGTAATAGTACCCCACGTCCACCGCCGTGACGGTGCCGTTGTCCTCGCCCACAATATTGCTGTTCGGGTTTATGGTGGAGGTGTCGTTGATCGTCAGCTTCTGCACCTCGACGCCGAGGCCGGCGGTGTCATAGGCGTACAGGCAGTAACCGCCGTATTGATAGGTGTTCGACGTGGGCGGCACCGGCTTCGTTTGACCCGAAGTGAGGCAATAACTGCTGTTGGGTCGGACGACCTCATAGACAAACGTATCGCCGTTCTTATACGGAACATTGGTAAAGAAATATCGTCCTGCGGTCACGCCCTGCTTATAAAGCTCGTAGATCTCCCCCGTGAGATCGCCGACGGTATATGCCGTCAGCACCGTGCGCGACGCGCCGATTTTGTCCTGCGAATTGACCTTACTCGAATCTGTGGTCAGCTTGTAATAGGTCTTTGCGGGGTCGCGCGAGGTATCCGTCGTCCTTTTATAAAGGTTCAGGGTGACGTCGGAGAGAAGCGAGTCGCCGCCCGCCATCGAGTCGTAGAGGCCGTTTTTGTCATTGTCGTAGAAGACCTGCCCCGTCAAATTGAACGCCTGACCGTCCGCGATGGTGATGATCTGCGAGGTCGCTTCCATTTTCGCGGGTTCGGCGGGAATAAACGTCCAGAAATCGGAAATGCCGTAGTCGTAGGTGTTGTTGCCGCCCGTAGAAATATCCACGGGGTGCTTTGCGCTGTCGAGGTAATCGATCATCGCCTGCTGGTCGGCAAAGCTTGATTTGAAACCGCCGCCCGTATTGTAATATTCGATTTTATTGGTAACGTGGCTGTGGTCGCCGATGCGGACAAATTCTTTGGACGCGTCTTTTTTGGTCGTAACGCCGTTGACATATGCTTCCGACGCGGCACGAACGTTGTACTCGCCGCCGGTATTTTGAATCATGTTGTTATAGCGGTAATATTCTCCGCCGTCGCCGTCATTCACGACCAATGTCGGATTTGCCTGCCGCAGGGGCGTGTCGCCGTTGGCGGCCCGCACGTCGGCCTCGGTCAGCTTCGCGCTGCGGCCGACGCGTTCGCCGTAATAAATGGCGCTGTCGTCGTAATAGATGATGCTTTTGGTCGCATCCAGAATATTGCCGGCCTCATCCACCTTGTTGCCGTCGCGGTCGTAGATGGGACTTACTCTCGTGAACGTGAAGCCGCCCGTGGCGCTTTCCACATCGTGAACGGGGAAGTGGATCTCGCCCGCCTTGGTGGTCAGCGTCAGGATGTCCGAAATATTGTAATCGCCCGCCGGAATGACCTCACCGTTGCCGTCCTTGCCGTCCCAGTAAAAATAGTTGATGGAATAGGGCGTTACGGGTCCCGATATGGTGACGGGCGCGTAAGTGTGCCCCGAGCCGTCTCCTTTTTTGACCGGATTCCCGTCGGCATCCGTCAGCTGTTCAAAGTCCAGCACCAGCGTCGCGGTGGTCGCCTCTTTGGTCTCAAAAGAAAAGTAGCCGCCGCGACCCTTGTAAGCGCCGGGAATCTCTTTGCCGTCTTTTTCAATGTGGTCTACAAACTGTATGTTTTCCGCAGGGTCGGGCTGTAGGGCGCGTGTATACAAATGCCCTTCCAGATCCGCGTTTGGCATTTCAAAGAAGATGTAGTAGCTTTTGGAAAGATCCGTATTGACGCTGCCGGGGTACTTAAAGGAAGCGCCGAATTTTTTGTAGTCAAAATTTGCGTTTTTCAGCTCCTTGACCGATTTGTACAGGGTGCTGTTGGTGGCGGCGTCCGTCAGACCGTGGTTATCCGCAAAGAAGTTGTAGGTGTTGGGGCGCAGACCCTTCCACTCCCAGCGGTAAATGTAGCTGTCCGTCGTCAGGACGTAATAGGTTTCGCGAACGTCGTAGCCGCCGTTTTGCTGCATGGAAAGGTAATCCGCGTACACACGGCCGGTCTCCTTGTGTCCCTGTTCGTTGAAAACGCTGACGTCCCACGCGGCCACCAGCGCGCCATGCTGCGCGTCCGTGGGTTCATGGTATACGGTTGTACCGCTCTCTGTGTATTTTACCGGCGCGTAAAAGTTATCCGCTACGTTCTTTTTGTCGGTGGAATCGACGGTATCGTTCTTGGTCGTCTGGCCGTCGTTATTGCTATAGTCGAAGGAATGAAATTCTAAGGTGTATACGCCCGTCTCCCTGACCTCATACTGCAGCGGGACATAGGAATAGGCCTTGCCGGCGGAGGTCGTTTCCTCGTGTCCGTCGGGGCTTTCCATGGTTTTCGCGAGAACCTCCTGCTGGACGTTCGCGATATGCCCCGTCCCGTTCGGCCGTACATCGTAGAGGATGCGGTTGCCGCTCAAGTCCGTAAGCACAATATCGACCGTCGCGTCTGTAGCACCGAGCTTCGTGTGGTACTCTTCCTTCTGCGCCGCAGTCGCTTGCGCGGTTCCGTCCGCGTTCAGGATGGAGTTGCAAACGTCGGAGCCGAAGCAGATGGTATCGCCCTCAAACGCAAACACATGGATATAATTTCGGTACTGAACGCCGCCGAAAGACCCGCCCTGCCAATAAAGGTAGTTGCGGGCGGTCATGGCGTAGTCGATATTGCCGTTCGCCGAAGTCGCCCCGCTCCACTTGAGGGTTGTCATATCAAACTTTTTGGCGTACTCCGCCTGTCTTTCCGCCAGCTCCGCCTTGTAATCGTCGCCGGCGGCCGCCCCGGCATAAAGCCCGTCAAAGCCGGAAAGCAGGGGAAGCATCATGCAAAAACACAAAAAAAAGGCACAAAATCTACGCGGCAAGCGTTTTGCTTGCCCCAAGACGTGCCGTCTGTTTTCTGTTTTTCTCACAATGCCTGTCATAAGTCTTGAATACTCCCCTGTAAATTCGCAACATAAGCCAAACGTTGTTTTTTTCTTGTAAAGCGCGCCTCGATAAGCGCGTTGTTGTTGTCCGATCGGCCGCTTTCGGTTAATTTTCGTTTATCTTTCCGTCAGCGGTTGCTTTCTTTTTGGGAACAGCGGCGGGAAACCGTTTTGACCTTCAAAGCGCAAAGCCCTGCGCGCTGTTCGCAAAAATATCCAAAATAATTATAAGAAAATTAACATATACCACCCAAAATGTCAAGAAAAAATTTTGAAGGTGGTTTAAAGGATTTTTGTTTAAAATATACTACCGGATCGGCCGATTTGGCAATGCATGGCAGATAAACGGAACGCATCGAACATATATATGGGCAAAATGCAAATTTTCGCCCCTCCGCTTTTTAAGAAATTCGGCAAAATGCGCATGGCGTTTTCGGGCGTTGGAAAGAAAGAATATGCACGATTTCCGTATGAAACCATAAAACCTCCCTTTTTGGGGGGGAAGTTTCAGCGTGTAGAAAAAGTATGTGCCGCTTGGCAACATGCACAAAAGGCGTAAGACTATGGGGAACCCCCGGCGAGGGTTCCCCACCGAAAAACAGTCCACTGGACTGTTTTT
>CANRAU010000010.1 GCA_947628665.1 uncultured Clostridia bacterium
AAACATTGAAAAATTTTTTCAGCGGCAGTCGTACTTACTACCGGATCATGTCGAAAATTGCATAAATGATTTGTTTTGTATAATCGTGCAAATTTATTGCACACGGTGTTTAATAAGACGCGAAAAAACGCTCGAAAAAAGGCGGCTCGGATCGGCGAAATTCAGGAAAAATGGGCAATCGGGGGTTTGACATTCCAAGGGGAATATCTTATAATATATTGATAAATCATAAAGTTCCAAAAAACGGAAATGCTGTGAAAGAACGCAGGGCTGACCTTTGGGAGGGTCGGCAAAAACGGGGCGTTCCAAACGGATGTAAAAAGAAGGGTATCGTCTATGCATTTTGAAGAACGGGAGTTTCTGCCCGTCATTTTGGGGTCTGATATTACCGCGTATTCGCTGGCGCGCAGCTTCCACGAGGCATACGCCATGAAGTCTTTGGTGTTGAGCGCGTCCAAACGCGGGTACATCGCCCATTCCTCCATTATCGAAAACCGCGTTTGCTTAGGGCTGGAGAAAAAAGAGGTACTCATCGAGCGGCTTTTGGAGATCGGCAGAGAATTTGAAGGCAAAAAAAAGCTCATCGTGCTCGGCTGCGGCGACTGGTATGTGCGCGCGCTCATCGAGAGCAAGGAAACGCTTTCGCCCTATTACATCGTGCCTTATGTGGACGAGGAGCTTTTGAACCGCATCGTTTTAAAAGACAAATTCTATGAAATTTTCGAGGAGCTGGGGCTGGATTATCCCAAAACCTATGTGTACGAATGCGGCAAAGGGAACGATCTGCAGCTGCCTTTCGATTACCCCGTAATCGCAAAGCCCGCCAACAGCGCGCTGTATCACTATGCGAAATTCGACGGCAAAAGGAAGGTTTTCTCGTTCGAGAACGAGCAGGCGCTTCGCGATATGCTCGAAAAATTGGAAGCGTCGTCTTACGATTATAAATTTTTGATCCAGGATAAGATCCCGGGCGACGATACCTGTATGCGCGTGCTGACCTGCTACTGCGACCAGAATTCCAAGGTGCGTTTTGCCGCCCTGGGGCGCACGCTTTTGGAGGAACACACCCCCACCGCCATCGGCAACCCTGCCGCGATCATCAACGAGGTCAACCCCGACATCGTGGCGGCGGCGACCAAATTTTTGGAGCATATCGGGTATGTCGGGTTCGCCAATTTCGACGTGAAATACGATTGCCGCGACGGCAAATACAAATTCTTCGAGATCAATGTGCGTCTGGGTCGCAGCAATTTCTATGTGACGGGCAGCGGCTTCAACGCCGTGCAATGGATCGTGAACGACTACATTTACCACGATCTGCCCGAATACACCGTGGCGGATCACGTCCATTTGTATACGGTCATACCCAAGGGCGTGATTTTAAAGTACGTTTCCGACCCCGCGCTCAAAGCGCAGGTGCGCGATCTTTACAAGGCGGGCGAAGTGTCGCAGCCGCTGTTTTACAAGGCGGACAAAAATTTGCTGCATTGGTTTCACGCGGCAAAGGCGTATTTCAATCAATACAGAAAGTTTCACAAGTATTTTTAAGGCGGCCGCCGACCGTGCGCTGCCTTCACGCTGAGGAGAGCCGATGAAGGAAAAAATTTTGGGCGTTTTGGGCGGCGTCGGGCCG
This sequence comes from uncultured Clostridia bacterium, assembly GCA_947628665.1. Taxonomy (GTDB): domain Bacteria; phylum Bacillota; class Clostridia; order Oscillospirales; family Acutalibacteraceae; genus Fimenecus. The sequence continues at coordinate 1,634 of CANRAU010000010.1, forward strand.
CTCGCCACGATCTATTTTGCCGATCTGGTCATCAAAATGACCGACGCCAAAAACGATCAGGAGCATATCGCCATGGTGATTTTGAACCATGCGACCATCCCCGACCGCACGCAGTATATTTTGGACAACACAAAGCCCAATCCTCTGCCCGTGATGATCGAGGACGCGCGCAAATTGCAGGCGAACGACTGCGACTATATTGTCATTCCCTGCAACACGGCGCATTATTTCTTTGATGAAATTCAAAAGAGCGTGGACGTGCCGATCATCAATATTTTGGAGGAAACGGTATCCTATGCCGAACGGACTGTGCCGAACTTAAAATGCGTCGGCATTTTGGCGACGGAGGGAACGGTCGTATCGGGCGCGTATCAGTCGGTTCTCGAAAAGCACGGTCTACAGTGCCGCGTACCGAGCGCGGAGGATCAAAAATCCCTGACCAACATCATTTACAATCAGGTCAAAGCGGGCGAGCGCGTGGACATCTGCGAATTTCTGCGCATCGTCGGGGAACTCAAAAAAGCGGGCAGTGAGGCGGTCATTTTGGGTTGTACGGAGCTTTCGGTCATCAAAGAGGACTTCCATCTGTCGCGGGTCGATATCGTCGATTCCATGGAGTGTCTTGCCCGCGCGAGCATCCTGCTCTGCGGCAAAAAAATCAAAGCGTAACGAGGTAAAGCTATGTGCGGATTTGTCGGATATGTAAACACGGCGGACGAAACGCAGGATAACGAGCAGATCATTCGGGCGATGGCGGATAGGATCGTACACCGCGGCCCCGATCAGGACGACTACTATGTGGACGGCGACGTGTCGCTCGGCTTTCGGCGGTTGAGCATTATCGATCTGGACGGCGGCAGCCAGCCGATCCGCAACGAGGACGGCACAAAGGTGCTGGTTTTCAACGGCGAAATTTACAATTTCCAACCCCTGCGCGAGGAACTGCTGGCGCTCGGCCACACGTTCAAGACCCGCACGGATTCCGAGGTGCTTTTGCATGGCTACGAGCAGTGGGGCAAAGACCTGCTTGGCCGTCTGCGCGGCATGTTCGCGTTCGTGATTTGGGATAAGCGTGAAAAAAAGCTGTTCGGCGCGCGCGATATTTTCGGCATCAAGCCCTTTTTCTATTATCTGCACGAGGGCAATTTCCTGTTCGGCTCGGAGATCAAATCGTTTTTGTCGAATCCCTTATTTAAAAAGGAACTGAACATCGAGCGTCTGCCCGATTATCTTTGCTTTGAATACATCCCCACCACCGAAACGATGTTCCGCCATGTGTATAAAATGGAGCCGGGCGCGTATTTCACCTGGCAGAACGGGGAATTTTCGACCGAACGCTATTTTACGCCGACATATGCCATCGACGACCAACCGACGCTTGCCGACTGGGAAACCCGGATCGATGCAACCTTTCGGGATTCCACCGAAGCGCACGGCATTTCCGACGTCGAGGTCGGCTGCTTTTTGTCGAGCGGCGTGGATTCAAGCTACGTCGTACACGAAATGGCGAAGCGCAACGACGTAAAGACCTTTTCGGTCGGCTATGCCGAAGAAAAGTATTCTGAGCTTTCGGCGGCGGTGGAATTCGCCGAAACCGAGGGCGTGCGCAACTACACCAAAAAAATTACGGCGCAGGAGTATTTCGACGCCGTGCCGACCGTGCAGTATTATATGGATGAGCCGCTCCCCAACCCCTCCGCCATCGCATTGTATTTCCTGGCGGGGCTGGCGAGCGAGCAGGTGAAGGTGGTGCTTTCGGGCGAGGGCGCGGACGAATTGTTCGGCGGCTACCACTATTACCGCGAACCGCTCGATTTCGAGAACTATATGAAGCTGCCGCTCTCCTTGCGCAAGGCTTTGTCCGCCTTGGCCGAAAAGCTTCCGAATTTCCACGGCAAACGCTTTTTGATGCGCGGCAGTCATCCCATTGAGGAACGCTTTATCCGCAACAATTACGTATTTCGCCACGGTGAGGTGCGGGATATTCTGGCAAAGGACATCCCCTCCTGCGACCCCGCCGTTTACACCAAGCCCGTTTTTGACGAAGCGCAGGGTTTGGACGATATTACCAAAATGCAGTACGCCGATATCCGTACATGGCTCGTGCAGGATATTTTGGTCAAGGCCGACCGCATGAGCATGGCGCATTCTCTGGAACTGCGCGTGCCGTTTTTGGATCGGGAAATGCTGGCCGTCGCGCTGCAGATCCCGTCCAAATACCGTGTGAACAAAGAGACGACCAAGCTCGCGCTGCGCGGGGCTGCCGCCAAACAGCTCCCCGAAAAAACGGCCAAAATGCGCAAAACGGGCTTTTTGACGCCGCTCAATGACTGGCTGCGCCGCGACGAATACTACGAACGCGTGAAAAACACGTTTGCAAGCGACACTGCCGCCGAATTCTTCAACCAAAAGGCGATTTTAAAGCTGCTGGAGGATCATAAGGCGGGAACGGCGCACAATATGAAAAAAATCTGGTCGGTGTATTGCTTCCTGCTTTGGTATGAGAAGTATTTTATAGAAAACTAAGGGGGGCGCGCCTTATGGAATGCGTGAAGCGATTGGTTTTGCCGCACGCGGCAAATATCCGTGATATGGGCGGATTCGTGACCAAAAACGGCAAGGCGGTTCGCTGGAATCGGCTGTTTCGCGCAGATGCGCTCAGCGCCCTGACCGAGTCGGAATGGCAAATTCTTTGGGATAAGGGCGTTCGCACGGTCATTGACCTTCGAAGCGGCGCGGAAGTCAGGATGTTCCCCGACCGCGTGCCGCAGGGCATGACGTTTGCGCATTGCCCGCTGTTTGAGGACGACGTCGATATGCAGAATCTGGACACGGGCGCAGCTGCGGCCTTTCGCAAAAGCATGGTGGAAAGCTACATCGGTGTGGCGCGCGATACGCCTTGGCTCTTGGGCGCGGCGCTGCATACGGTATCCGAAGGCTTAAAAAGCGGCGCGGTGATTTTCCACTGCACGGCGGGCAAGGACAGAACGGGCATACTCGCCGCGACGATTTTGTATCTTTTGGACGCATATGCCTGCGACATTATGGCGGACTACGAGGTCTCCAATACATACAACCGCGACGGCCTGCACAAATCCCTCGAATCGCAGGCCAATTACGACGAGCTGCTGCCGCTTTTAAACTCGAATCCCGACAACATCCGCGCACTGCTACTCTACTATGAACAACAGGCGGATCTGCGCACGGATCTGTCGCTGAACGGCTTTTCCGAAGCGGACTTAGCCGATTTGCGGGCGGCTGTGCTGGAATAAGGGGACTGTGGGGGGACAAGGTATGAAACTGATCGACATTACCAACGATTTGCTCACGGCGGAGGTGTACGAGGGCGACCCCGTACCCGAGCTGCACCCGTTTTGTTCCATGGAAAACGGCGACCTGTATAATTTGAACGTCTTGACGGCGGGACTGCACAACGGCACGCACATCGACGCGCCCCTGCATTTTTTGGAGGGGGCAGAGGATGTTTCGCAAATTCCGCTCGAAGCGTGCATCGGCCCGTGCCGCGTTTTGGAGGTCTCTCCGGGGATCATCACGGGCGAGCTTGTGGAAAACGCTTTCCCGCGCGGCTGCGAACGCCTTTTGCTCAAATCCGGCGGCCGCGCGTTCGTCCATGAAACCGCCGCCGAGGCCATGGCGTATTACGGCTGCAAGCTGGTCGGGACGGACGGGCTGAGCGTTGAACCGCCGCACGCGAACGGGGAAACGCACCGCGCCTTTTTAAATGAAAACGTCGTGCTGCTTGAGGGGCTGGATTTAACAGAGGCCGCCAACGGCGAATATTTCCTGTTCGCCCCGCCTTTGAAGATCGGCGGCGCGGAAGCGGCGTTTACCCGCGCGCTACTGATTGGCGATTACATCTTTTGGAGTGGAAAAAACACATGAAACAGCCGCAAACACCCCAATCCCGCTGCGATTTCTGTGCATATTACGATTATGACGAGGAAAGCGAACAGTACGTTTGCGAGATCTCCTTGGATGAAGATGAAATGGCGGGCTTTTTGAGCTTCCATACCGAGAATTGCCCGTATTTTAACCCTTATGACGAATACAAACTGGTGCAAAAGCAAAACTGACGGCGCAAGGCCGTAAAGGAGTATGTATGGCGACAAACGATTCCGGCGCGAATGCCCGCGTACAGCGGCAGAAGCAAAAAGAGGAAGAACGCATTCAAAAATTGGAGGCGCTCGTGGCGGCGGGGGTCGAAATCCCCTGCTTTGACGGCATTTTGATCGACGGCGACGTGCGCATCGGGCAGGGGACGACCATTTTGCCCGGGACGATTTTGCGCGGCAAGGTGGAGATCGGCGAAAACTGCATGATCGGCCCCAACAGTCTTATTGAGGACAGCACGGTGGGCGACAACGCCAAGCTCAACAGCACCCAATGCTATCAGTCCGTGGTCAAAAGCGGCGTCAACATCGGGCCGTTCGTGCATATCCGTCCGAATTCCGTCGTGGGGGAGAACGTGCATCTCGGCAACTTCGTCGAGGTCAAGAATTCCACCATCGATACGGGAACGAAGGTGTCGCACTTGACGTATGTCGGCGACTCGGACGTCGGCAAAGGGGTCAATTTCGGCTGCGGCACGGTGACCGTCAACTATACGGGCAAGGCGAAATTCCGCACGACCATCGGCGATCACGCGTTCATCGGTTGCAATACCAATCTGGTCGCGCCCGTTACCGTGGGTGAGGGCGCTTATACCGCGGCGGGTTCGACCATTACCGAGGACGTTCCCGCAGACGCGCTCGGCATTGCGCGCGCACGGCAGGTCAATAAGCTTGGCTGGTGTCTGCGCGACGACAGAAAATAACGAAAACGGCAATTTCGGGGCGTTCGCGCCCCGAATCGACCTGAAAAACAGAAGCTACCGAACAGAGGAAACTGTATGTACAGAAAACTGTATGCCCAAAAGCTGTCGGTCGGCGCACCTGAATTTATCGTGGCGGGGCTTGGCAATCCGGATCGGAAATACGCCTTTACACGACATAATTCGGGCTTTTTGTGCGTAGACGCGCTCGCCGACCGATACGATTTTACCGTCAAAAAGCTCAAATTCCGTTCGCTCGTGGGCGATGCGCTCATCGGCGGCCACCGCTGCCTTGTGATGAAGCCGCAGACCTATATGAACAACAGCGGCGAAGCGGTTCGCGACGCGGCGGAGTTTTATAAAATCCCCCCCGAAAAAATCATCGTCCTGTTTGACGATATTTCGCTCGACGTCGGCAAGGTGCGCGTTCGCCGTAAGGGGACGGACGGCGGACAAAAGGGCGTGCGTAGCATCATTTACCATTTGAACAGCGACAACTTCCCCCGCGTCAAAATCGGGGTGGGGCATAAACCGCATCCCGATTACGATCTCGCCGACTGGGTGCTTTCCGAATTCCGTAAGGAGGAGGAAGCCCCCTTAAAAGAGGCGCTTACGCACGCCTGCGCGGCGGTGGAGCTGATGCTCGACGGCAAGATCGACGAGGCGATGAACTTATATAACGCATAGGCAATATAAGGTATGCACCATGCGCCTCAAACGGGCGCAAGCTAAAAAATCTCAGCAATTTTTCACAGGAGACAAATTTTACGATGTCGGCATTTCGAGAGCCGTTAAAAGGCTCGCCCGAATACAAAACGCTGTGCGCGGCCGTGCAAAATCGGCGACTGCCTGTCGGCGTTTTGGGACTTTCGGGGATTCATAAAGCACATTTGATCGATACGCTCTGCGGCAATTTAGGCCGTCGGGCGCTTGTCCTTATGCCCGATGAAGCATCGGCGACCAAGCTCACGCAGGACTTGCAAACCTTCGGTATGTCGGCGCTTCTGTACCCCGAGCGGGAATTCGTGTTCCATACCGCGACCGAAAGCCGTTCGCATGAATACGAGCAGCGCCGCTTGAAAGCGCTCACGGGGCTGCTGGCCAACACGGCGCAGGCGGTGGTCTGCTCTGTGGGTGCGGCCATACAGCGTACCATCCCGCCCGAGGAGCTGCGGCGGCGCGCCGTCACCGTGCGCGTGGGGACGCAAACGCGCATCCAAACGATTACTGAGGTTTTGCTCGCCGGCGGCTATGCACGTTGCGATATGGTCGAGGGCGTGGGGCAGTTTTCCCTGCGCGGCGGCATTTTAGACCTGTTTTCGCCCGATGAAGACCGCCCCGTGCGCATCGAATTTTTTGGCGATACGGTCGAGACGATGTCGTATTTCGATTTGCAGAGCCAGCGGCGCAACGGAAAATTAGAGGAATTCACGCTGATGCCCTCTACAGAAATTTTGTTTGCCGACGACGACACGCTCTGCGCGCGCATCGAAGCGCTGGCGGCATCTCTCAAAGGCAAACACGCCGCCAAACAGCGCGAAGCGCTTTACAGGGATGTGGATCGTATCAAAAGCGGCGTGCGGCTCAATTCCGTCGACAAATATCTGCCGTTGGCGTACGAGCAGGCCGCCACGGTGTTCGAGTATACGGATGCAGACACCCTTTTGATCGTCTGCGACAGCGTCAATGTCAAGGAGCGGGCGGCCAATGCCGCGAAGCTCCTGCAGGAGGAGATCAAATCCCTGCTCGAAGAAGGGACGCTGTGCAAGGGATTAGATAATTTCTGCCTATCGCAGGCGGAGCTATTCACGCAATACGAAAAAGGGCAGACGCTGTATTTGGACAATTTCGCGCGCGGCAGCTTCGACACGCCCGTTCGGGAACTGGTGACCTTTACCGCCACACAGCAGCCCGGGTGGAATGGGCAGCTGCAAGTGCTTTGCGACGACGTCGCGCCGATTCTGCAAAAGGACGCGGCGGTCGTGGTCATGGGCGGCACGCCGAAGGCGGCGAAAACGCTTGCGGAGGATTTGGAGAACGAGGGGATTTCCGCGCTGTATTTTCCCGTGACCCCCGCCGAATTCCCAAAAGGGCGCGTCTCGGTCTTGGCAGGCACGCTGTCCTACGGCTTTTCGTATCCGCATGAAAAATTTTACGTTTTTACGTATGGGTATGCCGCCGTGCGCGCAAAGCGCAAAGCGCAAAGCGGCTTTAAAAAGGGGCAGGGCTTTCATTCGCTTGACGAGTTGCACAAGGGCGATTACGTCGTGCACGCTTCCTATGGCATCGGCGTGTTTGACGGCATTCAAAAATTAGAGGTCGGCAAGATCACCAAGGATTATATGAAGATCCGCTATGCCAAAAGCGACGTGCTGTATGTCCCCGTGACGCAGTTGGATCTGGTCTCCAAATACATCGGCCCGCATGAGGACAGCGGCAAAACGGTTAAGCTCAACCGCATCGGCGGCAAGGATTGGGAAAAAACGCGTTCGCGCGTGCGCGCGGCGGTCAAGGATATGGCCGATCAGCTTATCGCCCTGTACGCCAAGCGGCAGTCGCTTGCGGGACACGCGTTTTCGCCCGACATCGATATGCAAAATGATTTTGAGCGGCGTTTCCCCTATGACGAAACGGCGGATCAGCTGCGTGCCATCAACGAGATCAAGGGCGATATGGAAAAGCCCTATCCGATGGATCGGCTGCTGTGCGGCGATGTGGGCTTCGGCAAGACCGAGGTCGCCTTGCGCGCGGCGTTCAAATGCGTGGCGGACGGCAAGCAGTGCGCCATTTTGGTGCCGACCACAATTTTGGCGCTCCAGCACTACCGCACGATCCTCAACCGCTTTGAGGGCTTTCCCGTCAATGTCGAAATGCTCTCGCGTTTTCGCACCGCGAAGCAGCAGGAGAAAATCTTAAAAGACCTGCGGCGCGGCAGTCTCGATTTGATCGTCGGCACGCATCGGCTTGTGTCCAAGGATGTGCAGTTTAAAGATTTGGGGCTGCTGATCGTCGATGAAGAGCAGCGCTTCGGCGTGGCACAAAAGGAAAAACTGAAAGAGCTGTTCCCGACGGTGGACGTCCTCACGCTGTCGGCGACGCCGATCCCGCGCACACTCAATATGGCGATGACGGGCATCCGCGATATGTCCACCATCGAAGAAGCCCCGCAGGATCGGTATCCCGTGCAGACCTATGTGCTGGAATACGATATGGGCGTTCTTTTGGAAGCCATGGAAAAGGAACTGCGGCGCGGCGGGCAGGTGTATTTCCTGCACAACCGTGTGGAGACGATCGACAAACGCGCCGCCGAGATCGCCGCGCTGCTCCCCGAAGCGCGCGTCGCGGTCGCGCACGGCAAAATGGCCGAGGAGGAGCTGAGCGATATTTGGCGGCGGCTGCTCGAAGGCGAGATCGACATTCTCGTCTGCACCACGATCATCGAAACGGGTGTGGACGTTCCCAACTGCAACACGCTCATCATTGAAAATGCGGATCACATGGGGCTTGCGCAGCTGCACCAGATTCGCGGCCGCGTGGGCAGAAGCGCGCGGCGGGCAAGCGCGTATTTCACGTTTACGCGCGGCAAGGAGCTTTCCGAGATCGCAAGCCGCCGGCTGTCCGCGATTCGGGAATATACCGAATTCGGCTCGGGCTTTAAGATCGCCATGCGTGATTTGGAGATACGCGGCGCGGGCAACGTCCTCGGCGCGCAGCAGCACGGCCATATGGAAGCGGTCGGCTACGATATGTATTTGCAGTTGCTCGGCGAAGCGGTCAGCGAGGAAAAGGGCGAGCAAAACCCCATGCGGCAAAAGGAATGCCTGATCGATATGCAGATCGACGCGCATATCCCCGAACACTATATTGACAGCATCCCCCAGCGTCTTGCGATCTATCGCCGCATTGCGGATATCCGAAATCGGGTGGATGCGCAGGACGTGCGCGACGAACTGCGCGACCGATTCGGCGAAATTCCGCGCGCGGTCGAGGGCTTGATCGACATTTCTCTGCTGCGCAATTCCGCGGCCGCCAAGGGGATTTATGAGATCGGGCAAAAGGCGCAGAGCGTGTATTTGTATGTGCGAGAGATCGACACCTCCGCCGTACTCAGCCTCTCCGCCGCGCTACGCGGCAGGGTAGGCGTGGCGGATTACGGGAAAAAGCATATTTCGGTCAAAATCGCCGAAGACCAAATGCCGCTCGATACGCTCCGTGAGATATTCCAAGTGCTGGGCGAATAACAAAGTACCGAATTTTCACCACCTTTTTTCTCTCTCACTTCCCGAAAGCCACAAGAAAAGTTTTTCGCCCGCCTTTTTTCAAAAAGGCGGTGAGGTGTCGGAGCGAAGCTCTGACTCGCGTCCCGCAGGACGCGAAATCCCAAAGCGCCGCATTTGGAAGAGAGCGCCGTGCTTGCATAACGGTGTACTTTTCCCGCAGAAGCTCTGCGTGTGTTTTTCTTCGATGAGACTGTGGGTTACCGTAGAAAGTTGCGTAAGTAAGTTGCCCCCTCTGACGAGGGGGCTGTCGCCGTAGGCGACTGGGGGAGAGATTTTTAGTTTTTCTCTCCCTCCGTCACGGCTTACGCCGTGCCCAGCTACTCCACTACCTTTTGAAAAAGACGGACGAAAATTTTATTGTTGTAACCATAATGACCACGGAAAGGGGAAACTTTTATGGATAGTCAAAAATTATCTAAACAGTTTACGTTCTTAAAGGAAATCGACGCCATGAAAACCATTCTGCGCCAGAATTGGGTCATCGGCAAATCGCATCGCGAGGACGACGCGGAGCATTCGTGGCACGCGGCGATGATGGCGATGACCTTTGCGGAGTACGCCAAGCCCACGGTCCATACCGACCGCGCGATCAAAATGCTGCTGGTGCATGATCTGGTCGAAATTTATGCGGGGGATTCCCCTTGCTTTGATGCGGACGTGGTCGCGACGCAGGCCGCGCGTGAAAAAGCTGCGGCGGAAAAGCTCTGTGCGCTGCTGCCCGACGAACAGGCCGACAGCTACCGTGCGCTGTGGGAGGAATTCGACGCCGCCGAGACCGACGACGCGCAGTATGCCGCCGCAATCGACCGTTTGCAGCCGCTGCTTTTAAATCTGTATACCGACGGCGCGTCCTGGCAAGGCCGTACTGTGACGCGCGAACAGGTTTTTCGCCGCAATGCGCTGACCAAGCAGGTCTTGCCCGCGCTTTGGCCTTTCGTGGAATACGCCGTGCAGGCCTGCTATGAAAAAGGACTGCTCGCGGAATAACGTCCGCCGAATTTGCCGATGCCGATTGGGTTGCCTATACTTATTTATATATATAAATCATTTGTGCCGCAGACTTTCCGCCCGTCGGGACGGCTGGCGGCACAACATCTTGTGGGAAAAATCGCAGGAAAAACAATTTATTGGATCACGGTAGATCACGCCAAAATTTTCGGCTGTTTTTACGAATTTTTCTTAAAAAAGTTGTTGCATTTTCATAAACACTGTGTTAGAATACTAAGGCACGCGTGGAAAAGGGTGAGCCATGCCCTTTTTTAGGCGATTGATATGCGATGATGCGGTAGGTGGCTGCACCTGGATGCAGGGAATTACCGCGGAGTATGTCCGATTACAAACCGGGCGACTTATACGGTGTTCATCTTGGCCGCGTACCCCAACTGCGCCGCCGGACACGGGAACACTCTGCGCTTTTTGCGCCGTCCGAAAGACGTTTTGTTTTTCGGTTTTTTCATGCGGCGGGCTTGAACACCCGGCGCGGTTGCAAAAAACGCTTGCCCTTTAAGGAAAAAGGAGGCAAACAAACATGGCAGCAGCAAAAGGAAAGAAAATCAGAATCAGGCTCAAAGGGTATGACCATGACCTGGTCGACAGAGCGGCAGAGCGGATCGTAGAGACCGCCAAGCGCACGGGCGCGCAGGTTTCCGGCCCCGTTCCGCTGCCGACCGAAAAAGAAGTGGTCACCATTCTCCGCGCCGTCCATAAGTATAAGGACAGCCGCGAGCAGTTCGAGCAGAGAACGCACAAAAGGCTCATCGACATCCTCAGACCTTCAAATAAGACCGTTGAAGCGCTGACCGGCCTTGAGCTTCCCGCAGGCGTGGACATCGAGATCAAGCTGTAATCTCGACGGCACGCTTACAGGTCATGTTGGCGAGAGCCAACCAATAACCAAAGGAGGAATCAACAATGCAAAAAGGTCTTATCGGTAAGAAAATCGGCATGACACAGCTGTTTGACGAAAGCGGCAAGGTCATTCCCGTAACCGTGGTGGAGGCAGGCCCCTGCGTGGTCGTCCAAAAGAAAACCGCGGAGAACGACGGCTACGAGGCCGTTCAGGTCGGCTTCGGCGATATTAAAGTCAGCCGCGTGAACAAGCCCCTCGCAGGCCACTTCAAGAAAGCGGACGTCGCGCCCAAAAAGGTGCTTCGCGAATTCCGGCTGGCGGATACCTCCGCGCTGAACGTCGGCGACATCCTGAAGGCGGACGTGTTCGCCGTCGGCGACAGAGTGGACGTCGTCGGCACGAGCAAGGGCAAAGGCACGGCAGGCGCGATCAAGAGATGGAATTTCTCCCGCTTAAAGGAATCCCACGGTACGGGCCCCGTCGCAAGACACGCAGGTTCTCTGGGTGCGTGTTCCGATCCTTCGAGAGTCTATAAGGGCAAAAAGCTCGCGGGTCATCTCGGCGCGGAGCGTGTGACCGTTCAGAATCTTGACGTCGTCAAGGTAGACACCGAAAACAATCTGATCGCCGTAAAGGGCGCGATTCCCGGCCCTAAGGGCGGCATCGTCGTCCTCGCGGACACGGTGAAGAAATAAAGGAAGGGGTGTTTGAAATGACGAAACTGGCAGTACTCGACAAAACAGGTAAACAGGTTTCCGACGTGGAGCTTTCCGACAGCATTTTCGCGATCGAGCCCAACGAATCGGCCATGCACCTGATGGTCGTCAATTATTTGGCAAATCAGCGTCAGGGCACGCAGTCGACCCTCACTCGTTCCGAGGTGTCCGGCGGCGGCAAAAAGCCCTGGAGACAAAAGGGCACAGGTCGTGCAAGACAAGGCTCGACTAGAGCGCCCCAGTGGACGCACGGCGGTATCGCGCTCGGCCCGAAGCCCCGCAGTTACCGTTTTGATGTCAACAAAAAGGTCAGAAGACTGGCTATGAAGTCCGCGCTTTCTTCCAAAGTCGCGGCGCAGGAAATGATCGTTCTCGACGATTTCGGCATGGATGCGATCAAAACGAAGGAGATCGCGGGTGTGCTTTCCGCCATCAAAGCGGACAAAAAGACCCTGATCGTGCTTCCCGAAAAGAACGACGTGATTTATAAGAGCGCGCGCAACATCGAGGGGACTCTCGTCACGCTCGTCGGCACGCTGAATGTCTATGACATCCTCAACTGCAACACCATCGTGGTGCTCAAGGATGCCGTAGCCAAGATCGAGGAGGTCTATGCATAATGAAACTCGCACAAGATATTATCCTCCGTCCCGTGATCACAGAAGAAAGCATGATGGGTCAGGCTCTGAAGAAATATACCTTTAAGGTGGATAAGAAGGCCACCAAGCCCGAGATCAAGGCGGCTGTTGAAAAGCTGTTCGGCGTCAAGGTGCAGAAGGTCAACACCCTGAACGTAAAAGGTCACCTCAGAAGATACGGCCGTTACGAGGGCTATACCTCGGATTGGAAAAAGGCCGTCGTCACGCTGACGGAGGACTCCAAGACCATCGAGTTCTTCGACGGGCTCATGTAATTCCCGACGATAATGTATGGAGTCCGACATGCTCCGCTAAATCGTTTTAAGGAGAGTGAATCAAATGTCGATCAAAGTCTACAAGCCGACGACCAACGCAAGACGCAATATGTCGGTTACAGATTATACCGAGCTTTCCAAGGTCGCGCCCGAAAGAAGCCTGCTCGCGCCCTTGAACAAGAAAGCCGGCCGTAACAGCTACGGCAGAATCACCGTTCGCCACAGAGGCGGCGGCAACCGCAGAAAGTACCGTATCATCGATTTCAAGCGTGATAAGGTCGATATGCCCGCAACCGTGCTCACCCTGGAGTACGATCCCAACCGCTCGGCGCACATCGCGCTCGTGCAGTACACTGACGGCGAGAAGAGATACATTCTCGCACCCGCAGGCCTGAAGGTCGGCGACGTCATCGAAGCGGGCGCGGGCGTGGACATCCGCGTCGGCAACGCCCTGCCGCTTGCCAACATCCCGACCGGTACGATGATCCACAACGTGGAAATGTATCCCGGTCGCGGCGGCCAGCTTGCCCGTGCGGCAGGCAACGCCGCACAGCTCATGGCAAAGGAAGGCGCATACGCGCTGTTGCGTCTGCCCTCCGGCGAGCTTCGCAACGTACCCGCACAGTGCATGGCGACCATCGGTACGGTCGGCAACGCCGACCACGAAAACGTCAAGCTCGGCAAAGCGGGTCGTACCCGTCATTTGGGCATACGTCCGACCGTCCGCGGTTCGGTCATGAACCCGAACGACCACCCGCACGGCGGCGGCGAAGGCAAATCGCCTGTCGGTCGTCCCGGCCCCTGCACCCCATGGGGCAAGCCCGCGCTTGGATATAAGACCAGAGCCAAGAAGAGTTCCGATAAGTTGATCGTAAGACGCCGTAACGGCAAATAAGTCGAAAGGAGTAGAGTATGAGCAGAAGTATTAAAAAAGGACCTTACGTTGCACCGAAACTGCTCGCAAGGGTTCGCGAAATGAACAAGAACGGCGAAAAGATCGTTCTGAAAACCTGGAGCCGCAGCTCGACGATATTCCCGGACTTTGTCGGACACACCTTTGCCGTCCATGACGGACGCAAGCATGTGCCGGTATACGTTACGGAGGATATGGTAGGCCACAAGCTCGGCGAATTTGCGCCGACGCGCACGTTCAGAGGCCACGCCGGTTCCAAGACTTCCAACAACGGTAAATAAGCGGCAAAGGAGTGTATAACGAATGGAAGCAACTGCAAAAGTGACCCATGTGCGAATTGCGCCCCGCAAAGTGCAAATCGTTCTGGATCTCATCCGAAACAAGCCTTGCGACGAGGCTGCGGCGATCCTTAAGTACACGCCGAAGGCTGCGTGTGAACCGCTTGGAAAGCTGTTGAAATCCGCAATGGCGAACGCCGAAATGAAGGATATGGATACAACGCGTCTGTATGTCGCCGAGTGCCGTGTCGACCAGGGCCCGACCTTAAAGCGCATCCGTCCGAGAGCGCAGGGCCGCGCCTACAGAATCAACAAGAAGACTTCGCACATTTCCCTTGTGCTCAAAGAAGCAGAATAAGCGAGGAGGAGGTCATACTATGGGACAGAAAGTAAATCCCACCGGTCTGCGTATCGGTGTTATTAAAAACTGGGATTCTCGTTGGTACGCCAACAAAAAGGATTTCGGCGACACGCTTGTCTCCGACAACCAGCTCCGTAATTATCTCCTGAAGACCCTCGCTCCGGCGGGCGTCCCGAAGGTGGAAATCGAGAGAGACGCAAAGAGAGTCCGCATCAACATCCACTGCGCCAAGCCCGGCATGGTCATCGGCAAGGGCGGCTCGGAAATCGAAAAGCTCAAAGAGACCTGCAAAAAGAAGCTCGGCGGCGAAAAGGATGTTTACATCAATATCGTGGAGATCAAGCAGCCCGATTTGAACGCGCAGCTCGTTGCGGAGAACATCGCTTCGCAGCTTGAACGCAGAATTTCGTTCCGCCGCGCGCTCAAGCAGAGTATCGGCAGAACCATGCGTTTGGGCGCCAAGGGTATCAAGACGCAGGTCAGCGGCAGACTCGGCGGCGCGGAGATCGCGCGTTCCGAGCATTACCATGAAGGCACGATTCCGCTGCAGACCATCCGTGCGGACATCGACTACGGCTTTGCGGAGGCAAAGACCACCTACGGCCGCATCGGCGTCAAGGTCTGGATCTACAAAGGCGAAGTGCTGCATGACAACCGCAAGCCTCAGAAGGAAGGAGGCACAAAATAATGTTAATGCCTAAAAGAGTGAAATACCGCAGAGTCCACAGAGGCCGCCTGACCGGCAAAGCCTCCAGAGGTACCAAGGTCACCTACGGCGACTACGGTCTTGTGTCTCTGGAACCCGCGTGGATCACATCCAATCAGATCGAAGCCGCCCGTATCGCCATGACGCGTTACATCAAGCGCGGCGGTCAGGTCTGGATCAAGATTTTCCCCGATAAGCCCATCACCGAGAAGCCGGCGGAGACCCGCATGGGCTCCGGTAAAGGCTCGCCCGAATACTGGGTCGCCGTGGTCAAGCCCGGCAGAGTGATGTTTGAAATTGCAGGCGTACCCGAGGAGACCGCACGCGAGGCCATGCGTCTTGCCGCGAACAAGCTCCCGGTCAAATGCAAGTTCGTGACCAAAGCACAACAGGATGAGGAAGGTGAGCAAGCATGAAAGCAAGTGAGATCAAAAAACTTTCCCCCTCGGAGTTGGATGCTAAACTCCTGGAGCTGAAGGACGAACTTTTCAAGCTGCGCTTCCAGCAGGCCATCAACCAGCTCGACAACCCGATGCGCATCAGTGCCGTCAAGAAAGATATCGCCCGCGTCAAAACCGTCCAGCGCGATATCGAACTGCACGGCGCGCAGTCGTAAGGAAAGGGAGGGTATCTTAGATGAGCGAAAGAAACCTCAGAAAAACGCAGGTCGGTCTGGTGACCAGCGATAAAATGGACAAAACCGTTGTGGTCAGCATCAAGGACAGAGTGCAGCACCCGCTGTACAAGAAGATCGTCAACCGCACGGTGAAAATCAAAGCCCATGACGAAAACAACCAGTGCGGCGTAGGCGACAAGGTTCTCGTTATGGAAACCCGCCCTCTTTCCAAGGACAAGAGATGGCGCGTAGTCGAGATCATCGAGAAAGCGAAGTAATTTTCTAAGGAGGCTATTACTGTGATTCAACAACAGACTTACCTCAAAGTAGCCGACAACACCGGCGCGAAGGAAATTATGTGCATTCGCGTTCTCGGCGGTTCCGGCAGAAGGTATGCAAATATCGGCGACGTGATCGTAGCTTCGGTCAAAAAGGCAGCACCCGGCGGCGTTGTCAAAAAGGGCGATGTGGTCAAGGCGGTCGTCGTGAGAACTGCCAGCGGCGTTCGCAGAGACGACGGTACGTATATCCGTTTCGATGAAAACGCGGCGGTACTGATCAAAGAAGACAAAAACCCCAGAGGCACCCGTATCTTTGGGCCGGTTGCAAGAGAGCTTCGCGACAAGGACTACATGAAGATCCTCTCTCTTGCTCCCGAAGTACTGTAACGGAGGTGCAGGAAGATGAATAAAGTGCATGTAAAAACCGGCGATACCGTCGAAGTTCTCAGCGGTAAAAACCGCGGCAAGCGCGGCAAGGTCATGCAGGTCGCACCCGCCGAGGGTAAAGTCATCGTAGAGGGCGTCAATATCGTAACCAAGCACGTCAAGCCCCGTAAAATGGGCGAAGCGGGCGGCCTTATCAAGGCGGAAAGCGCATTGTATGCCGATAAGGTTCAGCTTGTCTGCCCGAAGTGCGGCAAGGCGACGAGAGTCGGCCGCACGGGCGTCGGCAGAGACAAGAAACGCGTCTGCAAAAAATGCGGCGCACAGTTTGAATAAGGGAGGGACATAACAGTATGGCAGCAAGAATGAAAGAAAAATATCTGGCTGAGGTTGCTCCGGCGCTTCAGAAAAAATTCGGCTATAAAAGCGTTATGCAAATCCCGAAACTCGAAAAGATCGTGGTCAACGTCGGCTGCGGCGAGGCGAGAGACAACTCCAAGGTCATTGAAGCCATCACCCGCGACCTTTCGCAGATCACCGGCCAAAAGCCCGTTCCCTGCAAGGCGAAGAAGTCCGTTGCGAACTTCAAGCTGCGCGAGGGCATGGTCATCGGCGCGAAGGTCACGCTGCGCGGCGACAGAATGTATGAGTTTTTAGACAGATTCTTCAATCTCGCGCTCCCGCGCGTCCGCGACTTCCGCGGCATCAACCCCAACTCCTTTGACGGCAGAGGCAACTACTCCATGGGCGTTCGCGAACAGCTGATTTTCCCCGAGATCGATTACGATAAGATCGACGCGGTTCGCGGCATGGACATCTGCTTTGTAACCACAGCGAACACGGACGAAGAAGCCAGAGAGCTTTTGACGCTCATGGGCGCACCGTTTGCGAGATAAGGAGGGTTTACAGTGGCCAAAACATCTATGAAAGTCAAGCAGGCGAGACCTGCAAAGTATTCGACAAGAGCGTACAACAGATGTAAGATCTGCGGCCGGCCGCATGCTTATCTGCGCAAATACGGTGTTTGCCGTATCTGCTTCAGAGAACTGGCGCACAAGGGTGAAATTCCCGGCGTGAAGAAAGCAAGCTGGTAAGAGAGCAATTGCAAAGGAGGCAAAAGTATGCAAATCACGGATTCCATCGGTGATATGCTCACCCGGATTCGCAATGCGAGTTCCGCGAAGCATGACACGGTAAAGGTTCCTGCGTCCAACATGAAGAAAGCGATTGCTCAGATTCTTGTGGATGAGGGCTATATCAAGAGCTTTAAAGTGGAAGACGACGGGAAACAGGGCATTATGGAGATCACGCTGAAATACGGCGCGAACAAAGCCCCCGTTATCACCGGCTTGCGCAGAGTTTCCAAGCCGGGGCTTCGTATGTATACGAATTGCGAGGATATGCCGAAGGTCATGAGAGGCCTTGGCGTCGCAATTCTTTCCACATCCAAGGGCGTTATGACAGACAGAGAAGCGCGCAAAGCCAATGTCGGCGGCGAGGTTCTCGCATATATCTGGTAAGGAGGTTTCAGTATGTCCAGAATTGGCAGACAGCCCATCGCTGTTCCCGCGGGCGTCAATGTGAAAATCGACGGCAGTACTGTTACCGTGAAAGGCCCGAAAGGCACGCTTACCGAAACAGTACACCCCAATATGCAGGTCGCCGTGGAGGGCGCGGAGATCCGCGTGACCCGTCCCGATGACAGCAATCTCAACAAATCCCTGCACGGGCTTACCCGCACGCTGATCCACAATATGGTCGTCGGCGTGACCGAAGGCTTCAAGAAGGAACTGGAAGTCAACGGCGTTGGCTACCGTGCGGCGAAGCAGGGCAAGGACCTGGTCATGAATATCGGCTATTCGCACCAGGTGACCGTGTCGGAGGTCGACGGCATCACCATTGATGTTCCCGCACCGAACAAAATCATCATTTCCGGTCCGAACAAACAGCAAGTCGGTCAGTTTGCAGCGGAAGTACGCGAAAAGCGTCCGCCGGAGCCTTATAAGGGCAAGGGTATCAAGTATGCCGACGAACACATCCGCCGCAAAGAGGGTAAAGCCGGCAAGGGCGGAAAGTAAAAGGAGTGATATTCAATGGTTAACAGACCTGACAGCAATAAGGCAAGACGCAAGCGCCATGCCAGAGTCCGCGCGAAAATTTCCGGCACCGCTGCGTGCCCCCGTCTTGATGTTTTCCGTTCACTCCAGCATATTTATGCACAGTTGATCGACGACGTTGCGGGTGTCACCCTGGTTGCGGCATCCACGACCGAGAAAGACTTTACAGAGTACGGCGGAAACAAAGCGGCTGCACGCGCAGTCGGCAAGCTGCTTGCAGAGAGAGCGGCCGAAAAGAACATCAAAGACGTAGTGTTCGACAGAGGCGGTTACGTGTATCACGGCCGCGTGGCAGAGCTCGCCGAGGGTGCCCGTGAGGGCGGCCTGAACTTCTAAGAAAGGAGAACTGAAAATGGCTACAAGAATCGACACATCCACAATGGAACTCGAAGAGAGAGTCGTTGCGATCAATCGTGTCTCCAAAACCGTTAAGGGCGGCCGTATCATGAAATTCTCCGCTTTGGTAGTTGTAGGCAACGGAAACGGCATCGTGGGCTTCGGCCTCGGCAAATCGGGCGAAGTACCGGACGCTATCCGCAAAGGCATCGAAAATGCAAAGAAGAACCTGATTCAGGTTGCGCTCAAGGGAACCACCATCCCGCATGAGATCACCGGCAAATACGGCGCGGGCGTCGTGCTGATGAAGCCTGCCGCACCCGGTACAGGCGTTATCGCGGGCGGCCCGGTTCGTGCGGTCGTGGAAACGGTCGGCATCAAGGACATCCGTTCCAAGGCGTTGCGTTCCAACAACCCCTGCAACGTCGTCCGTGCGACCATCGACGGGCTTTCGAGACTCCGCAATGCGGACGAGGTTGCCGCGATCCGCGGCAAGTCCGAAAAAGAGATTTTAGATTAAGGAGGGGCAGCAATGGCAAACGTAGTTGTTACACTGAAAAAGAGCCTGATCGGCAGCAAACAGGATCAGATTGCCACGGCCCATGCACTTGGTCTTCAAAAAATCGGGGATAAGGCTACCCAGCCCGACAACCCGCAAACACAGGGTAAGATTCGGAAGATTGCGCATCTTATCGAGGTTACGAAAGCTTAAGGAGGTGCGAAGGATGAAACTGCATGAACTTTCACCGGCGGCCGGCTCCAAAAAGAGCGTAAAGCGCATCGGCAGAGGCGCGGCGTCGGGTCAGGGCAAAACCGCAGGCAAGGGGCATAAGGGTCAAAAAGCCCGTGCGGGCAGAGGTATGCGCGCCGGATTTGAAGGCGGCCAGATGCCCTTGCAAAGACGCGTTCCCAAGCGTGGCTTCAACAACATTTTCGCGAAAGAGATCGCAACCGTGAACGTCGCCGCTTTGGATAAGGCTTTTGAGGACGGCGCTACCGTAACGGTAGACGCATTGCTTGAAAAGGGTCTTATCAAAAAGGCGCTGGACGGCGTTAAGGTATTAGGCAACGGCGAAATCAACAAAAAGCTGACTGTTCAGGTAAATAGCTTTTCCGATTCGGCGAAGCAGAAAATCGAAGCAGCCGGTGGGAAGGCTGAGGTGGTCGCATAATGTTCCGAACGCTTGTTAACGCTTGGAAAATTGCGGACATCCGCAAAAAGCTGCTGTATACGGCTTTGATCATTTTGATTTTCCGTATCGGCGCGGCGCTTCCCGTTCCCTTCGTGAATATTTCCGAGGGACTGATCACCGACGCGAATGCCAATAACTTTATGACGTATCTGAGCATGATGACCGGCGATGCGTTTAACTACGGTACGCTGTTCGCCATGTCCATTACGCCGTATATCAACGCGTCCATCATCCTGCAGCTGCTCACCGTGGCCATTCCGGCCTTGGAGCGCCTTGCCAAAGAGGGCGAGGAGGGGCAGAAGAAGATCTCGGAGATCACCCGTTATCTTGCCGTCGGCCTTGCGCTTCTGCAAAGCACCGCGTATTATTTCTACATCCGTTCGCAGAACTATTTGGCTCTGGACGCCAACGGTGCGAAATATACCGGCTTCGCGGCGGTATTTCAGGCAATCGTTATTATTCTCTGCTATACGGCGGGCGCATCCTTGATCATGTGGCTCGGCGAGCAGATCAATGACAAGGGCATCGGCAACGGGATCTCGATCATCCTGTTCGCAGGTATCGTCTCGCGCATGCCCACGACGCTTTACAATCTCTATCGGTATATCGACAGAGGCGGCGCGTACTTCGCGCTCATCCCGATTGCCTTTGTCTCCATGATTTTGATGATCGCGTATATCGTTTGGATGGATAACGCCGAACGGCGTATCCCCGTGCAGTATGCGAAGCGCGTGGTCGGCCGTAAAATGTACGGCGGTCAGAATACGCACATCCCGATCAAGGTCAATATGTGCGGCGTTCTGCCGATCATTTTCGCGTCGTCCATTCTTTCGCTTCCGCCCACGATCCAGATGTTCGTAACGCTCGACCCGGAGAACAGCAAGGCCGACGCCTTCTGGCAGGGCTTCTTCAACGTGTTCAGCACCGATCACTGGGCGTATGCGCTGATCTATTTCGTACTGATCATTTTCTTCGCGTATTTCTATGCGACGATCCAGTACAACCCCATTGAAATGGCCAACAACATCCGCAGAAACAGTGGCGCGATCCCGGGAATTCGTCCGGGCAAGCCCACGTCGGATTACATCTTCAAGATTTTGAACAGAATCACGTTGCTCGGCGCTCTGCTGATCTCGGTCATCGCCCTGTTCCCGATCCTGTTCTCGCAAATCACCGCGCTGTTTGACAAGCAGGTCAACCTGAGCCTCGGCGGTACGTCCATTATCATTATGGTCGGCGTCGCGCTGGAGACCGTGAAACAGCTCGAGAGCCAGATGATGATGCGCCATTACAAAGGCTTCCTGGATTAATAAAAGGAGGAAACGTATGAACCTGATTCTGCTCGGCGCGCCGGGCGCGGGAAAAGGCACGCAGGCCGAAAAGATCTGCGAAAAGCTCTCTATCCCCGCGATCTCCACAGGCAATATGCTTCGTGAGGCCATGGCGAACGGAACCGAAATGGGGCTTCAAGCGAAATCCTTTATCGACGCCGGCAAGCTCGTCCCCGACGAAGTGGTGATCGGCATCATTCGGGAGCGGCTCACAGCAGAGGATTGCCGAAACGGCTTCATCCTCGACGGCTTTCCGAGAACCATTCCGCAGGCGGAAGCGCTCGACAACATGGGCGTGCGCATAGACAAGGTCATCGATATTGAAGTACCGGATGAAAAAATCGCGGCCAGACTTTCGGGCAGACGCGTATGCCTGAAATGCGGCGCGACCTATCATACCGAATACAAAAAGCCGAAGACCGAAGGTGTCTGCGACGTCTGCGGCGACGAACTCGTCCAACGAAAGGACGATATGCCCGAAACGGTGCTCGACCGTCTCAAAACGTATCATGAGCAGACCGAGCCCTTGAAGGGCTACTACGAGAAGAAAGGCATTCTTCGCGTGGTGGAGGGTCAGGAGGACGTGGCGGATACCACGGCGCTGACCTTTAAGGCTTTGGAGGATTAGCATGATCGTGCTGAGAACTGCCAGAGAGATCGAGCTGATCCGAAAGGCTTGTATTCTGTCGGCAGAGGCATTACAGTTGGCGGGGGAAGCGGTCAAACCGGGCGTCACCACCTATGAGATCGATCAAATCGCTTACGATTATATTAAGAAGCACGGTGGCGAACCGAACTTCCTGCATTTGTATGGCTTCCCCGCCACAGCATGTATTTCCATAAATGACGAGGTCATTCACGGAATCCCGAGCAAAAAGCGCGTCATCCGAGAGGGTGACATAGTCAGCATCGACCTTGGCGCCAAGGTCGACGGCTATAACGGCGACAACGCTGCTACTTTCGCGGCCGGCACAATCAGTGCGGCGGCGAAGCGGCTGTGCGACACGACCCGCGAGAGCCTGTATAAAGGCATCGAGCAGGCGATCGCAGGCGGCAGGATCGGCGATATAGCCTCTGCGGTACAGCGCTATTGCGAGGAACGCGGGTACGGCGTAGTGCGTGAGTATACCGGGCACGGCGTCGGCGCCAAGCTCCATGAAGACCCCAGCGTACCGAATTTCGGCACACCGGGACGCGGTGTGCGCCTGTTGCCGGGCATGGTGATTGCCATTGAGCCCATGATTACCGCGGGCGACAAGGCGATCCGACAGTTGTCCGACGGTTGGACCGTAAAAACCAAAGACGGCAGTTTGGCCGCACATTTTGAGCATACCGTTGCCATTACCGCGCAAGGGCCTCAGATCCTGACACAGTTGGGGTAGGAGAGAGCATGGAATGGGAAACGGGCGCAGTCGTGGTCAGCACACGCGGCCGCGACCAAGGCAGGAAAATGTGTGTGGTCGGCAAAAAACAGGGGTATGTACTCGTGTGCGACGGAAAGGAACGCCCTTTGGAGCGTCCGAAGCGTAAGAACCCCAAGCATCTCGAGCATACCGCCCTACAGCTCAGCGCCGCGCAAATGCGGTCAAACCGGGCAGTCAAGCAAGCGTTAAAGGGAAATCCGGAGGCTTAAACGTATGTCAAAACAGGACATGATTGAAATTGAAGGTACGGTCGTTGAAGCGCTGCCGAACGCACAGTTTCAGGTAGAGCTTGAAAACGGTCACCAAATTTTAGCCCATATTTCCGGCAAGCTGCGTATGAATTTCATCCGCATTCTGCCGGGCGACAAAGTGACGGTCGAAATGTCGCCATATGACCTCACGCGCGGGCGGATTACATGGCGTTCCAAATAACAAGATTCGTTCCTCGATTCTTAATGAAGGAGGTATTCCAATGAAAGTCAGACCTTCTGTCAAAAAAATTTGCGAAAAGTGCAAAATCATCAAACGCAAGGGAAAAGTCATGGTGATTTGTGAAAATCCCAAGCACAAACAGCGTCAGGGCTGAGAACCTGCGCCTTATCGTTGTTAAAGATCTAAACAACGATACCATGCGTTTCGCATTTTTCGGGTAAACAAGGGAAAACGAAGCGAAAGCGGCGTTTCACCCGCGTTTACAAAGCGCTCAAGGATAGAAATTACCGTATCAAAGTGGAGGTGCTAAAAGCTATGGCACGTATTTCAGGTGTTGATTTACCGAGAGACAAGAGAGTCGAAATCGGCCTCACGTATATCTACGGTATCGGCAGAAAAACGGCAAGCGACATCATCGCAGCAACCGGCGTCAATCCCGACACTCGCGTAAAGGATCTGACCGAAGAGGACGTTGCGAAGCTTCGTGAATACATCGAGCATAACGTCAAGGTCGAGGGCGACCTGCGCCGTGACGTGGCATTCGATATCAAAAGACTGATCGAGATCGGCAGCTATCGCGGGTCTCGTCACCGCAAGGGTCTCCCCGTTCGCGGACAGACTTCCAAAAACAACGCGCGTACCCGCAAAGGTCCGAAAAAGACCATCGCGAACAAGAAGAAATAAGGGAGGGTATGTTAAATGGCTACCGCCAAAAGAGGTGCGGCGACCCGTCGTCGCCGTGAACGCAAAAACATTGAAAAAGGTGCAGCGCATATTCAATCCACCTTCAATAACACGATCGTCACCATCACCGACGTGCAGGGCAACGCGGTTTCGTGGGCGAGCGCGGGCGAAATGGGCTTCCGTGGCTCCAAAAAATCCACGCCCTTTGCCGCGCAGACCGCTGCCGAGACTGCGGCGAAGATCGCCATTGACCACGGCATGAAAACCGTGGAAGTCTATGTCAAGGGCCCCGGTTCAGGCCGTGAAGCCGCGATCCGCGCTTTGCAGACCGCAGGCTTGGAAGTAACCATGATTAAAGACGTTACCCCGATCCCGCACAACGGCTGCCGTCCGCCCAAGAGAAGAAGAGTATAAGGTTTTTGGAGGTGTAATTTATGGCAAGATATACAGGTGCGGTTTGCAAGCTTTGCCGCCGTGAAGGCAAAAAGCTCTTTTTGAAGGGTGAACGCTGCTATACCGGCAAATGCTCCGTTGACCGCCGCAGCTATGCGCCCGGACAGCACGGTCAGGGTCGCAAGAAAACTTCCGAATACGGCATGCAGCTTCGCGCGAAGCAGCAGGCTCGCCGTTATTACGGCATTCAGGAAGGGCAGTTCCACAAATATTTCCTGATGGCGGAGCGCCGTCAGGGCATCACCGGTGAAAACCTGCTGCGGATCTGCGAAAGCCGACTGGACAATGTTGCGTATCTGCTCGGCTGGGCTTCTTCCAGAGCGGAAGCAAGACAGCTTACCACGCATGGGCATTATCTCGTCAACGGCAAAAAGGTCAATGTCCCGTCTTACCTTTTGAAAGCGGGCGACGTCGTCTCCGTAAAGGATAAGAGCCGCGACAGCGATAAGCTCAAGGCCGTGATCGAAGCGAACGGCTCTCGTCCCGTTCCCGAATGGCTGGATAAGAATGCGGAAGACTTGACCGCGAAGGTCGTCAAGCTGCCTGACAGAGAGCAGATTGAAGTTCCTGTTGAAGAACATCTTATCGTCGAGTTCTATTCCAAATAATCGAAACGTGCTCGTGATTTTCAAGTACGAATATATGCTATTTTTCGGGCATTTTGCCCGAATCCCACGATAGGAGGGTTTTGCATGATAGGAATTGATAAACCCAGCATTGAAGCATTCGATTTATCTGCGGACGGCACATACGGTAAATTTACCATGGAACCGCTGGAAAGAGGTTACGGCACAACGCTCGGCAACTCTCTGCGGCGCGTATTGCTGTCGTCCCTGCCGGGTTATGCAATCACCTCGGTAAAAATTGACGGCGTTTTGCATGAGTTCTCGACAGTTCCGGGCGTAAAAGAGGACGTTACGGAAATCGTTTTGAACCTGAAAGGCGTCATCCTGAAAATTCAGGGCGACGGTCCCAAAACGCTGTATGTGGAAGCAAGCGGCAAATGCGAAGTGACCGCAGGCGACATCAAAACCGATTCCGAGGTTGAAATTCTCAATCCCGACCATTTGATCGCAACGCTGTCCGAGGACGCGACGCTCAGCATGGAGCTGACCGCCGACCGCGGCAGAGGCTATGTTTCTGCGGAACGCAATAAGCAGATGATGCAGCCTGCTATCGGCGTTATTGCGATTGACTCGATCTACACACCCGTGTTAAAGGTGAATTACACGGTGGAAAACACCCGTGTAGGGCAGATCACCGACTACGACAAGCTTACCCTGGAGATTTGGACGAACGGCACCATTTCCGCGAAGGAAGCGGTTTCGCTCGGCGCCAAGATCCTCACTGAGCACCTCAACCTCTTTGTCGATCTCTCCGAAGAGGCCGGCAATACGGAGGTCATGGTCGTGAAAGACGACAACGGGAAAGAAAAAGCACTCGAGATGACCATTGAGGAGCTTGACCTGTCTGTTCGTTCCTTTAACTGCCTGAAGAGAGCAGGCATCAACACGGTGGAAGATTTGATCAGCAAGTCCGAAGAAGATATGATGAAGGTGCGCAACCTTGGCAGAAAATCTCTGGAAGAGGTCATCGCCAAGCTTGAGTCCCTGAATTTCACTCTCCGTAAGGAAGATGAGTAAGAAGGAGTGATTTAGATGCCCGGAACCAGAAAGCTCGGCAGAGCCACGGATCACCGCAAGGCGATGCTCAGAGGCATGGTTACGTATCTGCTGGAAAACGGCAAGGTAGAAACCACCGTTACCAGAGCGAAAGAAGTTCGCTCCATGGCAGAGAAAATGATTACCATTGCAAAGGATAACACCCTGCAGGCAAAGCGTCAGGCATTTGCGTATGTTACCAAGGATGCGGTCGTCAAAAAGCTGTTTGATGAGATCGCGCCGAAATATAAGGATGTCAACGGCGGTTATACCCGCATCATCAAAACAGGCACGCGCAGAGGCGATGCGGCGGAAATGTGCATCATTGAGCTTGCAGAGCCGAAAGCGGCGGAGTGATCCGCTCCAACGAAAAGAAGCCCCGCACAGGAGGAAAACTTCTGTGCGGGATTTTTATTTGTGCGAAACGCCGGCGCTTCGTCCCGTCTTTTTCCGGAATTTTTGCCATATACTGGTAAAAACGGCAAACAGGGGAGGAGTATGGATGAATTATCTTTTGCTGACCCGGCGGACGCTTCGGACGGCGTTTGTGTTTCTGCTTTGCGCCGTGCTGGTGCTGGCGGGGCTGTCCCGACAGTACGAGAGCCGCGCCGCGGCCAAAACACAGACGCGCAAAATCCCGATCTATTGTGTGGACACGCCGGAAAAAAAGGTCGCGTTGACCTTTGACGCGGCATGGGGCGCGGAGGATACGCAGACGCTCTTGGATATTTTGGCGCAGTACAACGCAAAGGCGACGGTATTTGTCGTCGGGGATTGGGCGCGCAAATATCCCGACGCCGTAAAAGCCTTTTATAAGGCGGGGCACTGCATCGGCAACCATTCCGACAGCCACAAGGCCTACAGCAAGCTCTCCTTGGAGGAGATCACGGCGGACATACAGGCGTGCAATGAAGCGATTAAGCAATGCACGGGACAAACGCCGAAGCTGTTGCGCGCGCCGTCGGGCGACTATACGAACGATGTGCTGACCGCCGCCGAGGGGCTTTCCATGTACACTGTCCAGTGGTCGGTCGACAGCCTCGATTGGCAGGGCTTAGAGGTGGAGGAAATGGTCAAGCGCGTCACGGGCGCGGCGGAAAACGGCTCAATTATTTTGTTCCACAACGATGTAAAGAACACGCCCGAAGCGCTGCGGCAGATTTTGGCGGTCTTGTCCGAAAAAGGCTACAGCTTCGTGACGGTCGAGGAACTGATCTACACCGAGCATTATCGGATTGACGCCACGGGCAAGCAGTACGCGCTTACGGGCGACGCCTGAACCGCGAACGCAGGCGCGGCGCACTTTACAAATGGAATCATATACGCCTAAAACGGGTGCGGGAAACGAAAAACGCGGTTTCTCGCACCCGTTTTGTTGAAAGACGCGGCCTGCACACCGCCGCACCGCGCGGCGCATGGCGGAAAACCGACTTTTCGCGCGAGAATGCGGCTTGTCAAACGCCCAAGAATGTTGTATGATACAATCGGAAATAACATGGAGGTGATCGTTTGAAAACCTTTAAAATCCTTTCGGCGGCTGTTTTGGCGGTGATGTCCTTCGTGACCACCGTGCTGTGTATGCGCGACGCTGTCGAAGCGGCGAAAGAGATGCAAAACGAGCGGAAATAGGCGGTTCGCGCTCTGCCTTTTCCCAAAAAATCAGGAAGGAGCGTCTTCCATGAAAGAGAAAAGCGGCATAAAATCCATTCGCGCGTTCTTAGACAGCAAAATCGTCAAAAAGGACGTCGGCGAAGAAACGTATTTGACATGGAGAGAAAACATTTCTTACGGGCTGGGACGCGGCGCGCAGGGCATGAGCACCTCTATGACAAGCTCCAAGTACATCAACTACTTTTTGACCAATATTCTGTTTCGTAAGCTCCAAGACCCCATGGGCGTGGCTTCGCGCATCCGCTTTTTCTGCGGCATTTTTGACGCGATCAATGACCCGATGATGGGCGTTATCGTCGACCGTACCCGCAGCAAAGAAGGGCAGATGCGGCCGTACATTCGCTGGGCGCCGATTTTCGTTTCCATCGTGATGGTTCTGTTTTTTATCGGCAGCGGCGACGCACCCGCGTGGCTCAATATCGCATGGACGACCTTTTTGTTTGTCGCGCTGGACGTGACTTATACCGCGTTTGACATCCCGATGGGCGCGCTGGCATTTTCGATCACCCCGAACGGCGTGGAGCGCACCAAGCTCTTCGGGACAGGCTCTATTTTGCGCTCCGTGGTCGGCGCGCTGCCCATGGTTTTTGTGGCGGGCGCGAGCTGGCTGCCATATTTCAAAGACCATACCCCGCAGGCGTATTTGACCTCCGCCGTGTTTTGCGCGGTCGGCATCTTCTTTTTAACGCGGCTGACCTATCGCAACACCCGCGAACGTGTGCCGCACCATGAGGACATTCCTTCGGTGCGGGAATGCTTTGCGCTGCTTCTGAAAAACCGCCCGCTGTTTATGCTGTTTATCGCCAATATTTTCTTCCTTTTGGTCAAAATTACCGAACAGGTCTCGTTTTACTTTGTCGCCGATTTGATGTTCACGACCAAATACAACATTTTTATTGATATTGTGAAATTCCCCGGCTTTTTGGTCGCGGGGATCGGCGTGCCGAAAATCATCGAACATATGGGCAAAAAGGCGGACTCCAAACGCTTTTATCAGATCTGCTGCATCACGGCCATTGTGTTGCACATTCTGTTTGCGCTGTGCTGCTGGCACGGCTTGATGGGCAAGACCCCCGGCACGGCGGTATCGCTGCCGGTCGGCATTCTGATCGTGCTGTTTACGGGACTTACATCCATTCCGCTGGAATGCAAAAATCTCATTCAAAAGGAAATGGAAGCCGAGACCGTCGATTATGTCGAATGGAAAACGGGCAAGCGCGTAGACGGCATTATGCTCTCCATTATGTCCTTTACGGGCAAAATCGAAAATACCTTTTCCGCCTCCATCGGTTTGTTTGTTTTGGGATTGACGCACTATCAGGCGCATGAAAACGGTTCTCTGGTGCAAAACGACGCGACGAACTGGGCGTTGTTTTTGCTGACGACCGTTGTTCCCGCGATCGGCTATTTGCTTATGCTCATCCCCATGCATTTCTACAATATCACGGGAGAGGGACACCGCCGCATGATTCGGGAAATTCAAGAGAGAAATGCGCAGGACACGGGAGCATTGCATGAAACCGACGTATAAATTTACCGTGGTCGCCGACCCGCATTATTATGACGCATCCTTAGGGGTGACGGGTGAAAGCTATGCCCTTCGCAGCGGCTCCGATCAAAAATGTCTTGCCGAGACGGGCGCGCTTTTGGACGCGGCGTTCAGGAAGCTCGCCGCAAGCGATACGCAGGCGGTTTTGATTGCGGGCGACCTTACCAACGACGGCGAACGCGTCTGCCATGAAAAAATGCTCGAAAAACTGCGGGCGTTAAGACTGAAAAAGCCCGTTTACGTGACCACCGCCACACATGACTGGTGCTGTGACCAAAATCCGCGCCGTTTCGACGGGGACAAGGTGTATCATGATGTGGAAACGGTGTCGTCCGAAGAATTGTATGCGCTCTATGACGAGTTCGGCACGGGAGCGGCGCGCGACCGCTTTGTGACCCACCTCGGTACGGCGTCATACCTTGCCGATCTGTCGGAGGACGTTGTTTTGTTGGCGCTCAACGACGATCAGAACGGGAAGGGCAGGGCAGGCTACACGCCCGCACATTTGAATTGGATACGAAAAACCATCCGCCGCGAATCCGAAAACGGCAAAACCGTGATCGCCATGCAGCATCACCTTTTGTATCCGCATTTGTCCCCGCTGCTGACCGAACACGCCTGCTGCGGGGATCATGAGGAATTGCTCCGGCTTTTGAGCGAAGCGGGACTTCGCTTCTTGTTTGTCGGCCACTCGCATTTGCAGCGGATCGACCGTTATGTCTCCCCCAAGGGGCGGGAGCTGTACGAGATCAACGTCGGCGCTTTGTGCGGCTATCCCGCGCCGATGGTCGAGGTCACGCTCACAGAGGACAGCGTTTCCATCGATACCGTACATCCCGATACCTTTTGTTACGGCGGTGCGACCTACGATGTGCAAAGCTATTTGGAGATACACGCGGTACATATGCTCGGCGGTCTGCTGGACGTCCTGGCGCATGGCACGCGCGAACAGGCGGCCAAGGGGCTTGCGGCATTCAATATCCGAAACAGCGAAGCGATCGTGCGGCGATACGGCGCGCTGCTTCGCAAGGCGTCTATGATCGTGCAGACCACGACCGTAGGCAGCGTCGGAAAACATTTGAATCGCTTGCCCGGCGGTCCGTTTTTTGACAAAGCGGATCTTAGGGCTTTGGCGAAAGTACCGCTGACCGACACGATTTACGCATTCTTCCTGTCCGCGCTGTCGGGCGAACCCGTCGAAACCGGCCAAAGCGCCGCGTATACGCGCGTTTTGCGCGCGGCGGCGGGCATTCCCCGCATATGCCTTGGAAAATGCGGCAAAAAGGCCGAGGCGGTGGGCGAAGAACTTGAACGTGCGCTGTGTGAAATTCTGACGGGCGGGGAACTCGACAACAATCATCTTACAGTGAAAAGGCGGCAGATATGAAAACTTTGATCGTGTATGCGACCCACAACGGCTCTACCGAAAAGGCGGCGAGGCTGATCGCGTCCAAGCTTCACGGGTGTGACGTAAAAAACATCGCAAAAGAGTGTTTTGACCTTTCTTCATATGATCGGGTGCTGGTGGGCAGCAATATCCGCATGGGTACGATAGACCGCAAGATCCGTCAGCTGCTGCTCTCCGAGATCGGCACGCTGCTGAAAAAACAGCTTGGGCTGTTTCTCTGCTGTGCCTTTTATGAGAACGGGGAATTGTATTTTCGCAACAACGTCCCCGAACAGCTTTTACGCCACGCCAAAGCCGCAGAGACGCTCGGCGGCGCGTTCGACGTTCAAAATTTAAGGGGCTTGGATAAGATCGCCGGCAAAATGGTGCGCAAGGCCGATCACGACCGGGGGATTTTGCGAACCTTCTCTTTACAAATCGACAGAATCGACGCGTTTGTTCAGAAACTCGGGGATGCAACCGATAGTTGATAAACGATCGCAACCGTAAGTTGCCGCAAAATGTGCTTTGCAAGGCGAAGTGGATAGCGCAACCGCAGGAAAAAGAGTAGGATTGGGATTGGAACGAAGCATTTCGACATGTAAAAGAAAGGAACGGTACGAAGCGCGGCACAGAGGCTTGATCGGCTGACGGGAGCGGTCGTACCAAAGGGAAATTCCAATGAGCTATTTAGACAAAATCACACTGCACGCGTATTCCCGCAAAGAGGATTGGCTGAATTCCATTTCGCATATGGTCGGCGGCGGACTTGCCGTTTTGGCGCTGCTTTTGTGCCTTATACGCGCGATCATTGTGCGGCGGTGGGATTATGCGCTTTTGAGCCTGCTTTACGGGATTACCATGATCGCCATGTATGCCTGCTCGTCGGTGTATCACGCGCTGCGGCCGAACCGGGGCAAAAAAGCGATGCGCATGGTGGATCACGCCATGATCTACCCCATGATCGCAGGCACGATCACACCGTTTGCGGTGCTGGTGATCGTACCCGTGCGCCCTCTGCTCGGGTGGGTGCTGGTCGCGGTCGCCTGGGTCGTGGTGGCGGCGGCTGTCCCCGTGACGCTGACGCTGTTCAACAAAACCAAAATTATACAGATCGTTTTGTATCTGGCGCTCGGCTGGATGATCGTTATGGCCGTTCGGGTGCTGTGGCAACAGTTGGATCGGACGGGGCTGTGGCTGCTGTTGAGCGGCGGGATCGCGTATACGGTGGGCGCGTTGCTGTACGGGCTCGGTGCAAAAAGAGCGTATCTGCACAGCGTGTTCCACTTTTTCGTGCTCATCGGTTCGATTTTGCATTTTCTGTCTTTGTACCTGTATGTTTTTGTCAAATAGGCAGGATTTTTCCCTGCCGAATTTAGAAAAAACGGTTGACAAGGGTTGACAATTTTGATAAAATACCCTTTGCCGCATATTAGGGGGCGGTATATTTGTATGCCGCAAGTGGATTTTCCCGCCTCCGATAGCGAGTCTATAGTAAAGCAGGTCAAACTATGTACGCAGTAATCGAAACCGGCGGCAAGCAGTACAAGGTACAGCCCGGCGACGTTATTTTCGTCGAGAAGCTTGCGGTCGAAGAAAACGCAGAAGTCACCTTTGACAAGGTGATCGCAGTCGGCGCAGACGATGGGATCAAGGTCGGCAAGCCCTATGTGGAGGGCGCGACCGTGACCGCGAAGGCGCTGAAAAACGGCAAGGGCAAAAAGATCGTGGTGTTCACCTATAAGCCCAAGAAGAACGAAAAGCGCAAAAAAGGCCATCGTCAGCCCTATACGAAGGTTGAGATCGCCGAGATCCGCGCATAAATGATCGTTGCAAAATTTTGTTTCGGGGAGAACGGCGGCGCGGCGGGCTTTACCGTGCGCGGCCACGCGGGGAACGCGCCTGCGGGCGAGGACATCGTCTGTGCGGCGGTTTCTTCGGCGGTCTATATGGCGGCCAACACCATTACGGAGGTGCTTCGGCTAACGCCTTCGATCACCGAGCGCGAGGGGCTTTTGACCCTGTGCCTTGGGGCGGAGCAAACCGAGGCGGCGCAGGTGATCCTGCAAGGTCTTTGGCTGCACTTGACCGCACTTTCCGAGCAATATCCCGATTTTATCCAAGTTGAAAGAGGTGCTTGATAATGCTTAAGATCAATATTCAGTTATTTGCACACAAAAAAGGTATGGGTTCCACCAAAAACGGCCGTGATTCGGAATCCAAAAGACTCGGCGTGAAGCGCGCGGACGGGCAGTTCGTTTTGGCGGGCAACATTCTCGTCAGACAGCGCGGTACGCATATCCATCCCGGTGAGAATGTCGGCAAAGGCTCCGACGACACGCTCTTTGCCAAAGTGGACGGCACGGTGCGCTTTGAGAGAATGGATAAGGATCGTAAAAAGGTCAGCGTTTACGCCGTCGAGCAGTAACGAAAAACCGAAAACCGAGAACCGCAAGGGCAGAGGATTCCTCTGCCCCTTTTTTAAACGCGGCGAAGATTTGCTCTTCGGTGCGGCAAAGGCGAAAACGAAAGATAAAGATTGATTTTTGTCGAAAGACCATATATACTATAAACAGAGGGAAATACCATGGATATCCGATTTGCAGCGCCGTGTCTGTTTGGGCTGGAAAGTTTGGTCGCCGACGAGCTGCGCGACATGGGCGCACGGGAGGTCGCGCCGGAAAACGGACGGGTCTTTTTTTCGGGAGACGAAGCGCTCCTTGCCCGCGCCAACATCTGTTCGCGCTATGCCGAACGGATTTTGGTGGTGCTGGGCAACTTTACGGCGCATACCTTTGAAGAGCTGTTTCAGGGCGTGAAGGCTTTGCCGCTGGAACAATGGATCGGCGAATACGACGAATTTCCGGTCAAAGGGCATACGCTGAAATCCGATCTGCACAGTGTCAGCGACTGTCAGGCCATCATCAAAAAGGCGGCGGTGCAGCGGCTGCAAACCTGCTATCACACCGATTGGTTTGAAGAAAGCGGCCCGCGCCACCGTTTGGAATTCTCTGTTTTGAAAAACAGGGTGCATTTGTTTTTGGATACGACGGGCGCACCGCTCTATAAGCGCGGCTATCGGCAGGAGACCAACGCCGCGCCGCTGCGCGAGACTTTGGCGGCGGCGCTGTGTGCGCTCTCCCGCTTGCGGCCGTATCACACGCTGTACGATCCGATGTGTGGTTCGGGTACGATCCTCATTGAGGGCGCGATGCTCGCCATGCACATAGCGCCGGGGCTGAAACGCCCGTTTGCAGCGGAGCGGTTTGAACAGATCCCGCAAGCCGTTTGGGAAGAAGAACGCGAAAAAGCGGCGGCTGCGGCGATCCCCGCCCCCGACTTTCACGCATACGGCGCGGATATTGACCCCGAGGCACTGCGTTTCACGCGGGAAAACGCCCTGCGCGCGGGGGTCTCGGACAAAATTTCGCTGTCGCGTGCCGACATACGGGATTTCAAGCCCCAAACCGAGCGCGGTACGGTGATCACAAATCCGCCCTACGGCGAACGCTTGCAGGACACGCGCACCGCAGCAGAGCTTGTGCGCATCATGGGCGAAGTGTTCCCGCGTGTACACGGCTTCAGCTACAGCATCATCAGCCCCGAAGCGGACTTTGAAACGCTTTTCGGCAGAAGCGCGGACAAACGCCGCAAGCTCTATAATGGTATGATTCCTTGTCAGGTGCATATGTATTTTAAATAGGCATAGACTGACCCTCCGAGACGGTCAGCCAAGAACCATTTTGCAAAGGAATAGGTGAGCGATTTATGAAGTATTGTTTTGTAGTCAACCCTACTTCCGGAAAGGGAAAATCCGCCCCGGAGTTCATCCCGAAGATCCAGGCGTATTTTGCCGCGCATCCTGAGTTGTCGTGGGATCTGTATGTCACGCCGGCAAAGGGCAGCGGGCAGACGTATGTCGAGAAAATTGCCGCAGAGGGCGAACCCGTGCGCTTTTACGCCTGCGGCGGCGACGGCACACTGTATGAGGTCGTCAACGGCGCATACAAATACCCGAACGCCGCAGTCGGGATCATCCCCTTGGGCTCGGGCAACGATTTTGCGCGTGTTTTCGGCGGCAGCAAAAAGCTGTTCGATATTGACGCGCAGGTCAATGGCGAAACGCGGAAATTTGATTTGATCGATGCGGGCGGCCATGTCGCGATCAACCAATGCTCCATGGGCATCGACGCGGAGGTGTGCGCCAAACAGGCGTATTTCAAAAAAATCCCGGGCATCGGCGCGGAATTTGCCTATACCGTGTCGCTGTTTTATTGCCTGTTCCGTCGCCTGAACAACGAATTCAAGGTCGTCGTTGACGACGGCGAGACCGATGAGGGTACCATGCTGTTTTCTCTTTGCGGCAATGCCCGTTGGTACGGCGGCGGCTACAAGGGCGCGCCGAAAGCGCTTCCCGACGACGGCCTTTTGGATTTCATCATCGTCCGCAAAACCGTCGGCCGCTTAAAACTGGCGGGGCTGATCAACAAATATAAGCGCGGCGAGCATTTGGGATGGGATTTCACCAACTTCGTCCGCGGCAAGAAAATGCAGATTTTCAGCAAAGCTCCTGCGGCGGTCAATGTGGACGGCGAATGCGAGTACGTGACCGAAAGCACATTCCGCATTTTGGAATCCGCCATAGATTTCATTATCCCCGATGTCGAGGCTTATGAAGCGACCATGCGCAAATAAGCGAAGCGTCCGCTTTGTGAAAATGACGGAAAACGCGCGGCTTAGTTTGTACGAAATGCACATTGCGCTTTGAAAAGCATTGCGGTATAATAGCTATGATTCGGAAAGAGGCGTCTTTCACAGACGCTTTTTTCCATTTTAAACCTACCGAAAGCGATTTCGGGGAAATGGGGGATTTTATGAAGAAATACATGAAAAAGTCCGAGGTGTGGACCTACGGGATCGGACTTTTCGGCGTTGCCCTTTTGACGGGCTGGATGCCGGATTACACCTACACCTTTTTTAACGATTTTGCCTTTAAAGGCACGAGCATCAATCCCGAGACCATTACCGGCGTGTTGGCGCTTGTATTCGGCGCGGCGGGCATTGTCGGCGCGGCGTGCGAGCTGATCATCGGTATTTTGGTGGACCGCACCCGCACCAAGTGGGGCAAGATCCGTCCGTGGTTTGGCTTCGGCGTGATCCCGCTGGCGGTCATCGCTTTTTTGGTGTTCCTGCCGCCGAAAACCAACAATCCTACCGTGGCGATCGGCTGGATGTTCGTGATTTATGCATTGTACACGGCGGCCAGCTGTGCGGTGGAAAGTCCGTGCAACTGCTTCGGCGCGTGCTGCACACCGAATCCGCAGGAGCGCGGCGACGCGATCTCTATCGCCAGCATTTTCCGTTCCGTCGGGCAGTCCGGCGGTATGGCAATTATTTTTGTTGTTGGCGCGCTCATGAAACTGACTATGGGCAAGCAACAGTACAAAACCGCCGAAGGGCAGGGCTTGGATCTGGTCATTTCTACCGCGATCTGTGTGCTCGGCTGTGTGCTGTTCGTGATGATCTTCTTCTTCAACAACCGCGAGCGCGTACCCTATACGGCGGAAAAGGTCAGCCTGCTTGAAAGCCTGAAGTTCGTTTTCACCAACAAAAACCTGCTTATGGTCTCTCTGACCAAATTCACGGGCTTCGGCCGCGGCGTGTATTCTACGGTCAGCTTGTACATAGCGGTTTATCTGCTCGGCTCCAAGGATTTGAAACTCGGCCTGCTTTTGCCCATGGGTATCGGCACGGCGGTCGGTATGCTGATTGTGAAAAAGCTCCTGAAAATGTGGGATACGCGCAAGGTGTATATCGTCTGTTGCCTGTACGGCGCAGCCAGCCTCGGCGTGCTGTATGTCCTCTCCAAGATCATCGGTTTTAACCCCTCGGTGTTGATGATCCCGTTCCTGATCGTCAACTTCTTCGTCGGTCTCCAACATGGCAACACCAATTTGACGCCCAACGTCATGATTGCGGACTGCGTAGACGAGATCGAATGGAAAACTGGCAAACGGCAGGAGGGTCTTTGCTATGCGGGCTACGGCTTCTTTGCAAAGGTCGCCGCAGCGCTGACCAAATCCTTCGGGCCTGCCCTTGTGTTGTGGTCGGGCTATAAAGTGTCCACCGACATCAACGTGGCTTATGCGACGCAGACGACGGATACCTTAAACAAACTGTTGATGATCTACACCCTGATCCCCGCCATTTTCGTCATCGGGCAAATGCTTCCGATCCTGTTCTATGATCTGACGGGCGAGAAGAAAGAAAGAATCACCAGAGAATTGCAGGAGCGTCGCGGACTTTCCGAAACGAATGCAAGCACAGCGGAGGAGGCGTGAGCAATGGCAGTAAAAACCAAGACCCCCAAGCAGACGCAGGAAGAAAAGGACACGACCACCAAACGGTTTGACTCCATCTATATGACGGTTTGCATTTGCGCGGCTGTTGTGATTTTGACCGCGGCGTGCATCGGCGTCGTGCGCGGTAAGTTCGTCATGTTCCACCCCGACCGCGTGGCCAAACAGTATTGCGACAGCGCGGTGGTCGGCAAAGACCCCTTTAATTCGCTCAAATACACCACGCTCATCAAGAACAACTATCTCGGCGACTATTTTCGGAATAATTATGTAAAGCCGCAGCTCACAGAGGGCGTCAAAGTCAAAGAGCGCACGCCCGAGGAGCTCGGTAAGCTCAAAGGGCAGCTTGCCGACATCATGGATGCGTTTTACGCCGACATCGTTGCGACCAATACGGACAAAACGCTGGACGGGGTGTTAAAGCAATACACGGCGAAATACGCGGAAGCCTATCAGGAGGTGTTCGGCGAACCCGCATCCTCCGAGGACGATATGGTGACCTGCTTTGAAGCGAGCGTAAGCAATTACAGCAGCAAAAACGCGCTTGCGGCGCAAAACGCCGAGAGCGAGGTCACCAAGGAATATTCCGACGAGGAGGTCGCAAGCTATAAAGCCGGACTTTCCGAAGCGGCAAAGGCGCAGTATACCAAGTTCAACCTTTCGCCCGAGGACATTCAGGCGGTTTGCGAAGTCACCTACACCTACACGGTAGACGGACAGGCGCAAAGCGAGGTTTGCACCGTCGTGCAGATCGGCGCACAGTGGTACGTGGATATTTCCGCATAAATTTTTTGGATTTTTTCAAAAGACGCAGACAGCCGCAGCGCTTTCTGCGTCTTTCTTTATGAAAAGGATCCGAAAGGAGCATTTATATGAAGTTTATGAATCAAGCCGTTTGCGATCTGCGCGGCTATAATTCTCCCACGACCGCCGGCCAAATCAAATCCATTACCAACGCAGCGCTTGTGATCTTGCCGAAGGATGCCGACGAACAAACCCGCGCAGCCTTCGCTAAAATCAAAATGCGCAACGTCGCCTCTACCGTATATTGTGATACACAGACGGAGATCCACCAGTGCAACGGCGATACGATACTTCAGAACGGCAACGTCCCCGACGGCGAAAGTATGTATGTCATCAACGGCAAAGCGCGCATCATGCCGCTTTCCGAAGAGAAGCACGTCAGCCTGATCATCAACGGCGATGTGCTGTATGACGAAGGCAATGCACATGTGCAATTGCTGACGGTCAACGGCAAAGCAAGACCTGTAGATTTCCGCCATTCGGAAATTTTGCCGGATGAAGCCATTTTAACGGCGGAACGGTTTGTCGGCGAGGGGGATCATGCCTATTGCGCCGAAAGCATCGCGGTCGTGCAGGCAGTTCCGCCCGAAGCGCACGGGAAACTGCACGCAGACGTTATTTTGGCGCATCTGAGCGTGCAAAAAAGCCAAATCGTGCCGGACGCAGATACCATATGGTACGCAGAGGATCTCGACAACGTCATTTTTCGGAAAAACAGCAGCAAATTTACACTGACCCGCTCGCTTTTACAGGATCTGCCGGGCAAATTGGTGGTGGCAAATGTTGCGTCGCTGTATATCGATAAGGCGGTAGACGCCGCGCTTTTGCGCGAAAAGGTGCTTATGCTGTTGCGTGTCGGCAAGGTACACGCCCCGAAAGCCGCCCGTGATACGGTACAAATGCTTTGCTGTCAGGTAGGGTCGGTCGGCAGATGAGCCGCAGCGATCCAATCCAAACCTTTGACGCGGTATATGCGGCGCTGTTTAACGATGTGTACGCCTATTTTTGCCTGTGCTTCGGCGAACAGGCGGCACAGGACTTGTCACAGGAGATTTTTCTGCGGGTGTGGCAGGCGATCGACCGGGCGCGCGAGCCGGAAAATTGGCGCGCGTGGGTGTTCCGTTGCGCGGTCAATTTAAAAAACGATTTCCTGCGCCGACGATATGCCGAAAATCATGCACAGGAAACCGTCGAGCCGCCCCCGCCGCCGTCCGTTGCCGACGGCGACAGCAGGATCGCCGTTGCCAAGGCTTTGGCGGCGCTGCCCGAAGAGGAACGCGAACTGCTGATTTTCAAAAATGCGGGTCTTAGCAGCCAAGAGATCGGCGAGACGCTGCACATTAGCGCTTCTGCGGTGCGCACACGGCTGCAAAAGGCGAAGCAGGACTTTAAACAACGATTGGAAGCGGAGGGTATAACAAATGCTTGATACCGAAAAAGCGCTGCGCGATGCGATTTCGGCGTATTATCCGAGCACGGCTGTCCGCGCGGCGGTGAAACGGCGCATTCTGCCCCATTCGAGCGGCATTCAGCTCGTGTCGGTACACCAAAACAGTGCGGCGATCATGCGAAAGATCTTTCGTCGCTGCGACAAACTGATGCGGAATATCGCCTGATGGGTACGCATGAAAAAATAGTTAAAAATTATCTATTTATATTTGCACAAAAAAACAGACCGATGGCAGGGTTTCCGAATGCCTCGGTCTGTTGGATTATTTATAGGTTTGGACGCTCCGGCTTGAACGCCCGCAAGAGGAGAAACAGCCTGCGATCAAGCGGCTTTCAGCCGACGTGGGACTGCGTCTGCGCGGCGTTTTCAAGCTCCCAGCCCCGCATCCAAATGTGCAGTACTTTTTGAAAGGTCTGTTCGCGCTCGTGCAAATGGGTCTCTAAATTTTCGGGGTACAAATCGCTTTTTTGCAGACCGCTCCCCAAAATCACATCGTCAAGGAGTGACATAAGCAGCGTGACGAGCGCCGTACCGGTCGCGTCGTCGGAAATATGCGCATGGATCACGTCCTGCAAAATCTTCTGCAAATTTGCCGAGAGAACCCTTTGCCGAATGGCGCTGAGCTTCGCCTGCAATCCGGGCGGCGGCACGGCGCGCGCCCCGATGATGACCTTGATCTGCTCGGGGTGCATACGGAAAAAATACAGCCAAACGCGATACAAATGCAGCAGATCGGTTTCCAGATCGGCCGCCGCATCGGTTCGGAACTGCTGCAAATGCGCCGACAACTGTGTATACGCCGCCTCCACGCAGGCGACGTACAGCACCTCTTTGCTTCGGTAAACGCGGCGAAGGCGGGCGGGGGTAAATCCGCCCATTTCACAAATCCGCCGCAAAGAAGCGTAAGCAAAGCCGTATTCGCCGAAATCGTGCATGGCGGCTTGCAGGACCTGTTTTTTGTCTATTTCCAATGGCTGCTGTCTCATCGTTCCACCGCCCAATGTCAGATTTTTCGTATGGGAATGTATCTCTATTTTAGCACGCATTGTAAAGTTTCGCAACCCGCAAAATGCCGCAATGCATGCGTTCGGTATCCGTCAAAGGTTCGTCAAAAGTCGATTCGCGCCGACACGCAGTAGTGGTCGGAAACAAAGGTATCGTCGATTTTCTCCCGATGGATCGTATATGCCGTTGCAGTGCCGTCGACACTTGAAAAGATGAAGTCGATCGGCTCGCCCTCGGTGTACTGTCCCCAGTCGTGATAACTCGCGAAATGCGCCCCGTCCCCCGCCGAATCCGCCGCGCTGACAAAGCCGGCGTCGTGAAGCGCTTTGCACACCGTTCCGCTTGCATCCTGGTTAAAGTCCCCCGTGATGACGGTGGGGAGCGTACCGCCGTATTTCTTTCCGATTTGTACCGCGCGTTCGAGGATCAGCTGTCCGCCTAAGGTGCGCGCATCTTCGCTGACGTTATCAAGATGCGTGTTGAAATGCGCATATGTAAATCCCGTCTCGCGGTTTTTCAGCACCACATAGGAGCATACGCGGTTGCAGCCCGCGTCCGGATATTTCGATTCCGTATCGGGCGTGTCCGAGATCCAAAATGTCCCGCTTTCGCACAGGTCATATTTTTCCCGCAAATAGAAAATACCGCTCATTTCCGAGGTCTTTTCGTTTTTGTCGCCGCCGCGCGGCACACCGTAGTAGGCGTAATCGGGCAGCAGCGTTTCCATTTTTTCGACCCAGTCGCTGTTGATCTCCTGCACGCCGAAGGAATCGGGCGCAATGTCGGCCATCTGCTTGGCAAAAAGCGGCGCGCGCTTTCCGGAAGACGTCCCTTTCCAAAGACTGCCCCACGGCGCGGCGGTATTGTAGGTCGCAATGACGGGTGAAGCACTGTTTTCGGCAAGCCTTGCGCGGACGGATTCGGTTTGCTCTCCGGCGGTCTGCGCCCCGCAGGATGAAAGCAACAGCACAGCTAAAAGAATAGCGGGTAAAATTCTGCGTTTACGCATATCTGTTCCTCCTTAAACGGGTGAAATACTGTTTTTAGCATACCACATCGCGTGCGGAAAAACAAGCGTTTTGCAAGGCGTCGGTCACCGCGCCGTCTTTCCCGGTTTTTCCAAAGGGTACGGCGGGAATTTCGATTGACAAGCAGAAAAAATGCGCATATACTGTTTGTATAAAAATTTTGCTTGCGCCATTGCGGACGTTTGGAAAAGCCGAACGCGCGGGGACGCGACCCGTTTTGGGGCAGTACCGTA
Organism: uncultured Clostridia bacterium; assembly: GCA_947628665.1. Lineage (GTDB taxonomy): Bacteria > Bacillota > Clostridia > Oscillospirales > Acutalibacteraceae > Fimenecus. Next base: position 42,879 of record CANRAU010000010.1, read on the forward strand.
AGAATTGAGGAAAGAACATGGAATTTTCGTCCAGCTATAAAAAAAGAACGCCGCCGAGAGGCAGAAAGCCCAAAAGACGCGCGAATAAGCGCGTGCTGTACATTATCCTGATATGCATCGCCGTGATCGCGCTGGCGGTCGGCGGTTTTTTCGGAATTCGGCATTACAAAGCGGCGCATCCGGCAGGCGGCCGTGTTTTTGAGCCTGTCGCGTCCACCGAGGCTCCTGCGCAGACTGCCCCCGTTTCCACAGAACCGCAAACGGACGCCCCGGAGAAGGTCGGGGATGTGGAAATAACGCCGTACACCGCGACCGTGTATTCCACGGTGGTGACCCTGAATGTGCGCAGTACCCCGTCTGCGGACGGCGATAAGCTCGGCATGGTCGGGCAGGACACGCCCCTTTCCGTAACGGGTCGCTGTTCAAACGGCTGGTATCGGATCGATTACAACGGCGGGACGGGCTATGTATCGGGTGAGTATGTCGCCCAAAAGGAAGGGGACACCGCAAACGCCAACGCCCCGTATCAGCTCAAGGTGAACCGCAAGCAGAATATCGTGATCGCCTACAGCAAGGACGCGGACGGCAAATATACCGTGCCGGCCAAAGCGATGGTCTGCTCGGTCGGTACGGACAATTTGACGCCGACGGGGACTTACAACACCAGTGACCGCTATGCATGGCGGCTGTTGTCGGGCAATGTGTACGGACAGTACGCGACGCGCATTTCCGGACCGTATCTGTTCCACTCCGTACCGTACAACACCCAGCAAAAGGACGATTTGGAATACGAAGAATACAACAAATTGGGACAGGCCGCCTCGCTTGGGTGTATTCGCCTGTCGGTCGAGGACGCAAAGTGGATCTATGACAACTGCCCCAAAGGCACCACGGTCGTCATTTATGACAGCGACGCAAAAGAGCCGCTCGCCAAGCCCACGCCCATACACATTGACCGGCAGGACAGCCGACGTGGCTGGGATCCCACCGATCCCGATCCCAAGAACCCTTGGAAGCAGTAAGCTCCGGCGCGGCCTTTGCGGGATAGGAAAAACAGAACAGACGGCTTCTTTCGGATGGGCGAAGGAAGCCGTTTTTTCTGCTCTCTTTTGGGGCATTCTTGCTCCTGCGGGGGCAAAAGCCGCGCCTGTATGAATTTCAAGAAAAGGACTACAGGAAAGATGGAAAAACAGCATATCTTGTCAAAAACCGCCGTATTTTCCGCTATTTGCCACAAAATATAGTGTTTTGTTTTATCACTTTTTCACAAACAGAACTTTGGTTCGTTCCGCTCCCCCAAGCGCGGCTTACAATATAACCAAAGGGGGAGACGAACATGATGAAACTGCAAAGCTTTGCGGATGCACTGTGTTTCGCGCGTATGAACAGGGGGCTTACGCAAAAACAGACGGCCGATGCTGTCGGGCTATCGTCGCGGCAATATCGGGATCTGGAACTCGGAAAAGCGGATCCGAGGCTCTCAACGGCAATTCGACTGGCCGTTTTTTTAGACATCCCATTGGACAAGATGGAAAATGGGGAACAGATACATGCGGCGCACATACACCCCGAGTAGGGAGTGGTGCGTGCATGCGCATGGTATATATCGAACCTACGGTATGCGTTGCTTTCACGCGTATCGCGGTCGAAAAAAGCTGGTTTGCGTGTTTCATGATGTAACGACCGATCCGCTGTTTGCCGTGCGATTGGCGTATTTGTGCACAAAGGAGCAGGTGGAGCTGTGCCATTTTCGCGATATTGTGTACGATCTAACCGATTTATCGCCGCCGAAAATTCCGTAATGTACCGCGGCTATAGGAAAAATGGAAAAGGGCGGACAGCCTGCGGCAGGATAGAATTCCCCGCAGGCTGTGTTTTTTATCTGATGACCCCCGTGCGGCGCGCCTGCCAAAAAATGCACAAAAACACCCTATGATTTTTCTACACCGTGTTGCTTGCTTTAGGTGTGCAGTCGTGATACCATAAGAATAGATAGAAAAGATAAAGGAGTGTTTGCTTTGGAACAGTACCGAATTACCGAACGCGGGCCGCTTTTGGACGAAAAGGGCGGGATCGGCCGCCCCGGCTGGGCGACAGAACTGCTGTATGCCTATGACCCGAAGGCCGTCAAGGCGAATAAGCTGCGCATCAAGGAATGGGATTATTACATCATGCTCAGCAACACGGGGGAGTATGCGCTGTCGCTGTGCATTGCCGACAACCGCTATATGGGGCTTGCGGACGCGGCGTTTTTGGACATCAAAAACGGCGTAAAGCATGACTTCCTGATTCCGATGATCCTGCCCATGGGCAAGCTGCATATGCCGACCGACAGCAGCGCCGGCGACATCATTTACCGCAATCCGTTTTGCGATTTCCGCTATATTCTGACCGAGGGCGGCAGGCGGCTGCTGTGCGATTACCGTCTGCCCGGGAACAAGAATTTTTCCTGCGATATATTCCTTAGCCAGCCCAAAATGGACACGATGGTGATCGCAACGCCGTGGCAGGAGGACAAAAAAGCCTTTTATTACAACCAGAAAATCAACTGCATGCGCGCCGACGGCTATTGCACCGTGAACGGGCAGCGGTATACCTTCTCGCCCGAGACCGACTTCGGTACGCTCGACTGGGGCAGAGGCGTCTGGACGTATGACAACACTTGGTATTGGGGCTCGGGCAACGCCGACGTTGACGGACACGCTTTCGGCTACAATATCGGCTGCGGCTTCGGCGACACCTCCGCCGCGAGCGAAAATATGCTGTTCTATGATGGCGTCTGCCATAAGCTGGAGCGTGTGGAATTCCAAATCCCCGAGGACGACCTCATGAAGCCGTGGAAATTCACCGAGACAAACAAACGCTTTGAAATGGATTTTGTGCCGCTGTATGACAACCGCACCGATCTTTCGGCGATCGTGATCTCGCAGGACGCGCACCAGGTGTTTGGCCGCATGACGGGTACGGCGGTACTCGACGACGGGCGCGAGATCCATTTAAAGGATCAGCTGGTGTTTGCCGAGCGCGTACACAATCGCTATTGACATTCCGACGGCGGTATGCTATACTGCAACCATAAAATTCCATCTACAGGGGTGCTGGCGCGAAAGCCGGCTGAGAGTAAGAATGTATGCTTCTTTGACCCTTTCAACCTGATGCGGGTAATGCCGCCGTAGGAAGTTTTGGAGAGCAAATTGCAAACAAAAGCCTTACGGTCTCATGCCTGATTCCGCAAGGCTTTTTATTTTGATTTGGAGGTAAAAATTATGCAAGCAAGCGTAGCCATTCAGGTTCTGCCGGGTGTGCAAAGTACGGACGAGGTCGTGCGGATCGTGGATGAAGTCATCGACTACATCAAAAGCACGGGTTTGCACTATTCTGTCGGGCCGTTTGAAACGACCATCGAGGGCGAAAGCTATGACCAATTGATGGATATTGTCAAGGAATGTCAGCATGTTGCGATACGCGCGGGTGCGCCGTCGGTTTCCGCCTATGTCAAAATTGCGTATCGACCTGAAGGCGGTGTTTTGACCATTGACCAAAAGGTTACCAAGCATCATCAGTAAGCTCTCGCCTCTCATCGCCCTCGCGGTCATGGTGCTGGTGTGGGGAACGGCCACGGGGCTTCAGTGGGTACCCGCTTTCATGCTTCCGTCACCGCAGGCAGTCGTCAAGGCGTTTGTCACGGATTTCCCCCTGCTCATGCAGCACGCGTCGGTGACGCTTACAGAGGCGTCTATCGGACTTCTGCTGGGCGTTGTGCTTGCCTTTCTGCTTGCAACGCTTATGGACTGTTTTTCGGGACTCTATCAGGCGCTTTACCCGCTGTTGGTCGTTACGCAAACCATTCCGACCATCGCCATTGCGCCGCTTTTGGTGCTTTGGCAGGGCTTCGGCATGGCGCCCAAGATCACGTTGGTCGTGATTACGACCTTTTTCCCGATCACCGTAAGTCTTTTGGACGGGTATCGGGACGCGGACGCAGACGCGATCCGCTTACTGCACAGCATGGGCGCGGGGCGTATGCAGATTTTCCGCTATATCAAGTTCCCGTCTGCGCTCGGTTCTTTTTTCGCGGGACTGAAAGTGTCGGCGTCCTATGCGGTGGTCGGCGCTGTTGTGGCGGAATGGCTCGGCGGATTCGAGGGCTTGGGCGTGTATATGACGCGCGTGCAAAAGGCCTATGCCTTTGACAGAATGTTTTCCGTGATTTTACTGATCGTACTCATCAGTTTGCTTTTGATGTGGGGTGTGACCCTGCTTCGGAAGCTCTCTATGCCCTGGACAAAAAAGGAGAAAGAAACAAAATGAAAAAGCAACTTAAAAAGTTAACGGCCGTACTGCTGTGCGCCGTTTTGCTCTTTGGCCTTGCCGCCTGCGGCGGAAAAGAGGATGCGGACGCATCCGAAAAAGCGGAGATCGTCCTGTCTCTCGACTGGACGCCGAACACCAACCACACGGGGATTTATGTCGCACTGGCGAAAGGCTATTTTGCCGACGCGGGATTGAACGTGACCGTCGTACAGCCGTCGCAAAACGGCGCGGCGGCCATGTGCGCGGCGGGACAGGCACAGTTTGCCATTGAAGCGCAGGATACGCTTGCGGCGGCTCTGATCGGTGATGCGCCGCTTGGCGTGACGGCGGTCGCGGCGCTTTTGCAGCACAACACTTCGGGGATCATTTCCCGCAAGGGCGAGGGCATGGATACCCCGAAGGGACTTACGGGGCATACCTATGCCACCTGGGATTCGCCCATTGAGCAGGCGATGCTCAAATATGTCGTCGAAAAGGACGGCGGGGATTTTTCCAAGATCAAGCTGATTCCGAACAATATCACCGACGAAGCAGGCGCGCTGCGTGAACACCTGACCGACGCGGTTTGGATCTTCTACGGCTGGGGCGGCATTGCCGCAAAGGTGTCGGGTTTGGAATTCGATTATTTCAGCTTTGCCGACATCGATAAGGTGTTTGACTATTACACGCCGATCCTCATCGGCAACAACGCCTATCTCGAGAGCCACCCCGACGAGACCCGCGCGCTGCTGGATGCGCTCGAAAAGGGCTACACCTACGCCATCGAACACCCCGAGGAGGCCGCGCAGATCCTCATTGACGGCGACACCACAGGTTCTTTGCGCGATTCCAAAGAGCTGGTTACCGAAAGCCAGAAGTGGATCTCCGCGCAGTATAAGGCGGACGCACAGCAGTGGGGCTATATCGACCCCGCGCGCTGGGACGGGTTCTATCAATGGCTTTGGGACAACCACCTGATCGAGGAAGAACTGCCCAAGGGAACGGGGTATACCAATGCCTATCTCTCCTGACACTGCCCTGCTGCGCGCCGAGGGGATCGCCAAGCGGTTCGGGGACAATACCGTGCTTTCGGATGTGGATCTTGCGATCGGCAAGGGCGAGCTTGTGTGCCTGATCGGTGTGAGCGGTTCGGGGAAAACCACGCTGTTCAATATCCTTTCGGGGCTGATGCAGCCCGACGCAGGGCGTGTGTACCTGCGTGACGAAGAGATCACGGGACGCCCGGGCAAGATCAGCTATATGCTGCAAAAGGATCTTTTGCTGCCCTACCGCACGGTGGTTGATAACGTCGCTTTGCCGTTGCTGATCCGCGGGACGCCGAAAAAAGAGGCGCGCGAAAAAGCCGCGTCGTATTTCGGAAAATTCGGGTTGAGCGGCACGGAAAACAAGTACCCCGACAAGCTGTCGGGCGGTATGCGTCAGCGAGCGGCGCTGCTGCGCACCTATCTTGCGTCTGACGGTGTCGCGCTGCTCGACGAACCGTTCAGCGCGCTGGACGCGATCACCAAAAGCGCCGTACACGAATGGTATTTGGACATTATGCGGGAGATCGAATTGACCACGCTGTTTATTACGCACGATATGGATGAAGCGGTCAAGCTATCCGACCGCATTTATGTGCTGTCGGGGCATCCGGGGCGGATCGCGCGTGAAATCCCTGTGACCGAACCGCGTCCGCGCGCGCACGATTTTTCGCTGACGCCCGAATTTCTCGCCTACAAACGGCAGCTTGTGCTGTGAATGTTCGGATGAAACAAAAACTGTAAACCCAAAACGGTCTGCGACCCGTATATTGCGGATCGCAAGCCGTTTCATTCTGTCGATCAACTGTTTTTTAACAGCAAAACAATCAAAAGTTTTCGCCCGCCTTTTTCAAAAGGCGGCAGGGGTCACGGGGACAGCGTCACCGTGTCGCAGCCCGCAGGCTGCGACATCTCTTTGCCTAAAGAAGCGCAGGAGGGGCGAAAAACAGTCCGGTGGACTGTTTTTCGGTGGGGATTCTCGCCTGCCGGCTCGGTCGGTGCTTCTGCCTTCGGCAGAGGTGTCCACCGGACACCCGCACCCCTCGCCGGGGGTTCCCCATAATCTTACTTCTTTTGGACATTTTGCCAAGTAGCATATACTTTTTCTACACACCAAAACGGCCTGCGACCCGTATATTGCGGATCGCAAGCCGTTTTTATGTATGGGATTCAAGCCGGATTTACGCTTCGTGCGGTTCTTCGACAAAGTCGTGTTCCTCATTTTCCTCCAAGGAGATCCATTCGGGACGCTGCACCATGATCTTGACGGCATGCTTGAGGGTGGCCGCCTCCACCGAAGTGTGCTCGCCGCCGAATTCCCCGTCGAGCGTAAAGGGCGTTGGGTCGTCAAATTCAAATCGGATGTGCTTGCAGTGGCGAATGGTGACGATCGGATTGTCGCTAACGGTCTTATTGACCATGTCGTTGGCAAGGGAAAGCAATTCCATGGGGTTCTTAAACATATTCACAAGGATCAGCTCATGCAGGCCGTCGTCAAATTCCACCCCCATGTTATGCAGCACCGGCATGCCGGCAATGCCATAGGAATTGGAGGCTGCCCCGTAGAAGTAATCGCCCTCAAAAAATTCGCCGTCCGCTTCCACGCGCGCATGATACGGTTTCATGCGAAAGAAATCCGCCACCGCCTGCATATAATACGCGTTTTTCCCCAACGCGTTTTTGAGCTTTTGGTTGCACGAATACGAGATCGCGGTAAAGTTGCCGAACGCCGCGACGTAAATAAAGAATTCCTCGCCGAATTTGCCGATGTCCACGGGCTTCGGCTCGCCGTTGATAATGGCTTCCACCGCGTCGTGTACGTCGGTGGGAATGCCCATGGACTTTGCAAAATCGTTGGTCGAACCCATGGGCAGATACCCTATGGGAATATCCAGCCCCAACTGCATAATGCCGCAGACGGTTTCTTTGAGCGTGCCGTCGCCGCCGCAGCAGACCACAATGTCAAACTGGTGCGCACGGTTCATCACAATGTCGTACGCGTTTTTGTTGATTTGCGTGCAGCAAGCGGTCACGTTATAGCCCGCCTGGTCAAAGCGATTGATCATCCGCATCATGTACTGCTTTGCCAGCTTTTTGCCCGATACGGGATTTACGATCAAAAGCATTTTTTGATTGCGAACATTCGCCATAATGCCACCCCATTTTTTCCATTTGATCAGAATTGAATTTTTTGTGTCAGGAAATCCTGAAGTCCCTCGATAGGCATACGAATTTGTTCCATGGTGTCGCGGTCGCGCACGGTCACACAGCCGTCCTGCTCGCTTTCAAAGTCATACGTGATGCAATAGGGCGTGCCGATCTCATCCTGCCGACGATACCGTTTGCCGATAGACCCCGTTTCGTCAAAGTCGATCATAAAGTGTTTGCTCAGATCGGCGTAAACGGTCATAGCCTGCTCGGACAGCTTTTTGGAAAGCGGCAGTACGGCGGCTTTGTACGGCGCGACGATGGGGTGCAGGTGCAAAACGACGCGCGTGTCGTTCTTGGCTTCGTCGAGAACTTCCTCATCGTATGCCTCGCACAGCAGCGCGAGCACCGTGCGATCCAGCCCATAGGTGGATTCGATGATGTACGGCACGAATTTCTCGTTGGTCTCGGGGTCAAGATACTCCATTTTCTGTCCGCTGTATTCCTGATGCCTTGTTAAATCGAAATCGGTGCGGTTGTGCGTGCCGTTGATCTCGCCCCAGCCGAAGGGGAACAGGAATTCGATATCGCACGCCGCTTTCGCATAGTGCGCCAGTTTTTCGTGGTCGTGGAAGCGCAGATGCGAAGCGGGAATGCCGAGATCGATGAAATACTGCAACCCGTAATTCTTAAAGTAGTCGTACAGTTCGCCGTCCGTTCCGGCCTTGCAGAAGGTTTGGAACTCCATTTGCTCGAATTCGATGGTGCGGAAGGTGAAATTGCCGGGCGTGATCTCGTTGCGGAACGCCTTGCCGATCTGCCCGATGCTGAACGGCAGTTTGGCGCGCATGGTGCGCTGTACGTTCAGGAAATTCACATATTCGCCCTGCGCGTTTTCGGGGCGCAGGTAGATCACGCTTTTGCTGTCGGCGGTCACGCCGCGATAGGTTTGGAACATCAAATTGAATTCACGGATGTCCGTAAAATCGTGCTTGCCGCAGTTGGGACAGGGGATGTGATGATCCTTGATGTATTGGAACATCTCCTCTTTGGTCATGCCGTCCGCGCGAGCGGAGGGGTCGAAATCGTCGATCAGATTGTCCGCCCTGTGGCGCATTTTGCACGCCTTGCAGTCCAAAAGCGGGTCGGAGAACGAAGCGACGTGACCGCTTGCCTCCCAAACCCTCGGGTGCATGAGAATATCCGCGTCCAGCTCATAGCTGTTTTTGCGCTCCTGAATAAAACGCTTGCGCCAGGTATCCTTTACGTTGTTTTTGAGCCTTGCGCCCAAAGGACCGTAGTCCCAGGTGTTGGCAAGGCCGCCGTAAATCTCGCTTCCGGGGAACACAAACCCGCGATTTTTACAAAGCGCGACGATTTTATCCATGGTTTTTTCGGTAGCATTCAGCATATAATCATCCTTTTTTCGTCTTACAGACAAAGAAAGCCGACCCCCGCAAACCGATTTGCCCCATGAAGAGCCGACCAACTTCTAACATAAAATATTAGCCCATATCCCAAACGATGTCAAGGAAAATCCTGCATTTTCACAAAGGCTTCACGCGCAAAAATACGCGAGACCACAAAGCGGGTCGTGTGCGTTTTTTGTATGCAGGCGTCGGCTTTGGACATACTGATACCGATACCATATAAAAAATCCCGGTGGAATTCTTGACAAACCGCCGCACGCGGTATATAATACATAAGCCGATTCGGTATGCACGGATTTGGGGCTATACCTGACAGATACGCCGGGTGTTCACCTGACCTTTTTCTGTGCTGCGCGACAGGCAAATATCAAATGAGGTGAAAAACATGACCAAGGAAGAAAAGCAGGCCATCATGGCCGAATACGCCACCCACGAGGGCGATACCGGTTCGCCCGAAGTACAGGTCGCCGTGCTGACCAAGCGCATCAACGACCTGACCGAGCATTTAAAGACCCACAAAAAGGATCACCACTCCAGACGCGGCCTTTTGATGATGGTCGGTCACAGACGTAACCTTTTGGCGTATCTGCAAAAGACGGATATTGAGAGATACCGTACACTGATTCAGAGACTCGGCATCCGCAAATAATTTCGGCGTTAAGGCAAGCGGCCGCAAGGCTGCTTGCCTTGAATTGCATTTGCGTATCGGCATCCAAACGGGGCGATTCTGTCGTTTTAGCGGTAAATAGAGCCTTTCGCCGTCGGGGCGAACAGTTGTATTTATTGCTAAAAACGGGACTGCCTCGAGGAAATACAGAAAAAAAGAGGTAAAGCGATGTTTTTCAAGGATTTCAAAGTATTTGAAACCGAACTTGCCGGCAGATCCTTGCAGGTCGAGGTCGGCAAAATGGCGCAGCTCGCAGGCGGTTCCTGCTTAGTGCGCTATGGGCAGACCGAGGTGCTTTGCACCGCGACGATGTCCGCAAAACCGCGTGAGGGCGTGGATTTCTTCCCGCTTTCGGTGGATTTTGAAGAAAAGCTCTATTCCGTCGGCCGCATTCCCGGCTCGTTCCTGCGCCGTGAGGGCAGAGCGAGTGAAAAGGCGACGCTCGCCGCGCGCGTGATCGACCGCCCCATTCGTCCGCTGTTCCCCAAGGATATGCGCAACGATGTGGGCGTCGTGGCGACGGTGATGTCCGTTGACCCCGACTGCCTGCCCGAAATCACGGCGATGATCGGCGTTTCGGTGGCCATCAGCATTTCCGAAATTCCGTGGGACGGCCCCATCAGCGGCGTCAGCGTCGGTCTGGTGGACGGCGAATACGTCATTAACCCCACTGCGGAGCAGCGCGCAAAGTCCGACATGGCGGTGACCGTTGCTTCGACGGATACTTTGGTCGCCATGATCGAAGCGGGCGCGAACGAAGTTCCCAACGACGTGATGTACAACGGCATCATGTTCGGCCATGAGACCAACCAGAAGATCGTGGAATTCATTAAGGGCATCCGCGATGAAGTCGGCAAGGAAAAGATCGACTTCCCCTCGAACGATCCCGATCCCGCGATGTACGAGGCCATCCGCGATTTCGCAATCGAGGACGTCCGCGCGGCGCTCGACACCGACGACAAGCGTGTCCGCGACGAGCGTTTGAAACCGATTTACGACGCGGTGCATGCAAAATTCGATGAAGAATATCCCGATGACATTGCCAAAATCGAGGATTGCCTGTATAAATTGCAGAAATATATCGTCCGCCGCTGGCTGCTTGACGAAGGCAAGCGCGTGGACGGGCGCGGCATCGACGAGATCCGTCCGCTCAATGCCGAGATCGATCTGCTTTCGCGCGTACACGGCTCGGGGATGTTCACCCGCGGGCAGACACAGTGCCTTTCCGTAACGACCCTCGGCCCTATGAGCAGCGCGCAGTTGCTTGACGGCATCGACTCCGAGACCGAGAAGCGCTATATGCACCATTACAATTTCCCGTCCTATTCCGTGGGAGAGACCAGACCCTCCAGAGGCCCCGGCAGACGGGAGATCGGGCACGGCGCTTTGGCGGAGCGGGCGCTGCTTCCCGTAATCCCCTCCGTGGACGAATTCCCCTACTGCATCCGTGTGGTATCCGAGGTGCTTTCCTCCAACGGCTCTACGTCGCAGGGCTCGATCTGCGGCTCTACGCTGTCGCTGATGGCGGCGGGCGTGCCGATCAAAGCGCCCGTTGCGGGCATTTCCTGCGGCCTTATTACCGAGGGCGACCGCTTTATGACCATGGTCGATATTCAGGGGCTTGAGGATTTCTTTGGCGATATGGACTTCAAGGTCGCGGGTACGAAAAAGGGTATTACCGCCATTCAGATGGATTTGAAAATTCACGGCCTTACGCCCGCGATCATCCGCGAGGCGCTGGACAAAACCTATGCCGCAAGATGCTATATTCTCGATGAGATCATGCTGCCTGTGATCGCCGAACCGCGCAAGGAGCTTTCCCCGTGGGCGCCGAAAATGCTTACCACGCGGATCGATCCCGATAAGATCGGCGATGTCATCGGCAAGCAGGGCAAGGTCATTCAGAAGATCTGCGCAGAATGCGACTGCAAGATCGACGTCAACGAGGACGGGCAGGTGTTCGTATCCTCTTTGGATGTCGACAATGCGCAGAAAGCGATTTTCATTGTGGAAACCATTGCGAACGGTCCGGAGATCGGCGCGATCTATAAGGGCATCGTGACCCGCTTGATGAGCTTCGGCGTGTTTGTGGAGATTGTGCCGGGCGTAGAGGGCATGGTACACATCAGCCATTTGGACGTCAAACGCACCGAAAAGGTGGAGGACGTCGTCAATGTCGGCGATGAGATCATTGTCAAGGTGCTGCCCAAAGATGAGCAGGGCAGATTGAACCTCTCCCGCCGCGAGGCATTGATTGAGGTAGAGGGCCTTACACCCGAAAATGAAATTTCGGAGCGTCGCCCCGCGCCGCGTCGGGATTTCCGCCGTCCGCGCCGCGATAAATAAGAAATACTTTGACCCGCTGTTTTGTATCCGGCAAAACGGCGGGTCTTTCTCACAAAACGCGGATGTGCTTAGACGTTCGCATCTTTTCATATAATAGGAATAAGGCAGACATTTCCGCCGTAGGGAAAATGCGGGCTTAGCGACCGAGATAGCTCGCTTGAAACGGAAAGGAATCAAGCCGTGCGTTTTGCGCGCGGTAAAACGGTACGGAATATGGTATTGACGCAACTTTTAGGTCTGTTCGGCGGCCTCGCGCTGTTTTTGTACGGGATGCAAATGATGGGCGCGGGCTTGGAAGCCGCCGCGGGCAACCGCCTGAAACGGATTTTGGAACGCCTGACCGCCAATCGGTTTTTGGGGGTGCTTGTCGGCGCGGGCTTTACCGCCGTGATCCAGTCGTCCTCCGCGACGACTGTCATGGTGGTCGGCTTTGTCAACTCCGGTATGATGACGCTGCAAAGCGCCGTTTGGTTGATCATGGGCGCGAACATCGGCACGACGATCACCGGCCAGCTCATCGCGCTGGACGTCGGCGTACTCGCCCCGATCTTCGCTTTTATCGGCGTGCTGCTGATCGTGTTCTTTAAGCGCCCCGCCGCGCACCATTACGGGCAGATCATCGCGGGACTGGGGATTCTGTTCATCGGCATGACCATGATGAGCGATTCCATGGCGTTCTTAAAGGAATCCGAATTCTTCGCCTATTTGCTGACCACCTTCCGTAATCCCTTCATCGGCATTTTGGCGGGCGTGCTGTTTACGGCGGTCATCCAATCCTCTTCGGCCTGCGTCGGTATTTTGCAGGCGCTGTCTCTCGGGGGCTTGATCGGTCTGCCCGGCGCGGTGTATGTGCTGTTCGGGCAGAATATCGGAGCTTGCGTGGCGGCCGTACTCGCGTCGGTCAACACGGGGCGCAACGCCAAGCGCGCCACGCTCATCCACATTTTGTTCAATGTGATCGGCACGGTCGTTTTTACCGTGCTTTGCATGACGACGCCGCTCGTCTCGCTCGTGGAGTCGTTCACACCCGAAAATCCCGCCGCGCAGATCGCCAATATGCACACGCTGTTCAATGTGGCGACGACGCTGCTCCTGTTCCCGTTCGGTACGGCGCTCGCCAAAGTCGCCGAGCGCATTTTGCCCGATCGGGCGGCGGATGAAACCGAAAAGCAGCACCTTTTGTATTTGCAGCCGCTCGATTTTTCGCGCGAGCATCAAATCGGCCTTTCCGCCATTGCGCTCAACGGCGTGCGCAAAGAGCTGGAACGCATGGCGGATATGACGCGGCAAAATGTGACGCGGAGCTTTACGGCGGTGCTGGAGGGCAGCTCGAAACGTTTGGCGGACGTCAACGAACGGGAGGAATACATCGATTATCTCAACAAAGAAATTTCGCACTATATTTCGGATGTGATCGCAATCGAGGCCAACGAGGCGGATTCTACCCGTATCGGTTTGTTGTTCAAGATCGCGGGGAATTTGGAGCGCATCGGCGACCACGCCGTAAATATTTGCGAGTATACCAAGTTGATGGAAGAAAATCAAATGCGGTTTTCGGACGAAACGCAGGAGGAGATTCGCGAAATGCGGCGGGTCAGCGACTATGCGCTCGCGCTCATCTGCCGCTTGGAGGAGATCGACAATTCGCGCTTTGCCAAGGTGGCGGCCGTCGAACAGCAGATCGACGATATGGCCGAATTGTATCGAAACAACCAAATGCACCGCTTGCGCAAGGACGGCTGCTTCGACCAAACCTGCGTGATTTACTCCGAAATGCTGACGGACTTTGAGCGCATCGGCGACCATATTCTCAATATCGGCGAAGCCGTCGCCGGTATGCCGTAAGGGCAAATCCAAGGCTTAAATCCAAAATATTCGTTGTACAACAAAACGGGGCTTCGGCAGATTTTTCCGCCGAAGCCCTGCATTTTTTATGGAAACCCATGCGCACTTATCGGAGATACGGCATGGGGTTGACGCGCTTGCCGCTGACGCGCACCTCAAAGTGCAGGTGCGGCCCCGTTACATTGCCCGTCGAACCGATATTCCCGATTGCCTGCCCCGCCGAGACGTGCTGCCCTGCGGAAACCTTTAAAGAGCCTTTCAGCATATGCGCATACAGGGTAGAGAGGCCATCGCCGTGGTTGATCACGACATGATAGCCGTAGCTGGAATGGTATCCGGCGGTAACGACCGTACCGCTTGCCGCCGCGACCACCAGCGCACCCGTGCTGTGTCCGCCGGGCTTGACAATATCCACACCGCCGTGATAGCCCGACCGCCGATAGCCGAAGCCGGAAGAAGTGGAGTAGGCACCGACCGCCGGCCAAATGAAGCGTTTGCCGTAGCTGGTCGTGGAGTACGACCCCGTGTAACCCGAAACGGCCTTTTTCGTGCCGACCTGCACGACCTCGTTTACGGGCGCTTTGGTGGTTTGACGGGAGACTTCCTTGACCGAGGTGCGCACGCCGTCCACATAGGTGACCAGCTCCGTAACGATCTGTTCGCCGTTTTGCCCCTTGGTCTTGGTGCGTTTGGTACCCGAATACAGACTTGCCGTTTTTTCCTCCACGGTTTCATACGGGATGGATACGGTACGTGTTTCCGTTTTGGTCACCTGCACCTGAATGTAGCTGACCTCTCTGGAAAGCAAAAGTTGCTGCCCGATATGGATATTTTCGTTTAAACCCGGATTGAGCGCAAACAGCTGCGAGGTGGCCATTTTGTACTTCTGCGCAATGCCCGAAACGGTATCGCCCGCCTGCACCGTATAATACTGCGCCGCGCTCTTTTTGGAATTCAACTGCTCGGTAAGCCGACCGGCGTCCCAAACCGTCTCGTCGCTGTCGGGATAAAGCCCCTGTACATAGGCAATATCCTCCACAAACCCCACAACGGCGTTTTTGTCGTCGGTTTTGTAATTGCGCAGGATGTTGTCGAATACGCTGGTCGCGTCCGTTTCATTCTTGACCGCGCAGAGAAATACATCGTCCACATAAATGCCGCAGGCGTTGGTGATTTTGCGGTTGCTGTGCTCGATGATCTCATCGCAAAGCACGGCCGCATCCTGAATTTCGCTGCGCTTGACGGGCTTGATTGCATAGCTTGTGGATTCCGTCACAGGGGCGGAATCCACCTTGGCGGCGGTGGACAGCCGCACGGATGCCAGCTCCTGCGCTTCGTGGTATACCGCCTCGGATTCCACATAGCCGATCACTGAACCGTTGTAATTGACCTCTAAGGCCAGGGTGCGACCCGAATAGCTGCTGACGGTCAGGCATAAAAGCACAAAAGCCAAGACCGGCAGCCCCGTATTGACCGCGAAGCGGATCACGACGCCATGCCTGCTGACCGCCTTTTGCGCATAGGTGCGCAAAAGGGCAAGCGCGCTTTTGCGGTCGGTTTTCAAAAGCTTCCGAAGATGCCCGCGAACGCGGCGAAAGTCGGCAAGCAGTTCCTTTGCCTCGCGCAGAAGCGCCGAAAATGCCTTGCGGATCGCTCCGGCGGCCATAAAGAACGCCGCCGCAAGCACCGTCCAAATCGCTTTCAACGGGATTTGGAGCTTGTGCAGAAGCCAGCGGACGGCATTGCGCATCTTATAGCCGCTTTTCAAGCCCAAATAATATAAATTTCGATAGATTTTATCCAACATATATTGACCTCGTGACCCGTCCTGCATCGGGAACGCCTTTTTGCAGGTCGGAAATCTGCGATTTTGCTATGTTTTCTGCGGGTATTTTACCACAAATCTTTCCAAAATTCAAGTGCGGCGGCTTCCCGCCCCTGCAAGCTCGCATTAACGCTCCAAAAAAAGGCAAAAAACACAAAAACGGGGGACGCCGAAAAGCGTCCCTCGTAGCGTGTAGAAAAAGTATGTGTCGCTTGGCAATATGCACAAAAGGAGTAAGATTATGGGGAACCCCCGGCGAGGGGTGCGGGTGTCCGGTGGACACCTCTGCCGAAGGCAGAAGCACCGACCGAGCCGACAGGCGAGAATCCCCACCGAAAAACAGTCCACTGGACTGTTTTTCGCCCCTCCTGCGCTCTTTTGGAACAAAAATTTCGCAGCCTGCGGGCTGCGATGAGGGCGCCGCCCCTCAACCCCGCCGCCTTTTGAAAAAGGCGGGCGAAAACTTTTCGTTATTTTGCTATCGCAAAACAGTTTATCGACAGACTGCGGGGGACGCCGAAAAGCGTCCCCCCCAAACAGCCGATATGCTTACATACTCTCCGGCGCGGAGATTTTAAAGGCGGTCAAAATATTGACCATCACGCTGCGCACCGCCAGGCAGAGATTCAACCGCGCCTGCATCAGGCTCTCGTCCGCCACGCCGATTTTGCAGGCGTTGTAATATTTGTGGAACAGCGTCGCCAAATTGATCGCATAACGCGTGATTTTGGCGGGGTCATAATGGGTCGCCGCCAACACGACCTCGTCCGTCAGCGATGCCAAATGCCGAATGAGTTCGCGCTCCTCGGGCGCATGCAGCTGTTCGAGTTCTTTTTCGGTACAGGCGCGCGGCGCAATACCGTCCGCCGCCAGCTTTTTCAAAATGCTGCAAATGCGCGCGTTGGCATACTGGCAGTAATACACGGGATTTTGCGCATTCTCGCTCACGGCAAGTCCCAAGTCAAAATCAATGGTCGACCCGGGTTCGCGCAGATTGAAGAAGAAGCGCGCTGCGTCTATGGGTACTTCCTCCAGCAGATCGACCAGCGTGACCGCGTTGCCCGTCCGCTTAGACATCCGCACAGGCTCGCCGTCCTTCATCAGATTGACCAGCTGCATCAAAACCACGTCCAAAGCCGAACCGTCCAGGCCGATGGCGTCCAGCGCGCCCTTCAGCCGCGCCACATGGCCGTGATGATCCGCGCCCCACACGTCGATGGCCTTTTGAAAGCCGCGCGTGACCAGCTTGTTCTTGTGATAGGCAATATCCGCCGCAAAATAGGTCGGGTTGCCGTTTTGGCGGATCAGCACATCGTCCTTCAGCTCCAGCTTGTCGATCTGCTCCTGCGTTTTGCCCTGCGCAAGCAGCTTCTCGGTCTGCACTTCGATATTTTTGTACCACAGCGCGCCGTCTTTTTCATACGTCTTGCCGTTTTCGGTCAGGGTGTCGATCACCTCGCGGATCGCGCCCTTATGCAGTTCGCTTTCGTGGAACCACTCGTCGTACGCAATGCGGTATTTCGAGAGATTTTCACGCATATTCTCGATATTTTTCGGCAGCGCAAACGCCACGAGCGCCGCACGGCGTTCCGATTCGCTCTTTTGCAGGAACGCGTCGCCGTAAAGGTCGGCGAATTCCTTTGCGCGCGCCGTAATATCCGCGCCGTGATAGCTGTCCTCGGGCAGCTCGGGCGCGTTTTCTCCCAAAAACAACTGCTGATAGCGAATGTCCAGCGAAAGGCCGAATTTGTCGATCTGGTTGCCCGCGTCGTTGATATAAAATTCCCGCGTAACGCTGTACCCCGCCATTTCCAGCACCGCCGCGAGGCAGTCGCCAAGCGCGCCGCCGCGCGCATTGCCCATATGCATAGGGCCTGTGGGATTCGCCGAAACGAATTCGACGTTGACGCGCTTTCCCTTCCCGAAATCACTCCTGCCGTACGCTTCGCCTTTTTCCAGCACGTCCAGCAGAATATCGGCATAGAACCGGTCACTCAGGCGGAAATTGATAAAGCCCGCCCCCGCGACGGAGCATTCCGAAAAATAGCTGTCGCCAAGGTCAATGTATTTGGCGATCGCCTGCGCAATTTTGATAGGCGCGGTATGAAAGCACCGCGCGCCGGCAAACGCCACGTTGGTGGCATAATCGCCGTTTGCCCGATCCTGCGGGATCTCCACATGAAACGCGGGCAGCGCAGCTTCGGGCAGTTCTCCCGCCGCGATGGCGCGGCCGATCGCTTCCAAAATAAGACTGTGCAGCGCGTTTTCCGTTTCTTTGACAAGTTTAGACATCCGATTTTCTCCGATCTTCAATTATGCGGACGGCTCTGCGTCCAAATGCACCGTCAGCGACATGGAATTTTCTATGGCGAAGCGGCTGTTAAAATCCGTCGTGTAGCAGAATTGCAAACGACCCCCGCTGCCGCGCAGGGCGTTTTCCACGCTTTTGGTGTATACGCCCAAAAGCATTTCCCCGTAGGGCGTGGCATATACGGTGCTGTTGCGTTTGCCGACTTCAAACTGCATTTCGCTGCCAAAGTCGCCTTTGCGCGTCACATAGACCGCTTCCTGCCCCACGACCCGAACCGTCGTTTGAAAACGGTTGGCGTTTTCGTCGTATTCGGTGTATTCAAGCAAAAATCCCTCGGGGGTTTCGAGCAGTGTGCCGAAAACCCGCATTTCAATGCGTTCCGCATTGCCGTCTATGATCTGCACATTGCAAATATCGACGGCGACCGCCTGTTTTTCCATGGTCTGTTATTTCTCCTGCGCGAGCTTGAATAAACGGTCCAAGAGCTTGCCGTAAGGAACGCCGCTTTGCTCTAAGAGCTTCGGGTACATGCTGATGGGCGTAAACCCGGGAATGGTGTTGATCTCGTTAAAGAGAACGCGCCCCGTTTTCTTGTCGGCAAAAAAGTCCGCGCGAGCAAGCCCCTGACAGCCGAGCGCCGTGAACATTTGGATCGCCGCCTCGCGCACGGCGTTCTGCGTTTCCAGGGGAACTTGCGCGGGGATTTGCAACTCGCTGTCCGCTTGTATATATTTGGCTTCATAGGTGTAAAATTCATCGCACGGCACGATGCCGCCGACGACCGACGCCATGGGGTCGCCGTTGCCGATCACGGCGCATTCGACCTCCAGCGCATTTTCCACGGATTCCTCGACGACGACCTTTTTGTCCTCCCGAAACGCCGTCTCCATAGCGTCGAAAAACGCATCGCGGGATTTTACTTTGGTGATCCCTACCGAAGAACCCGCGTTTGCAGGCTTGACGAATACGGGAAAGCCCAAATATTCCTCTGCGCGTTTTCGGAAGGCGGACGGATCCTTTTGATAGTCGTGCGCCGTTACGGACAGCCATTTTGCCTGCGGCACGCCCACAAAATCCGCTATCAGATTGGTCACGGCCTTATCCATGCACATCGCGCAGGAGAGGGTGTCGCAGCCGACATACGGCATGCCCGCGATCTCCAAAAGTCCCTGCAAAGTGCCGTCCTCCCCGTTTTTGCCGTGCAGTACAGGAAAGACTACATCGATCGAAAGATGCTCTATGCCGCTTTCGCGAAAGACCAGCAGGCCGTGATCCGTGCGGTCGGGGGAAAGCACCGCCTTGGTACAGCGTCCGGAGGCGAGCCACCGATCCTCGGGCAGCAAGGCCGTATCGCCCTCATACAAAAGCCATGCGCCCTCTTCGGTAATGCCGAGCATGTATACCGCGTATTTGTCGCGGGGGATATTTTCGATCACGGCCGCCGCGGATATGCAGGAAACCGCATGTTCGCTCGAAACACCGCCGAAAATCACCAATGCGTTCTTCATAAAATCACCCCAAGATACACATATACAAAAACAGTATAGCATATGCACCGATTTTTCACAATTCCAAATCCAAAAAAATTTTAATGACAAATGCAAAATACTATGCTATACTAATACCGTATTTTAATAAGACAGGTCGTGACACAATGACTTTTGAGGAAGCGCTCACCCTGCTCCTTGCGGGAACAAACGAGACCTTACAGAAAAACGGATTTTCCGCCGTGATCCCCGACAACGTCGAAAAGGACGCGTTGCCGCTGTCCTCGGACGGCGAGCATACCTATATGGACTTTACGGGCGATAAGGGCAGAGTTCGCTTTGATTTTTGCGGCACGCAGGCGGTGTTGCTCTGCGGCGACGCGGACGCGCAGGACGAGCAGCTTACCAAAGTCTCGACAAACTATTTTGACCCCGAGGAGTTTACCCAGCGCGATATAAAGTCCCTCTGCAACGAATTTAACGATACGCTGGATTCCAAGTTTGCAGAGAAAAATGGGAATAAGAGCAAAAGCACCAAAATGCCTGCGCCCGTTTCGCGTTCTGCCGTGAAAAACGGGTCGCAGAGCTATGACGGCAACACGCTTGCAAACCGTCTGCTCGCGCTGTATCCCGACCTCAAAGAGCCGTACCGTGCGAATTACGAGACCTACGGCGAATTCTTGCCTGAGACGTTTTTTATCGAACACGCGACCGCGCGTGTGATCGGGACGATCCGTTCCGGCTCTCGGCAGGAATGCACCAAGCTGTTCCGAATCCTCAATGATATTTATGAAAACGGCTCGAACGATACGCAGGGGCTTATCGCCGTGACGATCCTCGGCGAGATGCACAATGACCCGAAGCTGTGCGAGACCGCCGAGCAATATATGTGCGAGGATATGCACGACACGGTGCTGCTCATTAATCGGTATCTCGAATCCTCCAAGGGCAAACGGATGCGCGAAAAGCTGCAGAATCCCCCCGCCTACAAGCCGAAAAAGGAAAAGAAGCCCGGCATGTTTGCACAGGCTCTGGCAGGCTCCGGCGGCGCAGGCACGCCCCCGATGGCATAAACGCCCGTTTCCGAAAGCCTATAAACAAAGCCAATCATTTTCGACAAACCAAGGGAGACGCTTTTTATGAAGCGTCTCCCTTTCTTCGCATCCAAAAGGAGCGGATGCATACAGGCATAAAAGACTTTCTGCACGCATAAACCGTTACATGGGGGGTGAGCTTTTGAAAATTCAATGGAGAAAATTGCTGCTTTGCCTTGCCGTGCCGCTCGGCGTCGGCGTGCTTGCGGCGCTTTTGACATCGGGCGGCATGGAGACGTTTGCGGCGCTGCAAAAACCGCCGCTGTCGCCGCCGGGATGGCTGTTTCCCGTGGTGTGGACGATTTTGTATATCTTCATGGGGATCGCGTCCTATTTGGTGTTGACCTCGGGAAAACCGTATAAAACAGCGTTGCGCGTATACGGATTGCAGTTGCTTTTTAATTTCGTCTGGCCGCTGTTGTTCTTCAATTTGTCGCTGTATTTGACCGCGTTTGTCTGGCTCGTTCTGTTGTGGCTGCTGATTTTGGCTAATACCGTTTTGTTCGGGCGCATCTCGAAGCCCGCAGGCATTTTGCTGCTACCGTATCTGTTGTGGGTGGCTTTTGCGGGATATTTGAATCTGTCTGTGTATTTTCTGAACTAAAAAGTGCGGGATTCGATGGAAAAATCGAATCCCGCACGTTATATTTTCCACGGCAAATAGCTCCACGCCACGGCAAGCAGTAGCGCGGGCAGCATATTGGCGACGCGGATTTTTTTGTCCCAAACCAGGTTTATGCCGACGCAGAAAATCAGCACCGAACCGACCAAAGAGAGGTTCGACATCGCCGCATTCGTGATAACAGGCTCTAAAAATCCCGCCAGCAGCGTGATCAGCCCTTGAAAGATGCCTACGGGGATCGCCGCGAAAATACAGCCCTTGCCCATTGCGGCCGTCATCACGAGGATGATCACGCAGTCGAGGATCCCCTTGGCGATCAAAATGGACGGGTCGTGGGCAACTCTGTCCTGAATCGAACCCATAATGGCCATTGCGCCGATGCACACCGTGAAGGTCGCCGTCACAAAGCCCTCTACGAAGCGGGCATCGCGCGCGTTGCCCGTCTTTCGTTTCAGCCATTCGCCGAACTGCTCGATCCGTCGGTCGATTTGCAGCAACTCCCCGATGAGTACGCCCAAAGCAAGCGAGATCGTCATCATCATAGTCCCCTGCACAGACAGGACGGCTCCGCCCACCGTGAACATCTCTTTTAACGCGCCCGCCATACCGATAAACAGCACAGCTACGCCGTTTGCGGCCATCAGGCTCTCCTGATAACGCTTTTGCAGCTTGCTGCCGAACAGCAACCCACAGATTCCGCCCAGCAGGATCAAGCCGACGTTGATGATCGTTCCAAGCCCCGGCATATAGACACCTCCCATATCCGCATGTTGTAAAAAGCACGGCTTGTCCGTATAGGCCGCGCCGACAGGTACATTTAGTGGAAGAAGCCCAATGCAAAAGCATTGGGCTTCTTCCTGGCGGAGAAGGGGAGACTCGAACTCCCGCGCCGGTTACCCGACCTACGCCCTTAGCAGGGGCGCCTCGTCACCAACTTGAGTACTTCTCCGTGTTGTAACGTTCTGAAAAGATGCAATTTTGATTTATCGGAAAGATACGATTTTGGCCGTCCAAACGCGATCCGAACTGTCATATGGCGGAGAGAGTGGGATTCGAACCCACGGTACGTTGCCGTACGACGGTTTTCAAGACCGTTCCGTTATGACCGCTTCGGTATCTCTCCGTGTGAGGGCAGAAATCATTATAACAAACTATCTTGCCGCTGTCAATGCGAATTTCACAATTGACGGCGTTAATTTAATCTTGAGTTTTTTTTGAAAAATCAGCAGCCATTGATCGGCTGCTTTTTTTATGCCAAAAAAGGAGGATTTCTCATGAAAGCATAT
>CANRAU010000011.1 GCA_947628665.1 uncultured Clostridia bacterium
TACCCCGTAAAATCTTCAATTACCGCTCCTCTGACGACCTTTTCTATCCTGTCCTATTTGATATTGCAATTTAGATAAGAACGGCAGTTTTGTTCTTGGCATTTCCAAAATTTGTTACGCATTCGGAGAACATAAAAAGCAACATTCGACTTAGCGGTCTGTAAGCCGAATGTTGCTGAGAAAAGATGCTTCAGTCTATGCTTTTCGTATCGTAAAGGTTTTTCGATGCGGGAAATCTTTTGCGGTATCGCTATTGGTTTCTGATTTTTTGGATTTGGTCGATCAGCAGTTGCTTTTTGCAAATTTGGCTCGCCGGACTGTCATCCCCCGCATAAGCTGCCAAAGCCATATTGTTGTCGATATAATAAAAGCTCCTGTCATAAAGCAGGTATTTGCCTGCATGCACGCCCGAAGCCGGTTCTACTGCACACACAATATCCATGCCGGCCTCCATACGGGGATAGGAATCGGCAAACGGCTTTGCAAATACGATTTCAAACGTGCCGTCGTCTGCGGTAAAATTCGTCTGCGCAACATCGGACAGCAGTTTGACCTGAAACCGACAGAATTCCACTTCCTGAGCGAGATCGACCACCGGATCTTCAACGGATACTGTATAATTCGGCAATTGTCCGATAACTTCGATTTCAACAATATGGGGTGCATTGGCAACCCTTTTCTCAAAGCCTAATCCCGCATCATCTATGCGGTATTCCGTTTCTTGAATCATCGGATATTTGCTTCGCAAATCATTTTTCCGCTGATGCGCGGAAACCCCGATCCAAACAGAGCCTGTTACAAGAAGCAGTAAAATGCATACACAAGCAATCGCTGTAAGCTTCTTTTTTCGCGGCATAGTGCTCCTCTCCTTCAAACGCACTTTTATAGCTGTACGACCCTCTTTCCCTTTTGTTGATAGGTCTCGTCGTGTGTCACCATGATAACCGTTTTACCGCTTTTATTGATTTGTTCCAAAATGGAAAAAACGGCATCGGCATTTTTTCGATCCAAAGACCCGGTCGGTTCATCCGCAAATACGTGATCGCACTTTTTGATCATCAATCTGGCAAGGGCGGCTCTCTGCTGTTCCCCGCCCGAAAGGCTGTAGACCTTTTGATTCTTTTTTTGCAGCAAGCCGACAGCGTCCAAAGCGCGATCCATGGAAACGCCCGATCGGCAGTTGTTTTTCACCAGCTTCAAATTATCCTCTACGGTCATGCCTTCCACCAACGCAAAGTTTTGAAACAAAAAGCCGACCTTTTCCTGTAGATATTTTCTTTGATTTCTCTTTTGTGCAATATCGATACCGTCTACGATAATGCGTCCCGAATCGAACTTTTCAAGTGATCCGAGCATATTCAACAACGTAGTTTTGCCGCAGCCGCTTACGCCCTCAATCACAACGAATTCTCCATTTTCGATCTGCATCGAAAAGTTATCAAACAGCTTGAATTTGCCGAACGCCTTGCAAAGCTTTTCTACCTGTATCATAAGCTGTCCCCCTTCAGAATTCTTACGACTTCGCTTTTTTCTGTTCGCACGATATTGTAAACGACAATAAGAAACTCTATAACAGAAAGCACAATGCCCCCGAGCAACAGAAACCAAACTGCCGTGGTGATCCGCAAGCCTAAGCAGACCACGATCGCGCCGATAAATCCCGCGGCGATAACCAAAAGCGTAAGCAAAATGATTTTTTTATTTTTTTCAAAAAGATTGTACCCCAAAATCTTTTTGACTGCCAATTTCTTTGCGTTTATGCTGTACTCCAATTTGACCACCGTGCCGATCAGGCAGGCTTCCATAAGAAGAAAAACCATAGACAGCACACCCGTCATCAAAGCTACCTTTTCAGCCCTTGCCACCGAGCACTGATAGTTGTCATACATATTGAGCAACGCACATTCAAAGTGGTATTCCTGTTCAAACGCCTCCAGTTCCTCCTGCGGGATACAAAAAAGCAAATCTTGCGTATACGCTGCAGGACTCAGGCCGCCATGATTGAGCGTATAAACGGCGCCATTCTCGTATGTATGCTCTGCCGTACCGATCGGCATTTCGACTTGCAGCTTGGATTCATCCAAACAGCTCAAATAGATAACGGGGTTTTTGTATATAGCTGTCCGCGAAGCATCATCATTTTTGGAGAAGGCAACCATGCGGACATCCTGCGCATACGGGATAACCTCGATGTCATAGTCGTGGCAAAACACATAGCCAAATTTGCCGCTTAAATCCGACTGCGCCCAGTCTACGATTTTGGCAAGGTCGTTTTCATATCCGGGATATTGTGGAACCAGCACATACATTTTTTCTTCCAAAGTTTTGCCCTGCAATTCCGGAATAAGCCCCTGCAAATACGCTGTCGAATTTTTATTGCAAACAATGCCGCAATGCTCTTGTTTATCGCTCAGCTTGCCGACGTCAAAGGAATTTGACTGCAACAGCGTGTTCGCAAAATACTTCTGCTGCAGGAAATAAAGGATCGCCGATCTCTGATCCGTAAGATTCGGATCTTGCTCAAGCGCCATGGTGTCGATAAACGAATAATCCTTGTAATTCCGCAAAAAATCGTCTTCCTGTTTGAGTTCGACCAATCGGGAGAATTGCCCCGCGCCGACGCCTAAAACAACGATCAGCAAAACGCACGTCAACAGCTTCAGCGTATAGCTTGCCGACAATAGGGATTTAGACGCGATCCGCCCGCTGAATGCCTTTTGGATGTTTACCCTGAAGATGAGAGAATCGACCAAAATATTCAGCACTAAAAAGCCGACAAAGAACAGCACGGACAGTTTAAACGAAAAAAGCGATTCCGTGAATCCGGAAGCCCCGAAAAATGCAATCAAAAAACACGCCGTAAAATATGCGTAATCCAAAAGGGCTTTTTGGGCAAATAATCGGCTCTTTTTTTCGCCTAAAGAATATCGGACGGCCAATTCTTTTTGCATCAGCTTCACATCATACAGGCTGATGCCGAAAAAGATAGCATAGGTCGTCAGCCACAGCGCAAGCTGAATCGTAAACGCCATGGAGGAATAAAACCCTTCATTGGGGCTTTTTAGGGAATAAAATTCCACACGATAGCGGCTCTCCACCGCATCGATGAAGCGCTGCCCATCCTCGGGAGCGCAAAGCATGCTGAAATAAGAATTCGCGCCGACAGAATTGGGCAAGTCGTGCAAATCTCTGCTTTCAACATTGCCGTCGCTGAGAAAAATACTTTTGGATTTTCCGCAACGTATGCCGGAGTTTTTTTCGATCAGCGCGGGGGTTTGTTCATCCGAGCAATACAGGATCAAGTTGTTTTTTGCAAAATTTCTATCGATTTGTTGATCCGTACACCAAATGTGTACATTGTTTTCGGTAGCCGTATCGCATAAAAATGCAGCGCATGTCTGTCTTTCGGAGGCGCTTACATAGGACAGGGAAAAATAACTCGGAAAAGCGTAATCCCCGATATGGATCTGATAGAATTCCCCCATGCAAACGGCAATCGTGCAAAGCATCAGAAAGCCGATGAGATATTTGAAATATTTCATAAGCATTCCCTCTTTTCCAACAAACGCCGGGCAGCGTTTCGCTTCGGATGATCATTTTGCCTATATCCGTAAACGACCGTTACGCCGATTCCATTCTTCGTGCGACCGCTTCATACATAAAGCAACACATCGTCAGAATCGAAAAAATGAAAACAGACGTCACCGTTTTAAAAAGGGATAAAAATCACCAATTTGAATATATCAAAGCAGAGGATTTCTGTAAATTAAATTTACAAATTGCAAAAAAATCGTGTTAAATTGCAAGAAAAGGCGGAAACGAACCAAAAAACGCCCCGTCTGACAGACATGGCACATCTTTGTCTGACAGGCGGGGCGCTCGAAAATTTTCCTTTTTTCGTCGATTGTTTGCTTTGGCTTTGTTACAAGTTTCGTATATGTTACGCGTTTTCGGTGGGAGCGTCGGCGGAATTTGCCTCCAAGAACCGTTTCATTGCGGAGGATTGCATGGCGAAGCGCAGGACGTTTTCGGCGCTTCGCTGCATTTCGCCCAAAGTCATGCCGTCGGGGCGGCCATAGGTTGCAAGCAGCGTGCCGTCGCTCTTTTGCCGCCGACAGACGCGCGGGCCGCCGGGCATCAGCACATCGACCTGCGCGCGCACACGATAGGCGTTGTCGCACATTGCGGGGAATTCGGGGCTGTGTTGCGAGCGCATCCACCAATCGGTCATCACGCAACCGGTATACCCCCACTCCCCGCGCAAAATCGTGGTACACAGTTCATACTGATAATGCCCGTGTACGCCGTTGATCTTGTTGTAGGAGGTCATCAGATTTTGCGGCTCGGCTTCCTTCACGCAGATTTCAAAGCCCTTGAGGTACAGTTCGCGGAGCGCACGCTCGGAAAGGCGGGAATCGTTTCGATTGCGGCGGAATTCCTGATTGTTGCAGGCGAAATGCTTCGGGCAGGCGGATACCCCCGCGCTTTGGATCCCACGTACCGCCGCCGCAGCGATCTTCCCCGTCAAAAGCGGGTCTTCGGAATAGTATTCAAAATTACGGCCGCAAAGCGGATTGCGGTGGAGATTCAGCCCGGGCGCTAACAGCACATCCGTGCCTTTTAAACACATTTCTTTGCCGACAGCCGCGTACACTTCGGTCACCAGCGCTTCATCAAAGGTGCAGGCGAACAGCGTGCCGATGGGGATGAGCGAACAGCAGCTATGCAGACGAATACCTGAAGGGCCGTCGGTCGTGGTGATGGGCGGCACGCCTTTTTGACGCAGGGACGGCAGCACACCGCCGTACACCCCCGCATTCCCCGCTACGCCGAGCGGGCTGTTCATCACATACGCGCCGCGTGTGATGGCCTCCAATTCATCCAAATTCAACTGCGCTACAAAATCCGCCATGGAGACGCTGCCCTCGGCGACTTGCGAAAGCGTATAACCTCTGTCTCCCGTCTGCTCTCTGGCGGGCGGCAGATTGTCTTGTATTTGCTTGCGCAGATCGAGCGTTTTGAGGCTGACGGGAGCTTTTTGCGCCGTGCGCACGCCGTCCTTTTCGACCGACTTTACGATGGAGAAAGGCTCGGTCGGCGCGGCCGCTTCGGTCAGCTGCTCGGTCACGACCGTCTCTTCTTGGATATATTCCCAAATCGGCTGGGCTTTGTGCGCATCGCCGCCTAAGAAAAACCGATACGTCCCCGCTTCGCACACATAGGCAGACTTATGCCCTGTCGCGCCGCTGTCGTCATACGAGGAGAGCGCGGTTTTCGGCACGCGGACGGTCAAGGTCGTCTCGGCAGACGGCGCAAGCAAGCCCGTTTTCGCAAAGCCCGCCAATACTCTCGCGGGATTGCCAAGACTTCCGTTTGGCTTTTGGAGATAGATTTGCACGACCTCTTTGCCGGCAAAGCGTGTCCCGATGTTTTGCACGGTGCAGGTAAATACGAACGCGTCGTCTTCCTCCGAAACACCGTCAAACCGCGTGGAAAAATCGGTATAGCTAAGGCCGTAGCCAAACGGGTACAGCACGTCATCGGGGCAAAATGTCTCGAACCAGCGGTAGCCGACGTAAATATCCTCTTCATAGCAGTTATAGTCCGCATCCCCGAAATGCTCTGCGGACGGATAGGCGGCATATGTTTTCGCGGCCGTATCGGGCAGCTTTCCGCCGGGCGTACACTTGCCGCTAAGCAGGTCGGCGATCGCATTGCCGCTCTCCATACCGCCCTGCCACACGAGCAGCACTGCGTCGATCTTGCCGTTAAAGCCGTCGACCCAAGACAGATCCATCATGCTGCCGACATTCAAAAGCACCACGGTTTTCTTAAAATGCCGCGTCACGAGGGAAAGCATGGCGCTTTCGTCGTCGGTCAAATAATAGCTGCCCTTTTCGAGCGCGTTTTCACGATCCTCCCCCGACGAACGGCCGATGGTCACCACCGCGCAGTCCGAAGCCTGCGCCGCCTGCCCGACCAGGGACTCTGTAAGCGGCATATCGGGATAAAAGCGCGGCCAGTGTCCCCAGTACCCGTGATCGACGGGATTCTTTTCGTTCCACTGCTCGTATACGGCGGCGAGCGTTTCATTGACCGATAAAGCATCGCAGGCGCGCATACCCTCTAAAAGGCTGACGGCATACGGCTTGTTGACGTCGCCGCCCGAACCGTAACCTGTGTAAAACCACTCGATCTGCCCGCGCCCGAACAGAGAAATGCGCGTCCCCGTCTCGAGCGGCAAGGCGGCATTTTCGTTCTTTAACAGCACGGCGCCCTCGGCTGCGGCGCGGCGCAGCAATTCGGGCATTCCCTCGGTGATCGTTTTCTCCGCTTGCAAACGCGCGCCCTCTTTCTGCGCAAGCGAGGCGAATTTAGAGATGATCTTACTAAAAACGGACATACTGTTCTCCCTTCTTTTCCCGTCGCACGCAAGGTTTCCGATACGACAGGAAAGCCCCGCAAAACACGGGGCTTTTGCTTTTATTTCCCGTAGGCTTTCACCAGGGCGTCATACTCTTCATCGCTGATGGAAACGACAGAGCCGTGACGCGGTTGGATATTCAAATCATAATCCGAGCGTTTCAGCTTCGTAAAATGCTCAAAATCCGTCGTTTGCTGG
Source organism: uncultured Clostridia bacterium (assembly GCA_947628665.1). Classification (GTDB taxonomy): domain Bacteria; phylum Bacillota; class Clostridia; order Oscillospirales; family Acutalibacteraceae; genus Fimenecus. The sequence continues at coordinate 6,623 of CANRAU010000011.1, forward strand.
AGGAAATAACGGCCTTTGCCGTATTCGTCCATCATCATGACCCAAGTATCCGTGCCGTTGATGTTGTACATGGAACTGCCCTCCACACCCGAAGGCGCCAGAGACACGATAACGGGTTCATCCGTATACGGGCCGTTCATATGATCGGCGGTGACATAGGCAATGGTTTGATCCTCGTCGTGCTTAAAGTAGAGATAGTATTTGCCGTTCTGTGCATTATACACAATGTCGCCGTCAATGGTCTGAATCCCCTCGCGCACATACAGCGGCTGCGGCTCGGTAAGCGTCTTGAAATCCGTGGTATATGCGTAATACATCGCGGCAATGTCCTGCTGTGCGGTAGAATGCGCCCAATAGACCATGTACTGCCCCTTTTCGGCATCATACAAAGCCTGCGGCGCCCATGCGCGCGTGGTTTGGGCAAATTCGCCGCCGAAATCGCGGATGTCGATGATGGTCTCATCCGTCCATGTAATGAGGTCTTTGGATTTCCATGTCACCAGCGCATGATTGGACGTCCACCCTTCCATAGAGCGCATATCCGTGCCGATGATATAATAAAATCCATCCTCGCCCTTTAATATGTACGGGTCACGCACCGACTTTTTGCCGAGCGTCTGCTTGATAATAGGCTCGTTGCCGTTGAGCGCTTCAAAATGGTAACCGTCCGTGCTGACCGCCAAATGGATGCGCTCCTCTTGCGGGTCGTTGCCGACAAAGTAGCAGAACAGGTATTTGCCGTTTTTGCTCTCGGCAGGCTTGGCAAATTTCAGCACGCCCACCCCGTATAACACGCCTACGGTAATGCCCGCTGCAAGCACCAAAGCACCTGCGGCGGATAAAAGAATTTTTGTGGATTTACGCATGGATTTTCGCTCCCTTCTTTTCCAAGTATATCGGAAATCTTTGGAAAAGTCACCGCGCAACTTTGACAAATCCAAGCCCGTCAATTTGGCAAATTTGAATAAAAACCTACCCCTTGCCCGCGTAATCAGTCGGTATACATTTGTTGGTATGCAGGTTCTAAAACGCCGTTTTCCAAAAGCTGCGGCAAAACGCGGTCAGAGGCATACAGATAATAGGTGAAATCCCAGCCCTCGAAATAAAGCGAACTCTGCGCCACGCACGAATAGCCCGCCGCCTGTAAGGGTGTACTGCGCGTGACGATGAAATCCGTTTGCTGCGAAAGGACATCCGCATCCTGCGCGCTGTACATTTCCTCCAACGGAATGTTCAGGCGGCAAAAGAAACGATTCTGCGGCACAAGCCCCGTCGTGGTGTAAAATCCGCCGTCCAAAAAGCCGTAATTGAGCAGCGTCGGATCGTCGATGCTTAAAATGATCTCCCGAAATTTATATTGCGGCATATCCGCCTTTTGGATCTTCATCAAATACACATTTTGGCTAAATAAAAAGCTAACAAGACACGCGGCACACAGGGAAGCCGCCGCAAACGTCCGCCCGAGCCACGGTTTCTGACGCGGCAGAAAACGCTCCGTCGCCTTACACAGCGCCGCCATGCCCCATACGGCGAAAACGGCCAGCACGAGGCTGTAGTACGGCAGAGCCAACTGCCCCGGGAATACGCAAATGGCCAGCAGAAGCGCGGCAAGCGGCATATGCAGGCGGCGTTCGCCGCGCACGGTCAGAGCGTACCAAACCAGGCCCGCAACGCCCGGCACGGCGTAAAGGTAATTGCTGCAAACGGCGCTGCGCATACGGAAAAACAGCGTAAGCAAAGTGTCGGTAAACGTCCCCGATTCCGTTTGCAGACCGGCATACAAAAACAGATTGTTGTAGAAATAGGCTTCCCAAAGCGCACCGAACGCATGGTGAAGCGCAAAATAGACGAATACGGGTATACTTGCTATACCCACACCCGCCAAAACGCCGAGCGCCGCCTTGCAAAGCGCCGCAAAGCCGCCCTTTCTAAGGCTTTGATACAACGGAATAAGCGCCCAGCCGACAAAAAAGCCCAATATATTGAATTTGATCCACAGCACGATCCCCGCCGCGATGCCGACGCACATCCAGTGCCGCCAAGGGAGCAATTCCCCGCGCCGGAACGCGCGTTCGCCGAGGTATACCGTAAGCATGAGCAGCGGCAGGCACAGTTCTTCCGCGCTGTCGCCGTGACAAAAGCTGCGCGAAGTAAAAACAGCGGCAGCAAACAGCGGCAGCCAAACATATATGCCGCGCGTTGTATAGAGAAATACCGTCTTAGCGGCAAAAAACAAAAATGCCGCCGCCGCGAGAAGCTCCAGCAAATACACGCCGAAAAAGCTCTCACGCGAAAGAAGATAGCAAAGCCCGTGCAGGAAATACAGGATCGGCCCTTTTTGCTCGTAAATGTCGGCATACAGCACCTTGCCGTTCATCAAAGCCTTGCCCACCGTGAAAAAGCAGTTGGAATCCACCCAATCGTTGAGCGGATAGAGGAAAGACGACTTGGTGCAGACCGTCAGCACGACAAACGCCGTGACAAGGCAAAAAGCAGCCGTCCGAATATCTCTGCCGCGTGCAAGGGAAATCCCCTTTTTGCCGACATTTTCCAAAGAAAGGCTTGCCGGAATATGCGCAAACAGGCCGCTGAGCAGTACCGTCCACACAAGCGTCGTGACAGCGGCAAAGAGCGATAAACAGAGTATTTCTGCGTTCGGGCGATCTGCGAAAAGGGACGTCCAGCGTGCATTTTGGGGAAGTGCGAAATACAGATCCAGCCCGCAAAGAAGCCCGCACACCCCTGCCGTGCCGTTTTGAAACAGGGCTTGTCGGCGCGACGAAGTGCGCGCACGCAGCAGCTTCGGTATGGCCGCCGCAGCCGCAAGCAGTCCCAAAGCGGGGAATATCCACAGCCATTTCGGCAAGGTCGAAAGTCCGCCAAGCGTCAGCAAATACAGACAAAACGCCGCAAACACCAAAAAAAGGCTGTTGCTTTTGAGATTCCGCAATACGTTTTTCGGCATGTGCAGCACTTCCCTATCTCCTTACGATTCTGCCGCTATCATACCGCACTTTTCGGCCTCGGTCAAGGCTTTGTCGTCGTTTTGTTCCTGCCGTAGCCACCCCTTTGCGCGAAAGAGATCGTAGCGTGTCGAACGCCAAAGCAAAGGGGTTGTCCGTTTTAATGCAGCGACTGCAAGGCCATTTGCAACAATGTTTTTGCAAGTATGCTGTTTGCACGGTATTTGATTTGCGTCTTGCGGTAACGGTAAAATCGCTCGGTGTATACGATCAGACCCAAATAGCCGAGCAGTACGGCATAGCGCAGCTTTTCTTCCTCTGTGGGCAGGATCGGCTGTTCGGCAAGGCGGTTGTAGCCTGCGAGCAGACTGCGCTTGTCCTGCAAAGGCTTCAAAAGCTCCAACGAACAAAAATCACCGATCCCGTCGCCCCAAAAGCTGCGTTCGGGATCGATCAGCGTTAGCCCCGCCGCCCTGTTTGACGGGTCATAAAACAAATTGCCCTCCCAAACATCAAAATGTGTATACACACAAGGCACGGTTTCCAAAAGCGCGCGGTTTTGCTCAATGAGCAGCAAAACCTGTTCGCCCGCCTTACAGCGTTTCCCGATTTTTTCGCAATCGGCAAGTACGTTTTCGGTCATACTGCGCACGGCAAGATACCAATTCGGGTACAGACCGTTCTGCGCATACCCGTACTGTTCGCCCCTGATCGTATGCAGCTTCGCGAGGAGTTCCCCGATTTGTTCGTGCATCGCCGTCCGTTCCGCGCCCGAAAGCCGACACGCAGTCAGCGGCTGTCCTTGGAGCTTTTCCATGATAAAAAACGCCGATGGGAGCAGTGAACACGAAAAATCGCTGTAGAAGATCTGTGGTACACGCACGTCGGTTTTCGCACGGATCTGCTGATAAAAGAAAACCTCCTGCCGCATTAGATCGGTCTCATAGGTAAGCGTATGCGCGCTGTCTTTTTGCGGCGCGACCTTTAACACATACTGCGCGGCGTCCGCCGTTACACAATAGGCACTGTTGAATTCCCCTGCCGTCAGCGGCGCAATATCGGATACCGTATGAAAGCCCGCCGCCGAGAAAGCCTTGCGCACATCGGCAGGACTGATGTATAGCTTGGTCTTGCTTTTCATGGAAACGACCTCTCCCCTTGTGATTTCAGCCGCATTATACGGCAAAATGCCTTGAAAAGATACCAAAATGCCGAACAAAATAATAAAATTTCGATATGTTTCCGGCAAAACTGCACGACGCGCCGTTTATTCCCCTGCCTGTGCGCCGTAGTCGTTGATAATGCCCGCCGCGTCGCTTCCGGGGCTTTCGATCACCTCGGTGAACGCATCGGGAGTCGCGCCTACGATCACGGTCTCCGCGACCAGGGCGGAGGTCTCCACGGTAAAGGTATCCGAAGCGCCCGCCATAACAAGACGGCCTGTGATCGTCATATGTAACAGCACGCGGTGAATGACCTGATTCAATCCCGCCTCTTTAAATTCATATTGAAAATCCACCGCGCAGGTCGAGGTCAGCTGCATGGTAAACGGGATTTTCGGCCCGCGACCCGCCGTATACTCGCTGCCCAGAAACGTACCGATGGGGATGGACGTGTGGTACTCCGCATTTTCGGACACAAGCTCGGAAACCCCCATGGATATTTTGCTTTTGAGTATGTTGATATTCAGCGCGTCCACCTGCAGGCTGGTCACGCGGCCTTCGCTGTCGGTGGAGAGCCGCACAACGTCCGCATAGGATACGTTCCCGTCGCGAAGCACACTGACAACGGCCTCGTCGGCAGCCGTCAGCAAAATGCGCTCCGCCGCCGCTTGGGAGTTTTGCAGAATGACAGGGCGCATTTTGAGGATCACGCTCAACGACAGAATACAGAAAATCAACAGAATGCTGACCAATATAAGCAGCTTCCGTTTTTTCTTGCGGCGCATACCGTTTCACCTCTTTTCAATGTACGCGGGAAACGGCACGGCGGTGCGGGATTTTTCGATAAAAATACCGCTCGGAAGAAATCTCCCGAGCGGTAAAAGGGAATCAAAAGCGAAAAGGTTATTTTTTGAGCCAGCTCATCATCTTGCGAAGCTCCGCGCCGACCTTCTCCAGCGGATGCTCGCTCTCGAGACGGCGGGTCGCAAGGAACTTGGCCTTTTTGCCTGCGGAGAATTCCTGAATGAATTCGCTTGCAAACGTGCCGTCCTGAATTTCGCGAAGCACCTGCTTCATTTCCTTGCGGGTATCCTCCGTGATCAAACGGCGACCCGTTCTGTAATCGCCGTATTCGGCGGTGTTGGAAATGGAATAACGCATCATGGCAAAGCCACCGCTGTTGATCAAGTCCACGATCAGCTTCATTTCATGAATGCACTCAAAATACGCCATTTCCGGCTCATAGCCCGCTTCTACAAGGGTATCGAAACCGGCCTTCATCAATTCGGTCACGCCGCCGCAAAGCACAGCCTGCTCGCCGAAGAGGTCCGTCTCGGTTTCTTCACGGAAGGACGTCTCCAAAATGCCTGCACGGCCTGCGCCGATCCCGCAGGCATAGGCCAGCGCATAATCCTTCGCCTTGCCCGAAGCGTCCTGATGTACGCCGATAAGGGACGGTACGCCGCGCCCCTCCAAATACTGGGAACGAACCGTGTGGCCGGGGCCTTTGGGCGCAACCATGATCACGTCTACGTTCTCGGGAGGAACGATCTGCTTGAAGTGGATGTTGAAGCCGTGTGCGAACATCAGCACGTTGCCCTCTTCAAGACCCGGCTCGACGTCCTTCTTATAAATGTCCGCCGCCAGTTCGTCGGGAACGAGCATCATAATCAGATCGCCCGCTTTGGCCGCGTCCGCAGTGGACATAACGGTCAAGCCCGCTTCCTCTGCCTTTTTCACAGAAGCAGAGCCTTCCCGCAGACCGACAATGACGTTTACGCCGCTCTCATGCAGGTTCTGCGCATGGGCGTGTCCCTGGCTGCCGTAGCCGAGGATGGCTACGGTCTTGCCGTCGAGCATACCGAGATTGCAGTCGGCATCGTAATACTTCTTAATCATATTCATCTACTCCTTAAAATGAATTTGCATAATTTGAATAGGCAATAACCCGATTATTTGCCGTCGCAGCGGTGTACGCAATTCTCGCAGGCATCCGCCACGATGATGTCGTCCACCGTTTTGCCCGCCGGGATCAGCGGCAGCACGCGTGCATCCTTTTCAATGGTGCAATGAATCCAAACCGGCCCTTTCTGCGCCTGCGCCTGCTTGTAGGCGGCTTTGAATTCTTCCAAAGTCTCAACATGATAGCCCTTGCCGCCGAAGCCCTCGATCACCTTGACGAAATCGGTTTTGCGCTCGGGATCGGTTTGGGAATAGCGTTTGCCATAGAAGCAGGTCTGCCATTGCCGCACCATGCCCAGCACCCGATTGTCAAAAATCACAGTGATGATAGGAAGCCCATAGCTGACGGCCGTACACGCCTCGTTAAGATTCATATGGAACGAGCCGTCGCCCGTAATATGGACGACGCGCGCCTGCGGACAGCCGAACTGCGCGCCGATGGCCGCGCCGTAGCCATAGCCCATTGTGCCAAGGCCGCCGCTGGTCAGGAAATTGCGCGCACGGGTATGCTCCAAATACTGCGCCGCCCACATCTGATGCTGACCGACGTCGGTCACATACACGGTTTCCTTGTCGGTTTCCGCACAAATGGCGCGAACCAGCTCGTGCGGGGTAAGATGTTCTTTGGAATCCTTCGGGACATAGTCGTCTTTTTTATAGTCCTCGAGCGTGCGCACCCATGCGCTGTGGCTTTTCTCCTTAACCAGGGGCAAAAGCGCGGTAAGGACGGTTTTGACGTCACCCTCGATATACTCGTCCACCAGGACGTTTTTGCAGATCTCGCTCATATCGATGTCGATCTGCACGACCTTGGCCCTCGATGCAAAATGGTCGGTATTCAGCGCCACACGATCCGAGAATCGCGTGCCGACCGCCAAAAGCAAATCCGCCTCGTCTATGGCTTTATTCGTCACATAACTGCCATGCATGCCGACAAGCCCGTAATTGAGCGGTTCGCTGTAGCCCAGCACCCCCGCCGCCATTAAGGTGTGGCAGGTCGGAATTCCCGTTTTCTGCACAAATGCACGGACAATATCGGAAGCCTCTGCGGAAACCACGCCGCCGCCGATCTCCAAAACGGGGCGTTTGGCGCTGTTGATGAGCTTTGCGACCGTTTTGAGCTTTTCCGCATCCAAAACGGTGGTATCGCGAATTGGATCGGGAACTTGCGGCGTGAACTCCGTCACGGCCGCCGTAACATCCTTCGGAATATCCACAAGCACAGGGCCTTTTCTGCCCGAATTGGCGATTTTAAAAGCCTCGCGAAGAATGGGCGCAAGCTCGGAAATATTCTGCACCATGAAATTGTGCTTGGTGATGGGCATGGTGATGCCGGTTATGTAGACCTCCTGAAACGCGTCACGGCCGATGAGCGATGTGCCGACATTGCCCGTGATGGCGACCATAGGCACGGAATCCATGTATGCCGTGGCAATCCCCGTGACCAAATTCGTCGCGCCCGGGCCGCTCGTGGCAAGCACCACGCCGGTTTTCCCCGTTGCGCGGGCGTATCCGTCCGCCGCGTGGGACGCACCCTGCTCGTGGGCGGTCAAAATATGACGGATTTTGTCGCTGTATTCGTAAAGCGCGTCATATATATTCAGAACAGCGCCGCCCGGGTAGCCGAAAATTGTGTCTACCCCGTGTTCAATCAGCACCTCGGCAATGATTTGGGAACCGTTCAGTTTCATCGTTCTCTCCTGCGTCTCAAAAAAATGATATTGGAAATTATTCTAACCCCATTTTTTACAAAAGTCAACACTTTAAGCTACAGGAATCCATGGATAAATTGACAAATTTCCATAAGCCTGATCAAAACGAAAAGACACCGCGGATTTTCCGCCGTGTCTTTTGGGTTTATAAAGTGAAATTATTGCGGCGTATCGCCGGATTCGTCCGAAGCGTCCTGCACGTTCGCATCCTGCGGTTTTGCTTCGCCGCCATCGTGTTCGGAAGCGTCCTGCGGCACATCGTTTGGCGTTGCCGCCGCATCCCCCTGCTTGTCTTCCGAAGTCTTCGGCGCAGGGACTTTAGGTGGAGGCAGTTCTTTGCCCTCCATAAGCGCATAGAACTCGTCCGCATCGATCTTTTCACGCTCCACAAGCGCCTTTGCGACCGCATGGAGCTTATCGATATGCTCACGGAGGATTTCTTCAGTGCGCTTATATGCGGCTAAAACGATGCGTTCGACTTCCTCGTCGATCTCGGAGGCCACAGCCTCGGAATAGTTGCGGATATGGTTGTAATCCCTGCCGATAAAGACCTCGTCATTGTCCTTGCCGAATGCAATAGGGCCGAGCTTTTCACTCATGCCGTATTTGGTGACCATTTTGCGCGCGATCTCCGAAGCGCGTTCAATATCGTTGGAAGCGCCCGTGGAAATATCGTTAAAAATGATCTGCTCCGCCACACGGCCGCCCAACAGCCCGACGATGTCGTCGAGCATACGCGAACGCATCATGTGCATTTCGTCCTTTTCGGGCTGGTACATGGTAAAGCCGCCCGCCATACCGCGCGGCACGATGGAAATGTGCGTGACGGGGTCTTTGTTCTCCAAATAATAGGAGGAAACCGCGTGACCCGCCTCATGGTAGGCGGTGATCTTTTTGTCGCGCTCGGTGATGCGGTGGGATTTCTTTTCCGTGCCGACCAATACCTTCATCGTCGCCTCTTCGATCTCCGGCATGGTGATGGCCTTTTTCTTGCGGCGTGCCGCGAGCAGAGCCGCCTCGTTGAGCAGGTTTTCAAGGTCTGCGCCCGTAAAGCCGACCGTCGCGCCCGCGATATAGGAGAGATCGACGTCCGGCCCTAAGGGCTTGCCCTTGGCGTGTACCTTCAGAATATCCTCTCTGCCGCGAATGTCGGGGTAGGAAACGGTGACCTGACGGTCAAAACGACCCGGGCGCAGCAGCGCGGGATCGAGAATGTCGGGACGGTTGGTAGCGGCAATGATGATCACGCCTTCGTTTGCGCCGAAGCCGTCCATTTCCACAAGCAGTTGGTTGAGCGTCTGCTCGCGTTCATCGTGGCCGCCGCCCATGCCCGCGCCTCTGTGGCGTCCGACGGCGTCGATCTCGTCGATGAAGATGATCGAAGGCGAATTTTTTTTGGCCTGATCGAACAGATCACGGACGCGCGACGCGCCCACACCGACATACATTTCCACGAAATCCGAGCCGGAGATGGAGAAAAACGGCACGTCCGCCTCCCCCGCTACCGCGCGGGCAAGCAGTGTTTTACCCGTGCCGGGAGGGCCGACAAGCAAAACGCCTTTCGGAATTCGCGCGCCCAAAGCGTTAAAGTCCTGCGGATTTTTCAGGAATTCAACGATCTCCTCCAGTTCTTCCTTTTCCTCATCCGCGCCCGCGACGTCGGCAAAAGTGGTTTTCCGCTGCTCGTCGCCGCCCTTTTTGACGCGCGCCCTGCCGAAAGAAATCGCGCGGTTGTTTTCGTTCTGCATGGACTGGTTCATTTTGCGGAACATAATGAACATAAGCACCAGCAGCAGAAGCATCACGACCACGGTGGGCAGCAAGCTCACCCACCATGAATTTGCCGAGCCGGATTCATAATCTGCCTTGATTTGTGCGTCGGGATGCTCTTTATTATACTGCATCACCGCATCGTGGACGTCGTCCTTGAAAAGGTTGACGTTCGGCACCGTGTATTCATAGGTCTTTTCGTCGCCCGCCACATGGTATTTCAGAACGCCGCTGCTCAAATTGAGCTCGTAATCGGTGATCTCATGTTTTTCAAACTGATTGACGATCTGATAATACTCGGTCTTGGTCTTTTGGGTCTGCCCCACGGTCATATACAGTGCAAGGGCGACGACAAACAACAGCGGAATCACGATATAGGGGATGGCCGCTCTCCAATCTATTTTTTTCAACGGGCTGTTGCCTCCTTTTTCTGTTCCGATTCTTCCCCGCCGTAAACGCACGGCTTTAAAATGCCGATATAGGGCAGGTTTCTGTATTTTTCATCATAATCGAGGCCGTAGCCGACCACAAATGCATCGGGAATGACCGCGCCGACGTAATCCGCCTGCAGATCCACCGTGCGGCGGGCGGGCTTGTCAAGCAACGTGCAGATCCGAATGCTCGCGGGTTTTCGCGCAAGCAGTACGGATTTCAGATAGCTCAAGGTCTTGCCGCTGTCCAATATATCCTCCACGATCAAAAGATCCGCGCCCTCTATGACGTTGGTGTCCAAATCCTTGACGATCTTGACCACACCCGATGAGGTCGTCCCCGCCCCGTAGCTGGAAACGGACATGAAATCAATGTAACACGGCAAATCGATCACGCGCATCAAATCGCCCATAAACACGACAGAGCCTTTTAAAACGCTGACCAAAATCAGGGGATGCGCGCTGTCGCGGTAATCCTCGGTAATCTGCCGCCCGATGCGGGCGACGATGCTTTTCAGCTGCGTTTCGGACAGCAAAACACGTTCGACGTCTGCGGACATATCCGATGTTCTACTCATTAGTATTGCCCCCATTGTGCCACGTTAGCAGCAGAAATTCCTTCGTCTCCCCGTCCGGCAGCATTTGCGCGCAAGCGCCGAAGCCGCCGACCCAGGCGACCGTGCCGCCGATGCTCAAAACGGGATACCCATTCCGTTCTTCGGGCGGGATACGCTTTTCGTTGAACCATTTTTTGAGCGTTTTGGTAACCCGACGTTTTCGGTCGGTAAAGCTGTCGCCGGGTTTTCTGCTGCGCAGCACCAAATCGCCTTTTATTTTAGCACAATCCACCGCATTCGCCAATAGGTCTTTATGAAGAATTTGTAAATCTTTTTGTTCGCATTTTTGAATCTGCACCGTGCCGACAGGCGTTTGCAGCACGGCGGGAAACGACGTTTCAAAAATCGGCAGCTCCCAAGCGTCGAACGACAGAGCTGCGGGAAATTCTATATATCCCCCGCGCACGCGCACATGCACGTTTCCGGGCAGATACGCGCTGCCGCCCGTTTCCATGAGCGCGGCTATGCGCTCGATGTGTTTTGCGGCAATATCCTTTGCGCCGTGCTTTTGCAGTTCGTCCTGCAAGAGCTGAAACGCAACGGGACGGGACAGCTTCCGCAGTTCCTTTACCGCAATGCCCCGATCCGTCACAGCGGATTTTGCCGCCGAATCGGCACAGGCATTTATAAACGCTGCGTCCTCGCGCAAATGCGCGGTCATGCGGGAAACGGCTTCGAGCACAGCGGGATTGAGCGCTTTTAGGATCGGCATGACCTCGCTTCGCACCCGATTGCGGCTATAATCCGTACAAAAATTGGTGCTGTCCGTCACGAACTGCAACGCGTTCTCCCTGCAATAGGCTTCGATTTGTGTGCGCGTGCAAAACAGCAGCGGACGGATGATCCTGCCGCGCACGGGCGGAATGCCGCACAGGCCGCGAAGCCCCGCGCCGCGCGTCAAGTGCAGAAGCACCGTTTCGGCGTTGTCGTCGGCATTGTGCGCCGTGGCGATTTTGGCGTTCTTACCGGCAGCATGCAAAAGGGCTTCGTAGCGAAGCCGTCGGGCGCACTCTTCAGTCCCCTCTCCCGTGGCTTCACACACGTTCGGAACGTCGCAGCGCACGACCGTCAGTTTCACATTCCATTTTTCGCAAAGGCTCGCACAAAACCGTTCGTCGCGCGCCGCTTCCTCGCCGCGAATGCCGTGGTTGACGTGAACCGCCTCCACGGTAAGCTGTAATGCATCCCGCAGAGACAACAGCAAATGCAGAAGGCAAACGGAATCCGCGCCGCCCGAAAGCCCGACAACGACGCGCTCACCGGGAGAGAGCATCGCGTAAGTCCGCACGGTGCGAAGTACGGCGTCACGCATCACGATGCAGCTCCGGCGTGGAAAACAGCGTATAAGCGCCGTTCCAATGCAGATCGATGTCGCCCGTGCCGCCGTGACGGTTTTTTGCCACGATGACCTGCGCTTTGTTTTCATCGGTCACGACCGTTTCATTCTTTTCCTCATCATAATAGGATTCGCGGTACAGCATCAAAACGATGTCGGCGTCCTGCTCGATCGAGCCGGATTCGCGCAGATCGGACAGCTGCGGGCGGTGGGATTTGCCGCGTCCCTCGGTCGAACGGGAAAGCTGCGAACAGGTGATGACGGGAATTTGCAAATCCTTTGCCATCAGCTTTAAGCTGCGGGTGATCTCGGAGACCTCCTGCACACGGCTGTCCGTGCGGCGCGTCCCCGTCATAAGCTGCAAATAGTCGATGATGACGCAGTCCACGTCCCGCATTTTGCGGATGCGTGCTTTCATTTCGGGTACGGTGATATTGGCGGTGTCGTCCAAATACAACTCCGCATGATTGAGCGCGACGGTCGCCGCCGCAATACGCTGCCAGTCGTCGTCGCTCAATTCCCCCGTGCGCAGTTTCTGGCTCTCCACGCGCGCTTCCGTAGACAGAATGCGCTGCGCCAGCTGCTCGCGGCTCATTTCCAAGGAAAAAAAGACGACCTTTTTCTTCGACTGCACCGACACATTGCGCGCGATATTCAGCGCAAAGCTGGTTTTGCCCATGGCGGGGCGCGCGCCGATGAGGATCAGATCGGATTTGTTCAATCCCGTCATATATTTATCGAGCAGCGAAAATCCCGTGGGGATGCCCCGATACTCGGCGGCTCTTTCGGGGTCGGACAGCTTTTGCAGGTTGTCGTAGACCTCGTCCATGAGAATTTGCGACAGACGCGTCGGCGCATTTTCACGCGTACCCTGACGGATGTTGTAAATTTTCTGCTCCGCCGCGTCCATGATGGTTTCGGCGGGCAGTTCCTCGTCCGCCGCGTTTCGCAGCATTTCGGCCGCGGCCTCCATCAGGGTGCGAAGCTCATATTTCTCTTTGATGAGTCTTGCGTAGGATTCGACGTTGGCGACGCTCGGCACGGACTGGGCAAGCTGCGCCAGATAGTTTCTGCTGCCCGCTTCGTCGTATTCGCCGCTCTTTTTGAGTTCCTCGGCGACAAGCAGCGGATCGACCTTTTGGTTGAGCATACGCAAGTTGGCGATAATGCCGTAAATCGTTCGGTGCTGCGGTATGTAAAAGCATTCCGAAGAGCGGATCACATTCGCCACGCGCTCATAACAATTCGGGTCAATCAGAATTGCGCCCAGCACCGCCTGCTCGGCTTCCGTGCTGTAAGGTTCGTTGATTTTATCAAAAAACAGATTATCCATGCGGTTTCATCCTTGCTTTTATCATTCGCTGACTTCTACCGAAAGCGTGGCGGTAATGCCGGAATACAGCTTGACCTCGACCGAATACGTACCGAAGTTCTTGATGTCCGCCGCCGACAGCTTGCGCTTATCGACCGATACGGACAGCTGTTCGGTGATCGCCGCAGCGATGTCTTTCGTCGTCACCGAGCCGAACAGACGGCCGTTCTGCCCCGCCTTTGCGTGCAGTTTGACGGTTTTGCCCTGAAGCTTTTGTTGCGCTTCTTTCGCGGCAGCGACCTCCATGTCGATTTTATGCTGTTTGGATGCTTCGCTGTTTTTAAATTCGGTCAGCGTTTGCGCGTTGGCCTCTACGGCAAGTCCTTTCGGGAACAGATAGTTGCGCGCGTAACCGTCCGACGCTTTGACCTTTTCGCCCGCCTTGCCGAGTCCTTTTACGTCTTTTTTTAAAATGACCTCCATCGTGTGTACCTCCGTTTCACGTCGTTCTTATGGTATATTTTTTATTGTTCGGAAAAATATGTATCGATTGCGGTCTTTAACCGCTCTAATGCTTCGGAGAGCGTCGTTTTGGACAGCTGCGCCGCCGCCATCGTCTGATGCCCGCCGCCGCCGAGGCTTTCCATGACCAGCTGCACATTGACCTTGCCCATGGAGCGGGCGGATATGTTGATCGTGGAATCGGTCGGGAAAAGCACGAAAGACGCGTCCACCCCGCTGACGGTCAGTAGTTCGTCCGCCGCCTTGGCCGCGATCACGCGGATGTCCTTCGACTCCATATTCGCGGTCGAAATCGCGCAGCCGCGATAGAACTGCGCGCCCAGAACCACCTGCCCACACAGCTTTTTGCTCTCCAAAGAGCTGTTGAAAAAGCTGTTGACGCGCACGGTATCCGCGCCGCGTGCGCGCAAGAACGCCGCCGCCTCAAAGGTGCGCACCCCCGTGCGCAGAATAAAATCCTTGGTATCGAGCATAATACCCGCAAGCAGCGCATTGGCTTCGAGCGCAGTAAGGACGGGCTTGCTGTCCATATATTCCAGCAGCTCCGTCACCATTTCACAGGCGGAGGACGCGTGCGGCTCATGGTAGAAGATCACAGCCTTGCGGATGTAATCGACCGTTTTGCGGTGGTGGTCGATCACGATGACCGACGACGCTTTTTCGCAAAGCTCGGGTGCTTCGGTAAAGTCCTGCCTATGGGTATCGACTACGATCAGCAGCGTTTTGTCCGTAAGCGCGTCTTCGGCATCCGCCGAGGAGATAAAGCAGTCCTCATCCGTTTCGGCGCGCACATATTCGATCAACGGGAGCGCCAAACTCGTTTTCTCGGATGTAACGATTTTCGCCTTTTTTTGGAGCGTCAGCGCCGCCTTACGCATACCGACGGCCGCACCGATCGAGTCGATGTCGGAAAATTTATGCCCCATAATGAATACCTGGTCGCAATTTCGGAGCATCTCGGCAATGGCGGAAGCGACTACGCGCGTGCGCACCTTGGTACGTTTTTCCACGCCCTTGGAAACGCCGCCGAAAAAGCGGTAAACGTCGTCCCTGCCCTTTAGCGCGGTTTGGTCGCCGCCGCGCCCGAGCGCCATATCCAGCGCCTGCCGCGCGTTGCTCTCGGCATCCGAAAGCGTATCGCCCCTGCCGACGCCGATGGACAGCGTAAGCCCCACGGGCGCGTTATGAAATGTATAGCTGCGCACCCGCTCAAGCACATCGAATTTTGCGTCGATCATACGCTGCAATGCGTTTTCGGGCAAAACCGCCAAAAAGCGTCCGCCGCCCAGTTTCCGAAATACGCAATCGTACCCCGAAAACCATTCCTCTATGATCCGATCCAGCGCGCCCGTGATCTCGGCGTATTCGCTCTCGCGGAAGGTTCGGTAAATTTCCTCCGCGCTGTCGGTCACGATCATGGCAACGGCGGGTTTGGAAAGCGCATACGCGTGCGCCGTCGCCTTCAGCTCCGTATCCTCTGCGAAAATCAGCGCATAGGAAGGCTTGCCCGCATTCTCGACGGGGCTGAAATAGACCGTATACGCACGCTTGCCTACGGTGGTGTTAAAGCGGGATTTCTCCCGAATTTTTTCGAGTCCCATGCCGCCCGTAAATTGGCGGATATCCTTGCTTTTCGGAGAGATTTCCGTTAAGACCTCGCTTTGAAAACGCCGATTGTACCAAAGGACGCGGTCGGCGCTGTCAAACACCGCGACAGGCAGCGGAAAGCTCTGCAAAGCGGCGTCGTCCTCCCGGTAAAGCGATGCGCTCATCGCCGTTACCGTTCTGCGGACGGCCTTAAAATCCCGACGCACGCGATAAACTGCGATGCAAATCCAAACCAACAGCACAAGAAGCTCTGCTGCGGCGACCTGCCAGGAGAAAAACGCGGTCACGGCGCAGCACATCGCAGAGAGCACGACGCCAGCAAATGTAAGCGGATAGATTTTGATAAGCTCAGCCGATTTCACGGCTTACACCTCCATAATGATGGGCAAAACCATAGGGGAACGCTTGGTACGGTTATACATCAGACGTGAGATCTCATCGCGCAGACGGTTGCGAACCGTGGAAAAATCATACGTATGGCCATACAGGCAATCCGCCAGCACGTCTTCGCAAAGGCGGCGGGATTCCTCCATGAGCTGTTCGGATTCGCGGACATACACAAAGCCGCGCGTGACCACGTCGGGGCCTGAAATGACCGTACCCGTCTCTTTCTCGATCGTCACGGCGATCATAATGATGCCGTCCTCAGCAAGACGTTTTCTGTCGCGCAGGACGACCGACCCCACGTCGCCGACGCCGCTGCCGTCCACAAAGACCATGCCTGCGGGGACTTCGCCCGAAATGCGGATCTTTTCGTCCGTAATCTCGACTTCCTTGCCGTTGTCGGCAATCAAAATATTGCTTTCGGGGATGCCGACGCTGCGTGCAAGCGCCGCGTGCCGTCTTAAGTGCTTTTGCTCGCCGTGTACGGGCAGGAAAAATTTGGGATGCGCAAGGCACAGCATCAATTTCAGTTCTTCCTGACAGGCGTGACCGGAAACGTGGACGTCGTACATTTTTTCGTAAACCACTTCCGCGCCCTGCTTTAACAACTCGTCGACCACCTTGCCGACCATTTTTTCGTTGCCGGGAATGGGCGTCGCGGAAATGATGACATAATCGTTCGGACCAATCTCCACACGGCGATGCTCCGAAAACGCCATACGGTACAGCGCGGACATCGGCTCGCCCTGACTGCCCGTGGTGATAACCAGCATTTTTTCGGGCGGATAGCGGTTGATGCTGTCAATGCCGACCAAAATCCCCTCCGGCACGCGGATATAGCCGAGTTCCGCCGCGACGGACACCACGTTTTCAAGGCTTCTGCCCGAAAGCGCGACTTTTCGACCCAAGCGCTCGGCAACGTCGATGATCTGCTGCACGCGGTGGATGTTGGAGGCGAAGGTCGCCACGATCAAACGGCGGTTGCCCGCCTTGTGGAACTGCACTTCAAAGGTTTCACCAACTTTCCGCTCGCTTTCGGTAAAGCCGGGCTTTACGGCATTGGTCGAATCGGAAAGCAGGCATAAAATGCCCTCCTCGCCGAGCCGGGAAATCCGCGCCAGGTCGATCACGCCGCCGTCAATGGGCGTTGTGTCGATTTTAAAATCGCCCGTTTGCAGCACAAGTCCCGCAGGCGTGCGGATGGCAACGGCGACCGCATCGGGAATGGAGTGGTTGACGTGAATGAATTCCGCTTCAAAGCACCCGAGCCTGACCCTGTCGCCGGGTTGAATGACATTGAGCGTGCATTTGTCTAAAATTTTGTGTTCGCGCAGTTTCCCTTCGATCAGTCCTATGGTCAGGCGGGTGGCATACACGGGGATATTCAGGTTTTCAAGCAAATACGCCAAGCCCCCGATGTGATCCTCATGCCCGTGGGTAATTAAAATGCCCTTGATTTTGTCGGCGTTTTCCTGCACATAAGTAAAATCGGGAATGACCAAGTCCACGCCGAGCATTTCGGAATCCGGAAACGCAAGCCCGCAATCGACCAGCAGCATATCGTCCCCGCAGGAATACAGAGTCATGTTTTTGCCGATTTCATTTAAGCCGCCGAGAAAAGCGATTTTCAAAGGCGGCGCGGGCGCTTTTTTACGCGCGCCGCTCTTATAATTTCCCGTTCTGCGGCGCGGGAGGTTGCCCGTTTCGCTCTTTACAGTGCTGTAGTACCGTTTCTGATTCAACCCCGACTCGGAATTGCTGATACCCTGCATCATATTGGCGTTTCGAGCCGGTTTTCTCGGCTCGAAAGGGATTTTCGGGACAGTCCTCCCCCTGCCCGCGCCATTTCTGTCACGTCCGCTTGCGGGCGCTTTCGGCGCGAAGCCTTTCTCAGCTTTTGAATTTTGGTTTGCCATTCAATTTCTCCTTACTCAAAAATAGAATCCGTATGTATGACCTGCTTTTCTCGTCCAAAAAGCAGGTAAAAGTCACAATACAGTACCGCAGGCCGTCCGCATATTTTCAAACAGCCATACGAAGCTATGATAGATAATACCCTAAATTTGCCGCCGTGTCAATGTTTTGTCAGCCTTTCTTCGATTTCACCGCACAGCTCGCGGGAGATCTCATAGGACTGCGCCTCGGCAAAAATTTGCAGCCTTTTTCCCGATTTCTGCGGCAAAAGGAACACCCGTCCGTTGGGCATTTGCAGCTCGACACCCTCCTTTTGCGGCGTGGCGTCGGCGCTGTCCAGCACCGTTAAAAGCTCGGTCGGCGGAAAATCGATGGGGACAGTTCGTCTGCGCACGGAAAATGCGGGAAGCTCCCGCAAAAGCTGCGGCAGGGTTTTTCCGCTTTTCTGCAAAATCCCCAAAAGACGGATGCACAGAAACAGCGCATCGCGCACATACAACTGCCCGAGCGCAAGCTCGCGCGCGTCACGGTCGCTGTCATCCGCAGGCGTGCGGCAATAGCGCATCACATGCCGCCCCTTTGCGCTTGCGAGTATCGTAATGGCATAGGGTGCGTCCACGCCCAGCGCGACGTCGTGTCCCGCGTCAAATTCCGCGCGGCAGCAGACGGTCAGGAGCTTGTCAAAGGGAATCCATCCGCAATCGCGGTGAAACGCCGAAACAGAAGTGCCTTCCCGATTGATTTTAAAGGTCAGTTCATCCCCTGTTCTCGCGTCCAGACGGTATAGGCAGTCCTCCATCAGCAAATTGATCTTTTCGTTGGGACAGCGAATGTTGACGGACTGATTATGGAGCGGCGTACCCGCCTCTCGAATGAGTTCGCGCAGATACATGGATTCCATGCTTTTCATATCGGAGATCTCTTTGCAGGTGTTCGGCGCAATGCGGCAGTAGTCGCTGTTTTGCAGACGGGACTCGATCTCACGCTCCGCGCCCCTTGACAGCGGCAGGCCGCCCGCCGCCGTCAACTGCAAACGCACCCTTCCGCCACGCTCGGAAATGTAGATGCCTGTTTGTAAAGAGCAAAATGCGGTAAAGAAGTACATTTGCGCGCAGAAGCAGTCGCCGAACGCCCAAACGCTGCTGCCCTGCGCCGCCATAGAGCCGGAAAGCACCTGCGAAACGGCGCGGGCGGCATGGCTGCCGTCCGTGGCGACGCCGACTTTTTTGCCGCAGGCGCACGAGGCAATGCCACGCCCGACCGCCGCCACTGTGATCGGGTCAAGGTCTGCGCCGTGCAGACTGAAAATGCCGTCGTCGGAAAAAGCCTCGGGTTTGGCAGAGCCGTATTTGATATTGCCCGAAACGTGCATACCGCTTTCCACCGTTTTCTTCGGCCATATGCGGACATTAGGGCCAATGCGCGTATGCGCACCGATGACACAGCCCGCGCCCACCGCGCTGTTTTCGTACACCTTTGCGCCGAATTGCAGCGTCACATTCTCGCAAAGCACTGCCGAATTGACGGTCGTGCGCTCTCTTAGGGCGACATTTTCGAGCAGGACACTGTCCTTGACCTTGGCCTGTTCCCCGATCACACAGCCGTCGCCTATAACGCTGTTCGGCCCGATGGACGCCCCATCGCCGATATGCACGTTGCGTCCGATGTAAATGGGCGGGATGAGCTGGTAATCCCCTGCGGGCAGTTCCTCCAAAGCAAAAATGCCGTCGGCGACCGAGGACAGCTTCAGGCGCACCTTACCGTGCATCATATCCGCCTGACATCTGCGGTAAGCGGTCAAGTCCCCGATGTCGCACCAATAGCCCGTTGCAAAATGGGCGTATATCGGCATTTTCTTTTGGAGCAGGAGCGGAAACAGATCCTTGGAAAAATCATACGCTTTCCCCGTCGGAATGAGCCGCAGCGCTTCGGGTTCTAAAATGTAAATCCCCGTATTGGCCTTGTCCGTGGAGACCGCGCCCCAATCGGGCTTTTCGCAAAAACCGACCACACGGCCGTCGGCATCCGTCTGCACAAGGCCGTATTCGCGCGGGTCGCTGACCTTTGTACAAAGCAAAGTGGCCGCCGCGCCGCTTTGCCGGTGCGCACGGATGGCTTCTGCGAGGTCAAAATCGCAAATGCAGTCCCCGCTGATGACCAAAATCGGCTCTGTACTGTCCCCGACGGCGGCGCGCACACTTCCCGCCGTGCCGATGGGCTGTTCTTCGATCACGGTGCGCACCTGCATGGATTTGGGCGCAGAGTCTGCTAAAAATGCGGTGATTTGCTCGGGCATATACGCGGCTGTCACCACGACCTCGTCTATCCCGTTCGCGCGCAGCAATTCCAAAATGTACGAAAGTACGGGTCTGCCGCAGAGCTTTGCCATGGGCTTAGGGCAGGTACAGGTCAAAGGCCTGAGCCTTGTGCCGAAGCCGCCCGCCAAAATAACTGCTTTCATAAACGATCCCCCAAAACTTCTTTTCGTTCACAAGCGTCAAATGACATTACGAAACCTGTGAAATCATATGTTTTAGACGATCATAGTATGGCCTGCATTACGGGGAATTAACCATAATAAAAAGGGAGGCGATACCGTTTGATTTGACAAAATTCGGATGCTTTTGTATAATATGGCAAGATTTGTCCATACTGTAAAAGATTCATCTGTTTACTTCGTCTCAGTTTGCTTGATTTTGAGACGTTTATAAAACGGTTTGGTTTTTGAGGAGAGCTTTTATGCAGTTATTTTTAAAATGTGTGGCTGTCGGCGGTATGCTCGTCATCCTTTTCACTTTTAGCGCCTGCGAAAAGGCCAGAACTTATGAAAAGATCGATACGCCTGCGGCGGCGACCGAAACACCAGCGCAAGTGCTGACCGAAGCGGACTCGACCGCGCCTGTGACCGAACCCGAAACCACGACAGAGACGCCGAGCGAAACCACAACGGCGCGCCGCCGAACAAACCGCAATCCCTCCGGGTCGAATGCCGCGCAGGGCAATACGGGGAACGGTGCGCAAACGAACGCGCCGGGAAATCCGGGTAACGCGGGCAACGGGGGCGGCAGCAATCCCCAAACGCCGCCCGTAACGGCTTCGCAACCGAGCGTGCAAACCGAGCCGCAAACCGAACCGCCGACCGCGTCCGAGCCGACGCCCGAACCGCCGACCAACACAGAAGATGAACCCAAAACGCCGCCGACAAGCGAGGATGTATAAAAAAGGCACATAGGACAAAACGGAGCATACCGCAGATGGTATGCTCCGTTCAGTCTGTCGATAAACTGTTTTGCGATAGCAAAATAACGAAAAGTTTTCGCCCGCCTTTTTCAAAAGGCGGCGGGGTTGAGGGGCAGCGCCCTCATCGCAGCCCGCAGGCTGCGAAATTTTTGTTCCAAAAGAGCGCAGGAGGGGCGAAAAACAGTCCAGTGGACTGTTTTTCGGTGGGGATTCTCGCCTGTCGGCTCGGTCGGTGCTTTTGCCTTCGGCAGAGGTGTCCACAGGACACCCGCACCCCTCGCCGGGGGTTCCCCATAGTCTTACGCCTTTTGTGCATATTGCCAAGTGACACATACTTTTTCTAAATGCTGAAACGGAGCATACTGCAGATGGTATGCCCCGTTTATTCTTTGCTTTTTCAATTAAAAGGCTTGCCCGTCATTCCGCGCGGCAAACGCAGTATGAAACGCGAGCCTGCGCTGTATACCAACAAGCGCCGCTATGCCTCATCAAATGTCGGGCGGACGGGAATGCCCTTTTGCGCCAAATACCGCTTGAGATCGGCGATTGGAATTTCACCGAAATGAAACAGCGACGCGGCAAGCACGGCGTCTGCCTGCCCCTTGGTGAACGCATCATAAAAGTGCTCTAACGCGCCCGCGCCGCCCGAAGCAATCACGGGAATGTCCGCGCCCTCGGATACCGCGCGGGTCAGTTCGATATCGTACCCTGTTTTTTGCCCGTCGCAGTCCATACTGGTCAACAAAATCTCGCCCGCGCCGCGCCGCTCGGCCTCACGCGCCCACTGCACGGCGTCGATGCCCGCAGGCAGTCTGCCGCCGTTTAAGTAGACCTCCCAGCCGCCCTGCGGACGGCGTTTTGCGTCTATGGCGCAAACCACGCATTGGCTGCCGAATTTTTGCGCGGCGGCATTGATGAGGTCGGGGTTTCGCACGGCGGCGGAATTGACCGAAATTTTATCCGCGCCCGCGCGCAGCAATTCTTTAAAATCGTCCAACGTGCGGATGCCCCCGCCGACGGTAAAGGGAATGAAAATTGAATTCGCCACGCGCGAAACAATGTCGAGCATCGTCCCGCGCCCCTCATGTGTCGCGGTGATGTCCAAAAGCACCAGCTCGTCCGCACCCTTTTTGTCGTATTCGACGGCACATTCCACGGGATCGCCCGCATCCCGCAGTCCAACAAAGCTGACGCCCTTGACCACGCGCCCGTTTTTCACATCGAGACAGGGAATGATCCGTTTGGCGTACATCAGATATTCCCCCTTTGCATGGCGGCAAAATTGCGGAGGATCTGCAAGCCCACCGCCCCGCTTTTTTCGGGATGAAACTGTGTGGCAAAGAGCTTCTTTTCGGCGTCGGCGACGGACGCGTGAAACTCTATGCCGTATTCGGCTCTCGCCGCGACGTCGCGCACATGCTTGGCGGCAAGATAATAGGAATGCACAAAATACACATACGCGCCGTTCTTGACGCCGTAATACAACGGGCAGTCGGGCGTAATTTGCAGAGAATTCCAACCGATCTGCGGTATTTTTAATCCCATATCGCTCGGAAAGCGGCGGATCTCCCCTTCCATAACGCCCAAACCAACCGCATCGGGGCTTTCCTCGCTCTTTTCAAACAGCAATTGAAGTCCTAAGCAAATCCCCAAAAAAGGTGTATCGGACAACGCCGCCGCCCGAACGGTCTCCAAAAGTCCGGATCGGCGCAGGCTTTGCATAGCGTCGCCGAACGAGCCGACGCCCGGCAAAATAACGGCGTCCGCCGCTTCGATCTCCGCCGCGTTTTCGGTAATTCGGTTTTTTGCGCCGATGAAATCCAACGCCTTTTGCACGCTTTGCAGATTCCCCGCGCCGTAATCAACAATCGCGATCATATAAGTCCTCTATGTAAAAATTTTGCGTTGGGCGGCGCACTTTCCCTTTGCAAAAGCGCATCGACCATTTGGGTAATATCCGCCGCCGTATATGTCGCCGCCGACCGCACCTCCTCGCGCGCGGAATCGATCGCAAACGAGGAAAATGTGCGGATCATTTCCAGATCGTTCAAATTATC
This sequence comes from uncultured Clostridia bacterium, assembly GCA_947628665.1. Classification (GTDB taxonomy): domain Bacteria; phylum Bacillota; class Clostridia; order Oscillospirales; family Acutalibacteraceae; genus Fimenecus. Next base: position 29,614 of record CANRAU010000011.1, read on the forward strand.
GCCCGCAACAAACAGCGATTCTTCCCTGCCGCCGAAATGCGCGAGCATTTCCCGCAGGCCGCGCACTTTCCCTGTATGCGGCGCGCAGACGTCGACATAGATGCCGTTTTGGTGCGCGGTCATCATCTCCGAGTAGTCCCGATTGACGGTATCTACAAAGCGGCGTGCTGTCTCCTCATCCGAAAAGCAAGTCCCCGCTTCGTGAAAGCCGTCCAACAGCGGCAGTTTTTCGGGCGGAAGCACCTTGACGTTTTCATAAAGCGGCGGGAAGCCCGTATCCAGCCATGTGATCTGCAAGCCCTTGGACACGCAGAAATAGCGTCCGCCCAGTTCCAAAGTCAAATCGTAGAGCGGCCGTACCGCCGTTCGGGGGGCTAAATGTTCGCAAAGGACGCGTCCCGTCCCGTCAAGCAACATAGAACCCGTACAGCAGACCAAAAAATCGTATGGGAGATGCCAATGCTCGATCTCCCTTAAAATCGTGGGCAGATACCGACCTGTAACAATGCCGAATTTGTGACCCGCCTTGCGAAACCGAATGATCGCATCCCGATCCGAATCGGTGATCTGACGGTCACGAAACAGCGTTCCGTCATAATCCGTTGCCAAAAATTGCATATCCCGTATCCCTTCTTACGTTCTCGGACGAACCGCAGAAAACGAAAAAATATGGTACAAATTCGTTTAAAATGTATTTTATCACATTTTTAGGAAAAAGGCTATAGAAAATTCCGCAATCTTTGCGCAAGGCGATCCGGGCAAGCGCATACGAACGACAACACGAGCTATTGCAGTTCCGTAACGGCATTTGCAATATACTGAAACACGGGCGCGCAGTCCGCAGAACCGCCCTCGCCGTTTTCCTTAAGCACGGCGACGGCATAGCGCGGCGCATCATAGGGAAAATACCCGCAGAACCACGACTGCGTGACCTCCTCCCCGTTTTCCAAGAACCAGCCGCTCTGCGCTGTCCCCGTTTTTCCCGCTGCCGACACTTTGGCGGGTTTTGCATGCCTGCCGCTGCCGTTTTCGACAGAATAGTTGAGCAATGCCCCGACGCGGCGCGCGGTCTCCTCGGACATCGCCCGACGCGCGGTGGGCAAAAACGCCCGCTGCACCTCCTGCCCCGAGGCGTCAATGATCGCTTTCATTAAGCTCGGCGCGCGGTAAATACCGCCGTTGGCGATCGCGGCGTAAACGGCCGCCATTTGCAAAGGGGAAGCGAGCAATTCCCCCTGTCCGAACGCGAGATTGGCAATGTCCTGTCCCGAAGTCAGCGAAAAAGCCGTCGGCATGATGCCGGATTTGGTATAAAAGCCGTCCGCCAATTCGATCTTTTTCCCAAGTCCGAGATTCTCTGCCATGGTGCAAAGCGCTTCCCTGCCCGTGTGCAGCGCAAGGTCGATAAAATACGGGTTACAGGAATTCGCCATGGCCTCTGAGAGATTCTGCCTGCCGTGTCCCGTGCGCACATGGCAGTTAAAAACCGTTTCGCCCAGGGTATAAGCTCCCGTACACGTATAGGAAAACGATTCATGCAAGCCGTTTTCGATCGCGGCGGCGGCGGTGACGGCTTTGAAAACCGAACCGACGGAGTACGGCGTGATCGCGCGGTTGAGAAACGGCGAACCGTCTGCGTCGAGACTTGCGGCGGGATCGTTCTGATCGAATGCGGGTACGCTTGCCATGGCGCGAATTTCGGAGGTCGCCGTATCGAGTACAACTGCCGCCCCCGTGCCGATCTCGAATTTTTGCAGCGCCTCCTGCACGATTTTTTGAATGTCCCGATCCAGCGTGAGCTTAACGCCCGCCGGAGAATTGTAGTTTTCCTGTGTGAATTCCAGCGCCGCGCCGTCCAAAAGTCTGCCCATGGCATCTACGCCGCACCGCGCCTTCAATACGCCGCTTGCATTTTTTAAAATCGTATCGTAGTATTTTTCGATCCCGCAAACGCCGTCGCCGTCCGAGTTGATATAGCCGATCAAATGCACGGCAAGGCCGTTCGTCTGATAGCGCTCCACGCGGTTGACGGTTTTCACATTGGCGGTTTGCAGCGGCGCAGCAGCTTCCGCCACGGCGATCTTGCCGTCGGATACAGTCTCAAACAGCGCGTCCTTATCCTCAGATTGCAGTACCGCGCCTGCCGCATTGAGCGCTTGCACGTCGGGCTGGATGGCGACTGCAAGGGTCGTTTCGCAGTTGACCAAGGGTTCGCCGTTTACATCATAGATATATCCGCGCGTTTCCCCCACTACCGCAGATAGGGTATTGCCCGACTGCGCGCCGCTGCTGACTGCCGAATCTGCGCTGATGGCAAGCATACGCATACTCAAAGAACCCATACACAGGCAGAAAAGCGTAAACAGCACGACGACCCTTTTCCCCATAAAAAAAGCACCTCCGTTTCTTAGTATGAAACAAAGACGCCGGGGTTATCCGAAAATATGCCGCTTTTGGATACGGTTACTTTACAATAAAGCCATAGCCGCTGCCTGTTTTTCCGCCGTTTAACAGATATTGTTTGGCGCGTTTTTGCAGATCCGTATGTACAGGGAGCAAAGCGAGCGTTTCGCGGTCTGCCTTATGCACGCCCCATAAGCGACGCAGCAGTTCATCGTTTTCAAAGCGGGTCTGCACCACACAGTCAAACAACGACGCAAAGCGTAAGATATTGCTGTCTGCGCGCATAAACCGCACATTATTTGCATCCAAAAGCCAGCTGTCGCACACAAATCCCGCATAATCGTACCGAGGAAAATATTGCTGAAAAAACACACGCGCATCCTGCAAGGACTTCTGGCAAGCGGAAAAATCCAGACGCCCGCCCTCGGGGATGTGGATGTTGAGTACGGGGCGTCGGCTTTTGATCGGCACTTTGGTACGCAGGCGAAAAGGAATGCCCGAAGCGGTATGATTCGTCCTGAAGAACTGATATTGCAGGCGGCCGATACGAAACAGGTTCAAATATAAAGCATGACGAATCCACGAAAGCTCGCAAAGCCCGACAATGCCTTCTTCACGCGCACAGGTGTTGACCCAGACGGAAATGTCCTGCATCGTATCATAATAAATTGTTTCGGGAATGCCCAATTGCTTGTAAAGGACAAATGCGCGTTCCGCCTCGGCAAGCGCAAAGGCCAAGCAAAATGCCGCTCCGTCCGCACGGTTTTCCCGCAGGCGGCGGTACGGGATCGACAGATGCGTTAAGTCCGCGTGCTTTTGTACGCGGCGAATTTCTTTTTCTTCATCAGAAAGCACCCGAAGCGCGACGTCGCGAGCCTCGGGCGGCAAATCAATTTTTGTACATAAATCGCAAATAAAGGTTCCATCCATTGGATCACGTTTGCTTTCTAAGCAGCGCGCCCGTCTCGGGACAAAGCGTGCAGCGGATGCGCAGATTCATCATCGGATGCGGTGCGTCCGTAATGGGTTTTCCGTCTTCGGTGTACATGGCTTCAACCGACAGCATTTGCGGCGCTTTGCCTTTTTCGAGCAATTCGAGCGTCTCGCCGACCGAGAATTTGTTGCGCTGTTGTACATAGAGGTATTCGCCGTCGCTCTTCGTTACGACCGCGCAAACCTCCCACGGGCGGCGATAGCCTCCCGCAAAGCTGATATGCGCTTCTTTTAAGGGATCGTCGAAATAAAAGCCCGTGCAATAGTCCCGAAAGCTAACCTTGCGCGTCTCCTCCACGATCCAGGACTCCGGCTTCCAATCCTTTGCAGGCGCGGCGCAATAGGCGTCGACCGCGGCGCGGTAAGCATTGGTCACGACCGCCGTGTAATAGGCGGATTTCGCGCGACCCTCGATTTTAAAGCTGTCTATCCCCGCTTCCATGAGCGCGGGGATATGCTCGATCATACACATATCCCTGGAATTTAGGATATACGTACCATTCGCATCCTCGGTGATCGGAAAATACTGCCCGTCGCGCGTTTCTTCCATGAGCGCATACGACCAGCGGCACGGCTGGGCGCACGCCCCACGGTTCGCGTCGCGCCCCGTCAGATAATTGGATAACAGACAGCGACCCGAAAAGGAAACGCACATTGCGCCGTGTACAAAGCATTCGATCTCCAGCTCTTTGGGCGTTTTGGCGCGAATTTCGGTGATCTCGGAAAGGCGCAGCTCCCGCGCGGGGACGATCCGCTGCGCGCCCAAATCGTAAAGCATACGCGCGGCGGCGTAATTGACCACGCCCGCCTGCGTGGAGATGTGTACGGGAATCTGCGGCGCGTACCGTTTGCAAAGCGTCAAAACGCCTAAATCCGCGACGATCAGCGCATCGACCTTACAGGCCGCCGCCTGCTCCAAAAACGCGGGAAGGCGGTCGATCTCGGCATTGCGCGGCAGCGTGTTGCAGGTCAGATACACCTTTGCGCCCGCTTTATGCGCCGTCTCCACTGCGTTGTGCATCGCGTCCAATGGAAAATTTGCGGGAGCAGCGCGCATACCGAATTCCGTCGCGCCAAGATACACAGCGTCCGCGCCGTAATACAAAGCCGCTTTCAACCGCTCCATATCCCCTGCGGGGCTTAAGATCTCGGGTTTTTTGCTTATGCGATCCATGCGTTTTTGCACCTTACTGGTTCTTCTTTTTCTGCGCCTCGGAGTTGGCGTTGAGAATGGCGATGTTGTTGGAACGGCGCTCGCTGTCGTTGCGCGCAAGGTAGAGCTTCTTCTTCACATCGTGCGCAAAGAAATAGTATCCCGTATTCTCGGGGAACAGCGCGGCTTGAATGGCCTCGTCGCCCGGGTTGCAGATCGCGCCGACCGGAAGCCCTTCACAGCGATACGTGCTGTACAGCGCCGTAAAGCCCGAAAGCGCGGCCGCATCCTTGACGTTCGGCTGGATATAGTCGTTGACGTACTCGGTCGTTGAGTCGCATTGCAGCGAAGGATAAAGCCCGGCGTTGTTCAGGCGGTTATGCAGCACCGACGAAATCAGCGGAGACTGATCCGCGCCGTAAGCCTCCTTCTGCACGATGGACGCGAGCGTGATAATATCGTCCACCGACATATTCAGCTTTTTCGCCTGCTCGGCGTATTTATCCGTCCACTTGTTCTTGAAGTTGTTTAAGAATTTGCGCAACACGCTTGAGGGCGATTCGTTCAGATAAAACTCATAGGTGTCGGGATATAAATAGCCCTCCAGCAGCTGATAGCGCGCTTCCTTGTTGTCCTCTTCACGAATGAAGGAAAACTCGCTGCTGAAATCGATTTCGCGCATGGTTTGGTTCAGAAGCGCGGCGGTGCAAACCCCGGCCTCTTCCAGCCGCTTTAAGATTTGATCGACCGTAAAGCCCTCGGGGAAGGTCAGTGTGACGGTTTCGCCCGTAACGGTCGGCTCTTTAAAGGTCGTGAGCATTTTTTCCATGCCCATGGAGGCGGTCACATAGTATACGCCCGTCAAGTAGTTATCGTCCTTAAATCTTACGAGCTTTGCGATCAGGTAGCAGAAATGGCGATGCTCGATAAGATCCTGCTCCTGTAGAATTTTGAGTACGGATTTTGTATTGGAGTCGTTCGGGATATTGACGGTGACCACAGTCTCGCTGTCGCGATGCACGGCAAAGACGTCGTTTAAGCAGCTGATGGCATAGGTGGAAAGCAGGATGGAGCACACCACGCAAACGGCAATGACGATCCATGTCTTTTTATTTTGGACAAAAAACGCCTTAACCGTTTCGCGGTTGAGCCTTTGCCGAAGAGGCAGACGCTCTTCGTCTGTCTTCGCTTCGTCAAACGCCTGCGTCACCATGGAATCGTCCTCGGTAGCATCCCGCACGGGGCCTTGCTTTTGCCCGTTTTCCGCAAAAGTGCCGAAAGCGCGCGCTTTAGAATGCGCATTCGCCCGATTTTGCTCAGCGGTACGCGCTCTGCGCGCCGCACTGTTTGCGGCGGACGCTTTGGGCGCGGTGTTGAATTCCTCGTCTAAACCCTTGATCTCTATCTTAAACGTACCCGTCTTGTGTACAGGCTCTGCGGGAGACATGGGCATGATGGGCGCGTCGTCTATTTGGGTTTTCGGCGGCTCTTTAGCGGCCTTTGCAGGCGCGGAACGCCGGGGCGGCTGCGGTGCGGCGGAAGCCGAACGCTGCGGCTGTGCATTCGTTTGCGACGGCGTTTTCGGACGTGCGGCGGAAGCCCCCGACGCGGTACTGCGGCTTTTTGCCGCGTCACGCAGAGAGCCTTTCGGCTGCGGAATACGGCGCGTATCGGAAGAAACCTTTCCTTTCGCCGCTTCCTGTTCGGCGCGCGATTTTTTACGGTCGTCTTCTTCGGCGTATGCGTTCAACAATTCGTTATACGCATCCTCGTTGAAAAAGTTTCTTAAATCGTCGTCATGCATCGCGTCAAACGCCTCCTTTCGGGTTCTTTATCGGTTCAAAATACAGGTATGTGCTTCGGTCAAAACCGTATCCACACGGCAATCAAACACGTCGTGCGGCAAGCTCTTTCGGAAGCCGTTTTCGTAGACAAGCCCTATCGTTTGCCCCGAAAAGCGGGATAAAAAGCGGTCGTAATAGCCCTTCCCGTACCCTAAGCGATACCCGCTTTTGTCATATGCGAGCGCGGGTACGATGCACAGACCCGTACAAAGGTCGGTAAGCTTCTCGCACCGCGCAGGGTCCGGCTCTAAAATGCCGTATGTGCCCTGTAAGAGCGCGGAGAGGTCGGGCAGAATGTAAAACTCCATTTCCCGTGTACCCTCTATGCAGCGCGGCACGGCAACGGTTTTGCCGGCACTTAGCGCTTGGGCTAAAATCGCGCGGGTATCGACCTCGATTTCGGTCGAAACATAGCAAAGCAGCGTGTGCGCGTTTCGGTACGCCGAAAGCGCGAACAGCCTGTCGGCCACGGCTTTATCGAGCCGCGCTTTTTCTTCGGCGGACAAGCGCAGGCGTTGTGCCTTGCAAGCCGAGCGAAGCGCACGCTTGGCAGCGTTTATATCCTGCCCCATTATGCGCATTGAATCGACGTGCGGATCTTTTGGGCGGTTTCCTCGTTCGTCAGCGCCGCCGCAACGGCAAGGCCGAACTCGACGGCAACGCCCATACCTTTCGCGGTGATGAAGTTCCCGTCGCGGCAGACGGGCTTGTCGGAGAGCGTCGCACCCTGGAGCGCATCCTCAAAGCCGGGGAAGCAAATGGCCTGTTTGCCGTTCAAAAGCCCTTTGTGGCCAAGGATAGAGGGAGCAGCGCAAATCGCGGCGATCAGTAGTCCCCGCTGCGCGGCAAAATCCAACGCCCGCTGTACGGTCTGTGCGCCCTCCAAATGCATCGTGCCGGGCTGGCCACCGGGCAAAAGCACGGCCTGCAAGGCGTCGTCCAAACAGATTTGCGCGTCGGTCACATCGGCCTCCACCGAAATACCGTGCGCACCCGTGACCGTTTTCGCTCCGACGCCGACCGTTTGCACGGTCAGCCCCGCGCGGCGAAGAATATCTACGGGCGCAAGCGCTTCGATCTCCTCGAAACCGTCGGCTAAAAACACATAGATCATACCGTTTCCACCTTTTTCGCACAACGCCTGCGCATCAGCCCAAGGTCATGCCGAGATATAGATTTTGATTTTTCCCGCATTGCGCCTTCGCGCGCGCGGAAACCGCCTGCAGCATACCGCTCGGAAGCGTCTTTCCCCGCGTGGGGAACAATTTCACGGGCGTATCCAGCGTAAACGTCTGCGCCGTGCAGCGTTCCAAAAGTAATTTTGCCGTTTCGGGGCGCGCTTCGGGCGTACAGCAGAATTCACAGACGTGCGCCGTTTTTTCCGCCTGCTCCCACACGGCAAAGCCGTTTCGGAAAAACACGCTGTTTGTGCCGAACGCCGTTTCCAGTTTTTCGGCAAAATCCAGTGTAGATCTGCTCCAAACGATGTGCGGTATTCCGCGTAAAGCGCACGCACGCACGCAAAACCGCGTGTTCGGCGAATCCGGGAGCGGCAAGGCTTCTCTCGACGCGATACAGCTAAGCTCTTCGCGGGAAATCTGCGTTGCCCGCTTAAAAAAGGCGGTTTCAAAGCCCCTTTCGCCGTAATACCTGTACAAATCGGCGCTTGCGGGTACAAGATAAAGATAATCCCAGCCGCGCGTCTGCGCAGTCGTCAGCGCAAACTCCAAAAGCGCGGTCATAAGCCCCTGTCTGCGGTATTCGGGAGCGGTCGCAGCAGCGTAAATATAGGCGGCGGAAAAATCCCCGTTTTCGGTTTGCAGCGTATTTTCCAGTATATACAGCGCCGACGCGATTTTCCCGTCTATGATGGCCGTCAAGGTGTTTTCCGCACGGTAACAGGTATCGAAAAACAGATCCACGGTTTCTTTCGTATCGCCGAACGCCGTCTGCCAAAGGGCGGTAATGGCGGCGCGATCCGTCGGGCGGCTGAAACGTAACGTCATGCTCTCACCCTTTATATACCGCTCGGTATTTCGGCAAAAGCAGCGTGGGATAATAGGATTCCTTGGCTCGTCTTAAGCCTTCGCTGCCCGTGTCCTCCTCGCGGTTGATGTATTTGTAGGCAGAGAGCGCATTGGCCGCAAATTCACGGTTGATGACCGGGTACGCGCCGCGCACGTCGGCATAGGCCTTTTCCACATGGGTGCAGAACACGGTATCGTTGAGCGCTTCGCCGAAGGTATAGGCGACCACCTTCCCGTCCGCGCGCAAAAGCCCCCCTTGAAAGCCCAGCTCAAAATAATGATCGAACCCGCGCTGAATGGCGATCAGCTCATGGCCGATCTCCTCGGGATTCTTTTCCTGATTTTTCCGCTCCCATTCGTCGTTCATCGCAAGGCAATCCGCCATATTGTGCATATCAATCGGCTCGTAGCTCCAGGAAAAGGTGTTTTTGAAATATGTGATATGATTGCGCTTGCCGTGGTATTTACGCCCCGCAAGGTCGATCAGATCCGTGCTGTTATAAATATAATCAAAGTATTCGCGCATGGGGATATAGGTGAATTGATCGGGCATCATAGCGTCCAATTCCCGCACATGTCGAGGCGTCAGACAATACAGCGTCAGCGGCACGCCGTCCGCGTCGGCGCAGCGCAGGAGTTCCCCAAGCGCGCCCTTTTTATCCCCCTCCCCGCAGGGAAAGAGATATGCCGGGTTTTCGCCGCCGTCGCGCGCCAAATACAGCCCCTTGTAGTTCGCAATGGTATTCTCATAAACCGACGACCACATATACAGATTGCCGAAGCAGATTTCGCATGCAAGCTCGCCGGAAGCGCGCATGATCTCCGACACCCAGTTACGGTCGGACAGCTCCGGCTGTTTAAATTCCAACACCAAAATTCACCTGCTGTTTCAATTCCTTTGCTACTTCGAGGAAAATCTGCTCGTGGATCGTTTCCACAGGTAAGGGATTCTCCCCATCCGAGCAGGTCACGACCTGCCAGCCGAGCGCATCCGCCGCGAACAAGGCCGCTTCCCGACAGGCGTGCAGATACTTGACGTCCGCCTCATGCACATCCTTTTTGCTTTCCTCGCCGCCGTAGCGCGCGCTCATCAGTTTTTGCGAAATTTCGACAGGCATGTCCAAAAAAAGCACTTTGTCGGGGCTTGGAAGCCCTAACTTGTTGTACTCGTAATCGGAAAGCCACCGAAGATAATCGCCCCACGCCGCTTTCGGCAGTTTGACGGCCTGATGCACGGCGTTGGAGGTCGTGTAGCGATCCGCCAAAATCAGCGTACCCGCCTCGTAATCCGCCTTCCAGTGACGCTGAAAGCTCGCATAGCGATCCACCGCGTAAAAGGAGGAGGCGGCATAGACGTTGACGTCCTCGGGATGGTTGCCGAACGCGCCGTCCAGGTACATCCGCACAAGCGTGCTGGAGGGATCGTCGTAATCGGGCAGTTTGATTTGACGCACACGAACGCCCGCTTTTTGGAGGCGTTCCCGAAGAAGCCCAACCTGCGTGGACTTGCCGCTTCCGTCAAGCCCATCGATCACGATCAGACGACCTTGCATATTCGACACCTCCCACCGCATTCTCATCCATTATAAAGATAGTATAGCAAATTATTTCCTTTTTTACAACGGTAAAAAAGGAAATATCCGTAAAGATTCTGCAACAATTTGATTGCGAATCAGTAAAAACTATGGTAAACTATTCACAAAACAAACCCTGCATAGGCTATGGAGAAAAAGCGTAGGAGCAAACCAATGGATTTTTCGGATCACAACGCAAGCGGCGTATTTTTGGTGGGGCTTTCGGATTGCGGCGAAAAAGTAACGGCGGCGGGCGGCAGAGTGTCCACCCAGCCCGGAACGGCGCTCGGCATTTGGGAAAAAAGTCAGGACGAGGTCAAAAATGCCGCTTTGATCGATAAGGTGACGCGTTCGGGGCATAACTCCGTCGTCGAACACACGTATTATAACCTTGTGTTTCAGAATGTCTCGGCAGTGGTCGAGCAGTTCATTATTGAATTCCGTCTGGCGTCTTTCACCGTAAAGTCGAGACGGTATGTGGACTTTTCGGACGCGGGCTTTTATGTGCCGACGTTTTCAGACAAGTCCCTGACCGAGCGGTACAAAGCGCATATGGCTTTCTTTTTTGAGCTGTATCAGGAATTTACGCAAAAAGGCGTCGCCAAAGAGGACGCGCGTTTCCTTTTGCCCTACTGCCTGTTCAGCAACTTCTTTTGCAGCGTAAACGGGCGCGAGCTTTTGCATATGCTGCGCGCCATGCTGTACGGACGCGGCAGCGCCATTCCCGAAATCCATGCGCTTGGGGTCATGCTTTTGGAGCAGACCCGCGCACGCACCCCCGGCATTTTGTACGATTTTGAGGAGCGAAATGCTCAAAAAGCGCCCGACGAACCGAATCTCGAAAAATTCCGGCCGGCCGCCGCAAAGCAGTCCCCCAAAGCGGTGGAACTGCTCGCTTCTACCCCCGACGCCGCGCGTTTGGTCGCCAAAAATGCGCTGATCGCGTACACGGGTACGGATTCGGAGACTGCCGACGCGATTTTGCAAGATCCCAAAGCCATCAAAAGCATCCTTGCAGAAATTCTAAAAAGCGACCGTCCGCGCGCGCTGGAGAGCGTACAGTTTACCCTGCGCTTTAACGGCGTTTCCCTTTCGGGACTTACCCATTTTACGCGACACAGAATGCAGTCGATTTTGATCGCGCCCCTCACCCGCACCAACCGTGCGCGGTATCTCATTCCGCCCGCGGTACAGAACGATCCCGCGCTCTTAGCGGCGTACAGGGACGCTTTCGAGCGTATGCGAAAGGAATATGAAGCGCTTCGCGCCATGGGTGTGGCGGAAAGCGATTTGGTCTATTATCAGCTGAGCGGCAACACCGTCGATCTCGTTTCGACGATGAACGCCCGCGAGCTTTTGCTGTTTTTGCGGTTGCGCACCTGCACAAGAGCGCAGTGGGAAATTCGCGCCCATGCAATCGAGGCGCTCCGGCTTCTGCGGGAGGCGGCGCCCGAAATCTTCCGTTTCTACGGGCCGAGCTGCTTTGTGGAGGGCAAATGCCCCGAAGGGAAATTCAGCTGCGGCAGGATGCAGGAAATGCACGATACCTTTTCCGTTTGATCTACCCCCCGATAAAAACGCCGTCCGAACGACCCGGTTCGGACGGTGTTTTTGTTTTGTTTTCACTATGTTTATTTCACGTCGATCATTTGCAGTTTGGAGAATTTCTGTCCCCAGGCGTTCGCCCATTTTTCGCAGTACAGCTTATAGTAGGATACATTGTTCTTTTTGCGGTAGCCCTCAAAGAAGTTGCACCAAATGGCAGAGGGCAGCGCGACGACAAGATAGTATAGCGGGCCTAACAGCAGGCACTGCCAGGTGTGACCGTACTCGTGAATGCGCGTATTGTATGTCCACTTTTTGTTTTGCGGCTGATCTTTCATAAAAATGAACAGCCCAAGCGACAGTCCGCCCGCATTCCACGGTAGATACACGATGCGCGCATATCCGAACCGCTGCCAGCGGCGTTTTTTGATTTTCGTGCAGATCAGGAACGCGATACCGCCTGCCAAATTGACCGGCAGACCCCACGTCCACTGCACGAGATAAAACAGGAAACGGCGAAGGCTCGTTTTCCAAGATTCGGGAGGAGCGACAGGCTCCTTTCTTAGTGTATCCGGCTGTGCCATACCATGACCTCCTTATGATTTTTCGGCAAGCGCTTGCGCTTGTTCAAGTTCCCGTTTTTCGCGCTCTTTTTCGAGCAGGATGCAATATTCACCCGCTTCGTTTTGCTCCAGCGGCCGCGCGTTTTCGTCTGTATTCCCCTGCCCGAGCCACGTATTTTCAAGCTTTTGCCCGGAAATCAGCTCACAGCGGCGGATCTGTTCATCGGTCAGCTTTACACCGCCATATTTATGCTTTGTGGCGATTGCCGCGCGGATCATCGTGTGATCGTCCTTTGTCATTTGGAAACGCTTCAACAAAAACAGAGAGATGAGTGCGGCAACAATCGGGATCACCGCCACGCAGATGCGCACGCCGAGTATGGCGGAATCGGATTGCACGAACAGCGAGCCCGTGGTTTTTTCATAATTCGAGACGGTATCGCCCGTGACAAGGCCGAAGCCCTGCAGGGTAAAGCCCACCATGGCCGCCATCACGCCGCTAATGCTCTTTTTAATGAGCGTACTGAAGGTCGAGATCACGCCTTCGCGCCGCCGCCCCGTGATGAGTTCGTCCACATCGGTCAAATCGGGGAAAATGTTGGTGGAAACAAAACCAAGTCCCGACATCCCGAACGGATACAGAATCATGCTCAGCACCATAAGCAACACCCAAACAATGGATAACTTCCCGCCGCCCGCCTGCATAAACAGGCCGATGGCAAGCCCCGCGACCATCAAAGGCGTGACGATGTTGCCGCACTTCTTTTTGCCGTACTTCATGGTCAGCGCATAATTGAGCGGGAACGCGCCCGCCTCGGCAACGCCCGCAATCGCGTTATATATCGCGTATTTGCTGTACTGATTGGCAAGGTATTTGATATAATACACTTTGGAATTCAGGTAAAAGCCCGTGGAAAACTGATAGGCCAGACTCATAAAGAAATACTGGCGGAATGAACGGTTTTTGAATACCAAAACATATTCCCGCAGAACGTATTTCACGTCGAGCGGCGGAAACTTTTGATCAAGAGAGCTTGGCTCGTGTGTGGTTTTGAAGGTGCAGTATACCGCAATGGAGAAAAACACCGAAAGCACAATACCGATGGTCAAAAACGGCGCTTTGGAAGCGGAAGTCAGATCGTCGCCTGAACCGAAAAGAGCCAAAACCACCACGGCGATCCCGAAAGCGGGTACCATGCCTGCGGAATTGAACAGATACCCCATGGAATTGTACTGCGTGCGCAGGTTATATTCGGGGGCAAGCTCGGGAAGCATGGCCGTATGCGGGACGCTGATGATCGTATACGCCGTTTTATACAGCATATAGACCAGAATAAAATAGGTCATGGCGGCAGTGGAATGCTCTTTGCCGTTCATGCCGTAAGCGTTCCACAACAGCGAATACGACAAAAACAGCACGGGTATCCCCCACAAAAGATACCGCCTGTGCTTGCCGTATTTGGAGCGGGTACGGTCGGTGATGATGCCCATGACGGGGTCGGTCACGGCGTCCCAAATGGTGGCGATCATAACGACGACGCCCGCCTGACCGAGCGACAGGTTGACCACGTCCGTCAAAAAGACCGTGAAATACATACTGATAATGTAGCCTGCGCCGCCTAAGAAAATATTGGCGTAGCTGTAACGCATCATCGGCAAAATCGCTGTTTGAAAACTACCCTGCACACCGATGGCACGTTTGACCCTTTCGCCGAAGCTGACGTTGCCGGACGTCCCGTTCTGCGCCATGCCGTCATGCCCCCTATCCAAAAATTTTGTTTTTTCCATTGTAGCACTTTGACAAAAAACTGTCAATGGCGATATAGAACAAGGGCTAAACGCACAAAAACAGAAACCCGAAAAGGCCGCAGTTGTCAATCGAGGGGAATTTGTGGTACAATGATTATATATCAAACCTTACGCGGGATGTGCCGAAGGACGATGGATTTCCCGGGAAAACTACGGAAAGGACGGTCGGTATGACGGAAATACACGCACCGAAGCCTGTTTGCGATGCGCTGCGATTATTGCATCAAAACGGCTTTTCGGCGTATGCCGTGGGCGGCTGTGTGCGAGACAGTCTGCTGGGGCTGTCCCCCGAGGACTGGGATCTGACCACTTCGGCGCGCCCTGAGGAAACGGAACGCGTTTTTGCGGATTTCCGCGTGGTGGAAACAGGCTTACGGCACGGCACGGTCACGGTACTGGCCGAGGGTTTGCCGCTGGAGATCACCACATACCGCATAGACGGTGCGTATGCGGATATGCGCCGCCCCGAGCAGGTCACGTTTTCCACGGAACTGCGCGAGGACTTGGCACGGCGGGATTTTACCGTCAACACGCTTTGCTGGAGCGAGGAAACGGGCGTCCTTGACCTGTTCGAGGGATTAAATGATCTGCGCGACGGTGTGTTGCGCACGGTCGGGAACGCGGACAAGCGATTTTCGGAGGATGCACTGCGAATCCTGCGGTGCATTCGCTTTGCCTCCACTTTGGGATTCCAAATCGAGGATGCAACGTCCGACAGTCTGCTGTTCAATCGCTTTCGTTTGCAAAGCATTTCCGCCGAACGCATCCGCGCGGAATTCACAAAGTTGCTGTGCGGGAAACACGCATCAAAGGTGCTGGAAAAGTACCGTTCGGTCGTGGAGGTGTTCATCCCCGAGCTTTCCGCGCTTGTCGGCTGCGCGCAAAACACGCCGTACCACTGCTATGACGTACTCGGACACACGCTCTGCGCGCTCGACCATATCGAACCTACGGAAATTTTGCGGTTGTGTATGTTCTTCCACGATTTCGGCAAGCCCATTTGCCGCAGGACGGACGAAAACGGCAGAGATCACTTCAAAGGCCATGGGGCTGTGAGCGTGGGGATCGCCGAAGCTGTTCTCAAGCGGCTGCGGTATGACCACAAAACCGTGGAAGAGGTCACAACGCTCGTGCGCATACACGATACAAAAGCCCCCCGCAGTAAAGCGGAGGCCAAGCGATTGCTTGCGCAAATCGGCGTGGCGCATTACCGTGCGCTTGTCAAAATCAAACGGGCGGACACGCGTGCCAAGGCCGACCCTCACGCCCTCGACGAAAGGCTCGAACGCATGGAGGCTCTTTTGGAGGAGATCCTCCAAAACGGCGAATGCTACAGCATTTCGATGCTCGCCATAAACGGAAATGATCTGCAGGCCGCAGGCGTTCCTTACGGGCAGACGGTGCGCGCGGGCTTGGAAGGGCTTTTGGACGCCGTGATCGACGGACGCTGTCCCAACGAAAAAGACGCCCTGCTGCGGTTCTTGCAAAAAAATCTGATGTAAATCCGAAAAACCGGCTGTCGGCAAAACGACAGTCGGTCTTTTGTTATAAAAGTAAAGATACGAGGGCGAGACATGCAAAGGGTTGCTCGTCAAACGAACACGGCGGCGTAATCCGAAGAGACCGTCGCATTTTCCGCACAAAAAGCCGCGCGCACGGTTTTGTCTCCCCAAATACAGCGAAAACGCAGCATGCCGAAATGCACGTCATCGGTTCTGTCCTTGCCGTTGACGGTGACGGCATACAACCGATAGCCGCCGTTTGCTTCCGACGGCTCAATCCGCACACAGACTTCGGAAAACGGCCGCACGCGCACGGTTTCGGTATATAAACTGCCGTTTCCGTCGGTTTCCAGCGTAATATCAAAGCGGATACAGGTACAAAAAATCAGCAATGCCGCAAGCAGACATACAAGTATAATGGCGGTCACCCAAAAGGGTTTTCGCTTTGGCGTCGGTATGCGTTTTTGCAGGGATTTCGGTATGCTCTTTCGCAATATTTTTCGCACGGGCTTTCTCCCCTTCTACTCACAAAATCGCTCTCCCATTCCATTTCTATTCAGCAGGCGGCGCAAAAATCAAAGAAAAAGAGGCGGTCGGAATCGGTGCGAAAAAAAGGAAAGAAAAAAACAACGATAAAAACCGCCCCGTATGGTACTTTCATACCATGCGGGGCGGATGCGTTTGCAATTATTTTCGGTGTGTCGGCAGTTTAGTCGGAAACCGCAACAACAACACCCGAACCGACTGTACGACCGCCTTCACGGATAGCGAAGCGCAAGCCTTCTTCAATCGCGATGGGGGTAATCAGTTCAACGCTCATTTCGACGTTGTCGCCGGGCATGCACATCTCAACGCCTTCGGGAAGGGTGATGATGCCGGTAACGTCGGTCGTTCTGAAATAGAACTGCGGACGATAGTTGTTGAAGAACGGGGTGTGACGGCCGCCTTCATCCTTATTCAGGACGTAAACCTGGCCCTTGAACTTGGTGTAGGGATGAATGGTGCCGGGCTTGGAAAGAACCTGGCCGCGCTCGACTTCGGTTCTCTGCACGCCGCGAAGCAGTGCGCCGATGTTGTCGCCCGCCTCAGCATAATCCAAGGTCTTTCTGAACATTTCAATACCGGTAACAACGGTCTTTCTCTTTTCGTCGGTCAAGCCAACGATTTCAACTTCTTCACCGGTTTTGAGCTGACCGCGTTCCACACGACCCGTAACAACGGTGCCGCGGCCGGAAATGGTCATAACGTCCTCGATGGGCATCAGGAAAGGCTGATCCGCTTTACGATCAGGCGTGGGGATATAGCTGTCAACAGCATCCATCAGTTCCCAAATGGGTTTGAGGACTTCTGCGTCCATGTCGCCGCCGTCATACTCAAGCGCTTGAAGCGCAGAGCCGACGATGATCGGGGTGTCGTCGCCCGGGAAGCCGTACTCGTTCAGCGTCTCGCGAACTTCCATTTCAACAAGCTCAAGCAGTTCGGGGTCGTCGACCTGATCCGCTTTGTTCAGGAACACGATGATATAGGGAACACCAACCTGACGGGCAAGAAGCAAGTGCTCCTTGGTCTGCGCCATCGGGCCGTCGGTCGCCGCGATAACAAGGATCGCGCCGTCCATCTGCGCCGCGCCGGTGATCATGTTTTTGATATAGTCAGCGTGGCCGGGGCAGTCAACGTGTGCATAGTGACGAGCGTCCGTCTCATACTCAACGTGCGCCGTGTTGATCGTGATGCCGCGCTCTCTCTCTTCGGGCGCCTTATCGATCATATCATAGGCTTCAAACTTCGCATAACCCTTCATCGCAAGCGTCTTGGTGATCGCTGCGGTCAAAGTGGTCTTGCCGTGGTCAACGTGGCCAATCGTACCAATGTTGACATGGGGTTTGCTGCGGTTAAATTTTTCCTTTGCCATTGGAATTTCCTCCTTTTATAAGCGCAAATGATCTTTGGTATACTATGTGCTTGTATTTTACCAATAAAACGGTAAAATTTCAAGCCCTTTTATAAAATTAGTCCTTCTTTGTGCGGTCAGCGATGATTTTTTCCGCAATGGACTTCGGAACCTCTTTATATCCATCGGGTTCCATGACGTACTGCCCGCGTCCCTGGCTCTTGGAGCGCAGATCGGTCGCATAGCCGAACATCTCCGACAGCGGTACGTGCGCATTGATCTGCTTCACGCCCGATCTGTCCTCAAAGCCCGAGATCTCGCCGCGGCGCGCATTCAGATCGCCGATCACGTCGCCCATATATTCCTCGGGGACGATGACGGCTACCTTCATGATCGGCTCTAAAAGAACCGGATCGGCCTTTTTCGCGGCATCCTTGAACGCCATTGAACCGGCGATCTTAAATGCCATTTCGGAAGAGTCGACTTCATGATAAGAACCGTCGTACAGCGTGACTCTTACGTTGACCATGGAATACCCCGCAAGTACGCCGGACTGCATTGCGCCCTGAATACCTGCGTCAACAGGAGCGATATATTCCTTCGGGATCGCGCCGCCGACAATGTTGTTGACGAACTCGTAATCCTGCTCGGGACACGGCTCGATGTTGATCTTAACATGGCCGTACTGACCTTTACCGCCGGACTGACGGGCGTACTTCGTATCGGAGGACGCCGTCTTGCGGATAGTCTCACGGTAGGCGACCTGGGGTTTACCGACGTTCGCTTCGACCTTGAATTCACGCAGCAGTCTGTCTACGATGATCTCCAGGTGCAGCTCGCCCATACCTGCGATAATGGTTTGGCCGGTCTCTTCGTCGGTATAGCACTTAAAGGTCGGGTCTTCTTCGGCGAGCTTTTGCAGACCGATACCCATTTTTTCCTGACCGGCCTTGGTTTTGGGCTCAATTGCCACACGGATAACCGGGTCGGGGAAGTTCATGGATTCCAAAATGATCGGGTGCTTTTCGTCGCAGAGCGTGTCGCCCGTCGTGGTGTTTTTAAGCCCCACGGCCGCAGCGATGTCGCCTGCATAGCAAATGTCCAAGTCCTCGCGGTGATTGGCGTGCATTTGCAAAATGCGCCCCATTCTCTCGCGATTGTCCTTCACGGTGTTATAAACGCCCGCGCCAGCTTCGACCGTACCCGAATACACGCGGAAATAGCAGATCTTGCCGACATAGGGGTCGGTCGCGATCTTGAACGCCAAAGCCGAGAACGGCTCGTCATCGGAAGAATGACGCTCCTCGGGTTCGTCGGTATCGGGATTGATGCCCTGAATCGCCGGAACATCGGTCGGCGCGGGCATATAGTCCACGATTGCGTCCAAAAGCGGCTGTACGCCCTTGTTGCGGTAAGACGTTCCGCAGGTGATCGGCACCATGGTATTGTCAATGGTGGACTTGCGGATGGTGCGTTTGATCTCCTCGACCGTCAGTTCCTCGCCGTTAAAGTACTTCTCCATAAGCTCGTCGTCCTGCTCGGCAACGTGCTCGATAAGCTGTGTGCGGTACTTCTGCGCCAATTCCATCATGTCTTCGGGGATCGGCTCGCGGCGTACATCCTTACCCAGGTCGTCATAATAAATCTCCGCATCCATTTCGACCAGGTCAACGATGCCCTTGAACGTATCCTCACAGCCGATAGGCAGCTGGATCGGAACGGGGTTGCAGTGAAAACGCTCGTCGACCATGTCGAGAACGCGATAGAAATCCGCGCCCATAATGTCCATTTTGTTGACATAAATCATGCGCGGAACATGATATTCGTCAGCCTGACGCCAAACGGTCTCAGACTGCGGCTCGACGCCGCCCTTTGCGCACAGGACGGTCACAGAACCGTCCAAAACGCGCAAAGAACGCTGCACCTCGACCGTAAAATCCACGTGGCCGGGTGTGTCGATAATGTTGATTCGATGATCTTTCCAGAAACAAGTGGTTGCTGCGGAGGTAATGGTAATTCCTCTCTCCTGTTCCTGTGCCATCCAGTCCATGGTCGCGTCGCCGTCGTGTGTTTCACCAATTTTATGGTTTACACCCGTGTAAAACAAAATACGCTCGGTCGTGGTTGTTTTACCGGCGTCGATGTGCGCCATGATACCAATATTTCTTGTTTTTTCAAGAGATACCTTTCTAGGCATAACATCCTCCATTGCCGTACTGTTCGGCAGAAATTACCATCTGAAATGCGCAAAGGCCTTGTTTGCTTCGGCCATTTTGTGCGTGTCCTCACGCTTCTTGAATGCAGAACCGGTCTGGTTCACGGCATCCATAATTTCATGCGCCAAACGCTCCTTCATGGTGCGCTCGGAGCGCTGACGGGCATACAGAGTGATCCAGCGCAACCCCAAGGTCTCTCTTCTCTCGGGACGCACTTCGATCGGAACTTGATAGGTCGCGCCGCCGACACGGCGGGCTTTGACCTCGAGAACGGGCATGACATTTTCCATGGCGTTCTCAAAAACCTCCAACGGGTCTTTCCCCGTTTGCTCAGCGATGATGCTGAAGGCGTCATAGACGATTTTCTGGGCAACGCCCTTTTTCCCGTCCAGCATGACGCTGTTGATAAGTCTGGTGACAAGCTTGGAATTGTAAAGCGGATCGGGCAAAACGTCACGTTTTGCAATCTGGCCTCTTCTTGGCACGTCGCTTCCCTCCTTCATAAGGATGATATCATAGGTACTCGGTGACAAAACCCCGTGGTGCCCCTGCAAAAGGCCATAACAATATATTATAACCCTGCATCGGGAAACCCTAAGCAAGTAGATTCTGTCTGGTTTACAAAGACAAAACCGGCTTATTTCTTTGCGGTTTTCGGTCTTTTGGCGCCGTACTTGGAACGCGCCTGCATTCTGCCGTTGACGCCCTGGGTGTCCAGCGTACCGCGAATGATGTGGTAACGCACACCGGGAAGGTCCTTCACACGGCCGCCGCGGATCAGCACAACGCTGTGTTCCTGCAGATTGTGACCCACGCCGGGAATATAAGCGGACACTTCGATCCCGTTCGTGAGACGCACTCTTGCAAGCTTACGAAGCGCGGAGTTCGGCTTTTTGGGTGTGTCGGTCTTAACGACGGTGCACACGCCTCTCTTCTGCGGGGAGGCATTGTCGGTCATGACATTCCTCTTCGAGTTGAGACCCTTGCCGAGAGCCGGAGCTTTCGATTTCTTTTCAAGCGTCTGTCTGCCGTTGCGAACAAGCTGATTAAAGGTTGGCAAATCGTTCTCCTCCTTTTTTATGATCTTGGCATAATGTGCCAGCCAAGCAAGCATTTCCTTTCCAAAAAATGCTTGTTTGGCTCGCACAAGCTAAGATTTTAGCACCTAAAACCTTAGCTTGTCAAGTATTTCGGGAAAAATTCCTTATGCGATGATGCCGGTTTCTTCAGACGGCTCGATATGGGATTCCAATTCGACGTCGCTGTAGCATTTCATGCCCGTGCCGGACGGCAGGAGCTTACCGATAATGACGTTCTCTTTAAGCCCCATGAGCGAGTCGGTCTTGCCCTTGATCGCAGCATCGGTCAACACGCGCGTCGTCTCCTGGAAGGATGCTGCGGACAGGAACGAATCGGTCGCCAGAGACGCTTTGGTAATACCGAGCAGAACCGGCGAGCAGGTCGCGGGGACAAACTCGCTGCCCGCTTCCTCGGCCGCCTGCTGGGCTTCACGATTGGCGCGGATAAACTCGTTCTTTTCTACCGTCGCACCGGGCAGAAGTCCCGTGCTTCCGGACTCATCAATGCGCAGCTTGCGCATCATCTGCCGAACGATGACCTCGATATGCTTATCGTTGATGTCAACACCCTGCATACGGTAGGTGCGTTGCACTTCCTTGATCAAGTAGTCATGCACCGCGTTGACGCCGTTGATCGCCAAAATATCGTGCGGATTGGGCGAACCCTCGGTCAGCGGCGTCCCCTTCTTGACATAGATGGGGTTGCCGTCTGCGTCGGTCTCGGAATTGAAACGCTTGCGGAAGCCATACGGGATCAGATAGCTCTTTTCCTCGGCGGTCTCGTCGTTGGTGATGACGATATGCTCGTTCTTCTTGATCTCGCGGAAGGAAAGGCGGCCGTCGATCTCGGAGAGAATGGCCAGTGTCTTCGGGCGTCTCGCCTCGAACAGTTCCTCGACACGGGGAAGACCCTGTGTGATGTCCTGGCTGGATGCGATACCGCCTGTATGGAAGGTACGCATGGTCAGCTGTGTACCGGGTTCGCCGATGGACTGCGCGGCGATGATGCCGACAGCCTCGCCCACGGTAACGGGCTCTCCCGTCGCCAGGTTCGAGCCGTAGCACTTGATGCAAACGCCGTGTTCGGATTCGCAGGTCAGCAACGAACGGATCTTGATGCGGCGATCCTCGGGATTCTCACGCGCATTGACGATCGCAGAAATGCGCTCGGCGTCCTCCTCCGTCATCATGTCGTCCTTGGACTGGATGAGCTCGCCCGTGTTCTCGTCAACGAAATCATCCAAGAGATACCGTCCGGTCAGACGCTCCTTGAGCGGTTCGATCATTTCCTTGCCGTCGGTCAGGTCATAGACCTCGATGCCGTCGTGGCAGCCGCAATCTTCCTCGCGGATGATCACGTCCTGCGAAACGTCTACCAAACGTCTGGTCAGGTAGCCGGAGTCGGCGGTACGAAGCGCGGTATCGGCCAAGCCCTTGCGCGCGCCGCGCGAAGAAATGAAGTATTCGAGAACATTCAAGCCCTCGCGGTAATTTGCACGGATCGGGACTTCGATGGTCTTACCTGCCGTATTCGCGATCAGGCCGCGCATACCCGCAAGCTGACGCAGCTGGCTTTCGGAACCACGCGCGCCGGAATCCACCATCATATAGATGGGATTGTCTTTGCCGAGGTTGTCTTTCAAGCCCTTTGCGACCTTGTTGGTGCATTCTTCCCAAACCTTGATAACGGATTTGGAGCGCTCGTTGTTGCTCATCAAGCCCATTTTATAGTTTGCGGTGATGGCGTCAACGCGTTCCTCCGCCTGCCGGAGCAGATCCTGCTTCTGCGGCGGGATGGTCGCGTCGCAAACGGCGACGGTGATACCGCTCTTTGTGGAATATTTATAGCCCTGCGCCTTGATTTTATCCAGCATTTCGGCGGCGACAGATACGCCGTGTACCTTAATGCACTTGTCGATGATCATGCCGAGCGTCTTTTTGTTGACTAAGAAATCGACCTCCAGCCGGAACGCGTTGGCGGGATCGCTTCTGTCCACAAAGCCGAGATCCTGCGGAATGGGATCGTTGAAAATAATCTTGCCGAGGGTCGTCTCGATCAAAGCGGAGCGCATTTCGCCGTCGATTTCCTTTTGCATACGCACCTTGATTTTGGAATGCAGGCCGATGCAGCCCTCGTCGTAAGCCATAACGGCCTCGTCATAGCCGGTGAACGACTTGCCGTTGCCCGGGTCGCTGTCCTTATCCATGGTCAGATAATACGAGCCGAGGATCATATCCTGCGTCGGCACGGTGACGGGCTTGCCGTCGGAGGGCTTCAACAGGTTGTTGGCGGCGAGCATAAGCAGTCTCGCCTCCGCCTGCGCTTCCGCCGAAAGCGGAACGTGTACCGCCATCTGGTCGCCGTCGAAGTCGGCGTTGAACGCGGTACAGCACAGCGGGTGCAGCTTAATGGCTCTGCCCTCGACCAGAACAGGCTCAAACGCCTGAATACCAAGTCTGTGCAGGGTCGGCGCGCGGTTGAGCATGACGGGATGGTCTTTGATCACGACCTCCAGCGCGTCCCAAACCTCGGTACGCGAACGCTCGACCATTTTCCGAGCGGATTTGATGTTGCCCGCGACGCCCGTTTCGACCAAACGCTTCATAACGAAGGGCTTAAACAGCTCAAGCGCCATTTCCTTGGGCAGACCGCACTGGTAAATTTTCAGTTCCGGACCGACGACGATAACCGAACGGCCGGAGTAGTCTACACGCTTGCCCAAAAGGTTCTGACGGAAACGCCCCTGCTTACCTTTGAGCATATCGGAAAGTGATTTCAGCGCGCGGTTGTTGGGGCCTGTAACGGGTCTGCCGCGTCTGCCGTTGTCGATGAGCGCGTCAACGGCCTCCTGCAGCATTCTCTTTTCGTTGCGGATGATGATCTCGGGCGCGTTCAATTCCAAAAGCCGTTTCAGACGGTTGTTGCGGTTGATCACGCGTCTGTACAGGTCGTTGAGGTCGGAAGTCGCAAAGCGGCCGCCGTCAAGCTGCACCATGGGGCGGATGTCGGGCGGAATGACCGGCAGAACATCCATGATCATCCACTCGGGACGGTTGCCGGACTGTTTGAAAGCCTCGGCGACCTCAAGGCGCTTGAGAATACGGGTCTTTTTCTGCCCCGTCGCGTCCGCAAGGTCTTCGCGAAGCTGCGCGCAGAGCGCGTCAATATCGATCTCGCACAGCAGCTCTTTGATGGCCTCCGCGCCCATGCCCGCACGGAAATCGTCCTCGTACTTCTCGCGCATATCGAGATACTCTTTTTCGGAGAGGATCTGCATTTTGGTCAGTTCCGTATCGCCCGGATCAGTCACGATATATTTCGCGAAATACAGGACTTTTTCCAAATCGCGCGGGGAAATGTCCAAAATCAAGCCCATTCTCGACGGAATGCCCTTGAAATACCAAATGTGCGATACGGGGGCGACCAATTCAATATGCCCCATGCGCTCGCGGCGCACCTTGGACTTGGTGATCTCAACGCCGCAGCGTTCGCACACCTTGCCCTTGTAGCGGATGCGCTTGTATTTGCCGCAGTGGCATTCCCAGTCCTTCTGCGGCCCGAAAATGCGTTCGCAGTACAGACCGTCGCGTTCGGGCTTTAAGGTACGGTAGTTTATGGTTTCCGGCTTCTTGACCTCACCGTAAGACCATTCGCGGATCTGTTCGGGGGACGCAAGACCGATTTTAATTGATTCAAAGGATATATTTTCCATCTGTCAAATACCTTCTTCCTGATAAGAGCTGATCGACTGTCGGTGAAACGGAACGTTAAAACGTATCGTCGATCAGTTCGTCACCGTTGAACTCGGATTCCACGCTGCCGTCTACATATTCGTTATAGGCGTCCTCGCCCAGCTCGCTTTCGGCGTCCTCATCGGTCACATAGCCGTCGTCCAGCGTGATGTCGTTGACCACATCGTTGGGCATATCCTCATCGCTGATGACCGTCCCGACGTCGTTGATCTCATCCTCAAAGGTCTGGCGAAGATCGATCTCTTCGTTGTTCTTATCCAGTACCTTGACGTCGAGCGCCAGAGACTGAAGCTCTTTGATCAGCACCTTGAAGGACTCGGGGATACCGGGCTTCGGCACGTTCAGACCCTTAACGATGGATTCGTAAGTCTTGACACGCCCGACCACGTCGTCGGACTTGATGGTCAAAATCTCCTGCAGGGTGTAAGCCGCGCCGTATGCTTCCAACGCCCAAACTTCCATTTCGCCGAAACGCTGGCCGCCGAACTGCGCTTTACCGCCCAACGGCTGCTGCGTGACGAGGGAGTACGGGCCTGTGCTTCTCGCGTGAATCTTATCATCGACCAAATGGTGCAGCTTCAAGAAGTACATGACGCCGACCGTAACGGGATTGTCGAATTTTAGACCCGTTCTGCCGTCGGTCAGGATGGATTTCCCGTCCTCGTTGTACCCCGCTTCCCTGAGCGCCTCGCGGATGTCCGCTTCGTGCGCGCCGTCAAAGACGGGGGTAGCGATCTTCTGCCCGAGCTTTCGGTAAGCAAAGCCGAGGTGGACCTCCAAAACCTGCCCGATATTCATACGGGACGGAACGCCCAAGGGGTTGAGCACGATGTCCAGCGGCGTGCCGTCGTCCAAGAACGGCATATCCTCCTGCGGCAAAATGCGGGAAACAACGCCCTTGTTGCCGTGACGACCCGCCATTTTATCGCCGACGGAGATTTTGCGCTTCTGCGCGATATAGCAACGAACCACCTTGTTGACGCCGGGGCTTAATTCGTCGCTGTTTTCGCGGGTAAAGGTCTCGACGTCCACGACGATGCCGTATTCCCCGTGTGGCACGCGCAGGGAGGTGTCGCGCACCTCGCGTGCTTTTTCGCCGAAGATGGCGCGCAGCAGGCGTTCTTCCGCCGTCAGCTCCGTTTCGCCCTTCGGCGTGACCTTGCCGACCAAAATATCGCCCGAATGCACTTCCGCGCCGATGCGGATAATGCCGTTTTCATCCAAATTGGCAAGCGCGTCCTCGCCGACGTTCGGAATGTCGCGGGTGATCTCCTCGGGGCCTAACTTGGTATCGCGGGATTCCAGCTCGTATTCCTCGATATGCACCGAGGTGTACACGTCGTTGCGCACCAGCTTTTCGTTGATGAGCACCGCGTCCTCGTAGTTGTAGCCTTCCCAGGTCATAAAGCCGATGAGCGCGTTCTTACCGAGCGAAATTTCGCCGTTCGACGTGGCCGGACCGTCGGCAATGACTTCCCGCGCTTCGACCTTCTGCCCTTCGCTGACCAGAGGACGCTGATTGATACATGTACCCTGGTTCGAGCGCATAAACTTAATCAGATCATAGTGATCGACCGTGCCGTCCTTGCACGTGATCTCCACTGTGTCGGCGCTGACCTTGGTCACCGTGCCGCCGCGCTTTGCGAGTACCACCGTGCCGGAGTCGACAGCCGCTTTGTACTCCATGCCCGTGCCGACGATCGGCGATTCGGTCTTGAGCAGGGGTACGGCCTGCCGCTGCATGTTCGAGCCCATCAACGCGCGGTTCGCGTCGTCGTTCTCCAGGAACGGGATCATCGCGGTCGCGACGGAAACCATCATGCGCGGGGACACGTCCATATAATCCGCTTCGCCGGCTTCCACTTCCATGAATTCGTCGCGATAACGGACATTGACCTTTTTGCGGAGGAACTTGCCGCTTTCGTCGAGCGGCTCGTTGGCCTGCGCGACCTTGTAATTGTCCTCCACATCGGCGGTCATATAGGTCACTTCATCCAGCACCACGCCCGTCTCCTTGTCAATGCGGCGGAAGGGCGCTTCGATGAAGCCGTATTTGTTGATTTTGGCGAACGTGGCAAGATAGGAGATCAAGCCGATGTTCGGGCCTTCGGGCGTCTCAATGGGACACATACGGCCGTAGTGGCTGTAGTGTACGTCACGCACCTCGAATCCGGCGCGGTCACGCGAAAGACCGCCGGGGCCTAACGCCGAAAGACGGCGTTTATGCGTAAGCTCCGCAAGGGGGTTCGTCTGATCCATGAACTGGGACAGCGGCGAAGAACCGAAAAATTCCTTGATCGCCGCCATAACGGGACGAATGTTGATGAGCGCCGCAGGCGTGACCTTATCGGGTTCCTGCGCTTGCAGGGTCATGCGCTCCTTGACCACGCGCTCCATGCGGGAGAAGCCGATGCGGAACTGATTCTGCAGCAGCTCGCCGACGGAACGGATACGTCTGTTGCCGAGGTGATCGATGTCGTCGGTCGTGCCGACGCCGTGCGCGATGCAGTTGAGATAATTGATCGAAGCGAAAATATCGTCGATGATTATGTGCTTCGGAATGAGATCGTCGCATCTTGCGGCAAGCTCCTCATAAAGCGCATCCTTATCGTCACCGCATTTCTCCAGCACCTCGCGCAGCACGTCGAAACGCACCTTTTCGTTGATGCCGATGTCCTCCAGCTCTTCCTCGGTGAACATGGGGACGTATTCGCCGATATCCACCATGCCGTTGGAGAACACCTTGACCTCGTCGCCCTCATTTTCAATGATGGCGACGTTTACGCCCTCCTGCTCGATGCGGTAAGCCATTTCCGCGGTGATCCGCTCACCCTCGTCGGCGAGGATCTCCCCCGTCAGGCGGCTGATGATCGGCTCTTTGGCGCGGAAGCCCGTAATACGCGCGGAAATGCAGAGCTTCTTATTGTATTTATAGCGGCCGACACGCGAAAGATCGTAACGGTGCGGGTCAAAGAACAGGCCGTCCAAATGCGTCTGCGCCGTCTCGAGAGTCGGCGGCTCGCCGGGACGCAATCTCTTATACACTTCGATCAACGCCTGCTCGGTATTGATGGTCGTATCCTTTTCAAGCGTGGCCTTAATGCGCTCGTCATAGCCGAAAAAGTCCAAAATCTCCTGATTCGTGCTCAAGCCCAAAGCGCGAATAAAGGTCGTGATATAGATCTTGCGGTTTTTGTCGATACGGACATAGAACAGATCGTTTTGATCGGTCTCATATTCCAGCCATGCGCCGCGGTTCGGGATAACCGTAGTCGAATACAGCTCCTTACCCGTTTTGTCGTGCGTCATGCCGTAATAGACGCTCGGCGAACGCACCAGCTGGGAAATGATGACGCGCTCCGCGCCGTTGATGACAAAGGTACCGCTGTCGGTCATGAGAGGAAAATCGCCCATATAGACTTCGTTTTCCTTGATCTCACCCGTTTCCTTGTTTAAAAGGCGCGCGGTAACGCGAAGGGGCGCGGCATAGGTCGTGTCACGCTCTTTGCATTCCTTTACCGTGTATTTGGGGGTGTCGTCCATTCTGTACCCGACAAAGCTTAACACCAGATTTCCGGAATAATCCGTGATATCGGCGACGTCACGGAAGACTTCCTTGAGGCCCTCGTCCAAGAACCATTGGTACGAGTTTTTCTGGATCTCAATGAGGTTGGGCATCTGCATGACCTCATTGATCTTGGAAAAGCTCATACGGGTGTTGTTGCCGAGTTTGACAGGTTTGACATTCACCATGGGGCTTATTCACTCTCCGTTCATAGTTTGGTTTCCGTCTGTCTCAGACCTTGGAGATACGATCAGAAATCGCGATGATCGGGCTTGCTTTTCATTATAAACTGTGCTAAACTACTTATGTTTAAAAATGGGCAAGCACACATATCACCATTTTAATAGCAGTTTAGTATTATATACCTGTCAACACAATCTGTCAAGCATTTTTCTGAAAAGATTCGGGAAAACAGGAATACATTTTTCGGAGATGAACCTATGGAGGATTTTCAGAGGGTCGCCGCGCGGCTTCGGACGCTGGTTTTGTTTCGCGCCGTAACGGACGATCCCGTTGTCCGCGCGTTTCTGGCGCTCTGCGACGCGGGAAAGGAAGGCGCGAACGTGCGCGCCGAAAAAGCGGCGGAATTTATTTGCGCGCTGTTTCAATCGACCGACGATTTGAGCGAATACATCTGCAATTTGGTACTGGCGGATGAAAACGCCTACATACGCCGCGCGGGTTCGGACACGCTGACCGCGTGTTTTCGCGACGCGCTGCCGGAGGAGCTGCACACGCTGCAAATGCTTTGTGACATAACGCCAGACGACGTACGGCGTTTCACGGGGAGTACCCTACCCCTGCCCGCGTGGCAATGCACCGCCCGCGATTTGGCGGCAATCTATGGGGATCGTTTGGAGCATATCCATGAAACGGGCTACGGCATGTTCGCAAGCTATCCTATGTTCGCGCTGAAGGACGGGAAGATCACGCCCGTCAAGCATCCCGACGGGCAGCGGCTTTCGGATTTTTCGGGGTATGCGCTTGAACGCAGCCGCGTGATCGCAAACACCGAAGCGCTGCTCATGGGCAATCCCTGCAACAACGTGCTGCTCTACGGCGACGCGGGTTCGGGCAAGAGCAGCACCGTAAAGGCGATCGCCAACGAATACTATCCGAAAGGGCTGCGCCTGATCGAAGTCAAAAAAAGCGAGCTGTTCTTTCTGCCCGACATATTGGACGAGCTTGCCGCCAATCCGCTGAAATTCATTATTTTCATTGACGATCTCAGCTTTGTGCGCGGCGACAGCGATTTCAGCGCGCTCAAGGCCATTTTGGAGGGCAGCGTTTCGGGCAGAAGCCGCAATGTCGCGATCTATGCGACCTCCAACCGCCGCCATTTGGTGCAGGAGAGTATGGCCGACCGCGAGGGCGACGATCTGCACTTGCAGGATACGATAGAAGAGCTGACCAGCCTTTCGGCGCGGTTCGGACTTCAGGTGACTTTCTCCAAGCCCGACAAAGCGCTGTATTCCCGCATTGTCTGCGATTTGGCAAAGCAATATCATGTGGAAATGCCCGAAAATCTGCTTTTGCAGAAGGCCGAGGCATACGCCCTGCGGCACGGCGGCAGAAGCCCCCGCGCGGCAAAGCAATTTATCGAATATACGGCGTATTGCGCCGAAAAAGTTTAAGGCAATACAATCAAAGGAGGAAACACCATGGGCGAAAGCAGATTCGATTGGGAAAATCCCGCCGTCATCAAACGCAACAAAGAGGACGGACACGTCATCGCCTTTTCGTACACAGACGAAAAGCAGGCCGTCAAGCGGGAAACGCCCGACAGCAAGCTGACCTTAAACGGAGAGTGGAAGTTCCATTGGCAGAGAGGACTGCAAGACGAGCCGACCGACTTTTACAGGACGGATTTCAACGACGAGGGTTGGCGCACGATCACCGTCCCCTCCGTTTGGCAGACCGAAAAAACGGGCAGCGTACCCTATTATTACGCAAGCACCTTCCCCCGCGCGATCTCGCGCAGCAAAAGCAAAATCCCCTCCATCGACCACGATATGCAGGAGATCGGCCATTACCGCCGCACCTTTACTCTGCCGGCGCACTTTGCGGACAAAGAGGTCTTTTTACACTTCGGCGCGGTGAAATCCGCATTGGAGGTATATGTCAACGGCGAGTTCGTCGGGTATTCCCAAGGGTCTATGACGCCGCATGAATTCGACGTGACGCGCTTTGTACACGCGGGCGAAAATCTGGTTTGTGCCAAGGTATACCGCTACAGCGACGCGACCTATATCGAAGATCAGGATATGTGGTGGCTTTGCGGCATTTACCGTGAGGTCTATCTGTTCTGTGAAGAAAAAGTCTGCCTGCGCGACTTCTTTGTCTCCACGGATCTGGACGCGGACTATAAAGACGGCGACGCGTGCGTACAAATTTCGGTGCGCAATTATACAGCGCAGTCGGCATCCGTCCGCGTGACTGCCGAAATGCTCGACGCCCATGGCAAAAAAACGGATTTGGGCGAAACGGAGATTGAAACGGTGGCGGATAGCTGTACCACCATAAAACTGCAAAAGCACATCAAGTCGCCGCACAAGTGGTCGGCGGAAACGCCCTATCTCTATACCCTGCTGCTGCGGCTGGAGGTCGACGGCAAATCGACCTACAAAGCCATTCGTTTCGGCTTTAAAAAGGTGGAAATTCAGGGGGATCGTCTGCTGTTCAACGGGCAGCCGCTTCTGCTGCGCGGCGTGAACCGTCACGACTTCGACCCCGACCACGGCTGGGCTGTTCCCAAGGCGCGCTATACCGAGGACTTGAATTTGATGAAGCGCGCAAACATCAATTCCATTCGTACCTCGCACTATCCCGACGATCCGCTCCTTTATGAATTGTGCGACGAATACGGCTTTTACGTCATGGACGAGTGTGATATGGAAAGCCACGGCGTGCGCCGCAAGGGCGTACCCGGGAGCAATCCTGTTTGGACGAATGCGGTCGTCGATAAAATGGAGCGCATGGTGCTTCGCGACCGCAACCATGCGTGTATTTTCATGTGGTCGCTCGGCAACGAAGCGGGCGACGGCACCAATTTCACCAAAATGAAAGAGGCCGCACTCTCCCTCGACAGCACCCGCCCGTTCCATTATGAGGGCGATTTCGATCTGACCAAATCGGACGTCATTTCGAGAATGTATCCGCTCGCCGACACCATGCAAAAGCTCTGCAACAAAGAGCCGATCACCATTACGCTGTATGACAACATTGCCAATCAGCTTGCGGCGGACTCCAAGCCGATCCCGAAAGAAGCCTACACCAAGCCCGTGCTGCTTTGCGAATATGCACACGCCATGGAAAACAGCCTCGGCAATTTCCAGGAATACATGGATGATTTTGAGGCGCATGACCATATGTGCGGCGGTTACATTTGGGATTTCGTCGATCAGTCGCTGCGTCTGCAAACGCCCGAGGGCGACCACTGGCTGTACGGGACGGACTTTGAGCGTTCCGAGCCGAGGCGGCCGATGCAGCTGCCGAACACCACGGCCATGACGGGCAGCAACACCTATTTCTGCGCCAACGGCATTGTCGCCGCCGACCGCAAGCCGCACCCCTCCTATTACGAGGTCAAAAAGGTCTATTCCGAGATCAAAGTGACGGAAACGGGGCGCGAAAACCGCCGCTTCACCGTGCAGAACAAGCATTTGTTTACCGATCTTTCCGCATATGAATTCCACTGGGTCGTGGAGGCTGAAGGCGAGGAGATCGAGCGCGGCACGGTTGAGGTCAACGCCGCTCCCCTCTCGTCTGCGGAATTTGTCATCCCCTATTCCAAAGAAAAATTCCCCGCGGGCAAGGAATGTATTCTGACCGTCTCCTATCTGCAAAAGCAGGCGCAACGCTGGTGCGAGCAGGGCTTCGAGCAGGGCTTTGACCAATTCGTCCTGCAAGCGGCAAAGGCGCAGCCGCAGTCCCACACGGGCGCACCGATCGAATGGAGCGAAGAAACGAACACCGTCGTACTGCACGGCGCGGATTTCGGCGTGCGCATTGCGGGCGGGCAGATCGTTTCGCTGACCTACGGCGAGCGGGAAATGCTGCGCGACCCCATCCGCCCAAACTACTTCCGCGCGGTGACCGACAACGACCTGTCGAACACGAATTTTGTCCCGTTTTTGATCCCGTTCCATCCGTATTACGCATGGCAGCGCGCCACAGATTCGGCGAAAGGCACGATCCAAAACGTACAGGCGCTGGAGGACGGCAGCGTGCAGGTGGATACAAGCTGGACGGTCAGCGGTATGCGCGGCGTCACCACGTCGGTCACGGTATATCCCGACGGCGTGATCGCGCTTTCCCAAAAAGGCACGCCGAGCCGCACCCTTACCCGCTTCGGCACGCAAATGGCGTTTTCGGGCGATTTGGAACAGGTCAAATGGTACGGGCGCGGCCCGCAGGAGACCTATTGTGACCGCAAAACGGGCGGCAAAATCACCCTGCACCGTTCTACGGTCACGGATCTAGAGCATCACTATATGCGTCCGCAGGAAAACGGCAACCGCACCGACGTGCGCTTTGTGGAGCTGACCGATAAAGACGGCTTCGGCGTGCGCTTTGAGGCGCAGACGGGCGTGCCGCTGCAATTCTCGGCATGGCACTACACCCAAAACGAGCTGGAAAAGGCGACGCATATCCACGAGCTGCGGCATCGGGACATCACGACCTTCAATTTCGACCTGGCGCAGCTGGGCGTCGGCGGCGACATGCCGGGCGATGCGCACGTTCGCGAGCCGTACATTCTCCACGGCGGCAGAGAATACGCATACACCTTCCTCCTGCGGCCGATCAAATAATTCCTACTGTCTGTTTTAGAAAAGTTAAAAGGGTATCGCACAAGGGAGAGGCTTCGTAAGAAAGTCCTCTCCCTTCGGTTTTTGTAATCAGACGGAATGATTGGAATGTAGGGAAACAATCATATTGGAGGATTACATAATGGAACAGTACATTTACAACGAGAAAAACGGTCTTTGGTATAAACTGCATAATGATTACTATCTCCCGTGCCTCAAGCTACCAGAAGATGAACAGCGCCCTATCGGGATATGGGGGTGCGGGTGTCCGGTGGACACCTCTGCCGAAGGCAGAAGCACCGACCGAGCCGGCAGGCGAGATCGGCGACATCTGCGATATATCCGAGAACACAGGATAGCTCTTTATACCGAGCTTCTGACAAGTGGCAGGCTGAACGCATACCTTGCCGATCTGAACGAGGAAGCCGAGGCTATGCTTTTCCGGCTGGTAAAGGAACTTGCCGAAAAAGAGGGCGTGACGGAAAAGCTCAAAGCCGAGGACGGTATGAAGTGGGTGCAGGCTATGAACAATATCCGCAACCGAGCCGCAGAGGTCGTTTACAACGACTTGATTTACAACTGATACCCGCCACATAGGGAATTGCCGCTGTCAACCGATGGCGGCTTTTCCTTTTCAGCAGGTGTTTAAGAAGTCATAAAGGCGACAGTACAGTCGAAGGTGGTATTTTCAGCGAGAAAATCGCTACTTGCGGTAGATTTCTTCACGATTCGGGTGTATAATGTTTAGTGTCGAATGGGTGACTGTTCGACAAATCGGGATTTACAGGAGTTGAATCGCATGGAATATAAGGACTTACAAAGAATAGCAAAAGAAACAATTTCATATATAAAAGCGATTATTAAACCTAATATGAAGTTACTTGATGTAAGGCGGCTGTGCGAAGAAAAAATGCTATCATTAGGTGCGGATTCGTTTTGGTATTGGGATGTTGGCGCGTTTATATTTTCAGGAGATGAAACAACAGTATCCATTTCAGGGAGAGAATACATTACTTCTGATAGAGTGATCCGCAATAATGATATTATTACAATTGACCTTAGTCCCCAAAACAATAATATTTGGGGAGATTATGCCCGCACAATTATTATCGAAAATGGTGAGGTAGTTGATCGTATAGATAAAATTCAAAACAATGAATGGCGTAATGGCTTACTTATGGAAGAACGATTACATCAAGAGATGATTGATTTTGTAACACCTCGAACTACTTTTGAAGAACTCTATCTACATATCAATGGTCTGATAATTGATGATGGTTTTATTAACCTTGATTTTATGGGTAACCTCGGGCATTCAATTGTAAAAAGTAAAGATGAACGAGTCTATATCGAAAAGGGCAATCACTTATTGTTGTCCTCAATTGATTATTTTACATTTGAGCCGCATATTAGCAAGCTAAATTCCAAGTATGGATATAAAAAAGAGAATATATATTATTTTTCAAATGGAAAGTTAGTTGAATTATAAGTTTAGACTGAATAATGTGACCGGAAATTTTGCATCATCACCCGTCAGCAATTATGCTGGCGGGAAATTATTTTACACTCCATTGGATAAATATGCACCCCAGCCGTGGCTCAGATACTCCGAAAACACAAAAGGGAATTGGGAGAAATTTTAAAATCATACCGCGTTCCCTCCCGGGAGCGGCGGTATTTATTCGATTTTGGTTAAAACCGTCAAATTCCAGTTTGTCAAGAAACCAAGTGTTAAGACAAATCGGGGATTGTTGAGGAGAATCGTATGGATGGTGAACAAAAGAAATTAATAATAATTGATGGTTATCTGGCCTCTGGAAAGTCT